>JAQWWZ010000009.1 GCA_029254745.1 Opitutales bacterium | reverse complement strand
GTAAAATGCAACTTGTTCAAGTTTTTTTGAACAAAGTGAATAAATAACATACCTTGAAGTAGAAAATACAATCTACAATGCTCCAGTATATTTTTTCTCTTTATCTAGAAAGAATTAACCGCAGCCGCAGCCACTGCCAATTGATAAATAATCTGCGTGCTGTAGGTAAGGTTTTCAAGGAATCGAGTTTGTTTCACATCAATGGGAACCACAATAACATCACCTGGTGAAATTTGATTGCTTGAAGTACCTTTCCCAAACCAAGCATTTCCCCCTTTAGTCATGACAGAGCCATTAGCTTTTACCACGAAAGTTCGACCTTTATCCGCGTTTTGAGTGAATCCGCCACTACGGTTTAAGTAATCACTCAATGCAAGTTTTTCTTCATGTAAGTGGGAGGAGGGAAACTGGACTTCACCTGATACGCTTACTGCATAGGGTATTTCCGGTACAACAAGTAAATCTCCTGATTTTACAACTAATTGTGCTTTTTCAGTTGCTTTAATAATTTTGGATAAATCAATCACTAACCTTCCCTGGGATTCGGTGTTTTGTAAACGGGCAAGCATGGCACGGGCAGCGGATTGAGCCTGAGCAGCATCTTCACTGTCTTTTGCCGAAAGGGTGGCGGTTGCCAGATCGGACTCTAATTGTGCGATAAGTCGCCCTCGTTGTTCATCTTCTTTTACCCTGAGGTTTTCCCGGGAAAATATAGCACCTTGAGGAAATGCACGGTCGGTTATCCCACCGGCTCTTACTATAACATCATACAGAGTCTCTCCGTTTTTGATTGAATAGAAACCCGGAAATTTAACTTCTCCCTGAATCTCAATGCGCTCCCCTTCTTTCCACAAGGGAATAGGCTTGATAGAAACAGCATCGTAGGGTTCTAATGTAAACTGTTTGGAAGAGTTTACATCTGCTAATTGCTTGGGAGACAGCCTAATATGTTTAACAAAAGCACTTTGATCTTGATCGAGGCCAATCCGTGTAACTTCTGCGTCAAGCATGTAAGCTGAGTCTCTGGTTCCACCGGCAGCCCGAAATAAATCTGCCAAGGTCATGGCATCACTGAACGGGTAGTCGCCAGCGAAGTGAACAGATCCTGAAATGCGAACTATTCGAGAATTCTCTCCGGAAGCACTTTGGTTACGAAGATCCCTTATCAAGCCCTCAAGCAAATCTTCACGTGATTCACGGGGAAAAAAATAGACGAGATCCTGAGCGTTTAGGGAAACCTTGTTGCCTTTTTCCCGCCTAAACAAGTCTGCGGGAATAAAGCTAAGGCAATGAATATCGCCATTAGGCTTTTTCCTGCGAATCAGACCATAGTGTAGATCTGCATTGGGTAATAAATCGAATGGATCCTTGATTAGGTCGTTAAGAGTCAGGCCATTTTTCCATTCATAGTCCCCAAGGTTTTCAACAGCTCCGATCAGTGAAACAACATTTTTGACCGAGCTCCCTGTAAAACCAATGGATATCTGGTCTCCATTCTGAATTTTAAATTTCGCATCGGAAGCAAAATTCAAATTCTTGATCGTAAGACGAAAATCATCATCCATTCGCTCCAAACGAATAAAATCGAGAATGGAGCGATTACTTGAACCACCTGCCAGCTCAAAGGCAGATTGCAGGGTCTCACCTCCCTTGATTTCATATTTGGCAGGTCGGCGGACGGCTCCACTGACCGTAATTTGTTTTTCTACTACGGGCACAAAAATGACATCACCTGGCTGCAATGGCTGGTCTGCTCTGGTATCCCCCCGCAAGAGAAGGTCATACAAGTCTAAGCTAGCTATGACTTCACCTGCCCTTTTAAGCTTTATATTGCGCAGGCTTCCCGTGTCTTTGATGCCACCACAACTCAACAGAGCATTAATGGTGGTGGAAAGTGCACTCACCGTGTAGGCACCCTGCTTGCGCACTTCGCCAAGGAGAAAAATCCTGATACTTCGGAAAGCTCCCAATGTGATAGAGCTTTGGACTCCTTCTCCGAGCTGCTTGCGTATTGTTTCCTTCAGATGGTTTTTGAGTTCTATGAAACTTGTTCCTTTCTCAAAGGCATTAATTGGACCAATTCCAGGAAAGCGAATCATACCTTCTCGGGAAATACCCAGACTGTAAGATTCATTGCGTTGCCCAAAAAGTTGAATCTCTACCAAATCTCCCGGACCAATCCGATAATCGGATGGTATGGGCACTTCATTTCCGGGGGCAAAGGTACTGGGGTCAGACGCAAACAAGTCATAACCAAAGGGCTTGATAGGATCGGCTTCAGACTTTCCAAATTCATCCGCCCTTTTTTCAATTTCCCGGCGTTGTACTTGTTTTATCTTCCGTAAAAGTGCCTTGCTTTCTTCTAACGCATTATAATTTTCGATAACAATACGGTCTTCTTGTTGGTCTTTTTCGAGACGGATAATATCGGAAGAAATTAATTCCTCCATCTCGGACAGATCTGTCAAAAAATTTGACCTAGTATCAAAAGATTCTTCATCCGGGGCTTCAACTTCTACAGAACGGGTATTGAGCTCGGCACTTGGAAATGATCTTTGGAAATCACCCCGCCCCGAAGAACGCTGATCCAAAAGCTGCTGCCGTTGCTGAGGTGTTAAAGCGGAAAGTTTTGCCATCAGGGCGGGATCTACTTGAGCAAACAGAAAACCTGTGGCGGAAAATGAATAAATAAAAAAACTGAGTATAATCTTTTTCATAAAATTGAGCTGGTCAGAACATTAAAAGGTACGGGTCATAGAGAGAAAAGCGGAAAGACCATCATCCTTGTCACCCCCTACAACATCTAGAGATTCCCATCCTATAGAAGTGTGAACCGAAAGTCCATATTCCGGATATTTTCGGGCATTGAATACATCTAAAGAAAAATATTCGGTTGTGACATCGTCAGAGACAGAACTGTTCCCCAAACTTCCTTGATGAGGAGGAGCATTACGAAGTGGTCCTTCATTTAAGTCACCAACCCGGATCGTACTTCCCCAGCCTGTTCCATCTTGGTTTACAAGCAAGCCACCGATGCTAAGGATTTGAGAATCCTGATCTGCCCAATGGCCAACAGGACGACCGCGGTAACGATAGCCTTCTCCATAAATATGGTGCCCGTAAGTAATATTTCTCGTACGGGGATCTCCCGTCCACCAATAGGAGGTAAGATCTGCGTATTCAGCAAAAATACGCAAGGTAGACTCATCAATCTTGGTCCAAGCTTCGAGACCGTATTGAAACAGTAAAGAATTGGGTAAAAAATTGTCCTCATCTTCCCCAGCAACCTGGCCATACAATGCCATGGGGGCATCGAGCACTTTCCACCGTAAATCAATACCCGCTAATTGGTTACCTGGCTCCTTGGATCGATCAGTGAGTCCGGTATTGGCTCCGTAATTATCCTGGGAAAGAAAAGCGTCGATAAAACTTTTGAAGCGAACATCCCGTCCATCTCCCCCTAATTGAAGAGTTCGAAAAAATCCAACTTCTAAACCATCCAAAATGGTTGGGGCGACTTCTCCCCTCATACCCCACAAAAAATGATTGGGGTAATCGATGGCGAGGTCCCGCTCGTCTTCCATCTGCCCAATGAAAGAATGAAAGCTCCAGGGGCCGATCCATGACAACCACTTGGTCTCAAAAGGCTCAGGGATGCGGCGGTCGATGGATATGGCAGGAATGGGACGGGCATTGGTGGATAAAATCAAACTGCCATCCCAACCTGGGCCCCACCATCGTTCCTGCTGTCCAAAACTGGCAGACCAATTGCCCAAGCGGGCAGCGATGTAGGAACCATCCAAAGCAAAACCTTCATCTTTTCGGCCCTTCCAGTCACGAGGCATCCCGTACAGTGCATTCAAGGAGAGTTTGGCGGCAAAACGATCATTCATCCAAGAAGCGGATACATTAGTCGCAAAACTGGAACGGGGTTCTGGGCCAAATCCACGAGCGGTGACACGGTCATCTGCGAGGCCAATAGTAGTAGTAACCGGAGACCACCCAGAGTTACCCTCTTGAGAAAGACGCTGATCAAGAAGCCGAATGGGATAGGAATGTTCGGAATCTGAACGCATCGCATGCAAACCACCCAAATCCAGAGGCCAAGTATTCTGTAAACTATTCAACCCCCCTTCATCTCCAAGAAGGCGGATTTCGTGACGAAGGAATGGATCATTCGGAGCGAGAAAAGGCTCGGCTGCTAGAGAAGTAACTCCACAAACCAAAACTAAAAAGGCACGCTTCCAGCATAAAAGAGAATGATTTGTATACATAATTAATTCTTATACATCACTCTATTTTTGTGAGCAATTCCAAAGCGAGATGTTTTATCTCGCACCCTTCCCAAAGAAAGCATAGGAAAATAAATACCTGATGTGACATGGAGGACGATCCGCTATTTAGAAGAACGAGGCAACATGCCGAAATAAGACTGACTTTTCATTCTGGCCAATCCGACAAGGAAAGAATTGAGCAGATAAAGGAATTCATGCGGCTTGAGAAAGAGATGCTCCACAGATACCATCAGAAAGGTGATTCTGGGCTTCGCCTCACTCGTGCCAGGTCTGTCATCCTTGATGTGTTAATTCAGAATCTTTTTGCTTACGCCATGGATGTGGCCACGCAAAGCATGGCGAAAATCAAGCCCATGTGTCTTCTTGCGACTGGTGGATATGGTCGGGGTGAGTTGAGCCCTCACAGTGATATCGACCTCATGTTTCTTTACCCTAAAACATCGATGGGAAAATCCCTGGATGAATTGAAAGAGACCATGACCCGTGAAATTCTGTACCCACTTTGGGATACGGGAATGAAAGTGGGGCACGCATCGAGAGAGGTAAGGGAAGCATTACGTGAGTCCCAAAATGATATCCGCAACAAAAACTCTATGCTTGATGCTCGGTATCTTTGCGGAGACCGAAAAATTGCAAAAAAGTTTATCGAGAAATTTCATAAATTTTGCCGTAAAAATAACCCATCTCAGTATCTTAAAGAAGTCCTCACTCACCAGGAGCAGAGAAGGCTTGAGAAAGGAAGTACTGTTTTTTTGCAGGCACCAGATGTAAAAAATGGAGTGGGTGGTTTGCGGGACTTCCAAGGAATTTTGTGGATGACCAAAGCAAAATTTGAAAAATATGGATTATCCGGGCTTATCAAAAAAAAGTTTCTCACCAAGGAAGAAGCCCAATCTTTTGAGGAAGCCTATTCTTTTCTTTTACGTGTCCGGAACGAACTGCATTTTAAAAGTAAGCGTCCTGTAGATATTTTACACCTTGAAAAACAACCCGAAGTTGCACTCGGTCTTGGGTATGATGAGAAAGACATTTTCCGCAGGGTTGAACTTTTCATGGGGGATTACTACTCCCGTGCCCGAACAATTAGTCAATTATCTGGAATTCTGGAACAACGCCTTGTCCATGCAACCACAGGTTCCACATCCTCCTTGAGCTTCAAAAAAGTAATCCAAGCTTACCAATCCCCTCCCCTTCAAAAAGTAGACGGCTTTGTTCTCAATGGGGAAGAACTCAGCAGTACAAATCTGCAAATCTTTGATGAAGATCCTGAACGCTTAATTCGACTATTCCGGCACTCGCAACGGCTTTCCGCCAAGCTTGCTCCTGACCTTCGATCCTTGGTACGAAACCGGCTGTCCTTGATTGACTCGGCCCTGATCAATTCGACTTCCGCCAATGTAACCTTTCGCTCCATTCTCCAAGAAATTGGGAATGTAAGCCCAACCCTTTGTGAAATGCACGAACTCGGGGTACTGGGACGATTTGTTCCCGAATTTGGGAGACTTACCTGCAAAGTACAGCATGACCTCTATCACCGCTTTACGGCTGACATCCATGTACTTCATTGTATCACGACTTTGGACAGAATATTCCAAGGGAAGAAAAAAGGGTCCAGGCACTATTTGGAAGCCCTACGAAAAAATGAAGTGCCTGGCTTACTCTACTTGATTTTATTTCTTCATGATCTTGGCAAAGACCAAGGACCGAAAGGACATTGTGAACGGGGTGTAGAAATTGCGGTTAGTATGATGGACAGGCTCGGTGTCTCCGATGAGATGCGGGACCGTATTTTGTTTGTCATTCGTAATCATTTAGAGATGGTACGGTATGCTAACAAATTTGATCTCGAAGATCCCGAGGTTATTGATTCGTTTGCCCAATTTGTCGAAGGAGAGCAAAGGTTACGATTTTTGTATGTGCATACTTTTTGCGATGCCAATGCCACGGCACCAGACCTTTGGAATTCCCACAAAGAGGAACTGCACACCCAACTTTTCACTAATACGTTATCTGTGCTAGAAGGTAAACGAGCCCGAAAAGACCCGAATACCCTAAAGGATGCATACAAAAACCTGAAGGTTGAAGGGGTATCCAAAGAGGAAGTTCTTGAGCACCTCGAACAGGTCCCGATTCGATACTTCTCACACACCGGCAAAGAGGAAGTCAGTCTTCATGTGGACATGATCCACCGCTTCGTTGCCACCGGGACCAAGTCTCCTGTTCCAGTGATAAACTGGAGAAATGATCTGCGGCGTTCCCTTACAGTTGTAGATATCGTAACCCGCGACCGCAATAGTTTGTTCGAAAAACTAACCGGGGCTTTTTCAATTGCTGGCCTAAACATTTTGGGTGCCCGGGCTGTCACCCGTAAAGATGGACTCGCGATCGATGTATTTTATGTAGAGGATAAAAACGGTGGGGTTGTGGACGATATTAAAGTCCGCGAGCATTGCGAAACTTCTATTCGTTCTTTTCTGAGTGACGAGGTAGCGCCCGACAAATTAATTTCAGAAAAAAGAAAGAAAGCTGACCGAACCCGCCGCTTTTCCAGCGAAGATAAATTAGGAGAGAAAATACCTTCCCAAGTGGATGTTTACCGAGATGTTTCCCTCAATCGGACAATTGTGGAAGTCCGGGCACCAGACCAAGTGGGCTTGCTCCATCTAATAGCCAAAACCATTTCCAAATGTGGATTTAGTATTCAATTTGCAAGGATTGCCACCGAGCAAGGTATAGCCACAGACATTTTCAATATTGAACCCTTGAAAACAAAAGAAACCTTTTCTCCCTCCCGCTTTTTGGAACTGCGGGAAGACCTAAGCACTGCACTTTATGAGGGGAAATTTTATCACGAGGTATAAGAGTAAATATTTTTACCTGTCTAAAAAAGTTTTAGGTCCTTCCTCAACAGACCGGTAGGGTAAGCTTAAACACGGTCCCTGATTCATCAGATTTAACCAATTCAAGATCCCCGTCGTGGCTACGCAATATTCGCTTTGATATCGTAAGTCCAAGTCCAGTGCCGTCTGTGCGGGCCGTTAGAAAGGAATCAAATATCTGAGCTCTTAAATCCTCGGGGATACCAGTTCCTGTATCGCTCACCAGTACCTCTGCCCGGTTATCAGAATTTATAAAAGATTCAATTTCCAAGCTCCCCCCCTTTGGCATCGCACCCAATGCATTGAGAATTAAATTAAGCAAGGCTTGTTGGATTTGTCCCTTATCGACAAACACAGTTATGTTAGGATTGGCTTGGTTTACAGAAAGATTAACCTGCGACTGCTCCAGCTTTAACCGCACCAGTAGGGATGCATCTTTCAATATTTCCGGCAAAGAATAATTTCGGCGGAATGACTCCCGGCTCTTCCCAAAATCCAGGATACGTCCCGCTATCTGGTCTAAGTGATTAAGTTTTTCTCGAATAATAGAAATATCCTTATTCTTACTTTCATCTGAATCTTGATCAAATTCCAGAGAGTCAAAAAGTAACCGCACCACCATGAGAGGATTACGAACCTCATGAGCAATTTCTGCCGCCAAAGTACCCAAGGTCGTCAAGCGCTCACTTTTCCTCATACTCTCCTCTGTAGAAAATACCCGGCCATACAACCGAGCATTTTGCACTGCAATTGCCCCCAAGTCTGCAAGAGCCCGTACAATTAATCGCTCATCATCATTGAAGCGGTGCTTGCGGTCGACATACAGACTAAGTAAGCCAATCGGTTCATCTTCATAAACCACGGGCGTGACCAACATCGAATGTAAATTCTCCTGTCGAATCAGGGAAACAAAGTGATGCTCTTCGGTACGCAATAAATCTCGGGTTTGCACCTGGCGGTGCCCCCGAAGGGCAGTTCCCAGGATACTATCCGCTGGTTTTAAATTTTCTTCGTATGGAACAAGTCCCTGCTCGTTCTGCAAAGATTGCAACCGTAGATAATCGTTATCTGCATCATACAGAAAAAATGCAGATAAACGGCAGTTAAGGAGAAGAAGTGCTTCCCGAGTGATCGATTCCAGTACCCCGTCCACTTTTCGAGTGCCAGCCATATCCTGCCCGACAAGAACCAAAGTTTGTAACTGATCAGCTTTGCGACGTAATTGTTGGACCATCCACATATTGCCCAACACCCGACTGGCTTCTTTGGCCATAAGTACCAGGAGTCTCAGGTCATCCTCATCAAAAGCCTGTAAGGCCATCGAATCAACATTCAGTGCACCCACTACTCTTTCACCTTCAGTCAAAGGGGCAGCCATTTCAGATTTTATTCGTTCATCGATGCAAAAATATTTTTCCTCATTAGCCACATCACCCGAAAGGAAAGGTTCACCATACATCGCAACCCACCCGGTAATCCCAACCCCCACAGGGAGTTCAAACCCCTTGCTTTGTTTAGATAGTCCCTTTTCAACTTCGATGAGTAACTGATCGGAATCTGCATTAAGCATACAAATTGAGGCAGAACTTGCCCCAAAAACCGCCATCACTTCATCCAAAATATTTCCCAAGGAAACAAGTGGATTGTTTTCTTTGCCCGCTAATGCACTAATGCGGTAAAGGGCATCCAATGCACGGCGGTCAGAGTTTTGATAGGTTATCTTGGAATCCACACCATTTAAATTATCGGGACTCATCAAGAATGCGAGAAAGGAAAACTACTTATTGCTTTCTTTGGATAAAGTGTGACCAGGTCTCCTCCATAGGTTTACCCAGTAAGGAAGACATAAAAGGGCGCTGCGAAGGACGCTTCGGTTCTTTTAGCAATCTCATGCCCGCCTCTTTAGGAAGTCGGTTACTTTTCTTACTGTTACAACGAATACAGGAAGTGACCACATTTTCCCAGGATGTTCCCCCTCCCCGATCACGAGGGATTACATGGTCCATATTTAAATCTTTGGTAGGCAATTTCTTTCCACAATATTGGCAGCTGTAATCATCTCTCTCGAGCAAATTTTGACGGTTAAACTTCATCTCTTGCATCAACATCCGGTCATAGGAGCGCAAAATTAAAACCGTGGGTACAATCACTTGCTGATTAATGGTGTGTACCACGCGACTCCCAACCTGAGTATCCAAATCTTTGCAATGCTCAAACCAAGATGGACCGTCAAAAACACGGAAACTCTCATCTTCAGCATATATTACCTGAGCGTGATCGAGGGAAAGCAGACTAAAAGCCCGCTCTACCCCCACGACATTCACCGCTTGCCACAGACGGTTGAGCACGAGGGTTTGATAATTAGTGTCCATCCGCTTTAAAGCATAACGAAATACCTTGGTGGGATGTCAAAGGATTTTTCTTACTTTTTTACCAATACAATCCCAGATAAGATAAATAACTTATGTGCTTTGTCAGTAACTTCGACCTTCTTTATCTTCGTAAAAATTCAGAAAAGCTTTGTGCACAACACGATACCCGCCCGGTGTGGGATAATCGCCTGTAAAATACCAGTCACCTGGATGATCAGGTAAAGCTTCGTGTAAGTTTTCTATTCCCTGGAATACAATCTGGACATCCGTCACACCATCCAAACATTTTGGTTTCACAAGCTCTGCAACTTTCGCAGAAATTTCGGTAACCTTAAAATTTTCGTACACCCGCTTTACGTGGTTTACCAGGCACGGCTTGGTTTCCTTTAATGCTTCTCTACAATTTGCAGCCACTTCATCAAGTAAGCCATCGTATCCCCTTTCCTTGATTAGGGATACAGCTGCCTGGAAAGCAATAAATTTCCCGAGCTCCGACATATCAATACCATAGCAGTCCGGATAACGGATTTGAGGAGCCGTGGAAGCGATTAAAAGTTTCCTGGGCTTGGAACGTCCTAAAATCTGCAGGATACTTTTCTTTAGGGTTGTGCCCCGCACGATAGAATCATCAATACATACCAAGGCATCCTTCTGCTCACGTACAACCCCGTAAGTAATGTCATAGACATGGGACACCAATTGATTTCGGCCAGATTCCTGAGAAATAAAAGTACGAAGCTTGATGTCTTTATTGGCAATTTTTTCCCCCTTTGGCCAATTATCCATAACAAGCTCATTGATTAACTCGTCGGTGAGATTACCATTATTTTTGGCATTAATTAATTGCTGCTGCACTTCGGCTCGGCGAACCAAGCGTAATTGCTCCATAAAACCATAGTACGCACTATCGGCGGTGTTAGGGACATAACTGAAAACGCTGTTGGAAAAATCTTTTCCCACAACCTCCAGGACTTGAGGAACCAAAAGAGCCCCCAATGTCTTACGTTCAGCATAAATATCAGGGTCATTTCCCCGGGAAAAATAAATACGCTCAAAAGAACACCCTGCCTGCCGAGCTGGATCGTCTGCAAATCGTTCAATCTCGACCGTGCCCTTGGCACGAACAACAATGATGGTACCAGGTTTTATTTCTTCTATTTCCGTGGCTTCTTTATCAAAGACAGTCATCAGGGGGGCACGCTCAGAAGCAACGGCCACCACTTCATCATCTTCAAAATAAAAACCTGGACGAATACCGAGCGGGTCTCGCATAGCAAAAGCATCCCCATTACCAATGATACCAGCCAAGGCATAACCACCATCCCAATGGGCGGCGGCTTTTCGAAAAATTTCGGGTAATTTTATGCGCTCTCCAACCCATGAAGAATACTGATCACCTGAAATACCTTCTTTTTGAGCAGCCATCCCCAATTCGTCATTGCTGGCATCCAAGTGATAACCGGTCTCTTCCAATATGGCTTGGGTGTCGGTATCAAAAACAGGATGTTGGCCACGCTCAACAAGCTTTTGATTAAGTTCCTCCACATTGGTGAGGTTAAAATTTCCGGCGACCATAAGATTCTTATTTGGCCAATTGCTCTTGCGGAAATAGGGATGACAGGTGGTAGAACCATAGGCACCGGACGTACCATAACGCAAGTGACCCAGTAAAATCTCTCCCCCGTAATCAAAGTGTTCTTTTACGGTTTCGGGGAATTCAGGGAAAACTTTCCCGCGCTTGATCATCTTATCAATGAGCCTGTGTTGGCCACCAAAGATCTTGGCCAATGCTTTACTGCTGGTGCTCCGCTCCCGAAACATAAAAGCTTCACCAGCGGGCATATTCAGCTTCATCGAACCAATCCCGGCACCATCTTGTCCGCGATTGTGCTACTTTTCCATAAGCAGGAATAATTGATTAAATCCCCAAAGCGAACTTCCATACTTTTCAGCATAGTAAGCCAAGGGCTTTTTTAACCTTACAAGAGCAATCCCACAGTGGTGTCCGATTTCGTCACTCATTTTCTTTCGTTATACAGATTGCATGTGGGAAGGAATCGCATCTTCCCAAATCTTCTGCAACTTTGAAATGTCGGAGCGTACAATTTCTTCATCATTAACAGTAAGTAAAAGCTCCTGACCATCAGTGCTTTGACCAATAACTTGGGCGGGCACGCCTCCGTCCCTAGCCTCATTTAGAACCGAATCCACCTTTTCAGAAGAAACACCAATGAGGACACGCCCCTGGCTTTCCCCAAAGAGCAAGGCATCCAATCGGGAAGAGGAACCTAAACTTGGGATGCTTACAGTAGCACCCAAAGGAGACTCTCCAAAAAGCATTTCCACAAGGGCGACCAAAAGACCGCCTTCTGCGAGGTCATGGGCACAAGATATTAAACCATTTTCAATTTTGGATATCAGGAAGTTTTGTAGTTTGGCTTCAGCTCCCAAATCGACTTCTGGTACCACTCCCTCCTTCAGACCATACTGGGTTTGAAGAAAATAACTGCCCCCCAATTCATGCGGTAAATCACCAAGCAAAATAATTGACTGACCTGGATAAGACAAAGAGGACCTAGTGATATGGTCGGCATGGTCAATAAGCCCAACCATAGAGACCACCGGTGTAGGATCTATGGAACCTTCCCCGTGTTCATTGTATAAGCTTACATTTCCTCCCACAACCGGAACATCAAAATGAGCACAAGCATCAGCCAGACCTTTCACGCACTCTTTAAGCATGTAATAGGCTTCAGGTTTGTTGGGGTTTCCAAAGTTCAAATTATCGGTTACGGCCAGAGCTTTGGCCCCTGAGCAAGCCAAATTCCTCATGCACTCCACAAACGCAATCAAGGCACCCTTGTAGGGGTCAAGATAGCAGAAGCGATTGTTGCAATCATTAGCAATGGCAAGGTACTTATCCAACCCGGCAATGCTTAGACGGACGACACCCGCATCACTACCAGGCTCGACGGTACATCCTGACATGACCATGTGATCATACTGCTTCCATACCCATCTCTTGGATGCGATGGTTGGATGAGCTAATAACTTTTCCAAGGCGGGAGTTACCTCATTTGCAGGTAATGAAGAGATTGAATCCACGGTCCAATCTCGGGCTTGCGCGACATGAGCAGGCTCACTGGATGGCTGATCATAAATAGGTGCTTCATCGGTCAAGGATTTCGCAGGTAAGTCCGCTACCACCACACCCTTTTGGCGAACAACCATGCGATCTCCTTCCTTGACCTCTCCAATTCTGGCCGCGTGCAAGTCCCATTTCTCAAAGACTTCTTCAAGCTCGCGTTCGCGGCCACGGTTCACAATGACCAACATTCTTTCCTGGCTCTCAGAAAGCATAATTTCATAGGAATTCATGCCCGTTTCACGCTGAGGAACCAAATCCAAATCAATTTCAATGCCCGAATCTCCACGAGATGCAGTTTCACAGGTTGAGCAGGTAAGTCCGGCCGCCCCCATATCTTGAATACCAACAACAAGGCCGGGAATCGCCATCATCTCCAAGCAGGCTTCAAGCAAAAGCTTCTCCATAAAAGGGTCACCCTTTTGCACCGCAGGTCGGTCTGCCGCACTTTCCTCAGTTAACTCCCGGGAGGCAAAGCTTGCACCGCCCAGTCCATCACGACCAGTTCCAGGCCCTACATAATAAACAGGATTCCCCACCCCTGTGGCAGCACCTTTCTGAATTTCTTCATGGCGAAGAATACCGGCGCATAGTGCATTGACCAAAGGATTTCCCTCATAGCAGGAATCAAAGTAAATATCACCACCCATATTGGGTATACCCAAACAGTTGCCATAGTTAGAAATCCCACTCACAACTCCACGAAACAAACGCTTCACCTGAGGGTTCTCAATATCCCCAAATCGTAAGGAGTTAGTTAAAAGAATAGGGCGTGCACCCATGGTAAAAATATCTCGGACAATACCACCTACCCCAGTTGCCGCTCCCTCAAATGGTTCGATCGCACTGGGATGGTTGTGCGACTCTATCTTGAAAGCAACGCCCCATCCATCTCCGATATCAATGACACCGGCGTTTTCATCGCCAGCTTTTACAAGGACTTGCCCAATCGAGTCTTTATCTTTTTTCTCGGTGGGGAAAAGCTTAAGAAGTTTCCGGGTATTTTTATAAGCACAATGCTCAGACCACATCACAGAAAAAATCCCCAACTCGGTCAGGTTTGGAATCCGTCCCAAAATTTGCAGAATATTTTCATACTCTTCTGGAAGAAGTCCATGTTGGGCAACAAGTTCTGGGGTAATCTCAACATTCAGGCAAGGGTCGGGATTGGGCGGCAAAGAGGTCATGGATGGATCCGTCATGAAGATGCAAGCTCGGCTGGACGAGCGCTTTGGAGGGGTTCAAGAAAAGATTGTAAAACCGGGATACCATCGAGACAGGGGTGATGTGCCTCGATCGCTCGTTCAGGGTGGGGCATCATGCCATAAACATTACCGTCTCGGTTACGAATACCAGCAATATCATGGATCGATCCGTTGGGGTTCCCCTGATAACGTAACAGTACCTGCTTGTTAGCTTCAATTTCCTCCAAGGTCGAATCTTTCACCCTGTAATTGCCCTCTCCGTGGGCAATGGGTAAGGCAATCGAATTACCGATTTTGGAGCGGTTAAACCGATCATTTGAATCTTCGACCTTAAGTGATTGATTAAGGCAGCGAAAGTCAAGGCAGTCATTTCGAATAAGAGCACCCGGAAGCAGACCGGCTTCACAAAGGATTTGAAATCCATTGCAGATACCCAGTACCTGACCTCCTTTATCGGCAAAATTTTTCAAGTCAGTCATGATCGGAGAAAACTGTGCAATGGCTCCGCATCTTAAATAATCGCCAAAAGAAAACCCGCCGGGTACGACCACAGCCTCTGTCTCCCCAGGCAATGAGTCCTTATGCCAAATGCGTTTAGCAGGTACACCAAGAATTTGATCTACCGCGTGTTCAGCGTCCCAATCGCAATTGGAGCCAGGGAATTGTATAATCGCTACTTTCAAGATTTTATTTCCTCTTATTGGGGTTCCTCGTCCTTAAAAATTTCTTCAACCACCGGATTAGTAAGAATGCCTACTCCATCCACTTCAACCGTCACCTCATCACCGGGTAATAAAAACCGCTTGGGATCACGGGCTTCACCTACACCAGATGGAGTACCCGTTAAGATCAGAGTACCGGGCAATAAGGTAGTGCTTCCACTAAGGAAAGAAATTAAGGCAGGCACATCAAAGATCAAATCACCAAGCGAAGACTCCTGCATTTTGTCTTCATTTACAAAAGAGCGAACAGTCAACTTTGACGGATCAGGAATCTCATCAGCAGTCACAAGACAAGGCCCAACTGGGCAAAAGGTATCAAAGCTCTTACCCCTGCAAAACTGACCGCCCCCCTTTTCTTTCTGCCAATCCCGGGCACTCACATCATTCACACAGGTGTAGCCGAGAACATAAGAAAGAGCTTCTTCGGGGGAAACATTCTTGCAAGGCCTCCCGATTACCACTCCCAGTTCACCTTCATAATCTACCTTATCGCTACGTAAAAAACGGGGCAGCACAATGGGATCACCTGGATTTTGCACAGCTGTGGGAGCTTTCATAAACACCATGGGATGCTTGGGGATTTCAGTCCCAGTCTCTTCTGCATGGGCCCGATAATTTAACCCAATAGCATAGATAATCCGAAAATCGATGGGAGTAAGTAATTGAAAAGGGGTGATACTTTGATCCGTTGCCTCAAAAGACCCATCATCTTTTTGGATGATCATAAAGGTCTGCCCCTGCTCATCGAAGCGACCAAAGCCCATACTACCGGCTTGATCAAGGTAGCGAAATATCTTCACTCCTCTACGATTTCGTAACGGTAGTCCTCAATGATTGGGTTGCTGAGCAGCCCATCGCAGAGTTTATCAATCGTTGCTCTGGTCTCGGCGGTGTCTTCCGCATCGATTTCGAAAGTAACTGTCTTGCCCACCCTAACGGCATCAACCGATGCGTGCCCTAAACTTTTAATCGCTTGTTGAACCGCGGCGCCTTGAGGATCCAAGACAGTAGCCTTGGGAGATACATATACCATAACCTTCACAACATTAAGGTTTGAATCCTTGTTCCCCCATCCTTTCAACCAAATTTTGCGCACGTGAGGAAATACGCCGATATTTTTTCCTAAGAATTAGCCAATGGATGAAAGTTGGCATGCTCATCAAGAAGTCTCTCCACTTCGACTTGAGTATAGATCTGAGTGGTCCCAACATCTGCATGACCAAGCATTTCCTGCACCGACCGGACATCCGCCCCCCCCATTAATAAATGTGTGGCAAAAGAATGTCTCAACCCGTGGGGACTGACATTTTTTTCGATCCCAGCTCTACGGGCATATTCTTTCACCAAAACCCAAACCATTTTCCGTGATATCGCTTTTCCTCTCATGCTTAAAAATAGTTCTCCGCCCGTTCCGTCTTTTACAAAGTGCGTACGCCCCCCGTGTAAATAATTACGAATGGCTTCACTTGCGTGCTTGCCCACAGGTACCACTCGTTCCTTGGATCCCTTGCCAAAAACTCGGGCAAAACCCTCATCGGTATCGATTGCGTTCATCGGTAACTGGCAGATTTCAGAAACCCGTAGACCACTGCCATACATGAGTTCAAACAAAGCCCGATCCCTTTTCCCCATGGGTGTATTCAGGTCAGGTGCTTCTAAAAAGCGTTCCATTTCCTCAATACTTAAGCAATCAGGTAAATGCCTGGCTTTCCTCGGGTTTGCAAGCAGCTCAGTAAAGTCCTGATCCAATTTCCCTTCGCCCTTTAAAAACTTGGCGAGCATTCGGACTGCCGACAATTTCCGCGATAAGCTCGAGGCAGCATATTCATGCTCGGTAAGAGAAGCCAACCAGGCAGACAGGTGTTCGAGACCCACATTTTGCCAATTACTCACACCCTGCCCCTTTAAGTGCACGGCACATTGAACCAAGTCTTTTTCGTAAGATTCAACAGTATTAGAAGCAAGTCCCTTCTCTAATTGCACCCAGGCAAGGAAGGCACTTATTTCAGACTCAAATGCTTGGGGGGGGTTGAGTAAAGCTTCTCCACGCTCTCTTCTCTTTACCTTACTCTTCGCACCCATAAGTTAGCTTTTAAAAATCAATCACCAGGGGTTTTTACGGGAGACAATTCGCCAGCAAATAACTTGCGATAAATTCGATTAATAGGAGTCTTCAATCGGCTGACCATGAATTTTTCTTTTCGCAAAGCCCCATAACCATATCGATAGCTTGCTGCCAATCTTGGGTATGAAAATAGACCCTGGCTTCCCAGCATCCCTTTAAGTCTTTTTAAATAGAGCATGCCAACTTCCACATTCGTCTCCCATTCAAACGCTTGCCGATAATGAAGTTTGGTAACATCTGACCAGGCTGCCTCTGTTAATTGCATCATGCCCCGAGCCACTGAGGTTTCCGCATTTGCATTCAGGCTACTCTCAGCATGACAGACGGCATAGACAAAACTGGGCTCCAATCCATGAGTGGGTGCCTCTCGTTTTATTTTCTCCCAAACTTTGCTGCCAGGTATATAATCTGCATTGCTATCAATAAGATTACAACCCGTGTAGAGAAATAAAAGAGCAGCTAAAATTGCGTATTGAAACAAACCTTTTTTTAAAACCATCACCAGGATTTAACCAAGCATTCAAGTGAAGGAGTTGCAAGGCTCAATCAGGCTTCCTTTTTATCAAAAACGGAAACTATTCGGGACTTTAAGACAATAATAAAAAGCCTAGCAGAAAAAGCATGCCGACGAGAGCAGTCAATCCAATGGGATGAAGACCTAATCTTGCCCGGATAGTCAGGCGTTGCTTAGCCATTTTCTTATCACCATCTCCCAATAGTCCCATTTCGTGTAACGGGTCAGCTAAAAAGCGAAGAGAATGAACTTGGCCCCCCTTGGCAAAAGCATTCACTTTTGTAATTAAGCCTCCAACAAATAAGCGATGAACAATGTCATTACACCCATTCCAAAACCAACCCATTGAGAGTATAAAACCACCCCCTGCTTTACGATAAAACCAATCAATATCCAAGTTCACTGAAGGAATATCTTTCGGATACTTTCCAAATTTCCTAAGTAAAATGAAAGTAAGAATTGCAAAACAAAGGATCTGTAATTGGGTTATCACATGGGTTGCATCATAAGGATGATAACCGACTGCACCATTAGGCAAGAGAGAGTAAAGCCATTCAGGATTGCACCCGATAAAGATGCACAAAACAGAGGAAAAGCCCATCGCCAAAAGCATGTTGGTAGGTGCTTCTTGAGGTCGTAACCCGGAATCTTTTCCGAAAAAGGCAAAGAAGGGAAGTTTTACACCAGCCTGAAAGAACACCCCAACTGCCCCGAAAAGCAAGCAGAGCCAAACCACCATATGTCCATTTTGGGCAGCTTCCGTAATGATCACCGACTTACTTACAAATCCACAAAATAAAGGGAAGGATACAGCAAGTGCCCCCAATATACTGAAAGCAGTCGTCCATGGCATCGACTTATAGAGCCCACCCAGGTGAGAACTCCGAATCTCTCCCGTCCGGTAAAGAACCGCTCCCATCCCCATAAAAAGTAACCCTTTGTAGAGTACATGACTAAAAGCATGGGCAATCGCCCCATCAATCGCTAAGTCGGTACCTATCCCAATACCCACTACCATAAACCCGATTTGATTAATCTTTCCGTAGCAAAGCACCCGGCGTAAATCATTTTCCATCATCCCGTAAAAGATTGGAAATACTGCCATAATTGCACCAATAACGATTAATACTTCGGCTCCCGGAAACAACCGAACCAACATACATACAGCACACTTGGTAGTAAAAGCACATAACCAAACCGGCCCAGTGTGCGTCGCCTCAGCATATCCATCCTTGAGCCAGGTGTGTAGTCCGGGAAAGGCAGCCTTTATCCCAACAGCTATGAGGATGAGAATAGCACCAAGATCTCCGGCCTCCAATGCAGCAGTTAGGGGTTCCATACTCAGGGCCGATACTCCTTCTCCGTGGTAACGGAACATAATCCCAGCAAGTAAGAGAAGACCCGAAGAAATATGGAAGAAAAGGTAGCGAAACCCGGACTCTTCTGCCGCTTTTGTTTTTCTCCCCCATATTTGAAAAACAGAAGTAATAGCTAACCCCTCCCACCACAGAAATAAGGAAAGCATATCCCCAGCAAACGCGACCCCAACTGCACTGGCGGCATATAATAAACCCATCGACAACTGCCAAGGATCCCGCACATGGAAGGAATAAATCCCAGCGATTAAGGCTGCCACATGAAAAAGATATCCAAAAAACTTCGCCTGTTGGTCTACAAAAACCCCAAGTAATTCAAAGCCAAAAAGGGACAGGTGAGACACCGCACCAATTTCAAGCGAGTACACATACCAAAGCCCAATAATAGGAGCAATAACTAGAGTTATTGCGGCATACCGACCCCTTAGGATAGCCGCAAGTAGCCCGCCAAAAAGTAGAACCATTGCGGGGTGAAACCCAATTTCTAAACTACTGGAAGCAAGTGTATTCATCTTATCTTTCCCAATAGTCTTCTTCGCGCATCAATCCACTCTTACCATTCGCATTACGCATAATTTTAGATAAGTGGACAATCCCAACACAGGCAACCAAGCCAAAAAGTCCATAAAAAGCAGGTAAGGTCTCCAGGGTGTGTAAAGGTTCACCCTCTTTAAATATAGCATGCTTATGCCAGCCTAAGCTGAAGATAATATCCACCAATACAAGCAGCCCACAAAGCCAATAAAAAGAACGGAGTAACCGTGCCCGATTGGCAGGAAAATCAAGCCAATCCTTGGGTTCCATTTTCTTTTGTTTAGGTGAAGTCTTCATTCTTAAAAATATTGTGTCTAATCCTTTATTCCGGCGAGCCGTAAGAGTGGATCACTCAGAAAGAAAAGCACAAAGCAACCCACCGCCGTCAAGGCAAGGGGAACCACGCAGGCCCATGGTGCTTCCTTGATGCCATTGGATTCATTATCTGTTTCATCTTTTCGGAAAAAAGCGGTTACGGCCACAGGTAACAGATAGAAAACATTTAAAAGCGAACTCACCAAAAGAACCACAACCACCCAAGCCGCATCTCGATCAAGGGCACCCATAGCGAGATACCACTTACTTATAAATCCACCTAGGGGCGGAAGACCGATCACACTTAAGGAACCAATCAAAAAGGCACCCATTGTGATGGGCATTTTTCGGCCCAACCCGCGCATTTCACTTACATATTTTTTTCCTGTTGCTACAAATATGGCACCGGCACAGAAAAAGAGGGTTATCTTTCCACAGGCGTGCATGGCAATGTGCAGCACTGCCCCCCCCATTCCCTGCTCTGTGGCGAGTGTGGCACCCAGCACAATGTATCCAAGTTGTCCAATGGTGGAGAATGCGAGACGGCGTTTCAAGTTATCCTGCGACAAGGCAATCAGGGAAGAAATGAGGATCGTGGCACAAGCAACCATCATCATCCAGTCCTCACCATCCATTTTAGCCAAAACCTCAGAGCCAAAAACATCGGCATATACGCGGTACACACAAAAGACTCCAACCTTGACTACCGCCACGGCATGCAACAAAGCAGATACCGGAGTTGGGGCCACCATAGCCCCGGGAAGCCAGGAGTGGAAAGGCATCAAGCCTGCCTTTGCAAAACCAAAAGTAAACAGCACGAGTAATATAATTTGAGTCGGTTCGGTAAAAAAGCCAATCTTCCCGGTATCAGTAAGAAAGTCCATGGTTACCTTCCCGCCATCCAGCCACACGTAACACCAACTTAGCGCAGGTAAGAGCAAGCAAAGAGAAGTAAAAAGCAGGTAGCCCAAATAAGTACGCCCCCCTGTCCTTGCATTCTTATCCTGCATGTGGGTAACCAACGGGAAAGTGGAAATCGAAAGCATTTCATAAAAGATATAGATCGTTAAAAGGTTGGCCGAAAAAGCCACCCCCATGGTTGCTGAAAGAGATAGAGCAAAAAAGGAGTAAAAGCGGGTTTGGGCGTGCTCATGCAAACCACGCATATATCCTATAGCATAGACGGTGGTGGCGATCCATAAGAGGGAAGCTACACAGGCAAAAAGAATACCGGGCCCATCCACTCGAAGGAGTAAGGGAACATGGGTAAAAATCTGCCATACATGGCATTCTATAATCGCTCCATTCAAGATAACCGGTACCATTGAAAGCACCACCGTGGATTGAATCACCGCGGCAACTAAAGTAAAAGTTTCTCGAAGGTTTGGACGTTTCTCACCAGCCCACATAATACCAATCATGCCAAGCCAGGGGACCAAAAAGGCTACCAAAGGACGAACATCTTCCACTACCCAAGGAGCCAATAATTCAACGGTTGGGGTTATGGAGCCGATTACAACTGCTTCACTCATCTTAGTGCCCAGTCCCCTTTGGGAGGTTAAAAGGTGCCAGAAACCGCTCAATTTGATCGACTACCTCCTGGTTATAAATTCCAATAATCATAACAATGGAAGCAGCCAACAATAAAGGAATCAACATCGACAGCGGGGCTTCCTCAAACTTGGTTTGTTCCTTGGTTAATCCCAGGTCCCCGTGACCTTTACCCAGGTCTTCACCACTTTCACTTACCGCAAGATGGATACGCTCGATAAGGCGGAAAAAAAGAACCACCATAATCATTGTGGAAAACATCAGTACCACCATGTACTCCCACCGTTCGGCAACCATACCTCCGGTAATCAGGTACCACTTACTGAAAAAGCCACAAGTTGGAGGCAGACCAATGATCGAAAAGCCTCCCACAAAGAACCCAATCATGGTAAGTGGCATTTTAGAAAACAAGCCGCGCAGGCCATCGAAGTGAGTGGTCTTACATGCCCGGAGTATAATACCGGTGGCAAGAAACAAGCAAAGCGTCATGCAGGCATCACTGATGATATGAAAGATAGATCCAATTAATCCATAGTAATTGTAGATCCAGACTCCGCCTACCATGTAGCCAACTTCCGCCACAATTAAGTACGCGAGCATCTTCTTAATTTCTCGCTGGGCTAAGGCCATGACCGCGGCACATACAATCGCAATAACTACAAGCCACGGCATAAATTCCGACCACAGTGTGGACTCAAAAGAAAACTCAACCCCAAAGACAGTGAGTACCATCCGGATCATCACGTATATCATTACCTTTGTAACTAAGGGTGCCAAGAGGCAGGATGTGGTGGTGGGTGCACTGGAGTAGGCATTGGGTAACCAGGCATGAAAGGGAAAAAAGGCCATCTTTATCAAAATACCCAGACCAATTAATACAAAAGCCACCTGCATAGTTGGGGAGTCGTGAAGGCCGTTAGTGGCAATAACCTCTTGGATACCAACCATATTTAAAGTGCCCGTCTTGATGTAAACATACCCAACACCAAGTAAGTAAAGAGAGGCCCCAATGGTTCCCAAAATTAAGTAATTAAAAGTGGCAGCCGCTGCCCGGTTGCTTCCAATCGCAATCAGGCCATATCCCGTAAGAGCCGCCACTTCAATAAGAACATATAAGTTAAAGGCATCTCCCGTAAGGGCGATCCCGGCCAAGCCAGTAATTTGAAGAAGAAATAAGGGATAATAGAGAGCTTCTTTCTTCGGTGTCTCTTTTTCCACTGGAAGTTTTGCATACATGGAAACAATCAAGCCCACACCCACAACGACCAAGGCAATTAAAGCACCCAGCAAGTCGGCCCGAAATTCGATCCCAACACCACGCGGAAATAAATCCAATACCCAACCCCCAAAAATGTAGGATACCTCAGCAGTTGGAGAGGCAACCGCTTGAAATAAAGTCTCAACACTTGCCCAAGTTGCTGCCACCATTGATAGCACAGATATGGGGTAGCATAGCTTGCGGTTCACCATGCCAAGCAAGGCACAAGCAGTAGAACCAATCAAAGGGAAAAGTAAAACCCAAGCAATTGCGTTATCCATTTATTCAGTCCCTTTCTTTTGTTGGGGACTTGTTTTCCCTGCTGGTTTTATACTGGTTTTTTTAGGGGGCAGAGACTTTTTAGTACCAATTTTAGCAGAAGTGGTGCCTGGCTTACGGTTTACAGAATTTGGATTTTTGTTGGCCTGAGTCGTTTTTGTTTTCGCAGTCGATGGCTTTGACGCCTTGGTGGATCCTAAATTTTTCCCATAACCTGGTGATCTCTTTGGCGTACTGGAAGACTTTCCTGTAGCTCTCGGATTGCGGCTATTACGGGCAGGCCTTCTTCGGGAAGATATTGCTTTTGCCAGGGGCGACAGGCTGTACCTTGCGTCGGACCGCTCTAGCTTCACAAGTAGTTCATCCTCCTCAACAGTACCGTACCCTTGTTGGATCCGAAGGCAAAGAGCAAGGGCAAGCCCCAAAGTCGCCACTCCAACCACAATTGCAGTGAGCATCAGAACATGGGGAAGAGGGTTGGCATACTGTTGAGTTTCCGATGACTGTAATTCTGTAGGAGCGTATAAGGGCTTTCCACTATTCGTACTATTTAATTCTATTGCAGCAGCCTTGGAAGCCGCACCATGGGGGTCATGTTCAGCTTTGTAAATGGGTATCGTTGCTTCATTCTTAACTGAAATTGAAACATAGAATAATATAATAGCGGTCTGAAAGATCGACATTCCGATCAACTTCTTGATCAAATTTCTCTTTGCAATCATCGCATGCAGACCGATTAACAGAAGTACCACATAAATAAAATAATTCAATCGCTCGATTAGCAACTCGTTGATTATGGCACCGTCTTCAAACATGATAAATCAATAAAGCTTTGGAAGTAGCACAAGGCTTACAGCCCCCCCTTTAAGCGTCCCTCCGAAGACAAATTTGCGTAGAGGGCAAACATGATGGATGCGACCGTAAACCCTACCCCTATCTCAACGCCCAGTATGGCATAATACCGGGCCATTTCCCGCGAGACTGGAAGCAATCTTTCCAATTCCGCATAGTCCAAAAATTCACCTCCCATAAACATCGATAAAAAACCAATTCCCGCGTAGATAATAATTCCTACTGCGGCAATGACCATGCAACGGGGCAGAGACATTCTAACAAGAGCATGATCCAAGTCCCAAGCCAAAGCAATAAGGATAAAGCTCGCTCCCATAACCACACCTCCTTGAAATCCGCCGCCTGGACTGACATGACCATGAGCAAGAACATAGAAAGCAAATAGTTGAATAACCGGGACCACTAAACGAACGGTGTAAGTAACAATTAAGTCAGGCTCAGCCTCCAACTTGTAAGACCTGTGCCGACCTCTTGGCCTCCGCCCCGAACCCTTAAGTATCGCGAGCACGGCAATGCCGGCAATAAAGACAACAACTGTTTCGAACATAGTATCAAACCCACGATAATCAGCCAGTACTGCTGTTACCATGTTTGGTACTTCCGTATCCACCCCAGTATTATTGATAAAATGAGAAGACACCGGCGATTGAGAAGCTGGCGAATGTGGGTCTCCCCATTCTGGGAAATCCTTTGCAGCAAAAAGAAGCAAGGCTCCAACCGAAAACACGGGTATAAGGCTAATCCACTTCATCAGTCGTTAGATTTCCTCTTTAAGTTAAAAATTGTCGCCACCAGCACCACCGTGCTTACACCTGCGCCTACGGTGGCTTCGGTAAAGGCAACATCCACTGCTCCCATTTCTGCCCAAAGCAAACACATCAAAAAACTGTAAACCCCGAAAACCGCAGCTGCTGTGATTAAGTCCCGCACTCGCAATGCTGCCAAAGCCGTTACCACTAAGAGGAGTAAAATAAAAATATTCAATAATTCCAAGCCCATCAGCGTTTCTTCCTCCTCTTACCTCTTTTGCTATTCCTGAGATCATCCTCGGTCAGAGGCAACTCATCATCCTCAAACGCGGCCCGCATCAAGGCATGAGAACTTGTGGGACTGGTAAGGTAAACAAACAAAACCACCGCCATGATTTTGATAAGGAGCAACCAGCTACCGAGGGATAAATCCTCCATGGTCACCAGCCCAAACCCGGCAAGCATCAACATCGTGGATAAGGTATCTCCCTTTCCCGCAGCATGCATGCGGGTGTAAAAATCAGGAAAACGCAACAAACCCACAGCTGCACCTAAAAAGAAAAGTAGACCCATGACACCCAGAAGAACCCCAATCACTTGCAAAACGAGAAACCCACCCTCAGTACCAACAGTCTCTGTTGGGGCAGATGCCAGGCATTGGAATGAGGTCAACCAAGACATCATCTCTTTCTCGCCCCTTCTTTTTCCCGTGCCTCCATATCTTTGAGAGATATAGTCCTGTTTAAGTATCTGGAAATTACAATGGCCCCAACAAAATTGAGCAAGGCATAAGAGATGGCAAAATCGACAAACATTTCCACCCGATCAAAAAGAGTGCCAATAACCACCAACAAAACCGCTGTTTTTGTGCCAATTACATTGACCCCCAGTATGCGGTCAAAACTAGTCGGCCCTACCCAAATTCGATAAATGACCGGAATCATCAAAGTAAACAGGGCGGCTCCCATAATGATAGCAAACCAGTGGGTCATTTATTCTGTAACATCTCGGGTTCAAATACCTCAGCCACTTTTCTCTCAATTGCTCCCTCAAGAAGGTCATCCTCCAAGAATTGACTCATGGTATGGACATGAAACACATCTCCCCGGATCAACATGGTGATAGTGCCGGGTGTAAGGGTAATGGAATTGGCAAATACAAACTTGGCGAAGTCTGTCTTCAGGTAAGTTTTAAAAGTAACCACCCGGGGGGCCATTTCTTCATAACCCGCTCTAGTCATAGCCAATTTAAAGACATGCATGTTTGCCTTGATCACTTCCCAGGTAATCCAAGGAATATACTTCAAAAAACCCCAGGCTTCCCGTAATCTTTCTCCCGCCTTTTTCCTGCGGTCTAAATATAATAAATCTTGGGATAACCAGGTAACCACCCCACAGGATATGATCCCCAGAATCAAATGAAACGCATCAAATTTACCCGACAATGCAATCCAATTAAGGAATAACAGGAGAAATATAAGGATGGGATACACAGTAAGAAAAGGTTATAAAAATGTTAGTTTACAGGAAAAGACATTTCCGAATCGGGGCAACAAAGAACGGAACGGAATCTAAAGGAATTCTACAACTCTTTTGAAGTTTAACGGAGGTAGTAAACTGCTTATGTTATGCAGCAAATAACCCTTTCTTAATCAACAACGGAAGAGGTGTATACCCACAGTTCCAACTGGTAATCATAAAACCCTGGTCCCTGCTGATCCTTCAATTGACTGAAATACAGCCATTGACCAGAGCCATCATCATCTCCCAGACGATAAAAGAAAGGATAGGTGCTTTCGTTGGTCCACAACCAACCCATTTCCGGTTGGTAAAACCAATCTTGGGTGTAAGACTTTCCCTTCTCCATTTGCTCAATGTAGGTAACAAGCGATAATCCACCCCGAGCCATCGCCCACAGGCTTCCATCGCTCTTCAAATACAGACTGTGATGTGCCACCTCACCCGATAAGCAAAAAACAGAAAATGGCATAAGCTAAAAAAGCGATGGCGGAAAATAAAAAAGCGGAAAAAACTTCTCAGCATGCAAGACAGAAAACTCATAGTTAAAATAAGCATCAATCTGACCTATTTCTTTTTTCTGGCTTCGGAAGAGGTTTCTTCAAATAAGCGGCGAAGTATGGTTGCCCGGCTGACTCAGTCCTTGGTGCGGATGGCAAAGCCGGGCTGATGTAACCGATCTCGATCCGG
>JAQWWZ010000013.1 GCA_029254745.1 Opitutales bacterium | reverse complement strand
CAAAGCGGTTAATGAATCGTAATTCAGGGAATTTCAGCCAGTCAGGAATTTCTTTTAAAAGAGTTGGTACAGCATAATCAGTCATGAACCAAAGGGTGTGGCTCCAAAATACTCCTTTTGCATGGGGAGAGTGAATGTCTTTGTCGGTGTCCGAATGTCTATGATGACGTCGGTGGTGAGCTGCCCACCAGAGGGGACCTCTTTGGCCAGAGCTACAAGCTACAAAGGCACCTGCGAACTGGACAACCCTGCCAGTCTTAAACGAGCGATGTGAAAAATAGCGGTGGTAGAATGCAGTAATTGTAAACATCCGTAGGCTGTAAGAGACAACTGCGAGTGCAAAACAATAAAAAGTAACTGGATAGAAAAATGCAGAAAAAGCTAACAGGTGGATGATGATGAATGGCAGGCACCTAAACCATTCGACCTTATTACTAAGGTCGTCAGGTTCGTTAGAGATTTCAGGGGGTGGACATACCCATTTAGTTATAGAAAAAGACATAGTTACGCAGCAGTATCCAATACAAGAGATAACTCTAATGGACTCATCTTAGTTTTGCCACGTATTTCTGTGCCTACAAGCTTATCTAGTTGGCGAAAATCAATTTTTCCATTTTGCATGAGAACAGCGCGTAGCTTTCGAAGTCCTAAAGATTCGAGTTGGCGTACACGTTCACCAGATACATTCAGCACCTCCGCAATATCATCAAGTTTCATAGAGTCGTCTGCTCCAATGCCAAAGCGCATGCTTAAAACCTTTTTCTCACGCTTGTCTAAAAAACTCAGGGCTACCTTGATGTCATCTGATAGTGATCCATCTTCGCGGTATGATTGAGAAAGTTCTTCTTCTTCCGAGATCATATCTCCCAAGGTTTGATCTGTGTCCTCACCCAATGGTTCATCGAGAGAAAGGGTGCTTGCTGGGGCAAATTTTACCCGGTTTGAGAGATTTCGGTCTGTACCCAGAGCGGTGTTGACCTCGTCGTCTGTTGGGTTACGACCAAGTTCAACTTGTAGCTGGGACTTCACTAAGTTTTCTTTTCTTTTACCTTGTGAAACATCATGAGGTATAGCAACAGCACCGGACATTTTGCCTATTAGACGCTGTATTCTTTGGCGAATCCACCAGGCAGCGTATGTGCTTAACTTGATCCCTCTGGTGTGATCAAATTTGTCCAGGGCCAAAACGAGCCCTTGTATACCTTCGGCCATAATGTCTTCCATTGATACATTCGTTTGCCTAAACTTTAAGGCAATGGAAGCCACTAGGCGAATGTGGCGCTCAATTAGTTCTTTGCGTGCTTCATCAGAACCATTGTACATGTCTGTAAAGAGAAGATCGCACTCCTCTTTGGAAGGTGGAGCCATGCGGGACCGTTCGGAGATAAATCTGCCCACGGGATCATTGTGATCTGTTGAAGAAGAGTAGTTTGTTTTTTTGCTTACCATAACAATCTATAAAACGGCACTCAGATCAAAGGAGATCATCAAAAAGTTTTATTTTAATAAAATTAATAAGGGTAGAAAGATTTTGTAATTCAGAGTTTTGACAGACTTTTGCTTTTCTAGTTTGTGATATTCTCAAAGGTCAATGAACTTAGGAGTAGTTACAAGATGACAAATATATTAGAGAATAAGCGTGAAGGACTCTACTGTCCTGCTGGGGATTTTTTTGTTGATCCTCGAGGAAAAGTGGAACGGGCTGTTATCACACATGCTCACAGCGATCACGCCCGTGCAGGACACAATTATTACCTATGTTCTGATTCTTGCCTCCCAATCTTACAAATCAGGATTGGTACAAAAGCTAAAATAGAGTCTGTTCCTTTTGGGAAACGGACAAAGATAGGTTCTGCCTATGTGTCCTTCCACCCTGCCGGTCACATTCTTGGCTCTGCTCAAATACGAATCGAAGTAAAAGGTGAAGTTTGGGTCGTTAGTGGAGATTACAAACCCCAGACAGATCGGACATGTGAGGCTTTTGAAGTGGTTTCCTGTAATGGTTTTATATCTGAATGCACCTTTGGACTACCTGTTTACCAGTGGGCGGATGAACAACTGGTTCACAACGAAATTAATCACTGGTGGCGGGAAAATGCAGAGAATGAATGCCCCTCCTTATTATTCGCCTACTCCTTAGGAAAAGCTCAACGAGTTCTCGCTGGTCTGGAAACTGAGGGGCGACCAGTTTTTGTACACAGTGCAGTCCACTCTTTTTTGACGCATTATGAACAGGCAGGAGTCAAATTTCCCAAGCTTCAAAAAGTGGAAAGAGGGATAGACTACAACTTTTCAAATAGCATGGTGATCGCACCACCCGCCGTTGAAGATTCAACATGGGTTCGGAAAATGAAAAAAGCTAAAAAAGGATTTGCTTCAGGTTGGATGTCTATTCGAGGTGCGAAAAGAAGGCGTAACCTAGATCGCGGCTTTGTGCTCTCCGATCATGCCGATTGGCATGGCTTACTTGAGGTAATAAACGGGACTGGTGCTGATAGGGTCCTGCTTACTCATGGAAATGGGGATGCCCTCGTACGTTTTCTTCGAGAAACAGGTAAGGATGCGTCTATGTTGGAAGGGGCGAGTGTAAGAGGGGAGGAAGAGGAATGAACATGTTTGCCAAACTTTTTCACGACTTGGATAACCTCACGAAAACAAATGATCGGTTGGATCGCTTAGTGGAATATTTTAAATCGGCATCTCCGCATGATGCTCTCTGGGTCTGTTGGTTTTTGTCCGGAAATCGAATCAAAGGAGCAATCAGGACCGGAGAACTCCGATCCTTCGTAGCTGGATGGGCAGTCTTACCTGTTTGGCTCGTTGAGGAATGCCATCAAAGAGTGGGAGATTTGGCGGAAACTATTTCGTTACTTGTGAAGGGTCCTTCCGAGTCAAAAGCGGGCAGCCTCGATAGTACAATTCGAAAACATCTGTTACCCCTCCGGGGAAAAGACTCTGCGGACCGAAAACTTTTGCTTTCAGATACATGGAGCCATTTGTCAGATTTTGAAATGTTACCTTTTCATAAACTTCTGACCGGTGGTTTTAGGATGGGTGTATCCAAAGGGAACTTGTACAAGGCACTTGCCCGTGTTGGCGGGGTTGAACCTTCTCTCATTGCACAAAGACTTGCGGGGGACTGGAGTTGTGATGATCTCTCTTTTGCGGATGTGATTTCTTCTTCACTTTCTCGAGATACAAACCCTTACAAACCTTACCCTTTTTGCTTGGCATCTCCTGTACTGGAAGAAGTTGAAAGTTTAGGGTCGTTGCATGAATGGCAGGTGGAGTGGAAGTGGGATGGTATCCGAGCTCAGTTTTTTTCCCTTGGAGGTGGACGAGGTATGATTTGGTCCCGGGGGGAGGAAGCTATCGAGGAAAGCTTCCCTGAGCTGACCAAGTGCGTTCCGTACTTACCTCAAGATATTTGTCTGGATGGAGAGATCTTGGCATGGGGCTATGATGGGTTGCGTCCTTTTGCCCGTCTCCAGAAAAGGTTGGGACGAAAGAGCCCAGGAGCAAGTATTTTGAAAAGGGAATCTGTTCGTTTTCATGCTTATGATCTTTTGAGGCTGGAAGGGAATGATTTGCGAACCCTGCCATTGTCAAAAAGACGAAAAAAACTAGAAGAGGTTTTTGCAAAAATCCCCAATCATTTACCTCTGGGTTTGTCTGAGATTGTAAACGCTTCGGGTTGGGATGAATTATCAAAAAAGCGGGAGCAATCAAGGGATCGTGGAGTTGAGGGCTTTATGTTAAAAAGAAACACATCATCTTACGAAAGTGGCCGGGTAAAAGGTTCCTGGTATAAGTGGAAAATTGATCCTTTTCTCGCAGATATGGTTGTAGTCAGTGCACAACTGGGCCATGGGAAAAGAGCCAACTTGTACTCAGATTATTCTTTAGCGGTTTGGGATAATACCGGTAGTTTGGTCACCGTGGCCAAAGCTTACTCAGGGTTGACCAAGAAAGAAATTGAAGAGGTGGATCGATATATTCGAAAAAATATTACAGGTAAATACGGACCGGTCCGGAGTGTTAGACCCGGGATAGTTTTCGAAGTGGCATTTGAGGGAGCCCAAAGTTCAGGGCGTCATAAGTCTGGAGTGGCACTGCGGTTCCCGCGCATTCATAGATGGCGTCAGGATAAAAAGCCAAAAGATGCTGATAGCTTAGATACGATTCGGGGCTTCGCAGGAATACAGGATATATGTTTGACTGAAAATCAAGGGATTGATGAAAATGGAAACATGTTGCTTTTCTAGGGAAATCAAGCAGCAAGACTTTGCTTGAATTTACCCAAGTTCTCACGAGCACTTTCTTTCCGGTCCACTATCGGGGCAGGATAATCCTCTCCTATCAAGCATTTTGCTTGTTTTTGGATGGCAAGCGGAGCGAGGTGCGGTTCAAAAATAAACTTGGGTGGAAAATCTTTTAATTCAGGTACCCAATGTTTGATGAAACTGGCTTCTGTTGTCTCCACATTTAGACTGGATTTGCCAGCGGGGCAGGGGTTGTAAAGGCGGAAATATGGCATCGAAAATGGAGCGACCCCTGAAAGCCATAGCCAATTTGCATTATTGAGCGCCCAGTCGCTATCAAGTAGTTTTCTATCGAAGATATCTCTGCCCCATTTCCAGTGTTGCCAAAGTTGGCCACGGGTAAGGAAACAGGAGACGGCATGCCTGGCTAAATGGTGCATCCAGCCTGTTGTCTCTAATTGTCGCATCAATGCATCGATTAGTGGAAACCCCGTTTGCCCAGATTCCCAAGCGGACATTTTTTCCTCATCATATTCCCCCCACTTTATGTTTTTACACATACGATTGGATTTATCGCTGTCCCAATTTTCAACCGACCTGGAAAGCAGGTAAAACATTTCACGAAAGAGCAATTGTCCATGCAGAGATTGCGGAGGTTTAGTGTGTGGGCCAATACGATTGCAGGTTTCCACTTCTTTCCAGAGTCTGCGGACTGACAAGGAACCACTTGTAATGTACGGAGATAACCCAGTCGTGGATGGTTCAAGCGGATAATCAAGCAGATTGGTTGATGATGTTTTTGGTTTTTCGAAGGCGTTAACAAAATTAACATCAGCTGAAACCTTTTTTCTCAAGCGAATAAGAGCCTGTGTTTCGCCTCCTTTGAAATAGGAATGAGATTCGGAGGAACCAAGCTTGTTTGAGTGCTGCAACTGGTCCCTAAGAGATTCAGGGGTAAAAACTGTAACCCGGGAGGATGACATATTTTTCTGTCTGAATTCTGCGGGTATTGGTTGAATTTGCTTGGGAGCAGGAAGGGGGTCAGGAATCTGAAAAAAACCATTTTCATCCTTATCAAAAGTGGATGAGAAGATTTTTTCGATATCTTTCATCGACTTGGGCTCTTTGTAATCATTGGAAGATACTGTCTTTTCAATATTTAACAAAGTATGAGAATTTTTGTGAAAAGAGATGGAGGTAACTGGGTTTGAACACTCTTTTTCAATGTGCTTGCTCAGTTTACGGCCTTCTGGTTCTGAGCAGTAATCTGTAGAAATAAGAGAAGGTGGGGATTTGAGTAAAAGGCACAAAGAAGGGAGTATCTTCGATGGGTTTCCCTTGAAAATAAAAAGTTGGGAATTATATTTTTTTCTCAATTGCTGATCTAGATCTTCTAAACTTTCGAGTAGAAAAAGCGTCCGACCCGGGCTGTAGTCTTGAAAATCTTCTCCCACAACCATTGGATCAATGATGTAGATCGGAAGGAGGGAGGAAATATCCGATTGATTACAGGCTTCACAAAGGGCCGGATTGTCATCAATTCGAAGACTTTTACGAAACCATACGATAGCTGAATTCATAAAATGTGTAGGGTTATGGTTGGATATTTTTCAGCGTGGCCAATGCCGCGAGTGCCCGAGTCCTTCCTTCCGTATGTTCAATGCAAGGTTCTGGGTAGTTGCCACCAAGATCCAGACCGCTGGATTCTAAAATATCAGCCGGGGCTTCCCAAGGCCGGAATACCCACTTATTCGGAAGTTTTTCCAACGGGGGAATCCAGCGACGTGCATATTCCCCGCGGGTATCAAACTTTTCACCTTGGGTAATGGGGTTGAAAATACGGAAGTATGGAGCTGCATCTGCCCCGCACCCTGCTGCCCATTGCCAGCCTTGAGTGTTGCTCGCAAGGTCTGCATCCACCAGAGTATCCCAAAACCAGCGAGCCCCATCATTCCAGGATAAAAGTAAGTGTTTGACCAAAAATGAAGCAACAACCATACGAACCCGGTTGTGCATCCAACCTGTTTCATATAATTGACGCATGCCAGCATCCACCATGGGGTATCCAGTGTTACCAAACTGCCAGCGTCCGAGGTTTGCTTTATCTTCAATCCAGGGGAAGGAAGCATATTTTGCCCGCAAGGGCTGATCTGGAAGAGACGGAAAATGATAGAGCAGGTGATAGGAAAATTCTCTCCACCCAATCTCTACAAGATATTTATTCTCTCCTCGGTGACTGCCTTCCGACTCGGATTGGAGCACAGCTTGGCAGATTTGGCGCGGACTTATCAAGCCCCATGCGAGGTATGGGGAAAGCCTGGATGTACCATCCACTGATGGGTTGTTTCTTCGCGTGGCATATGATTTGGTAACTTCATTGACTGTCCGATCCAGTTGCACATGAGCCGCGTCTTCCGATACATTCCAATGGTCTTCCAGTTTCTGGTGCCAGGAGTGATGGGGGAGCAGACCTAAGTCTTGTACCGGAGATGGACACTCTTTTGGGCTTACAAACGAGAGTTTGGACAAAGGGTACTTAGCGGGCTCACGGTAGATAACTTCCCGTGACTTTCGCCAATAAGGTGTAAACACTTGGAAAGGTTTACCGGTTCCGTTTTTTGTTTCCCAAGGCTCTTGGAGGAGAGATGCATTGAAGGATTCAGAGTCTATTCCGGCTGGATCTAAGGCATTTTCAACTGCTTCCTGAGTGGCGATGCCGGGTGGATCGTACGCCCGGCTGTAAAAAATTTTGTTGATGTTATGCTCTTTTGCCAGAGATGGAAGTACTTCTGCAGCCTTCCCTTTTTTTAAAATGAGAGCCCCTCCAAGTTTTTGGATATCCTTGGATAAACTGTGCAACGCATGGTGTAACCACCATCGGGATGCGGCACCTGGACTCCATTGACCTCCTTCTTCTGGATCCCAGATGTATACCGGGAGAATGGGCTTGCCCTCTAGGATCGCAGCATGAAAAGACGGGTGATCTCGTAAACGAAGGTCTTTTCGTAACCAGACAAGAATGGAATTATTGGAAGAAGCAGAACTTTCTGAGATCATGAATTGAGTCGAAGCTGGGAGAGTCCAGAGTCAACCTTAAAGACTTGACCGGTGATAGATACAGCAGCAGGTGAGTGCAGAAAGTTTAGCATGGCTGCCACTTCGTCCACCGAAGGGATTTTTTTGAGTGGATGCTTTCCTTCAATCAGGGGAATCATTTTATCTCCACCTACCATGGAAAGTCCCATTTCAGTCGGAGTTAAAGTGGGAGCCACTACATTCACTCTAACCTTGGGAGCTAGATCTGCAGCCAAAGCAATGGCGAACCCTTCCAGTCCGGACTTGGCCGCAGAAATTGCACAGTGACTGGGTAGGCCAGTCCGAGCGGCAACTGATGAAAGAAAAGCGATCGAGCCGCTCAGTTTTGGTAAAAGGGATTGGACCAATGTAAAAGCATCAAGGACACTGGTTTTGTACGCATCAAGCATTTGTTCGGATTTGAGCCGTTTGATGGGGCCAAGAATTACTTTCCCCGGGCAAAATGTGAGTGCGTGGATAGATTCTGGCAATTTATCCAGAAACAATTCAGGTTTTCCTGCATCTCCTTCAATCCAGTCGCATCCGCTGGGTATTGTATCGGGGCGGCTGCGTGAAAGTGCAAAGACATTATGTCCTGCGTCTATAGATAGGTCGAGGAGGGATCTTCCGATTCCACGGGAGGCTCCTACGATAAGATGATTAAATTGGTTTGATTCGTTTGTAAGTTCCACAGTTATAAATCGATGGTTATCACCATTTGGATCAAGTTTTATTTCACCAAAGCTTGCCTTTCTTGAATAATGTAACAATAATCAATGGAGATGGCAAAGCAAGGAGGTAAACGTGTGGGGGCAGGTCGCCCAAAAGGAACCAATCAATACGGAGAGACTACTAAACCAGTACGGGTTCCCATTAGCAAGGTTGATCGGGTTCTTCGCTTTCTTCGAGAAAGAGAAGATGAGCTCCCGCTTTATGGCCATTCTGTACCTGCAGGCTTTCCTTCTCCAGCGGATGATTATGCGGAGGGAGCCCTTGATTTAAATACGTACCTGGTGCGTGAGCCTACCGCTACTTTCTTCGTGCGGGCACGAGGTGATTCCATGCTGGGTGCCGGGATTCATGATGGAGATCTGTTGGTCGTAGACCGTAGCTTGGAGGCGTCGGATGGGAAGGTAGTTATCGTTTCGATTAACGGGGAACTTACTGTGAAACGCCTCCGCCAAGCCAAGGGAGAAACTTGGCTGATCCCGGAAAACCCTGACTACCCATCGATTACCTTTCAGGAGCAAGATGATACTCATTTATGGGGAGTGGTCACCAATGTGATTCATTCCCTGTGATTGCACTAGCTGACTGTAATAATTTCTATGTTTCCTGTGAGCGGGTTTTCAGACCTTCACTCGAAGGAAGACCTGTCATTGTACTTTCCAATAATGATGGTTGTGCAGTTGCCCGTTCGAATGAAGCGAAGCAGATTGGCATCCCCATGGGCGCACCTATTTATCAGATTAAAAAACTTTGCGAACGTAATGGAGTCGTTGTTCTCTCTTCAAACTATGAACTTTATGGGGATATGTCCCGACGGGTGGTTGCAGTCCTTTCCCGCTTTGCTCCGGAATTAGAAGTTTACTCCATTGATGAATCATTTTTAAACCTTACCGGGGTCAAGGATCCTTTGGCTTTAAGTATATCTATCCGAGATATGGTGAAGCAATGGACAGGAATTCCTATTTCTATTGGTTTAGGGCTTACCAAAACTTTATCAAAGCTGGGAAACCGGTTGGCTAAGAAAAAAAAGAAAGGGTGCCTGGAGGTAAACCCTCACGATCAGTTTGCACTTGAAGGAGTGGCGATTGAAGATGTTTGGGGAGTGGGCCGACGGCTGAGTTCCCGACTTCGTAGGGTTGGGCTGCGCAATGCTTGGGAATTTGCCCAAGCCCCTTCTCCATCTATCCGCTCTATTGGGGGAGTTACTTTAGAGCGGACCCAACGAGAATTGATGGGTATATCTTGCCTGGAGATGGAGGAAGTAAGCCCACCCCGCAAAAATACTTGTTGCTCCCGTTCCTTTGGGAAACCCATAAGTGAACTTGAAGAATTAGAAGAGGCGGTTGCAAATTATGCGGTTCGGGCTACTCGTAAGATACGGAGTCAAGGCTCACGAACTGCAGGGTTACAAGTCTTTATTATGACCAATCGATTCCGGGAGGACGAGGCCCAATATTCAAATGCTCGAACGATTGCGTTAGATGAGCCCACAGATGACCCCATCCGGATTGTACAAAATGCAAAACGCTTATTGCGGAGCATCTATCGCTCAGGGTTTGCTTATAAAAAAGCAGGCGTCATTCTTCTTGATCTTGCCCCTGCAGGCTCCCAACAAGGTTTGCTGTTCGAAGAGCATGAAAGTCCTCGGCGCCAAGAGTTTGTGGATGCAGTGGAAGAGGTCGCTGGCACATATGGTGCAGGGCGAGTATTTTGGGGTGGTCAAGGGATAAGTAAGCCTTGGCAGATGCGTCGGGAAATGCGTACCCCTCGGTACACAACCCACTGGGATGATGTTCCGGTCGTTGGCTAAGGTCGCGAAGTTTGTAGAAAAACTGGTTAAAGTTTTAATTGAGGGGTACGATTAAGTATCGATTACGCCCCTTGCTCTAAATACAAATTCTGATGCAAGCCTGACCCAAAAAAAATAGGACAAAGTATGACCGTGCAAGCAATAGGACAAACTTCGGCCCAAATGATGGGCAACGCAGTGAAGAGCACGGACTTAACGAAGAGAATTATTGGGTTGGGCTGATTGGGCTTACTCCGCAAAGTCAAAACAGGCAATCTGTTCCCCGTTGCGAGCAAATAGGTAGCCCCCAACCATAGCTGGCCCATTCCAACAACGACTGCTAGTCAGTAGTTGGAATGACTGAACTTCTTGGAAGGTTTGAGGGTCTGCTTCTACGATACTTAAAGTTCCCGTACTGCCAAGAATAAGCAATTTATCATTGGCTCGGATAATGCGCCCATAACCATACTTTTTCCCGCGCCATTGGAGGTTACCACTCTCCGCCTTCAAGCAAACAAGTAAGTTTTCACTCAGACCATAAATATAACCCTCATGTAAAACTGGGGTAGAGAACTTGGCTTTGAGGTTTTTGGATGTCCACAAAGTTTTAATTTCATATTTGTCACGATCTTGTGAGAATTTCCAGCATTCCGCACCTCGACCATATCCGGCAGCCAAAAGGATGCAGTCATTGGACAACAGAAGGGGTTGAGTAATTTGAGCATTATTTAAAAAGATCTTCCACTTCTTTTCCCATTTTGTTTTCCCAGTAAGTGGGTCAAGGCCCGCAATTTTACCTTTTATCCCAATAATCAGGTGCTCTGTATTGAAAAGCTTTAGGACTGTAGGGGAAAGATAGACACACTCTCCTTGCACATCAGAAGACCATTCTCGATCGCCGTTGAATTTGTTGAAAGCTTCAGCGGCGGCACCCTCCCCGCCGAGATTCAAAATAATTAGATCGTTCCAAATTAGAGGAGAACAAGAAAGGCCCCATTCTGGAAATTGGTATTCATCAGGAACTACTTTTTTCTCCCACAAAACCTTCCCGTTTTTGGCGTTGATTCGGGCGAGTAAACCGTTTGAGAAGAGAGTGTACAAATCACCATCTACAAGGGTAGGGGTAGCCCGTGGGCCAGTACCGCTCATCATGTCATACCACTGAGTGTTTTTTTCAATCCGCCAAATTTCTTGACCAGATTGCATGGCACGGGCAATCAGACATTCCTTACCTTCCACCTGCTCGAGGGTATAAAGTAATCTCTTATCAGAAATGAGCGAGGAATGTCCTTGCCCTGCGGTCGAGGTCCAAACCGTTCGGGGCTTCTCTTCCCAGTTGATGCTGACGCCTTGAGCAGGGGCTGTACCTAGGCGGTTGGGCCCACGGAACTGTGGCCACCCATGCTCGATTTCTCTGAAAGAACCAGATGTATTTTGAATAAATTTAGGTTTAGGTACTTTGACTAGTCTGATGGCTGGTATCATACCACCATGCCACTCCATGGAGACACAGCCCGTATTGAAAAGAAAAGATAGAAGGGTTAAAGTCTTTGCAAGGAGTATACCCGGATGGAGGTGCTTATTATCCATTTAAGGCACTTTCAATTGCCTTGATCAGTTTCTTGGAGGACGGAGAGGTCATGCTTCCAAATTTTTCAATGGGTACGCCATCCTTGCCTATGAGAATCTTTCCAAAGTTCCATTTAATGTTTCCTTTTAGTGGCCCTTTTTCTCCAATTATGGATTCATACAAGGGATGGCGGTCCGGCCCATTAACGTTTATTTTGGAATACATGGGAAAGGTTACCCCAAATTTTGTGGCACAGAACGATTTGATATCGTCTTCAGTTCCCGGTTCTTGTCCGCCAAACTGATTACACGGAAAACCACATATTACCAAACCTTTGGCATTGTATTTCCTGTAAAGTTCCTCCAATCCTTTGTATTGGCGAGTAAACCCACAACGAGATGCAACATTGACCATAAGGATTACTTTGCCCTTATGTTCGGTAAGTGTGGTTGATTCACCGTCAATTGTTTCGAGTTTGTAATCATAGAGAGAAGATTGTGCGGATAAGCTCATGGTTAGGGTGGAGATTAAGAATGAAAGAAATAATTTCATGGTTGCTTGATTATGGTTGAGGTTTGCTTTTGCTTGGGTTGGGTTTGGCCCGGATGGGAATGTGTACTTCCGAGCGTTTGAAAACGCCTGGCAAAAATGGACCGTTCCAATATACGCCGTATGCTTCACCAGTACATTCAAATTTTTTGTTTTCGGAAAGCCAGGCAGATAATTTCTTTTTATGTTGATTGAAACGCCCTTCGGAGTAGCTTCCTCGAATTCCGATCGATGCTACCTTTGTGGCAGGTAATTTTTTAATGTGAACATCTTTGGTGTTCTTAATTCTTTTATCCAAATCATCCTTCCCTACGAAAAACCTCATCTTACCCGGCTTTATATCCGCCTCCACAGGAGTGGTCATAGAAATGTCATTGGAACTAATAAATCGGAATAATTTCCGGAAAAGTCCATTGTTTTCGCTAAAGTAGGAAGTGTCAGTGGAAGCTTCGAGGGCGATTCTTTCGGGTAGATCGAGGATTTTTATTTCCCCAACTGGTGTTTTTTCATGCATGGCATCGTAACCTGATAATGATATGGTGGAAAATACAAGTGGTAGGATAGAAATAAAAAGCTTCATTATAATTAAAATATCGAAGAGTGCGATTCATTGGATCAAATTATTGATACCCATTATTGTTTGTATAAATGTGATTAAGCCAGTTGAAATTTCATATAGCGGAGCGAATTACCCGGAAGGTAAGGTTCACTCTAGGACCTACTGGAACTGCTGTTCTTGGAATTTCATGCATCCAGTGGTGTTGCGTAGAGCCCTGCATGAGTAAAAGGCTTCCATTTGTAAGGAAGATTTCCTGCTTGAGACCATTTTTTTTATACTGCTTGTGCCGAAGTTTAAATTTTCTTTCACCCCCCAAGCTTACCGAGGCAATAACTGGATTTTTTCCTAATTCTTTTTCATCATCACTGTGCCATGCCACTCGGTCTTTTCCATCCCTGTAATAATTAATTAAAACAGAGTTAAAAATAGTGCCAGATATCTTTTCGATTTTTATTTTGATTTCGAGTAATTCCTTGGTCCAGGGCTTGGCCTCCATTTCAATGCCTGAGTAGGCATATCGTATGCCCGGTTCTCCATGCCATGATTCCAGCCGGGGTACTAGGCTTTCTTTACCATAAAAGCGAATTTTGTTCTGCGTCCATTGAATCTCAGAGATTAGGGATGGTAAGAGCCGTGCGGATACTTTTGGTGAAAAAAAACCAGGCCAATAAGCAACCTCAGCGTCAGGCAAATCAAAATGGGTGGCCTTATCTTTTTCAAATAATTCAGCTTGGGTATCCATCAGTGGTGTTAGTTTATGAAAGCCTGAAGAAGAAAAAATGAGTCTCTTCTCGGGCCGATATGGAAAGGGGGCGGTCCTGGTGTTCAAAGGCTAATCCATCAGCCTTGGATAGAGTGATACCGTCAATCTCAAGTAAGCCATGAATATTTTGCACCCATCCATGGGGGAAAGAGTTGTGAGGTGCAATTGGTAGTGTCTCATGTTCTGCTAAGTGTCCAATGTAGAACTCTGCATTCTGCCTAATTGTGGTTGAGTTTCCTTTTCCATCTTCAGAAAACAGCAGCTTCATTTCGTTGCAGATATTTTTCTTACTTACTTTTTTTTCGGCATACTTGGGCGGTCCACCATCTTGGTTTGGTTTCATCCAGATCTGATAGAGTTCAGTGGATTCATCAAGAGACGGATTTGACTCGCTGTGGTATATCCCACTTCCCGCACTCATGTACTGTAATTCGCCTGCACGGATGATCGAGCCATTCCCCATACTGTCTTGATGCTTAAGCTGCCCATTTATAATATAAGTGAAAATTTCTGCATTTTGGTGAGGGTGCATGGGAAACCCGCTATCGGGTTCAATCACATCGTTGTTCATAACTTGCAGGGCGTGAAAGCCGCAATGGTCAGCATCAAAATAATCCGCAAACGAAAATGAAAATCTGGCATGTAACCAGCCGTGTTCACCTTGTCCTCTTTCTTCAGCCTTGCGAATTTTTATATCCATTTCACCTAAGTTATATTGGGCAAGCGAAAAACATCAATGTATTCTCCACTTGATTGGCTTTTCATTTTTCCTACCTTATCTATAATAAAAGTATGAAAATTCTAGTTATTGGAGCGGGTATATCAGGTTGCACATGTGCGTGGAGGTTGGCCCAATCTGGTCATGATGTTACCCTTGTGGAAAAAGGGCGCGGCGTGGGGGGGCGCATGGCAACTCGCAGAATGGAGGGTGCCCGGATTGATCATGGTGCTCAATTCTTTACTGCTGATGATCCTCGGATGAAGCAACTTTCTCAGAGTTGGCAAGATGCTGGGGTGATCGTTCCTTGGTATGATAAGATTCCCGGACGAGAAGAATTATCTGGTAGAATTCGTTTTAGGGGGGTACAGGGCATGACCGGTCCCGCAAAAGCCCTTTCCCAATCCTTTCAAGTAGAAACAGGTTTCTTTGTTGATCTTATCCAAAAATATCAGGGTGGGTGGCTTGTTGCCGAAAAGGGTAACGGTACACGAACTTTCCAGTGTGACCATTTAATCATAACCATACCTTCCGTTCAAATGCTTCAACTCTTTGAGCGAAGTCATTATACACTCGATACCGAGACAATGGACCGTCTCCGCTCCATCAGGCATACCCAATGTCTTGCTGTATTGGGCATACTAGATCGCCCGTCTTCACTTAAAGCACCTGGCACAGTTACACATCCAGTACAGGAAATTGACTGGCTTTCGGATAATCACATCAAGGGGATTTCACCGATACCATCCTGCACAATTCATGCTTCTAATAACTATTCTCAAAGGCACTGGGAGACAACAGATGAGGAAAGAGTTCCATTTTTACTGTCTGTCGCGGAGGAGAATTTAAAGGCGAAAATCACCTCTTGGTCATCTCATCGATGGGGGTATGCCAAGCCTGTCGTAACATTTGGTCGCACTTACTGGCATTCGACTCAGGAAAAACTTTCTCTAGCAGGAGATGGATTTGGGGGAGAAAGAATTGAAAACGCGGCTCTTTCAGGCTGGGCAGCTGCAGATGCAATTATGGCAGTGTAGCCTTTTAGAATTTATACTTATAACCAATTTCAAAATTTCCCCCACTCTCAACATCGCGTTCGTCCCGAGCTGTCGGAGTTTCCAGTTCAAGTTCTCCAGCAAAATCAATGCCTCCCCCAGCAAATAAGGCATGATTTCTCCCTATATTATACTGTAAATTGACGGAGATTCGATAGGAGCGAAACCTTACATCGCGCTTTTCAATGGAACCCCCATAATTGGCTTCTGTGTGCCAACGGTTTCCCACAAATTGGCCGCCTAAGTTGAGTTCCCACTTGCTTGAGAATTGGTAGTTGTATCGGATAATGGGACCGGCAAATACAAGAGTTGAATTATCTGATGGTTCCCAGATAAAACCAACAGCTGGAAGAAACATGTCATCCCCAATTCCTGAGGTATACACCGCCCCAAAAATCCATTGCAAGTGATCACTCTGTTCCCATTTGGCTCCTGCAATGGCGAGATAATTAAAGGCATCACTTCCCATGTTTTCATAGTCTCCGGATAGACTTGGGTTGAATAGAAATAACCAGTTCACTGAATCGGAGGATTGTTTGCTTACATACAGAGCGAGGTCGAGAGAGTGTAATTGGTCTTCAAGCAAGGGGTAAACACTGGTGTCGGAAATATCAAGTTGAGTCGACTGATAGCGAATACCCGCAGCCAGCGTCCAATCTCTTATTTGAGAAAAATAGAAAGGGGCGCGTACCTCCCATTGGTCATATCCAATATCTGCATTGATTCCTTTGATTTTTCGGTCTGTGGTCTTTTCATAAGCAAAACGAATTGCGGCCAATTCAGACATTCCATCTTGGGCATGGGAAAAAAGGGACACTGCGGATATGCTTAAAAGGAGGAGGCTGGCTTTCTTTATCATGCAAACATTGATACTTCTTTCAGCCTCTTGCGTCAAGGGGAGGTTGCTTTGAACAAGCATTCAAAATAGATATGTTATAGTGTACAATTTACAGCAAAAACAAACCTTACCAGTCCAACGGGAAACCCTTTGGGATTTTGTATCAGTTCCTCAAAATCTGAATCAAATAACGCCTCCCGATATGGCTTTCAAAATCATCGGTGATCTTCCCGGTAAAATATATCCCGGCTCCCTTTTGGAATATCGAGTGAAAATTCCATTGCTTGGTTGGACTCCCTGGTTAACCGAAATTAAGTATGTCGATGATGGATTTTCATTTATGGATGAGCAAAGAGTGGGCCCTTACAAATTATGGCTTCATTCTCACCGATTGGAAGATGTTGAAGGAGGGACGCAGATGACAGATGAGATTAAGTACCAGATCCCTTTTGGTCCGATCGGTCGCATTGCCCACTTTTTGTTTGTACGAAATACATTGCAGAAAATATTTGATTATAGAAGAAGAAAACTTGCGGAAATATTTGGATAGAACCAAACCTATGTTTCAAAAATTTCTCACTTCTTTTATGAGCCAGCAATGGGAAGATTTACTCTTTCTTCATTGGCATATTGATCCCAAACCTCTGGCTTCGAAACTTCCGGATGGCTTAGCATTAGATCTATTTGAGGGCCAGGCATGGATTAGTGTGGTTGGCTTTCGATTAACGCAACTACGGATTAAGCCTTTTACCCGAATACCGTGGAGAGATTTCAACGAAGTGAACCTTCGGACTTATGTAAAAGATTCAGCAGGTAGACGTGGGGTATGGTTTCTTTCTTTGGATTCAACGGATTTCCTCGCTGCATTGGGTGCTCGCATGATGTATGGCTTGCAGTACCGATATGCCTCGATCTTGGGAGAGGTCAACCGGAACACCATCGGATACTCGTCCGAAACCACTCTGCCTTCCGCGGGTATCAAAGCAGAGTTATCCACGGATTGTGACCTTTTGCGCGAGCCGTTCAGGGCGTCAAGACGGGGAACACTTGAATACTTCCTTTTAGAGCGCTACCGTTTTTGGTCAGCTAGGAAATTTCAGGGGAATTTATCAACGGGTCTTGTGTGCCACTCACCCTACAAATTTGTACAATTACCGAATGCTCATTACCTTGGAGATCTATTCAAGTGCCAAGGGTTGGAGGAACCACTTACAGCCCCAGCACTCGTACATTACAGCAAAGGATTTCCCGTCACGGCATCTGCACCATCTTGGGTATTTGGGATTGCTGGCCATGCAAACCACAGATAGGTGCAACTTCCAATCCGACTATACCCGTAGGCTTTCTGTTCACGAAGTTCTTTGGTAGATGTGCATTGATGCCCTTGGGTCATGGAATCTTCGATTAGATCCCATAGAAATTGATCTTGAGTGAATTGATTACTGGGTAATGCAACACGGTCGATGATCGCACTCAATGTGCTAAAGTGATGATCACTCATCTTCGCACTAGCTACTGCAAGAGTACAACCAGGTACTGCGTCTTTGAGAAGTTCAAAGTGAAATTCACCGTCAGAAGAGCGGGGGGACAGTAAGTTAGCCAAACAGTACATATTGGCATCATATTCCGCAAACTCGACACATCTTTCTGTGATTGGGCCATCAAAAAAGTGTCCACATTTCACCTTACCATTTGAAGAGAAATAAGCATGTTCTGCACCCCACCACTTCGATCGTAATAACCCTGCACCATGCAACCTCAGCTTTTCATCATCTACTAACTTGGATGGATCAAGGTCACTAAAAGAAGCCCGCATAATTTTGAGTTGATCGCGGCAAAGATAAAAAAGTCTACGGGTGTCAGCCACACTTGGCTGAAAATCACGAAGTCGGTCGGAGAAAAAAGACAGAGAGGGAAGAGTGGCCAAGGTAGTTCTCAGTACCGACCTTGATGTTTGTGATTCGCCACTCCAATTATGCTGGAGGGTTTTGTTGATCAGGTCGTTGTATGAACCATGACTTCGAAGGAAATTTTGCAGATCAGAAAAATCACCAGCTGCCGCTCTTGAGTCTCCTGAAACAAGGGGAAGCAGATGGATTAGGCTTTCATAGTTTTTTTCAATATTGCTGGTTACAGACTTGTTTGAAAGGTCAGAAATATCAGCCGTAACTCCACCCCCGGAGTACCTGTGGTCAAAAGCAGTAAAGTTATCCCGTAGTGTACATATATCACGACTTTCTAAAAAAGGATTAAGGTCACGCTGCGGTTGTGCTTGCTCCAGGACTCTTTGTCTAAGTTCTGCTCCTAGTTGAGAGGGCGGTGCTGTGAGGGAAAGTTTAGCAAACCCGTCCTGTGCGTCAGTAAGGTGTTTTTGTGCATCATCATCCTCCTCAACTAATGCCTCGAAAAGTAGGGCTTCTTCTTTGGGAAGAATGCCAAGGGTGTAGTCTACGGCTTGTTGTTTTAGAGAGTCCAAAGTAATAAATTAAACTATTTTTAATATCAGAGTTTTCAAGCTGACGGCTTGGTTTTTTAGCCTTAGACCAAGGTTGGATGTGAAAATGTCGATCGCTTTATTCATTTCGTAAAGTCGCTAAAGAGTTTCGAAGTTTCTCAATCCCCAATCTAATCCTAGACTTAACCGTTCCCAGCGATAACAGTAAGTGGTCTGAGATTTCTTGATGGTTCAGGCCTTTGAAATAAGAAAGTTCTAAGACCTGTCGCTGTTCTTTGGGTAAATCTCCAAAAGCATGTTGGAGGTGGTTTCGTTCATCGTTTTGTGTGGCCTCAGCGGCTCCGTCAATCAAACTAGGATCAGGTTTTTGAGCAAGTGTTTCATCGGATTCTCCCCGGTCAAGCCTGCGCTTTCGTGAACGGTATCGATCAATACTTCGATTGCGGGTGATGACTAAAAGCCAACTGCTTAACTTTCCCTTTTTAGGAGAAAACGACTCAGGTTTTCGCCAAAGGTAGGAAAAAACATCTTGGATTACTTCCTCTGCTTCCCATCGATCCCCGAGGATTTCAATCGATAGAGAAAACATAGCTCCAGCAAAGCCGTCATAAAGTTCAGCAAAGGCAGCAGCTTCACCTTCTTTAATCCGAAACCATATTTCATTATCAATTACTGGCATCTAGTTTTACCCCACATATAGAACCATACTCTTGTATATAAAGGGCGTATCCCGCAAACGATTTTTTCTACAGACTCAAAATTGCCGAAGTAATTTAATTGGCTGTAACCAAATGAAAACCTTATTTGGTTATTTGATGAGCTTGTAAGCTTTCCAAGGAAACCAGTTCAAGTGCAGATTCTTCACAAGCTTCTAGCTTTATTTTAGGAGCAACGCCTGCCTCAAAAGCTTCCTTCCATCGTCCCGCACACAAACACCAGCAATCTCCTGCTTTTAAGCCAGGGAAGTCATACTCAGGCAATGGGGTACTCAAATCGTTTCCCATCGATTGACTGAATGCGAGGAATTCTTCTGTCATTTGGGCACAAATTACATGCCTGCCCCCATCATTCCCATCAGTTTCACAACTTCCGTTTCTATACCATCCTGTTTTTAACTGGGTACAGCAAGGGATTAAGGGTTTACCTAGTACATTTTTGGAACCTTTGGTTTCAATTGGTGCGATCATAATAACCAACTAATGTGATTATCTTGGTATCAGAAGCAATAACTTATTCATACCTTTTCCTAAGTAGAAGGAAATACGACTGATTAAAAATATAATAAAAGTTACTTTAATCAAAAAGTATTTTCTCAACTATCCCTTTGGGGTTGCAGTCAACCATAAGTATTCAGAGGGTATTTATAAAGTTTGGAGCATTATTTTGAGCTGTCAAAAATCCCTGTCCGGTACACACCGCTGTATCCGGGCAATGGGGAGAAGTGCGGGGGGCGTGATAGTTTTCACATCACTCCCGGTACCACCTGAGAGCATAAGCCCAATACGATTCGCTTCAGGCAAGGGTAAGTCTCAAGGTTTTAGCGGAGGCATCTTGTATTGTCGTATCCGTTTGATTCTCGGTGCTTTGCGGTAACTGATTTTTGGCTCAAATAAAGTTAAACTTATTTCGGGCGTGACCCGATCCTCATTTCCTGCAACTTAATATGGGAAATGTCCGAATTTTTGTCATCGTTCTCCAGTTGGCTTTGGGGGAATTTACTTTTTATCCTCTTGGGTGGTGGTGTATTCTTTACTATTTTTTCTCGATTTTCCCCGTTCCGTTACCTTGGGCACGGGCTGCTGTTGCTATTTGGCAAGTATCCGGAAACAGAGGCTCCGGGGGAAGTCAGCCACTTTCGCGCTTTTTGCAGTGCTTTGTCAGGAACTGTGGGGATGGGGAATGTCGCCGGAGTTGCGGTGGCGATTACCCAAGGCGGTCCTGGTGCCTTGTTTTGGATGTGGGTATGTGCAATTCTTGGAATGGCGACTAAGTTTTACACCTGCTCCCTTGCGGTAATGTATCGGGTAAAAGATCAGGATGGAGTGGAACAAGGGGGGCCGATGTATTTCATCCTCGGAGGCCTTGGCGAAAAATGGAAACCTTTAGCTCTTTTTTTTGCCGCTTGTGGCATGTTCGGTTGCCTGCCTCTTTTACAATCCAATCAACTCACCCAGATTGTACGGTCAATGTTTTTTGAGCCCCAAGGCTGGTTTGTAAGCTCCGTCAGTATGACTCAGATTGGAAATGCCCTATTAGGTTTGCTGCTTTCTGTACTTGTCGGGATGGTAGTGGTTGGTGGAATTAAGCGGATTGGGGCTATTGCTGCCCGGCTTGTGCCAGCTATGATACTTCTTTATGGTGGCACATCACTGGTGATTCTTTTAGATCATGCCGACCAAATCTTACCCGCTTTCAGTGTGATTTTTTCTGATGCATTCACTGGGCAGGCAGTGGCGGGAGGAGCCCTTGGCATGGTCATCGTGACCGGCGTCCGCCGAGCTGCGTTTTCGAATGAGGCGGGCATGGGGACTGAGGCAATGGCCCATGGAGCCGCTAGAACCAAGGAGCCAATTCGTGAGGGCCTAGTCGCGATGTGGGGGCCCGTGATTGATACTCTTTTGATGTGCACCCTGACCGGGTTAGTTCTGATGGTTACGGATGTGTGGAGATCCGGAGAGGGGAACGGTGTACTTTTGACTAGTCAAGCCTTTGAAAAATCTCTACCCGGAGTCGGACCATACTTGTTACTTGCCGGTGTTCTTTGCTTGAGTTTTTCCTCAATGGTTGGATTTTCCTACTATGTGGTTAAATGTGGATGTTTTCTTTTTGGTCAACATGCCCGGCTCCCCGTACTAGGTTTTTATCTTCTTACCATAATCGTTTCTTCGGTGTCCACTATGGCTGAGATTATCAATTTTTTGGATATTGCCTTTGGCTTGATGGCTATCCCTACGATCTTAGCATCTATTTTGTTGTCTTCAAAAGTTAATCAAGAGGCCCGCAAATATTTCAACTCATTGAGGAGCCCGTAATTGTAGTCATTGGTTTTAAATATCTACCGGGTTTTTTATAGATCAAAGCTAATTATTTTTCAAAAAGTAGGAAGGATCGGGGGTGGTCAATTTTTATCTCTATTTGATTCGCGAGTTATAAATTTATCTACTTCGTCTTTACACGGACGCGAATGAAGATTTTGTCATGTCCGTCGCTTCTTCCTTGAATGCTTCGATACACGACTTGTTTCATTCCACCCTCTAGGTTTTGTGAGTTATGCTCGGTGGCACCACTTGCATCCCAAGT
>JAQWWZ010000071.1 GCA_029254745.1 Opitutales bacterium | reverse complement strand
CCAATGGGTTGTTCCATTCCCATCGTGCAAAGAAAATGCGAACTGAGCCTCTCCAAAGTAATTAACTCCCCGAATATCAATCTTGCCTGAATACGGTACGGGAGTGGCCGACCAAAGAGATAGGGAAAACAGAAAGGTGAGTAAGGTAATAGGCTGCATTAACTTCATGCCTCGCATGATTGTATGATCAAACTGAATTGTCAACGTATTGGGGTGTAAGTGTAAGAGGGCGACTCATCAAACATGCCCAATTCGCCGTATCCGTTCGAGCGTGAGAGGCGGGTGCGGAGGTTCATGAAGGGGTTAGCGAGCGGGGGCGAGGCAGAGGCGGAAGCCTAGTCTTTGATGTTTCGCTCCTGTGTCTGGTTTATTACGATGAGAGGAACTAGTATTAATACTAGGAGTATTATAATTTCCGCCTCTCCGGATTTGCAATGCTCCAATCTTATCAACTATTGGATCTATAACTAGTCCATTTGGATATGGATGATACCAGTCGAATGTAAACTCACTTACATTTCCATGCATCTCGAAGAATCCCCATGGATTGGGCGGGTAAGAACCAACCTCGACTACACCCACATTGGTTACTTGGGAACTTGCCAATCTTGCATCAAAAGAATTCCCCCAAGAATACCTCGTAGTCGTCCCTGCCCGACAGGCATATTCCCATTGTGCTTCAGATGGTAAAGTAAACTTCCATCCCTTTGGCACTCTTTCCTTGCTTGAAAGGCTTTCACAAAACGACAATGCGTTCCTCCATCCAATACCTGTTACTGGTAATTTTGCACCTTTATTTTCAGTTACTGGGTTTACACCCATGACTTTTTCATATTCTGCCTGTGTTACTTCATATTTCCCCAAATAGAAACCTTGGGTTAAAAGTACCGGATGAGCGGGAGAATCGTTACCGTCTGGTCCCATAATAAAACTCCCTGGCGGACACCAAATAAGTTCCATTTTGAGGGCAGACTTAACGATGTAATTCAGCTTCGGTGCAAGACCTTCAACGGTATTTGCCAAGCGAGTCAGGTCATAGTCCGATGCCGATTCCTGAGAATTGGCAACCGCTTTGGCTAATTCCAATTTTTCAGATTCCGGCAAGGCATCTACTTCGCCCGCTCCATTCGCAGAACCTGCAACCTTTTGTGCAGTTGCCACACTTTTGGCTTTTTGATTCGCATCCAAAAATCCAACCCTTCCTTCGAGGACCGCCAGTTCAGCGGAATCGGAATTTGCGGACAATCCAAACTTGGTCCCGCGTATACCCGCGACCCCAACTGGAGATTCAATCATGAAAGAGGATTCTTTATTTAGTTTTTTTACATCCACAACTAAATCGCCCATTTCTAGTTTAAGTACAACACGACTGGGGCTAGTTTCTTCCTTCAAGTCAGTCACCTTTTTCACCGATGCCCGAAAATCATTCTGCCAAAAAGCACTCAGTACAAGTTTGGAATTAGGTCCGACCCTGGCAAGCGATCCCGTGGTAAGCAATAGATCCGCTTCTGAATTGGCGCCGGTTAATATGGTTGAGCCATGTGGCAGCGGTTCTCCAATAATCACATCACGGGCGACGGGTTTCACCTCTTGTGGACCGCTGTAGTGGGGTGCAGGTACAACCGATACCTTGCCCTTTGCGGAGGTGATAATGATCGCACCCTTGCCCCGATTCTCAAAAGGTTCAGGAGTTTGAAACAAGGCCCGAGTGGCGACTTCCACCACATATTCCTGATCCGCCTGGGAGAAGCGGGTGATCGGCAGGGTAAACTCCCGACCCGCTTCGTTCTTAATCCTTACATAGCTACCAACCTGCTCGATGAAGCGGGCCTCCAGAGTACGTCCATCCGAACTTGTCCAAGTTCTAAAATCCTCTTCAGCAATGCAAAGCTTACAGAAAAGGAATAATGCAAAAATAGGAAAGGGTAACTTCACAAACTAATCTAACCAACAACCACCCCCACAGTCAAGTCACGAGGATAATCTAATAATTTTGTAGGCCTACGAACTATTTCTATTGTCTTATTTTCCTATTATCAGAAGGGGGTAGGGTTTACTACCTGGCATTAGAATTTGTCTTTTCAATTTTTTCGATTTCAACAATGGATCCATTGCGAGAAAGAATGTGTTTTAGATACACCACTCAGCGTAGTCAATATTCCTTACTAACATTATCTAGGCCAGACCGTCAAATATTCACGTATACCGATGACACTTCAATTGGAACGGAAGCTTTTAAAGCACAGGCCTGACGATTGGAAGCCAAGTCATCCAGTATTCCCAAAAGGAGTGCCACGATCCAGAACTTTACAAATTGACCTAAAGAAGGCAGGTATTCCATATCGGGACGATATGGGACGATATGCGGACTTCCATAGCTTGAGATACACTTGGGGCACTTTTCTTCAAAGAAATGGAGTAAGCTCCAGGACGGCCATGGAACTGATGCGTCACTCCTATCGTAAGTTGACTGACAAAATCTACACGGACTCTAATTTACTTCCTGTGGGCGAGGTGATTCGCAATTTGCCTGATGAGGAACCGTTGATCGAGATATTGACTGAGATTTCTGGGGAATCGGGTCAAAATGGGTCTAATTTTGTCGATACTGGCTCAGTCAAAACAGAGCCTAAGAACCGCTTAGAACCCTCAACCATACAGGGATTAGTGCCCAAAAGGGTCATTGAAATTTTGGTGGAGGTGGCGGGAATCGAACCCGCGTCCCGCAATCTTTCCGATTCGGCGTCTACGTGTGTAGTTCTCTTATTAATTTTGGCTTAATTAAGGAAGGAACACCTAGTAAGCCGAGCTTATCTTCAACCGTTTAGCCTCCGATAAATAAGCAAACGCTCCGAGGTTTTACCTGCCTTTTAACGCCCCGACCACTCAGCAGGTGTCAGTGGACTGTCGACGTCGCAGAACTAAGCTGCGAGGGCTTCGAACTCAGGCTCGAAGTTAACGATATTATTTTCGCCATTTAATGGTTTGAAGCATTTTTTACGAGGCCAAGCATCATCCTCGACACGCGACCGGACTTTCCACATTGCAGTCGAATCCGGAACACCCCCAACAAAATTTCAAAGATCTACATCCAAAATAGGTAAACTTTGGAATGGGGTCAAGCGACGGAGCAAATTAATCTAGAATTGTCGTTGAGAAAAACAGGAAACGAATCCAAAGTTAGTTACATAATATTTATGGGCTCAACTTCGACTACTTCATCTGATAAAAAACCTATCAAGAATCGATACTTTAATCGCGAATTAAGCTGGCTTGCTTTCAATGAGCGAGTACTAGACCAAGCGTTTTCACCAAAGTATCCTTTATTGGAGAGGACAAGATTCCTCTCATTTGTAAGCTCTAACTTAGACCAGTTCTATGAAATACGGGTGGCGGGGTTGATGCAAAAAGTAGACGCCGGTATCTCCCGCCCGAGCATGGATGGAAGTTCTCCGGATAGATTGCTTAAAGATGTTCGCGACCGTGCCCAGGCAATGTCTCATAGGGAATATGAATGTTGGCGTGACCACTTACAACCAGATTTAGCAAAAGAAGGAATTTCATTTAAAAGTATTGAAAAACTTTCCAAAGAAGAATTTGTATGGCTTCGTGCATACTTTAGAAGAGAGGTGTATCCAGTGCTTACACCACTGGCCATTGATCCGACTCATCCCTTTCCTTTGATTGCCAATAAATCCCTCAATCTTCTGGTTGCCTTGCGTAACCGAAGAAAGAAAAAATCAAAGTCATTGATGGCGATTGTACCGGTGCCTAGAATCTTGCCTCGTTTGGTGAAAATTGACAAACAAAAGGAGCGGGCTAAAGGGGATACCTTTGTGTTTCTAAGTGAGGTTGTACGGTATTTTGTAGCGGACTTATTTCCAGGGCATGATGCGGAGGGCGCATGGGCTTTTCGAGTTACCCGCAATAGCCATCTCTATGTAGACGAGGAAGAAGTGAAAAACTTACTGCTTTCGATTGAGGAGGAATTGCATAATCGAAGAAAAGGAGCGGCAGTACGACTTGAAATCGATGAGGCAGTTAACAATGACGTTCTTCAAACCTTACTTGCTGCGATTAATTTACAGGAAGAAGATGTGCTCAAGATTAAAGGGCCAATCAATTTATATAGATTAATGAAACTGCCTGACATGGTAGACCGTCCAGACCTTAAATTTGAGCCTTTTGAGTCACGGGTGCCAACGGCTTTGAGTAAGAGGAAGAACTTGTTTGCGGAATTAGCAAAGCGAGATTTCTTGCTCCATCATCCCTATGATTCTTTTGCTCCTATGGTTGATTTCCTTCGAGTGGCAGCGGATGATCCAGATGTGTTTGCCATTAAATTGACAATATACAGAACAAGTGGAGATTCTCCGATTGTTCAAGCATTGATGGATGCAGCCCGAAATGGGAAACAGGTGACCGTACTTGTAGAATTAAAAGCTCGGTTTGATGAAGAAGCTAATGTTCAGTGGTCTCGGCGGATGGAAGAAGTAGGGGTTCATGTTGTCTACGGGTTGGCTGGTTTAAAAACACATTGTAAATGTTGTTTGGTCGTGAGAAGAGAAAAGAATAAGTTGCGGAGATATGCTCATCTCGGAACTGGTAATTATAACCCCAATACGGCAAAGACCTACACGGACTACAGTCTTTTCACCGCTAAAGCTGGTTTCACATCAGACCTAGCAAATCTATTCAATACCTTGACTGGTTTTACTCGTAAGCCTAGCTTTCGGAATATTCTGGTAGCACCATACACATTACATGATGGGGTTGTTCGCTTGATTGGTGAAGAGATAAAAGCAGCAAAGGCAGGGAGATATGCAAGGATACTGATCAAAGTCAACAGCTTGATTGACCCAGAATGCATTGACGAACTCTACAAAGCTTCTCAGGCAGGTGTGCAAGTCGATTTAATCGTGCGAGGTATTTGCGGAATAGTCCCGGGCGTCAAAGGATTAAGTGAAAATATTCGTGTTAAAAGCTTATTGGGGCGCTTTCTTGAGCACAGCAGAGTTTTCCATTTTCAGAATGCTCCGACAGGAAAGAGAACTTATTTGGGTAGTCCAGACTGGATGCCAAGGAATTTCTTTAGGCGTATTGAAGTCGCTTTTCCTGTGGAACACGAAGAAGAAGAGCAAAAGATATTAGACACAATGTCTGCTTTTTTAGAAGATAATGAGTTTGCCACTGAGTTAAAAAGTACGGGCAAATACTTAGCTGCGCCCAAGAGACGGAAATTATTTTCTGCACAGAAACACCTTATTGATGCAACAAAGCAGGAAATTGAAAACCAAATAAAAGCTGCGTTACGCCGAACCTCTGGAGAAACCAATCACCAAAGCAAAAGAAACAAGGAAAACCCCTAGGCCGATGATCGGGTCTTGTGATACGCATAGCAGAACACCGAAGACACAAAGTACGGGAGCGAGTGGTCTTTTCCAGTCAAATTTCATATCCTTACCTTTATTGCACACGAAAGGGTATTTCGAGCACGGAATCAAGCCTTCCCCCAGGAGGAGGTCCAAACACGCCGCCTCTACGGGCGACCTCAAGAACCAAGCGGTCAAGAGATGGATTCCCTGAAGATTTAGTGAGTCGTGGTGATACAAGTGCTCCACTTTGAGAAATACGAAAGCTCAGCCGGGCTTCTCCTCCGTCGCTTAACGCCGAGTCCATCAACAACTTTCTCCATACGCCTTCAAGCTTTGCTTTCACTCGTGCGAGGTATTGATTGACTGCACTTGCGGAAACTGAAGGGCTCGACGTACTCAAACTGGTCACCTTAATTTGAGGAAGACTGAAATCTTTGGGATTTAATTTAATGGGTTTTATCTTTGCAGTTTGGGAACGTGGCTTGGTTGGTGCAGGCAGTTTTCTATCTTTTCGGAATTGATCAAAAGATATGGGCTTGGGCTTGGGTGTAGGCTTTAAAACAGGCTTGGGCTTGGGCTTGGGCTTGGGTGTAACCGCTTTTGGTTTAGGCTTGGGTTTTGACTTAGCTACCGGTTTGGGCTTGGGTGGGACCTTTAGGGGTGGTAAAGGTTTTTTAGCTTCCACTTCTTGAAGAGTTTCCTGGATTGGAGGAGGAGATTGCCTTGCATCTGGTATGGGACTGAGCTCGGCAAGTTCAAAGACATGGATTTCTTCAGGCTTTTTTTCGCAACTTGGGAGAAAGCTAAAAACAAATAGGCCAGTACCGAGAAGTAAGTGACCGACAGCAAAAAGCCGAAATAACTTATGCTCTCTTTGATTTAATCCAAACACATTTACGCTCCTTACAATTTACCGCCCGAAAATTGATAATCTATTTATCATGAAGAGAAACTTTGGAAGTTGCAAGATTATCGATGAATTCATGGATTGCTAGAGTGTATCTCTTCCCACCTGTACTTTCGATATTATTGTGACTGGCTTCATCAAAAGATAGGAGTTTTTTTGGCTCTGATAGCTCTTGATGCAGCCGCTTACCGTGGCGAAAAGGTACAACTTCATCTAGTTTGCCGTGGATAATTAGGGATGGGCAGGTAATCCGTTTTACCTTTTCCAAATTGTTAAAGTAGTCCCATGGCAGGAAAGGGATTTCTGTGACCGTTCGAAAGGCTGACAGGAAGGGAGTTTCCAGTAATAGTCCTGCGACTTTTTGAGTGGATGCAAGGTGACATGATGGCCCCGTTCCCAAAGACCTTCCCCAAACCACAATACTTTCAGGCAAGCGACCCCAATCTTTAATGGCGTATTGGTAGATTGTATCAATTGCTTCCACACAGCTCTGTTCTGTGGGCACACCATCACTAAGCCCATACCCAGGGTAGTCGTAGGCAATAATCTCCCAGTCTTTTACTTTCCACTTTTCAAAGAAAGATGTTAAGTGGCCTATGTCTTCTGCATTACCATGACTGTAAATGATCGTAATGGAGGGATGCTTGATATTACCACTTCGAGTGAGAGAGATCTGATTGCCAGAAGGAGCTTGGATCTGAATAATTCCATCTGTTTTATGGTAGCTTGAATCAGGTATAGGAAATAAAATTTTTCTTCCATAGAGCCAAGCAATCAAGATAAACAATAAATAGACGCAAGCTCCTAAAAGAAGCAGTCGGCCCCAGGGGATGTTCATAATTTCTTCCATTAAAGTTAATATATTACTTTCACTTAATGATTATGGAATCGCAAGAGTGTAAACTTTTTGCTAACCATTAACTATGAAAATTTGTTGTATTGGAGCTGGTTATGTTGGCGGTCCTACGATGGCGATGATCGCACAGAAGTGCCCGAATATTAGTGTGACCGTTGTTGACTTGAATGACCAGCGTATTGCCGACTGGAATTCTGGGCAACTCCCTGTATATGAGCCTGGGTTGCAGTCAATCGTCGAGAATACAAGAGGTAAGAATTTGTTCTTTTCCACAGATATCGATCAAAACCTGCAAGCAGCTGATGTCATATTTATCAGCGTGAATACCCCAACCAAAGATTATGGCTCTGGAGCTGGTCAAGCCGCGGATTTACGATTTGTTGAATCTTGTGCTCGTCGAATAGCAGAAGCCGGAGGAGGAGATAAAGTAGTAGTTGAAAAATCAACGGTGCCTGTACGGACGGCTCAGATGGTGAATGAAATTTTGCAGGGTGCACAAAATGGATTTACCTATCAAGTTGTTTCCAATCCAGAATTCTTGGCAGAAGGTACAGCTATGGTGGACTTGGAGTGCCCGGACCGAGTATTAATTGGGGGAGAGAAGACAGACGCTGGTAATGCTGCAGTGGAAAAAGTGGTTAGTATTTACGCTAATTGGGTAGACCACGACCGAATTATTACCACAAACCTTTGGTCTTCTGAGTTGTCAAAACTTACAGCCAATGCTTTTTTAGCTCAGCGTATATCGAGCATCAATGCAATATCAGCACTTTGCGAAGAAACTGGAGCAGATGTGGATGAGGTTGCAAAAGCTATTGGGATGGACTCGAGAATTGGGGCAAAGTTTTTGAAGAGCTCCATCGGCTTCGGAGGTTCCTGCTTTCAAAAAGATATCCTTAACCTTACTTATTTGTGCAGCCACTTCGGGCTCCCTGAAGTCGCAGGATACTGGGATCAAGTGATCTCCATGAATGAATATCAAAAAGAACGATTTGTGCGAAGGATACTGGACGCCATGCATAATACCATTTCAGGTAAACAGATTGCTGTCCTTGGATTTGCTTTCAAGAAAGATACAAATGATGCAAGAGAATCACCTGCCATCGGTATTTGTAAAAGACTCCTTGAAGAAAAGGGTAGTCTAAGGATCTACGACCCTCAAGTTTCCAGGGAATCTATTTTGTCATGCCTAGGTATCAAGGACGATGATGGCAAAGATCGCCTAACATTTTGCGACTCTGCTGAGCAAGCTTGCTCAGGCACGCACGCCATTGCAATTTTAACAGAGTGGGATGAGTTTAAAGAAATAGACTACAAGGAGGTGCTAGGCACCATGCATCGACCGGCTCACCTATTTGACGGACGCAATCTACTCGAACTAGATAAACTGATTGATATGGGTTACCGAGCCTTTGGGATAGGAAAGGCTTAGTATCAAATCGATGCTTTTCGTGTAGGACGGGCAATTTGGATCATTGCATTGTCCAAAACTCCGTTTAGAAACTTCCTCGAATTATCAGAGGAAAAGTCCTTACTAATTTCAAGAGTTTCATTAATAATCACGATTGGCGGAACATCCAAACGGTATTTGATTTCGTAAATAGATACCCGAAGTAGTGCAAGGTCTACTTTCGCAATCCGAGCAAAATCCCAATTTTGAACGAGTTCGCGGATGATGGAATCCAAAATCTCAGCTTTTTCAATTATTCCACCGATAAGCTCAACCGCGTATGGGAAATAATCTGCGTTGTGTCCAATGTTTGAGAAATAAGCATCTAGGTCGAATTGCAAATTGTCTGATTTATTCATTTCCCATTGGAAAATAAACCGGAAAGCTGCACAGCGATTTTGACGACGCTGACTCCACTTGGGGTTGATTATGAAATCGTCGTCCATTTTTCTTTAAATTTAGCCATATGTAATGCGGCCTGGGCAAACTCTTTACCCCTGTCTATAGAACCGGTTACTCGATCTTCAGCAGATTTTAAATCATCCGTGACAAGAATACCATTAATGATGGGAGTATTGTGCTTGATAACTAAAGACTGAAGTGCATTTCCTGCAGATTCTGCAACCAGGTGATGGTGAGAGGTACTGCCTTTGATAACAACACCCAAGCCGATAACGCAGGTGAATGATTTTTTTTCCAACAATAAATTTATAGCAGCAGGAAGTTCATTTGAACCAGGCACTCTCTCAAGTAGTAGCTCTTGGGGCGTACCGTTTTCATGGATAACCTCTTGAACTCGTGCCAAAAGAGAGTTCACCAAATTCGGGTTGAACAGGGAAGCTACAATTCCAATTTTAAAATTGCTTGGATCGATGAGAGGCAAAGGTGAAGGGTTTAAGCTCATCAGTTTGGTAAAAGTACACGGTCAACAATTTCGAGTCCATACCCTTGGAGTCCAACTACTTTCCGATGATCCCTAGAGAGCAGTTTTAATTTCTTTAAACCGAGAGCTGCCAGAATTTGTGCACCAATCCCGTAATCCCTAAAGTCCATCTTAGGGTGCTGGAGTGGGTTTTGTTCAGGTTGATCATCAACCATAATTTGGGTGTCGGGTTTTCTAGGTTCCATATAAAGAAGGGCACCCGTTCCTTCACTGGCAAGAACAGATAAGGTCTGATTTATAATATGGGGCTGACCTTTGCTTTCGATCAAGCCCAGAGAGTCAACAAGTGTGTTTGCCGTTTGAACACGAACAAGGATCTCGGCCTCCTGCGAAAGATCTCCAATGGTAAGTGCATAGTGAATTCTATGATCCAAGATACTCCTAAAAGCATGAAGAGTGAAGTCGCCGTACTCGGTAAGAAAAGGTGATTCTGAAATTTTCTCAATCAGTTGATCGCGTTGATGGCGATATTCTATAAGGGACGCAATCGAAATGAGCTTCATATCCCATTTATCTTTTAGCTTTATGAGATCTGGCACCCTGGCCATAGACCCATCCTCCTTAAGGATCTCACAGATGACGCCACTCGGGTGTAAGCCAGCAAGGGAAGCCAGATCAACAGCTGCTTCTGTATGTCCGGCTCTTTCCAATACTCCACCTGGTCTGGCGCGTAGTGGAAATACATGCCCAGGTTGGACAAGGTCTTCTGGGCTGGATGTAGGGTCAGCTAAAATTTTAATCGTAGACGCCCGGTCAAAGGCACTAATACCGGTGGTTATCCCCTCGGCTGCATCCACAGAAACTGTGAAGTCTGTACGTTGAGCTTCTCGATTGTGGGGAACCATACTGGAAACCCCTAGCCTTGAAAGCTGATTTCGTAATAAAGGTGCACAGATCAAGCCTCTCGCATGAATGATCATGTGGTTGATCGCTTCCGGCGTGACCTTGGATGCTGCCATTATCAAGTCACCCTCATTTTCCCTAGATTCATCATCGGTGACAATGACCATCTTACCTTGTGCGATGTCTTGAAGGGCATCTTCTACGGTATCGAAGTTATTCATAGATCGGAGGACGTTTAAAGTGAAAAAACTTTATCATATCGAATTCATTACATTCTCACAATGTAAATTGAATATATTTGAAAGTAAACTCAGGTATGTTGCAGCATCGATTCAAATTGATCTTCTGATAGAATCTCAATCCCGAGTGATTCTGCTTTACTCAGTTTTGAACCTGCACCTGGACCAGCGACAAGAAAAGTAGTTTTTTTACTAACGCTTGAGGATACTTTACCTCCATAGGTTTCAATCTTTTCAATTGCTTCATCCCGGGTCTGCCTTGTCAATGAGCCAGTAAGGACAAATATTTTGTTCCTGAGAAATAAATCGATAGTGCTCTCGTTGCTTCTAACACAAAGGCCGTGAGTTTTTAGTTTTTCTATTTCAGATTGGTTGAATTCTGATCGGAAAAAACTTGTTATACTTTCTGCCATTGTTTCTCCTATGCCATCGATTGCAATAAGATCCTCCAAGGTTGCTGCCGCTAGATTATCCAGGGTTTTAAAGTGTCTCACTAAATCTTTTGCAGCGGCAGTACCTACATGCTTTATTCCCAGTCCGCAAAGCAAACGCCAGAAGTCCTGTGCCTTACTTGCTAATAGGGCGTCTACTAGGTTTTGAGCAGATTTCCCCGCAAAGCCATCTAAGGTCAACAGTTGCTTTTCTTGAAGCTCATAGAGGTCTGATATTTTTACCACAAGTTGCTTGTCAATAAGCTGCTTAATGACAGACTCGCCAAGGTTTTCAATATCCATGCATCCTCTCGAAGAAAAGTATGCAAGCCTCGCTTTCACCTGGTCTGTGCATTCGTAGCTTGGGCATTTCCAGGCTGCTTCTCCTTCAATTCTGATTAGCTCGGTTTGGCAGCAGGGGCAATTGAGAGGAAAGATAAAAGGTGGAGCACTGCCTTGCCTTTTGTCTAGTTCAACCTGAAGAACCTGGGGGATGATTTCCCCCGCTTTTTCAACAACTACATGGTCGCCTACCCTTATGTCTTTTCGATCAATTTCATCGGCATTGTGCAAGCTTGCTCGAGAGACAATCGTACCCGCAAGCTGTATGGGTTGTAAGCAGGCGACAGGGGTAATCGTTCCAGTACGCCCAACCTGAAAAATAATATCCTGAAGAAGAGTGGACTGCCTTTCAGCTTCAAATTTATAGGCAATCGCCCATCGTGGAGCTTTAGATGTGGTTCCAGCTCTCGCTTGCATATCCAATGAATCTAATTTGATAACAGCCCCATCCGTTGGGTAGTCGTAGGCATGCCTTGCCTCATCAAGTAATATGATACTCTGCCACGCCTCATCTGCATTGCTTACCTTTTTAAAAAACTCGACAACAGGTGCATTCCATTTTTTGAGTGCGTCATGAAACGCAGATTGCTCCCTGAAGTAACCTCTAGGTTCACAATGACCTAGCCCGTATAAGACAATTTCTAACTTACGTTTTCGTGCACTCTTTGGGTCTAATAATTTAATTGTTCCTGCTGCAAGATTCCTTGGGTTAGCGTATAAGCTCTGCCCTAAGGCTTCACGTTCTTCATTGATACGGTGAAACTCCTCATGGCTCATAAACACCTCCCCCCTAATTTCGACTAATTCAGGTACAGATGAACCGCTGATCTTTTTTGGAAGGTTTTCGATATGCAGAATATTTTGAGTTACAATATCGCCGGAATTTCCATTTCCTCTTGTGGTCGCGGTAATAAGTTCCCCGTTTTGATATGTTAAAGAAATTGCCACACCGTCTATCTTCGGCTCCACCGCATAAGGGAGGGCATTCGAGTTAAATATTTTCCTTAACCTTTGATCAAATTCAAAAAAGTCTTCTTTATCGTAAGTGTTTTCGAGGCTAAGCATAGGGGCTAAATGTTGATGAGATGAAAAACCCTCTAGGCGATCATCTCCGACCTGTACCAGGTTCTCACCTTGCTTACTTTCAGTTACCCCAACTTCATCAGATGAGAATAACCCCAGTGGATCTATCTGTGCTTGGAGAGAATCGAGCTCACGCTTTAACCTGTCATATTCCTGGTCAGATATTGTAGGGTGAGCATGCTTGTAATACTTTTCGTCGTGGACTTCTATGGCTTCATTTAATTCCTTTAGTTTTCTAAAAGATTCACCATCTTCTTTTGTCATGACAAAGCTTGGCAGGCAATTTTCATGCGAAGAAGGGCCTCGGAAAGTAATTTGTGGGTACAGCCAAGGTTCAGTCTTAAGTAACCCGGTGCTCCAAAGTCTTTACCATCAGACAGACCCACACCATGCTGCTCAAAGTGGTGGTGTGGATTGTCGGTAGGAAGCTTTCGGGCATCCATCCAAAGAAGATAAGTGGCTTCAGGTTTGAAAGGACGGAGCCAGGGCATATCACTTATTTTATTGAAAGCTAAATCTCTATTTCTCCTAAGATATGTAAGAAGTTCCATCCTCCAAGGCTCACCATATCGATATGCCTTTTCAGCGAGAAGAAAACCCATGGCCGGGGGATCAGGTACAATGCCTTGTAGAGCTTTCTTAAATTTACCTCTCAGTTGAGGGTCAGGAATGACAGCAAAAGAGCACCCAAAACCAGGAATGTTAAAGGTCTTACTTGGTGCCATTAAAGTGATGCAACGACTCGCCAATTCTGGAGATATCGAAGCAATTGGATGATGCCTGGCATCAAGATCAAGGATCAAGTCGCAATGGATTTCATCTGAACACAGGTAAAGCTTTTTTTCTACAATCCAATTGGAAAAGCGAATGAGTTCTTTTTTTGTAAACGCGGTGCCAACCGGATTGTGAGGGTGGCAAAGCATAAAAAGATCACCAGGGCTCGTATTGAGGCTTTCAATAACGTCAAAATCAAAGGTAAAGCGATGTCCCTCTAGCCTCATGGGGATTTCTCTTGATATAAGATCAAAATTACCCGGCGCTGAGAGAAAGGGAGGATATATCGGTGTTTGCGTAAAAACCTGCGAACATTCTTGGGCCAATGCCCGGCAACAAACATTCAGTGCACACACCATGCCAGGAAGCCAGACAATTGAACGGGGATCAATATCCCATCCGTATAAAGCCCTACTTCTTTCAATGACAATATCCACCAGGGGAGGCGGGCACTTTGAATAACCGAAATTGCCAAATTCTGAAGCAGCGATTGCAGCATCAATAACTTCGGGGGGCGATCTAAAGTCCATGTCAGCCACCCAAAGGGGAATTATGTCACGCCCCTCATACTTGCCCCACTTCAGGCTGTGCGTGAGGCGACGGTCAGGTACGTTATCGAATATTTCCGTACTCAACTTATCTCGCCCAAAACCTCACCTAGAAGTGACATTTCTATTGCCAGGAGTAGAGGTACTTCAATCCAATGAAGTCGATCTCATTTTCCATGGAGTGCGAATAGTCAAAAGCAATACCGTGAACATCGTCAATCCACCAAGTTAGTCCGAGGTCAAAACTGAAGTCTGTTGAACTAAACTCTTTCCATGCCCCCAAAAGTCTTCCACCTAAAGAAAGAGAAAGCTCATCGGTAAACATAATTTCAGTTCCTGCTAAAATGGACCATGTAAAACCATCCTCTACAAGCTTGGCTTGTGCGTTATCTTTCAAATACCCAATACCTCCGCCAATAAACGGGCGAAGCATACCACTGGCGATGGTGAAGTCGTCAAACCTACGAATGTAATCAAGTCCCAAGTTCCAAGAAGTTTCGTCTTGAGAACCGACTTCAACATTGGCGTAATCGAGATAAAGCTTAAAGTCAGCATAATCGCTGGCTAACGAATGAGCTGATAGGTGCAGGACATCACCTTCCATATCCACGCCATCTTTTCCTCCATCAAGCATGGAATATCCGAAGCCATAGTAGTATTCTCCCAACCTCGATTTGGAGAAGGCAAGCGGAGAAAACATCAGGAGGATTAAAGCGGTTGAGAAAATGAATTTCATACCTTCAGTGAATAAATTTTTAACCTCTTAGTCAATAAGTAAGGATATCAAGATATGGTAATATTTTCATTCGTGCTAGAGGTAGAGAACCGAGGGTGGGTTATCGTGGTGAAGAAAATCAGCGTAGCAAAAAGAATGAGAATGGAGGAAAGGATGGATACACCAGAGTAACCAAGGGGCTCAATCAAAATGTATCCAAGGAAAGGAGCGGTTGACCCTCTTATGCCGGTCAAGAAAAGGTGCACGCCCATGTAATCAGACTCTTTCCCCCTAGGTGCCAGTTTTGTTACCCATAAATTCCAGGCGATATTTGCTCCTCCCGTTCCGATTCCGGCAATTGCAGTTCCAATGGCTACACCTAAAAAAGTGGTGGAATTAAAGTATACCAGTATGGCCATCAACATAATAAGATTGAGGACGATCCGAAAGTGCATGAAGTGAACACGGTCAAAGATTTTACCACAAAGCAGAACGCTTAAAACTTTGCATATGAAAAAGATAGAAACACCGATTAGAGCAATCTGTTCATTACTGAAATTAAGCCCATCTTTATTTGCCAAATATTCAATTCTTAACGGGAAAGTCATAATCACCCCAAAACCTAAGATCATCCAAGCAATTAAGATTCTCAGGAATAATCTGTCATCGTTCGGGATTTTAAAAAGATTACTTAGACGAACAAATCTTGATGTTTTTTTGGTTTCAATCTTTAGCTTTGGCATGAAGAAATGAAAGCAAGCACAGAATAAAGCTGAGCATGAAAGAGTCCATAGCGCAATCCTTGGGTCTGCCTCTTTGATATCTAAATATTTACCTAAAACATAAGAGGAAAGCATGCCGCCTAAGGTACTAAGCACGAGGGATATCGAAAGCCTAAACCCTCTTTCTTTTTTTGAATAAAGCTCTGAATAAACACGGATCATGAGACTGGGTATCTGAGACAAGCAAATTTGTGCAAAGAGAATACAAAGAGTAAACCAAATTACATGTGAGCCAAGAGATGCTAAAAAAATAAAACCTGAACAAATGACCATCAAAATTGAGCATTTTCGGGGTTCGGAAACTTGAGCGTTACCCCAGACACTCAATAAAACAGGTGATAACATGAGACCGATGGGGGAACCTGATGCAATGATAGCCTTACAGTAATGGGGGGCGTCAAAAAACCGAATGGCAATAAGCAGGACAAATATGCTGAAACCTGCTTCAAGAATCCCGGCAAAGAAACCGCGAGGAATATCTACCTTAAATAAGGAATGGGGGGCTGATTGCACCACCTGTCTGAGCTATTTGGTATATTGGGAACCTAGTGAGAACAGAACTTTCTTTCAAAAGACTTTTCTGCGGCTTCATCCCCAATCAATATAATTTCCCCATTAACAGAAAACTGGTGTTCCGACGAGGGCGTTATAATTGTGCCTTTATCACCTTTAATAGCGACGATACTGCAACCTGTTTTCTCAGTAATCCGAGAGTCTTTTAATTTTACTCCGATAAGAGATTTTGGTGTTTTTTGACTAAAGATATCGAGTCCTTCCGTAACCATTAGGATCTCAGCTCGGTTGAGAAGATTAAAGATTGTATTGGCTCCCATATGATCTTGAGACATTACAAAATCAGCCCCAGCCCGGTGGAGCGGTTCCACATTTCGGTGAAGGAATGCCCGGGTGACAATTTGTATGTCAGGCCTCAGCTTCCGGCAATATATAGTCAGGTAAACATTGGATTCATCATTGTGACTGGTAATAACAACAGCAGGTGCATTGTTGATGCCCGCACGCTCAAGGACAGATTTCACAGATGCATCTCCCTGTATTGCATTTTTCACCATTGCACACTTCTTTCCATCGGTTTCAATGATCCGGTACGGAATATTCATCAATTCAAGCGATGTGGCAGTTTCGCGACCTACACGACCAGCTCCAATAATGATTACGGCAGAGCTGTTCTGGGAGAAACTATTAAATTTATGGTCGTATTTCTCAAAGTTTTGTTCCCTACCTGCTAACAAGAGTACGGTGTGATTGTTGAGCATAGCATCGGCTTCTGGAAGTTGGAAGCGGCCACGTTCCCACATGCCTACAACATTAACACCAAATTCATCCCGAAGGGTAGTATCTTTAAGTGCCTTGCCAACAAGATGGGTCCCATGAATAGTAGCTTCTGCAATTTGGACCTCATCAAAGGATCCAATTACATGGGTATTATTGTCGGTACAACTTATTCTTCGAGCCAGAAAGCTACCCATTTGCTTCGCTGAGCGGATAACATGAGAAGCACCAGCTAAGCTTAATATTTCCTCGGATGTGGCCCGATTACATGTGCTTACAACTGTAAGGTCCGGAGAAGAGTCTCGCGCCCGGAATGCAATATTTACATTGCGAATGTCATCGTCTGTAGCCACCACCATGGCGGCATGCTTGATGCCTGCGTTGTCAAAAGTTTCTGCTTCATCCAGGTTCCCCAGCATTACTGGGATATCCATATCATAGAGTTCTAAGGCTTGCTTTAAGTTTTCGACCACTAAAATAAAGGGATAGCCAAACTGGGTAAGCTTATCCATGAGAGCATGACTGACAGAGTCATAGTGGGTAAGAATCACATGCTTTTCTTTGCCCGGGTCAAACTTCCTAGGTACCCGTGAACCAGTTTGGTATTCCATGAAGGGCTTGTACAAAAATTCCATGAATACAAATGGAAGCACGATAAAGAGATAGAAAACACCGGTAAACATAACCAGCATTGAAAAGAGCCTCCCTGAATCTCCCGAGAATGTAATATCCCCATAACCCAGAGTCGACATCGTTGTCAGAACCCAGTAGAAAGACTCAACCCATGAAATCACAGAAACCCCACGCTCTTCAGCCATTAAATACCTGAAGATGTTCATGTAAATTACTACAAACAAAGCGAGAATGATTGCGAAACGAAAAAAATTAAAAACATTTTTCTGTTTTCTCTTTAATTTAAAAGAGGAGGGGATCGACTTGATTACATCTTTCACTTGCTGTGTACCTTCCATTAAAATGGAAAAGTGAGTTGGTGCGAGTTCATTTATTCTTTTTATCTTCACCTAAGATAGATAATTAAGGATTTACGCTACTGAATAAAAAGAAATGACAGCTTTATCGACGAGGGAATTTTGTTTTGATGTACTAATATTCTTCATTTCCACCTTTACTTTATTAGGTGAAAGTAAGAAGCCTGACCCTCGGTTGACATTTCATGTGGAAGCACAACCTTTGCATCAACAAGCATTAACCCATGACTGGCACCGGTTTAATGGGCCTCATGACAATGCTGTCTCAGGTGAATCCCACCTTCAGCTAGATTGGGCAGGTGCCCCTCCATCCTTGCTGTGGGAAGTTACCAAGGGAGATGGTTACGCCTCACCTGCTATTTCAAAGGGCATTGTGGTTATGTTTCACCGACTTCAAGGGCAAGAGGTAATCGAAGGCCGTGATGCTGAGACAGGGAATAGTATATGGCAGCATGCTTATCCGGTGGAGTATCGAGACCGATACGGTTATCTCGATGGGCCGAGAGCAAGTCCTGTGATTGTAGGCGATTTCGTATATGCCCATGGGGTTACTGCCTGGCTGACCTGCTTAGAATTGAAATCAGGAAGGGTACATTGGAAAAGAAATCTGGGTAAAGAATTTCAAATTCCTCAAAACTTTTTTGGGAAAGGTTCCAATCCTTTACCCTTTGGGGAAACCCTTATTTTAAACATTGGTGGCAGTAAGCAACGGTCCGTTGTTGGCTTAGATCTCAAAACAGGGGATACAAATTGGGTCACAGAAGATGAATGGGGGGCAAGTTATTCATCTCCATGTAAGGCGATCATTCATGACCGAGAAGTTTGCCTTGTCTTTGCAGGTGGAGAAAGTCGGCCCTCCACCGGTGGATTACTTGTGATTGATCCGAAAAATGGAAAAAAGCTCTCCCGTTTTGCGTGGCGGTCGAAAAGCTTTGAATCTGTAAATGCGGTGCCACCTATTCCCTTGGGGAAGAATCGCGTTTACCTTTCAGAATGCTATGAAAAGGGGTCAGCAATCATCCAGTTCGATGAGGCGCTCAAACCTTCTGTATCCTGGCAGGATCCGAATTTAAACATTCATTGGATGACTCCAGTCGTATATCAATCCTATCTCTTTGGTATTTCTGGGAGGCATCAAAGAGGGGCACAGGTCTTTTGCTTAGATTTTAACGCTGGTGTGGTCAAATGGCGCGAACCTATCACTTGGAGCCAGGTTTTAAATAAAAGGGAGTTGAGCCTTCAATTGTTTCGAGGCTCTTTGCTTAAGGTTGGGGTTACAGATAATAAATTTGTGGGACTGTCAGAGTTGGGGTCATTAATCAGCGTAGAGCTTACTCCGAAGGGTTGGCATATAATCTCCACTGCACAATTATTTTTCTCTCCTAGTACATGGACCTTGCCGGCTTTAAGCAAAGGACTTCTCTATGTCATGCAAAATGAAAAAGATCGAGTGAGCGGAACAGATGCCCGCTTGCTTTGTTATGATCTCAGGAAAAAGTGATTGCTATGAAGATTGAAGTTCAGCCGCTTGCAGGTTTCGACCAGTTATTAACTTACGGGGTGAGTGATAAACTTATACCCATAATAAAAGTCGGCTGCCTAGTTCAAATACCTTTGGGTAGAAGAAGAGTTCTAGGTGTCGTGTTTTCTCTTCGATCAGAAGAGGAAATAGCAAGCGGTAAACTACGATATATCAGCCATTTAGTTCAAGTAGAGCCGGTATTAAATCACGACTTGATTCAATTATCTAAATGGATCTCATGCTATTATTCTTGTTCTATGGAATCTGTTTTAGGTGCAATGATTCCAGCTGCAGTGCGGGATGGAATGAAAGCCAAAAATGAAAAGCTCATTCAGGTTTTGCCCGATTTAGATCAAGATACAGTAAAAGATGCACTTAATCGTTCCCCGATGCAGAAAAAGCTTTTCAGGGAATTAGGTAAACATCAAAAGCCGATTCGTAAGACAGACCTTATAAATAAGCTTGGTTTTAGCGAAAGTACGATTAAGGGACTTCTTTCCAAGGGACTGGCTGCAGAATCCGTAGAAGTTGTTAATCGCGAAGCCTACGATGATGATTTGGATTTTGATCGAGTGGATGCAGAGTGGGAGCTAACCAATGAGCAGAAAGTAGCATCAGCTGAACTCACTGAAGTTTTAGAGCAAAAAAAATTTGCCGTTCAAGCCCTGCATGGGGTAACAGGATCGGGGAAAACAGAAGTTTATTTTGAGGCGATGGAGGTCGCTCTGAACCAAGGGGGAGGTGTTCTTTTTTTAGTTCCTGAAGTTTCTCTCGCACCTCAAACTGTGGCAAGGTTGCGAGCTAGGTTTTCAAAGAGAAATGAGCAGGTTGTCGTCTGGCACAGTCACCTTTCGGGTGGTGAAAGGCTTGATGCTTGGCGAAACCTAACAACCGGAAAGGCACGTATAGTTGTAGGGGCAAGGTCAGCAGTATTTGCACCTATTAATTCCTTACGCCTTGTGATCGTCGATGAGGAGCATGAGTTGGCTTACAAACAGGAGGATACACCAAGGTATCACGGGCGAGATGTGGCTGTTTATCGATCTATGTTAAATAAGGCAGTATGTATACTGGGGTCGGCCACACCTAGCCTGGAGACCTTTAGGAATATCGAAAGAGGCAAATATAATGTCAGCAGATTATTGAAACGAATCGATGGAAGAAAGCTTCCACTTATGCATATTGTCGATATGAGATTGGATGCTCGCCGGGAAAGAGGTACCCCCATCTTATCTCAGTCTTTGATTGAGGCTTTGAGGCAAAGGCATGAGAATAAAGAACAGAGTATTTTGTTTTTAAACCGCAGAGGTTTTAATACAACGATGCTGTGCACAGAATGTGGAACAGTCGAAGAATGCAAGGATTGCAGTATTGCCCTTACATTTCACAGAACCGATGGATACTTGAGATGTCATTTATGCGGATTTCGTAAAATTGCTCCTGCTTTTTGTACAACTTGTAAATCGGTTGAAGTACACAGAAAGGGTCATGGTACTCAAAGAATCGAAGATGTCGTGAGTAAATTAATGCCAAGATCTGCAAAAGTGGTACGAGTCGATGCTGATATGATGACCAAGAAAAATCTCTTTAGAGAAACTCTACGGGACTTCCGGAAAGGGAAAATAGATATTCTTGTAGGGACCCAGATGATTGCGAAAGGTCTAGACTTTCCGAATGTTACTCTTGTTGGAGTAATTGATGCGGATCTGCCCTTGCGGATGGAAGATTTTCGTGCTTCTGAAAGAGCATTCCAGCTTTTGGTTCAAGTGGCCGGCAGGGCCGGGCGTGGGGATCGAGCTGGTGAAGTATATGTACAGACCTATGCTCCCCACTCTCCATCAATTCAGTTTTCAAGAAAACCAGATATTGAAGGTTTTTTAGAAGAAGAAATGGAAATGCGTAAAGAACTTGCTTACCCACCTTACCGTCATCTGATTCGGCATATTTTTAGGGGTAGAAGTTTGGAGAAAACAGAATTTTACGCCACCGAATGGAGGAAGATATTAGATGCAGAACCGGTGCCGGGCTTAGAGGTGAAAGGTCCTGCTTTGGCTCCTATTGAGAAGATCAAAGGTTATTACCGCTTTCATCTTTTCTACTTAACTGCAACAGTGCAAGAGGCTCTTAAGGGATTAGCAAAAAAAAGAGCAATATTCCCCCTGGACACTGAAATCCACGACATACTTGATGTGGACGCTCATCAAATGAGCTGAATATTTATCAATTAAAGGGGCTATCTATACTAAAGAGGGTACGCACACCTCCTGAATGATTCCGGACAAGCATTATCCCTGAGCTCGCGGGGATGAGTGCGTCATTAAAAGGAGTGTTGCCCGCACCGAGCTTTTTCCATCCTCCAGAATGAATAAATACTTTGGGGGCACGAACATAACCAGCACCAGCATTAGTGACGAGAATAGACGCAACTTCGCCTCCGACGACTCGGGCAGTTCCTACGGCACCACTCCCTCCGCCGCCGATAAAAGACACAAATGCATCAGAGCTGTAACCACTACCTCCGGAACCAGTCGACCATGAGGCTAGGCCATCGCTTATGAAATCACTGTTACCATACTTACCGATGAGCTCAAAGGTATGGTCGTCTAAAACTTGAATCTCATGATATCCATTCGCTGCGGATTGGATAGCAAGTGGGATCGCCCCTTGAGAGACAAGGTTTCCATTCTCATCGATTTGTACTTTGTTGGCATTTGTTTTGAGACCACTTGCTTGATTAATAAATACAGAAAGACCATTTTTAAGACCGTGATCATGGGATGTAACAACAATATTGGATGACTCAGGGTTGGTCATGGCGGTTATTATCCCACTAGAAAAGGAGATGTCTTGCTGTGTTATGCCGCCCCCTATGCCAGTTCCAAAGCGGGCAGTTGCAGTTGCTGTATTCACAATGCCTGAATTCGTGCCATCATTCCAATAGGTATGCCATACATTATCATTTAAAATTTTCACATTGTCCGCTTGCTCTTGGGAGTTATGAGCAAACCACCTTACGGTATCGAGGGGATTAGTAGTAATATTATGGGCAGAAATGAGATCTGAGAGCATAATATCTACCCCGTACGGATTACTGAGTAACTGACGCTTTAGATGGGCAGGAAAATTCCCGAAGGTATCACGGGTAGCTGCACTTCCAGAAAAAACCAGATCTAATGGACTGGGGGATCTGCGTGCGATAATAAATGCTTGGTCTGGGTGAATGATAACCGTATCAGCCGAGTTTGTTAGGGCGGGGTTTTCATCAGAGCGCCAAATTTCTCCATCGTGGTAAAAGCAACTAAAGTCAGCATTTGAACCATCTTGATTGCCATCTGTCTTTAAGATGTAAATGAGATCGGCTGTTGTTTTATTACCTTCGGCAAGGCTAACCTCTTCACTTGTATGACCAAATAAAGAGCCTAAAGTCCAAGCTTGATAGATCTCAATTAATTGATTGGGTTTGAATACTTGTGCCAAGTTGATCCCCAGTAAATTTTCAACAATAACACTGGAATGATCATTGCTTGTAATTTTAAAAAATTTACCGGTAAACATTGAACTTTCTTCGACAATTTTGATGAAGTGGGCTCCTCCTTCTATTTTGACACTTGGACGACTAACGTACCCCGTTCCATTATCCTTGAATACCAGCGCAGATACCTGTTGCGCAGAAGTGTCTATAAGAGCCTCAATCTCTGCAATCCGGGAATTACCCACCAAGCCAGAACCAGAGGTAGGCAGGTCAATAATAACATCTGGGATGGTTTTATAATTCCCACCTGGATAGGTCAGGGTAAGTGAAGACAAGGTGCCATCTAGTTCAACTTCAACTTTTGCGCGGGCTTGAATTGTAGATAAAACCCCAGGTTTGAAAGGTGGTTGCATTTCATCTGGATCTAATAAATTAGGGACTTCGTAGAATGAAATATTATTGTCGGTTGTTTGTTTTACCTGCCCACGAAAAACTGCATCGCCTTTCAGGCTAGATGAACTGACAAGAAAGAACGGCCTTTCAGGTGAGCCACCTTCTAAGTGAACTGAAATCGATCCTTTAAGTTCACTAATTTGATTGCCTTGAGCAAAACCAAGACGGGGGGTACTGAAAAAAAGTAACCCCAACAATAGGCAAGATAGGCAAAAAGAATTCATGGAAACATATAAAATATGCTCTTGAAAAGGTATAAAGGCAAAGTGTTTTTGTACCTTTTCAATAACCATGAAAAGGCATCAAATAAAGATGCCTCTATGTATCGTTCAGGAAAATTTATTTTCTAGCGACATTGGCTCCGGATCTTTTCCAACCTGAAATCCCGGCAGACAAATGCTTAATGTTTTTAAACCCAAGTTTTGCAGCTGCATCTGCGCCACGCCTGTAAGCTCGGCAACCTGGCCCTCCGCAATAAGAGACAACAAGAGTGTCTTTGTTTTTTGGCAAAAGGTCAGCCAGCTTAGCTTTTGAACTTGAAAACTCAAGTGCTGTAGGAATGTGACCCCGAGCATAGGACTTGGCCCCATTTACATCGATCAGCGCAACTTCGCCACGTAAAATAGCTTGCTGCAGTTCTTTGATACTTATATCTGGATAATTATCAGCAGACAAAGATGCGGCCAAGAGACCAAAACATATAATACTTAGGGCAATTTTCATAGTTAATTGAGGTTGTTATTGTTTGATTTAATCTAGCTTGAAATTACGAGGCAACTCATAAAATTGAAATCAGTTCTGCTAGGGTGTTGAAATCCTAAGCCTTAAGAATTTCCGTTGACCAGACTGGATAGCTTCTGTCGTAACAACAATGACCCGTTCCATGTTTTGGCTTAGGTCAATAATACTTTCCTCTTGTAGTCCTGATGAATCCCAAGTTTGCAGGTTAGTGCTTTGCTCAACATGATATTCAAAAGCTTCACCAGTGGTCTGAAGTGGAGATTTGTAGCGAACGAAAGAAATTCTTTGTTTATTGTCCGGCAACAAGATTTGTTGAGGCAGATGATGTCTCCTGTCAGGTCCTAATGAATCTGAACCTGTAGCGCGTTCAAATAAATTACTGTATCCGTCTTCGTCCGAGTCAGTGTAGTTTTCATTAAAGATTTTTCGAGCTCTTTCTGTGCCATCGAATAGAGATAATGAAGGATTAAGAGCCAGATATCTTAGGGTAAATCTCTCCAATATTTCATCGTATCTGACATCAGACTTTCTAAATGCCTCCCAAGCCTCTTTTGTTGGAGAGACAATGGTTAATGACTTGGTTACCATTTCGGAAACTAAATAGGAATCGGATTCAGGTATTACAAAGCTTAAGCTAACTACTCCTGGTGCCCGTGGAATAATCTGACTTCCATTATGGATGCTTACAATGGAGGCATTTGAGCTTGTTACAATAAAGGGGCTTCCATTGTCGGTTGAAACTCCTTGGATGACTAAGGGTCTGTACCCAGTCGGGATATCAGTCAGATTGCCGTCTTCCCTAAGGCTTTTAAACTGTACACTGGGTCGTTGCTTCGAGGAAATTTCAAATGCCACATCGACCGGTAAGGCTGGATTGACATAAGCGCTACCAGATTGGGAAAGGGTAATTATGACTGTACCTGAAATACCATCGAGTGAAACTAGACCGTTGGAATCAATCGTTGCAGGCCCGGACTTGACCTCATAATTAAGAGGTAAGTGGAAGATGGAGTGATTAACCCCCGATGAAGTAGCTAGAGCATCAATCATAAAGGGAGGGTCATCCCTTACCCGTAAAGAGATCTCTGAGAAAGATATGCTCTGGTCATCCTTTGTTACAGGAGCAATGACATGCAGGCTCTGTGCACTTGGTGCAGCAGGGTGATAACGCGAATCACCCATCTGAATTGCCGTGATTGTGACTTCACCAATCCCCACAATAGAGGCAATATCTCCTGTGATTGCCACCACACTAGTGTTACTGGAGGCAAAACTTATGGGCAGGCCGGAAGATGCATATGCTTGCAGCTTGAAGGATAAATCTCCAAGGGCTTTGATTGGAAGTTTAAGTTTTGTTTCGCCTGCATCTTCATAGGCAACCAGTCCGCCCCAAATAATTTCTTGGCTTCCACCAAATGTAGGGGCGCTAGAATAATATGGATGAGACGGAAGAAGTTTTGAATCTAATCCCCATTTATGAGCAAGATAGCCTTCAATCTTTTCCCTCGTAACCTTATTTAATTCTTTTTCAAATACCAAGACTTCGGCAATCTCCCCAACAAAGTTATTTCCAACCAGATTGAATGGGCCCGCTCCCTGGTTGTAGCTATCGGTGCCGACGATGGCTCCATTTACCCAAAGAGATTGCGTATTTGGCAAAACTCTTAAGGTACTTACACTCCATTCAGTCGAAGGCGACTCCGACAATATCTCAACATTTCCGGAAGCATGAGCTAAGGTCACGTAACCATCTGCACTTGTTGTACCTAGGTCACCCCCGAGAATAGATGACAATCCTACCGTTTTTTGTTTATGGACGAGAAAAACAAAAGAGGAATCAGATACTGGACTTTGCAGCAGGAAGCTGAGGTTTGAGTCGAATGTTATAGTCGGCTTTGCATTTAATGCTTCGGGGGTCCAAAGTGGCATACTCATCAGGTTTCCCTGGATGGGGTTATTATTGTTCCCAGATTTGTCTGCCCACATGCTGATACGGTTTTGGGCAATAAAGTCATTCACTTCATCTGGTTGGGAGTCGGCATTAACATCAGTGGCATCGAACCAAAGCTTTAACCCGGGAGCCGAGTCAGTGAATAGATTTCCATAATTAACCGTGAATGATTGATTCTGGTCAACCGCCGCGTCATATTTTGAATTACCTGCTTGGCTTGCATAGATGGTAACTTCGCCTGCACCATGAACATAAAGATAGTTTCCTACTGCACTAGCAACAGAAGGGTTGGAGGAAGAAAACCTAACTGGAAGCCCAGAGTCAGCAGTAGCAATGAGAGGGAAGGGGAAGTCTCCCACCGAATGATTCTTGATAGAGGTAAAGGATATTTCCTGAGGAACCCTGTAAACACTGAGATAGTTATCAACCGGAAGAGATGCCTCGTATTCGGAGTCACCCAGTTGGCTTGCTGTGATTTTGGTCTGTCCGGCACCAATGATTTCAATTTTCGTAAAATCACCAAAACCGCTACCATAGATACTGTCGACATCTGTATCATCTAGAGTGACCTTGTAAACTCTTAGATCATCGAGTAGTCCGGTAAATGTATTTGTTTCGCCACCAAGCATCATACTTGAAAATCTCGAACTTATACTTGTTCCAGTAAAAAATTTACCATCAACTTGTTGGTTTAGTTGCCCGTCCTTAAAGAGTTGAACGGATCCATTTAAGTCATTGTAGGTGATGGTAATCAAAGACCATATGTTATCCGCGAGTAAGTCATCTGTGGATGACAGTACAAGTTCTTCATTCTCGCCATCTAAATACAAACTTAGCCTTAGGCTTGCGTTACCGTCACCTTTTTCCAACTTAAAAACCCTCATCGAATTTATATTATTTTTAGATAAAAGAGTGCTTGCTGGCCCCATTTTATTTCCTGGCTTGAGCCAAAAACTTATTGAGAAATTATGATCTAATTCAACGCTCCCAAAATTTACTCTTCCATTGCTTGGCTCACCCATTTGAATTGAATTTTTGAATCGTCCTGGAACCCACACTTTATCCACGCCGGTGGTAACAAGGTTAAGTAAGCTCCCGTTGTACGCATTTGTTTCATCTTTTGCTCCGTTATAAAGATCTTCATCAAACTTCCAGTAGGCGGTCATAGAACTTTTCTGCGTTTCGAGAATCCTGGCAATGCTAGCATCTTCAACCGTAAAAGAGAGAGGGAGAAATGTGAGGTTGCCCTCCATATCAAGAGAATATCCATCTAAGTCAATAAATGGAGTAATAGCGGGCACGAGAGACAAATCTTGATCAAAAACAATATCCTGCTGGCTCTTATCCGATACCACCAAGGTACCTGATTGGTAGACGAAATTGTAATTCTCTGAAGCAGCCCCTGAAGCAATGATTGGGTAAGAGCCTGGAGGGGTGGGCGAGGATACAGAACCACTTTCAACCGGAGAAGATATCGTGACATTATAGTCTTGTATTAAGTCACTCCCGGAAAGACCTTGAGAGTAAAAAGTAAAAAGTGGATTTGCTTCATATGTTTTCCTGAACTGATCATCAGTGGTTATCAACACTTCCTTGGCCATAACCTGATAATTCAAGAGGACTGATTCAGCCGGCAACCAGTTGGCATTCCCTGGTTGTGATACCCGGACACTGGCAAAGCCAGTTTGTTTAACGGTGATACGGGAACCATTTAAATCAATAGTTTCATTACCTTCCGTAATCGAGAACTCGACAGGCAGTCCAGAGGTTGAAGATATATTTAGGTCTACAGGTGAATCCCCATAAGTTAAGGATATAACTTCTTCACTCTGCAGGATACTTTGCCTCCCTTTGTTTACCTGTAAATCTACCGTTTTGGAATCACTGCCAGAGAAATTGGCAACCGTAATCTCAACAGGGAAAATACCCGTCACATTAGCCTCACCAAAAATAAATCCCGATGAGGTATCAATTTCAAGCCCACCTGGTAAACCAGTGGCATTAAAATCAGTCGGCCCTTTAAGAGATTCAATATTGTAAGAAAATTCTTCTCCAAAGTAAGCAATAAGTGCTGGGTCAGCGAAGTTGTAAACTTCCTGCCTTTGGCCGGCAGTGAGCGCTTGATCAAAAATCCGCAAGTCATCCATCATGCCCTCATAAGTATCATTGATGCCAGGTCTTCCTCCTAAATAAAGTGTGCCTGAACCCGTCAAGTTCCCACTTGTATTGATCGGGGCCGTAGCTTCTTCGTTGTTTTTATACAAACGAAGTTTGTTACCGTCCCAGATAAGGATTAGATGGAACCACTCTTCTGCGGGCAGGGGAATAGATTCGGTTCGCTTAATGATGCCGCCCACTTGCACTTGCCCCCAAAGAAACCCATCGGATACACTGATGGCAAACCTACCAGAACTTATAATTTGGGCATTCAAATCCTCTGAGTTTAGCCAAATGCAAAAACTAAAGGGACCAGATACATTGAATGATGAAACATCTTGCTCTAAAATAATAGTTTCGCTGCCATCGAAACGGATAGCTGCTCCATTCCTACCAGGTTCCGAGTGAAAGAAAAGATCAGGAGTGCTGGTGTTATTCTCTACATACCCATGGTTTTCCAAACCAGAGTCATCCCTGACATCTGTTCCATTTAATTCATTAAATGTCCAATAAACAACTGGGTTTTTGGGGACGATAACTTCGGGTATGTTGTCAAATTCAGGAGGGAAATCTTCATAGGGATGAACACCAAAATCTCCATCACCATTTCCATATAAGTCTGTAATTTCTGTGATGGATAGACCATCTGAATAAACTCTGAAATCATCTATCTTTTCAGCAAACAAACCATTCCCGGCAAAAAGATTACCAATGGCTTCAATATTGAGAACTACACCTTTATTAAGTGAATCGACAATACTTCCATTCATATAAAACTGCATGCCGGATGGACTACTTTTGATAACTAAGTGATGCCATCCAGGAGAGTTACTGAATACATAGCTTGTGTCGCTAAAAGAAGACCCGTCAAAGAGCGTTAATGACTTTTGGTCAAAATTGAAAGCGACATAGGGTTCAAAGTATTCATTAAAGAGAGCATGAAAATCATCAGCACCAACAATAGGAAGGGGAGCAGAGAACCACGTTGATATCGTCCAGTTCTTGTTATTCCAGGTAAGATGATTACCTTCAGGTAAAAGAATTTTAGTCTGTGCCATATCGGGAGAAAACAAAATACCTGACCCGAACTTACCGCTGGTATCAAGTACTGCATCTATGACGGTCGCATCCCTGAGTGAGATCGAGTAATCCTGTACGATTGAACCATCGGTTTCATTGAATGGATAATATAACATTAAACCATTGCGAACCTTGAATCCAGTTTGCGCTAAATCGTCAATTATGCCCCACTTGTGTGCTAGATAACCCTCGATTTTTTCCTTGTCACCCGGTTGTAGATTACGATCAAAAACCATAATCTCAGCGATTTCACCAACAAGTTGACCAAACCCTGTCATAGGGTCAAAACCAAGAGTAATATTTTGAAGGGTGTTATTTTCGCTTTTGTAAATCCCCAATCGGTTTCCCGGCTTTGCGTCGAGCGTCCACCCGGCAAGTCCATCCGTAGCACCCAAGCCTACTCCTGTTCCTTGCGCAACCATGAAGACATGAACATTACCATAAGTAAGACTTAGGCTGCCAGAGTTGTATGAGTTTCCAGTCTGGAAGCGAACTCCAGGAAGCGAACCAAAGGCTTTCTTTGCGTAAGTTGGTGTTTGAAGTGCTACTGTTTGCAGGGCATTCTTCCCTGATCTTGACTTATCAACCCAAAGGGGAAGTGACGCTCCGTCAAGAATGGAGTCTGGTAGTTTGTCACCGTCTACATCTGCCGCATCGAGCCATAAAACAAGACCATCCATGGTATCTTCGGTAAAGCGAGTATCTATGGCTTTAAAAGATTCGATTGTTGGTGCCCAACTCTCACCACCGAGATTATGTGCGTAGGCTCGGTAGTAATATGTGGAGTTTAAGGTAAGGGGAGTCGCCATACCTTCAAAAACTCCTAGGCCAACTGGGTTGCTGCTATTTACTTCATAAACAAAATCCCAAGATGCATTATCATCTGGATCAACAAGAGTGGAGTTTTCTTCGATAAAATCATCTCCCCAAAAGATTTTTACAACTGGTCGATCTCCTCCAATGGTTTTTATTTCTTTTACTTTTGTTATTCCTCCAAAGGGAGATTGCTCATAATGAGGGTGACTTTTTGGAAGAATACTGCCCGCAAGGTTCCACTTGTGAGCTATATATCCCTCAAGTTGAAGTCTTTCTGATTGATTGAGCATTTTGTCGAAAATCATAACCTCAGCAATTTCGCAAGCCGACATTTCACGATTTGTTAAATATCCCCCAAATTGGAGTTGGCCTGGGCCAAAACTGGTGTTACCAGATCCGCGACTGTTAGTAACAAGGTTTTGACCATCACGCCAAAAGGATGCTTGCGGGTTATCTTTCTTATCGATCACACCAAGATGCAGATGCCAGTCTGAATCGAGGGGGCCAGTACTGGATACCCAACCGTTTGCATACCACCTACCGGTAAGAGCACCGTGATAACCGAAAAGAAAATTACCTGTTCTTGAGGAAATTACACGATTATTTTTGGCACCAGTATACCTTGATACGGAGACCATGGTATAACCGGTATCAACTAAATGATTAAAATTATGAGTAGTCCAGATTAGGTCATCGCCATCAAAACTAATCAGGGGCTTGCCTTTGAGTGCGGACTCGAAATATCTTGGATTCCCAGATGCGTATCCCATGTCCCGCGAATTACCAGAAAGGTCAATCCAGCTACTAATTTCGTCGCCATTGTCTAGTGGTGAACCTGTATTCTCTGCCGAGTACCACGCCTGCAGCCCAGGGAAAGTGTCTGCTTTAAAGGTTAGGTCAATCGTTTCCTCAAATTCATAGATGTCGCCGCCAATTGATAAAACTTCAGCTTGCATTGTTGCCTGAAAGGGTAACACACCCGAGGGGCTTTGCGTTTTTATTGTGGGCCTGTCAATAGCGATAAAGTCAAGGAATCCCTCATTTGCAAAATCGCCATTGTAGATATGTCCTACTTCTCCAGCACCTAAACCTCGATCGTAAACTCTTAGTTCATCAATGGCCCCCTTGTAGTATCCATATTGACCGGACACAAATGCTGTGCCTTCCCTTTTCCCAATATAAGGTTTATCCATTGTACCCGAAATGGTTGCACTTGATTTCAGTAGTGCGGGTCCGTCTTCCAAGGTTCCATTTATATAAAGACTGAAGGATTTAGGTGATTCTCCGTAACTTACACCAACATGGTTCCAGTCTTCGCTCGAAATCTTACTTTCACTTTTTACCAAAGCTGTTTCCCCGCCTTCGCTCACAATTGCTTCAATGATTCCTCCCCCCACACTGATAGTTAAGCCAGAATCTGACGTACCCTCATCATAAATGACTTGATTGGCGTACCCGGCAGTGACTGCAGTGGTCAAATCATCATTGGCAATAGAATTAATTTCGTCTTCGGAAAGTGCTTTTTGGTAGAACCTAACATCGTCAATTCGCCCATTGAAGTAGTCATCATCCACAGGGTTGGTTCCACCAAGCAGCCACTTATTGGTAGATAAAAAGTGTAAGGCCTCGCCTGATGGTAAGCTTTCTTCGCCAACACTAACACCATTTAAGTATAGTTTGATACTAGAAGCGTTGTAATCTACGACCACGCCAAGATGAGACCAAGTAGAGCTGCTGACACTTTGATTGGATTTCACTTGAATACTTTCGGTGTAATTAGAATGCTGGTAACTGGGGAAATACTCGCCGTCTATAGATAGACCAAGAGAATCTCTTTTAAGGATTGCGTAAGTATTTTCGGTCACAAATAAGTCTGATTGATCTGAGTTGCTAGGTTGTACAGTGGTTAAGACAGTTGGTCCTGCCGCATTGGAGGGACTAGAGAATTTTAATTGCTGCGTGGATGTACCTGTTTTCTCTCCATGTATCAGAGCAATCTTGTAATAACCAGGCATGAGATTCACAATGGTGCTGGCAGCGTTTGTGGTCGTATCAAGTACTTTTTCTTCCCCTTGTGAACCAAGCAATTCAAATTCACCATTTTGGTCGCGATCAATCCAAAGGGTTCCTCGGTTATCATTCCCTAGGATTTCCCAATTATAATTCCCAGCTACTTTTGCCTGAAATGACCCGCTGAATATGACAAGATAATGGTTTGCCCCGACGCCAGTTCCAGCATTACTGAAATCTGCATCACTTTGAAAATCCAAGCCCCGCAAGCCTGGGCCTGTGGTAAGGATTGAATTCCCGGAAGAGGGCAGGGTGAAGGCAGATGAAATATTGGTGAAGTAAGAATCACTCATGGCCACTTTATAACCGCTGAGTCGAAGTTGCCCAGAGTTGTACAAGCCTGGCGCCGGGTCACTCGGGTTTATCCAAAGTGATAACGAATAAGAAGTGCGATGTAATTTGTTCAATGGTTCATCAGATTTTATTGCCACATTATCATTAACTCCATCCAAGGTGATAGCCTCGGCGAATCGCCCGCTTGCCCAAGTGCTCCCCCCTTGCAGGGTAGAATCCAGTTTATTGGTCGTAAGATCAACCACCGTCGATCCACTTCCTTGATCCAGGGAGAAATAAGCAACTAGGTCTTCATGGCCTGTTACTGTGGGACCAGCATAGAAGTTTGACTTCGGTTTAATCCATGCAGTAACAGTCCTACCCTCAAATGAATGGTTCAGGAAACCTTCATTTTGACTGTCTAGATTGATAGACTGTGACCATCCATCGAGCTCTACCGAATTACCACGTATTGACTCCGGTCTATAGAGGATAGTGTTAAGTCCTTCCAATTGAGCATGATAGAATGGGAAAATTGAGTCATAAACAACCGAACCATTTGATTCATCCATTCTCCAAAAAGCGAGAAGGTCTTGATCGACTTCTGGAGCACCACTTGACCAGTCCGAGCCATCAATACTTTCCGCAAAAACACGAAAGAAATATTTTTCTCCGGGTGTAAGACCTGATACCGTAGCATTAAATTCACCTAGATTAATTGGGTTTCCTCCAAAAAGAGTGAGATTGTGCTCCCATTGATTGGGATCAAACCCGCCATCATTTCTGCCGTAGTATATGGCAACACTTGGAAGGGTTTCATCCTTACCTGTGAGTTCTGCCTTGATTTGAACCGTGGCATTTGCGTCTGCTTGGATACTGATAACTTCAACAGTTGGTGGACTTGGGATCGCGGAGGAGGTAAATTCAATTGTTCCCCCTAAAGCAAGGCTTCGAATGTCAATCGCAGGCAACCCTCGGTCATAAATACGGACCTCATCAATTACCCCATCCAGGTGGTTGCCATCTGTGTTGGTTCCAATGGTGACATCCAATTCATTTCCTGTTTTGACAATATAGTCCAACACATCTCTGTATGGGTTGCTTGGGTGCAGTTTTTGATTAAGCCCAAACTTATGCCCTAAATATCCTTCAATGTATTCACGCTCTATGGATGATAGAGCCCTCCGGAAAATGACGATGTCCCCAAAACGGTTAGATCCTCCGATTTTCAGATCTTCAGCCGATGACGGTAGACTTGGCCACAAGCCATTTGTACTTCTAATTAAATAACCGTTGGAAAAAAGTTGGTTATTTCCTGTCGCACCATTGTAGATAACTGAGATAATCTTTGTCTCACTTCTTGCGTCTGAGTCCATGCTACCCTGGATTTTGAATTGCCTAGCATTCGGAGTAGGAGAATACCAAACCCCGGTTCCTTGATTAGCATTGGTATTATGCTTACCAATCCAAAATGTTGCTTTGTTCTCGTACCATCCATAACCGGAACCACCTTTCCAAATAAGTTTTTCACCGGTAGCAGTACTAAGCCAATCGACGACAAAAGTTATACTCATTGCATTGAGTTGATCAAAGTCATCCGAAGTATTGGCAATTCCAAGCAAATCGCTTGTTGTATTTACACCAGCAAAGGAAGTATTTAAACCCATTTCAATTATCGGGCTTCCGGAAAGTGTCACCGCATTATAATTACTCCCAGGAACCCGGTTACCCCAATAATTAAAAACCTCCCCAAGAGCAGGACTGCCCAATGTATTAGATATCCCCTTATCCATGTAGTCAGTATCGGTTGAATCCAACCAAATATCTGGAGAAATTTGTAGAGGGTTTAAATCAAATTGGGAAGAGGAAATTGTATCATTTACTCCATTAGCGTAAAGTGTGCAATCAGCGAGCAATGGACTTCCAACTGGGAGGGAGACAGCGATGTGATTCCACTGATCATTGTTTAAACTTGTCCCCCCAAGCATGATACCGCCTCCTATATCAAGTTTCAGCTTTCCATTCTCGAGCGAGACTTCCCATTTTTCTCCATCAGCTGCTGCACCCCATGAAATTAAGCTCGCATTAGAATCATTTGTTTTTAACCACATAGAAATAGTCCTGGGACTGGCACCTACAATACCCTTAAAGGACTTAATGACTATATGACCACCATCACCTTTCAATTGAAGTGCTTTCCCGTCGTAACCAAAAATTCGGTCGGCAGCAGAAAGACCAACTGCCGTGGCAAGGGTAGTGGAGACCTCATTCGTTAAGCGGCTACCGCCTTCCTCATCAAACTTCCACCAATGAGTAATTCCCTCTCGTGTAGGAGTACTCCAGACTTCAGGATTAACTTCATTTCCTCCACGCCAACGGTAAAAGTAGGTAGCATTTTTCTCCAAGCCTTGAACCAAATGATTAAATCCACCTGAACTGAAACTGGTATCTAAATCTATCCGGCTATCCCACTTTGTCGGGTCTGTACTATCAATGGTGGGGTTTGTTCCGCCATCATTTTCTCCCCAAAAGAGGGATAACTGAACCGGTGTGCCACCATCAGATACAACTTTTCCAGCAAATCGGGCTGTCGTGGAACTTATATTCTTTGGTAAAGACGAGCTGAGGATCGGAGGAGTTTTATTTACAACTAGCTGTATGGATTGAGAAGTAAGCCCTGCTTGATTAAAGGCAGTAATATTGAGGTCGAAAGCACCAATTTCTTGAGGTATGCCAGTTATGCGACCTGTTTTCACATCCAGTGTTAAGCCTCTAGGTAAGCCACTCGTGGAGAAACCACTCGGGTCACCCGTGGCCAAGATCGAAAATTGTACTTGCTGACTTTCTTCGTAAGTGTCCTGACCAATTCCAATGGTCTGCACTTCTGTCTCGGTGAGTGCATCATCATAAATTCTAAAGTCATCGATTAAACCATTATAGTATGCACTTTCATTGTTCTGCCACCTCCCGATTTGCAGGTAAACTTGATTACCGGTTCCAATCGTATCAAGAATTTTACTGCCAATAAGGGTGCCATCTCGGTATAGAATTACATTGCTACCATCATATATATGAGCGAAATGAACCCATGATGGGCCCAGTAATGAGCTTCCATGAGTGAAGGATTCAGTCCAATCCCAATGCTCACTTTGTAACATTGTGTAGGATAAGCTTTGGATGTTTTTAATACCCCAATATTGGTTGGTCCCACCACTACTCAGGTAATTGCCGTAGCCGTAAAACCCAGGTTCACTTGAAGAGCTCGTGGAGGCCTTCACCCAAAAGCTTATAGTTCTAGGTTTTTTTCCGTCTACACCGATCTGTGATGCTGCTACTTCAGTGGATAGGTACCCATCGTCCCCATTAAACTTAAGGGCAGAGCCTATGATTCCGTCACTCCAACTGGAACCACCCACTAGCTTGCCCGTAGCATCAGATGCCATGTCTTTAGTGGTCAACCCTTGGGCCTCGTCAAAAGGAAAATACAGTCTTAAATTTTGCGGACGAGTTCGCACTCTACTTTTCTTATCAACATAAACTGCTTGTTTATATAAGATATTGATCGTGCCAGGCATAGCTAATACAGGGGGAGTAACTTCCTTAAATGAACCAGAGCCAATAGATAATGTACCTCGCTCAATATCACTTTTCGCCGCGATCAGGACACGCCCGCCGCCTGCGCCGCGGTTGCCACCATCCACTCGCAATAAACCACCATTGTAAATATTTCTAGCCTGTAACCGAATCGCCCCGCCGGAACCGCCGCCTCCCTGATCATAAGCATTGGCATTGGTCCTGCCATCGCCACCCTGAGCACTTATGACAACACCATCCCCGATCCATATGTCGCCATCAGCTTCCAGTGAAATAGCACCGCCACCTGCCCCAGAGCCCTGAAAATGAAGACCGCTGGCACCGCTGCTACCCGGTAGGAGTTGGGAGATGCTGTCGTCGCCGTAATTGTAGCTTGCGCTCACTCCTGCATTCCCCGCAGGAACTGGTCCACCTGGTCCAAATCCATTCAGTTTTTCCGCACTTCTTCCTCTCCATGGATTTAAAACTGGTCGACCTCCATATCCATTTACCTTCGATGCATCGCCACCATCTAGGATAAGATCTGCTTCAATTCTTATATCACCACCAGCAACTGTCTTTAAAATAAGAGGTTTGTTTCCTCGAAGAGAAACTTGGCTTTCACCGGTAATTGAGATTTGGCTAAAAGTTAGGGTGCAGACTTCATAGGCCCAGTTTTGACCAAGATTGTCAGTATAGTTTGCAGGAGTGATGACACCATACCCATGAGAACCACCCTCCACCGAAAAGTATCCAGTCGTTGTATCGATGGTGAGGCTTGCATTTTCTACTTCAAGGGTTGAGTCAAGATATGCCCCTCCGACAAATAAGGTGCCTTCATTGGAAAGCCATTCACCGCCAACATCTGTCTTACCCGCTTTAACTTGACCATTCGCAATCAAAGCAATCCGTCCTCCAGAAGATCCACGCGTTTGATCATTGCCAGAAGTTTGAGCTCCATTTCCAGCTCTTGCTTGCAATAAACCATGATTGAAAATCCGGGTAGCCTCAAGGCGAATAGCCCCACCAGTGCCTGCTGCTGAAGTGTCACTAGCACCACCACCATTGGTAGTAATGAAAGTGTTTTCCTGGATCAGGATTTCTGTGGAAGCCTTCAAGGAAATGACGCCGCCCCCTGCACCTGAACCATAGTTACTCGATGACCCCCCCGCGCTTCCACCAACAAGGGATAATAATTCCCTTTCTCCATACATTGAAGCCTCGCCCGATCCGTGACCACCATAGGACGCACCATGCCCAGTGGTTGCGGTGTAGGTAGGAGCTCCAGGTCCATTCCCTGCAAGTTCGCCAGAATTTACACCAGAGAACCCACCCAGTTTTCCAACACCACCCATTACTTGGTTTGAATCCCCCCCATTTGCTTCCAGATTGGAACCGATAATAATTGAACCAAATGTAGCTTCAAGTTCCAAGGCATTTTTGCCAGCTAAATTGACTACAAGATTCCCTCCCAGTTCAATATTAGAAAATTTAAAACTACATACTGAGTAAGGCCAGTAGGCTCCATTCTGATCCTTAAAAAATTTATCTACAATTTCTCCGTAGGCGACATTGCCGCTTGAATGAGATATTGTGGCTGAATCTGTATCTATTGTAAGAGTACCAGTCTGGAAGGAGAGGCTGGAGAGGTTACTGGGTCTAAGATAGCGTATGGAGCCAGTTGTACCAGAAATGGCTCCCTCTCCACCAGTTGCCAGTAAATTATCACTCCCATCATTTTGCAAGGAACTTGAGCCTTCCAGATAAATCCTTCCACCAGCACCTCCGTTTAGACCACCGGAGACATTGATTTGGGAAGTATTAGTAAGCTCCAGGTTCTTTGCTTTTAGATGGATAGCACCCCCGGAACCCCCAGCAGACCCTCCAGTACCGGAACCCCCAAGGGAGCGAATTGAGGATGAAAGCTTTAAGGTCCCGTAAGACTGAATCTTCAGGGCACCACCACCACCACCACCAGCGTAGTCTACCGTGTAGCCACCGCCACCACTTCCACCGAGCAGGTGTGAAATGGATCCATCGCCATAAGGCTGACCAGTGGTAGATGTAGCACGAGCTCCTGCACCGCCATAGCCAGCACCGCCTGGAATAACGCCGCCAATTCCTCCGCCGGGGCCAATACCCCGGCTAGCCACTGCCCCGCCGGGGAATCCCCCAGGGCTAGCTTTACCCGAGCGTTCGCCATCGGGTGCTTTGCCCGAGAGATCGATATCAACACCAAGAATGATATCGCCACTTGAAGTGATGATTTCAAGGGCACTTTCCCCCTTAACCTCAATCTCTAAATCTCCAAGCAGTTCGATCTGATCAAATTCAAATCGTGAAACTTTGTAAAGAACACTGTTACCAAATTGGTCCGTAAAGGAACGATCAAATATTTCAGCATTTCTAACATCACCATTGCTGTGCTTCCATGTCCCTAAGTCCGTGTGAATGACAAGTTTTCCTGAATCATAATACGCTCTATCTTCAGCTTTAAAACTTTTTGTATACGGAGCCCAGGCATTGCCACCACTATTGGATCCATAGGACCGATAGTAATAAGTTTGCCCCGGTGCAAGACCGTAAATGGGGGCTTCAAATTCACCGGTATCGTGAACCCAGAATTCGACTTCCCCCCACATATGTCCCCACCCGTTATATGTGGGTTCCAGGCGAATGGCCTGCGTACTTATTCCGCTCATATCAAAATCCACATACTTGCCCTGCTGCAAGAGTCCAGGTCCACCAGGGAAGGAATCGAGTAGCTCGAAATTCATTTCTTCATCTGCAATGTAAACCTTTACTTCTTCTAATTCTCCAGCCCGTTCATAAGGTTGGAAGTAAATCCGAATTTTGTTCATTTCTCTTTTCTTTCCTAGATTGAAGAGCAGTTGTGGATTTGATTTTAGCCAAGCAGTCCAGGTCGATCGCCAACCATCCAGCGGTAATTGTCCATCCAGTAGCTTACTGGCCGGATAGGTACCAGCAGATTCGTTGGGGGGCGGTGTTGCAATAAGGCTAATCCCACTGGAAAGTTTTCTTAGGCCAGCATTTACTTCTCCAATATCGATGACATTTTCCCAGAGATTGGGGTCGTTCTCTCCATCTACCCCCCCCCAATAGATTTTGGTCAGGGCAGCAGACTTATTGCGAGCAGGAGCAAAGCTCTTAAAGGGATGGGTTTCGACAAGTGAATCAGTAATCCCCCATTTGTGAGCCAAATATCCTTCAACCATTCTCATTGTCGAAACCGGTAATGCCTCTTGGTATATAATTAATTCCGCTAGGTCACCGTTCCAGTAAACATCATTGGACCGGTCCTTGGAAAAGCTGGTGGCGGGTAATACTCCGGTGGTCTTAATTGAAAGTAAGGCAGGCGAGCCATAAGCATAATTTTGGGATAACCCGTCAAATGAATTACCGTTAACATGCAAAAGTCCATTTAAAAGGTATGTGTCAGTCCAAGTCGCAGACCAGACCGAATTATTGCCTGGATGAAAAGCATAGTTTGATTCATGACCAAGCAAAAACCCTTGATTCCCTGCGTTTCGTTTAATGACCATAAAAAGAGTTCGAATGGTGTTGATTTCTTCAAATTCGAGAAAATCATCACTCCCATCAAACCGAAGAACAGAATTCCCGTTCATAGAATTCGAGATATATCCCGGTTGGCTAACATTTGAATCCTGCAAGGCATCATTGCCCTGACCCGATTTATCTGCAAGCAAGGCAATAGGTGTACCTAAATCATAAGTTTCATTGAAATGCGAAAAGTGTGGGTGATTCGTGGGCAGACTGCTGTTGATCATCCATTTATTTGCAAGGTATCCTTCCAACTTCTGCCTTTCGTCATCATCCATTGCGTAACTAAACAGAATAAGTTCTCCCAGTTGGTTGCTCGAATAACTATTTCCATTTAGTCTCGCACCAATTCTTACCTGGGTTGGGTATTCATTCCCATATTGTTCCGCGGATACAGCGCCTGCTACACCGTTGTAAAAGATTTGCCGACTCTGCTCAGAGTGTTGAACGACACCAACAAGAACAGTCCCGGAGAGGGAAGGAGATATCGCACTGCCTGAAGATGGCCCCCATTGATCGACTTCAAACTCATTAGCTGAGGTGAGTAAAATGTGATTTTTGACCCAATCACTGGAAGACTCCTCTGCCCACAGAGTATTGGTATGCGAGTTTACCTCTGTTACAAAAAAACCACTGTAAGCATCGCTAAGAGAAGCGGAAAGAGGAAGGTCAAGGAAGTCATCGACACCATCAAACCGGACGGCGGGAAGGGATGACAAAGAGCCAAGACTACTTGGCCGACTAATGGATAATTGCTGAAATGCAGCTTTGCCTTTCCCACTCTTGTCATCCCATTTTGTAACAGCATCAAGATTACTTTCAATCCGGTTACTAAATGCATAAAGGTGCCAGGATGAGCTCGTATTCGGGTCGATTGTGAAGATGACATCGGTGCCATCCGCTATGTAAGTACATTCAACAAGTAGCCCATTATATCCGGCATCATAAAAACCGTCTTGGTCTACAGTAACTGTCCCAGTTGTATCTGAGCATGAAAGAACGCAAGTGCGGGATGAATTGCCCCATGCAGAACTGTAGAGAGAGAAGGTATAGGTTTCGCCATCCGTTAGTCCAGTGAGTTTAATTTTCTGTATATTTCCGCCATAAATAAAACCACTATTTAACAAAGTTTTTAATGCACCCCCAACATTCGCCTGAGAGTGAGAATTATGGGGGGAAGAGAAGCCTTCCATAACCTCCCATCCGCTGGCTCCTGCAGATGTTTGTCCAGTGAATGTGACACCATTAATGGTTACATCCCCTCCATTAACGTTGATTGCTGAGGTGTATGTGCTTGCAGCCGAAATAAAAGAGTCAGTATCTCCCGTCATATTTTGTACACTCCACCCGAGGTTAGATAAGGTACTTGAGTCATTGGCGTCCAGCCATAAGTAAGATTCGATATAAGATGGCGACCAAGGAACAGAATTAGCTGAACTGGCGGCGTCGTGAGCCTCGGAACCATGAAATCCATCACCGTCAGCGTCTGAAGCATCCAACCAGAGGCGAAGGCCCGAATATGAGGAGGGGGAAAAGGGTGCATCCTCCACCAGGCCAAGTCCAGCACTTATGACTTTGCCCGTAAGCGAGGCAGAGGTATCCGTTTGGTTGGCTGGGTCTCGATTTACAATAATGGGTGTTAAAGTTTGGGAGGTAATACCCACGGGAGTCGAATCGGCCGACACAATTTCCCCAAAGGTGGGTTGCTCAAAAGCCCAAGGATGTTCAGGTGGTAAAGAGATTGACCATTTATGGGCTAGGTAGCCTTCGATGAGGAGTCTCTCGTTTTCTTCAATTCCACCTCTAATCAGTAAGAACTCAGCAACTTGACACTTGGAAGACTCTGCGAGGCTTCCGGACGCACCAAATGATATTTTTGATGGATAAAATGCGTACCAAGTTGAGTTTTTATTTTCCGCAAGCTTAATGCCGTCTGTCCATACGATACCCGAGGGATCGCTAGCATTATTTCTTCCCTCATGTGATATTTCCCATAGGTGAAAGTTGGTATCTGCACCATAGCCCCAATTTAACCACCCACGCAGATAATAGCTAGAGATTCGGTTATTCCAGTGTCCCATCAGCCAATTGTTACCAACGGATGTAATTACACGTCCATTTTTACCACCTGTGTAACGAGAAACCCCAAAAGCCGTGTACCCCATATTACGTAAAGTATAATCACTAGAAAAAGAGAAGTTGGTGCTAAGTTGATCATCACCGTCAAAATCAGCAACTGGTTGTCCTTGGGGACCTTCGAACTTGATAGTAGGGTCGCCGGCAACAATATCCATATCCCTATTGAAATTGGATTTGTCTCTCCAAATGCTTAAGGGTGCACCCTCGATAAGTGGTGTTTCATCTGCAAGTATGTCGGTAGAATCTAACCATATAGACAGAGCCAGAGGGAGATGGTTAAGTTTAGGTTGCAGGCGAACTTCAGATGTTTTACCCGTCCAATCATCTCCCACGGAGTTAGCAGCATACAATCTGACATAATATACACTATCCGCGTTGAGCCCTGCTAATGTAGCACTGCCTACTCCAAGCCCGACTTCACCAAGATCTAGGCGAAATTTCCATTTGTAAAAATCTGTGCCATGGTCGGTTGTGTCTGCAACAACATATAATTGTGGGTTATCTCCACCGGTGGCTGTAACTTCATAGTCCACATGTAGAGAGTTCGTGGTTACAGTCTGCGGAGAAGATAAGGTAACTTCTGGCTTTCCAGCCAAAACAGTAAATTTATAATCCTGCACGGCTTGAGAGCCATCAGCGTAAAAGGCAAAAAGAGTTGCATCGTAAATACCACTCTGGCTGGGATAACCAGACAGATTTCCATCGATAGGGTCAGGGTCCAGAATTAATCCGGGCGGTAACCCTGACGCAATCAGGGCATTTGGTAATCCTGTGACTTCGACCTTGTTAAAAAATCCCCGTTCGGCATTTATTGTAAATTCTGATGCCGAAGTAAAACTGTGTTTACCCAATACTCCGTCCGAACTCGCGGGAAAAGAGGGGCTTTCTTTTTGATTATCGTAAGATGCCTTAATCCAGTCAGCAGAGCGGGCGCTTGCAGAAAGAGTGGTTTCATCAATTTTATAACCTAGATCCCCCATACCGAAAAACCAATCCTGTCCATTCAGTAGAGGAGGGGATGCGTGCACAAATGGTGAGTTTATAGCTTCTTGGCCGTTTTTATAAATTTTTATTCTTTGCGCATTCGTATCCACCAGGGCGACTACATGGGTCCATATGTCTACATCAGGTGCAGTCGATGAGGTCGCATTAATAACGCCACCGTCCAACCTGTGGGTAACAGCCAGGCTACCATTCCTGAAATCAAAACGCTCTAGGGCACCATGCTTGTACAATGAAAAGGAACTTAGGTCTGCGGATAAAGTTCCGTCAAAAGTCACAGAATAATACCCCTGTTGACTGGGATCGCTCGGGTCAATGATACGCCATTCTTCATCTGGTGTTAACAATAATGGTTTCAACCTTGATCCACCAACACCCTCACCATGAGCAATTGCTATCTGATAGTCCACTCCCTCCAGTAGACTAATCATATCAGAATAAAAAGTAGCGGGACTGTACCCAGTTCTGACTAAAATCTGCTCATCTCCTTCTGCCCCATCGCGTTCAAATACCCCGTCCCTGTCCAGGTCTATCCATAGGGCAAACTTATCATCCGGCTTATCACATCTGAAATTGTAAAATCCATCTACAGGTGGCTTAAAATAGGCTAAAAAGAGGGACATGTAATTATTATTTCGATTTATACCTATATTCATGTTCCGGAAATCCGCATCATTATCAAGATGAAGCCCCTGCCTTGGTCCTGCCTGAAAGATGCGACTACCACTCCGAGGTAAAGCTTTTAATTTTTCGATATCATTAAAATAAATATCGTTATGATTGGCTTCATAACCAATCCCTAAAAATGAATCTAGATCCTTGTCATCCGGTAAGTTTTCCATGTTAATCCAACTCGTAAAGGTATAACTACCCCGATCAAGGCTATCTAAAGATGAGGATCCTGGGATCTTAATAAATTGATCAGGGCCACCAGAATAAGACCGGCCAGCACTTAATATCGACTCTTGGTGGGTAAGCCCTGATGTATCGCTTGCATGATTACGATAATAAGTTGAATCGGTGAGGGTGATGGTTTCATTCATTGGGCGAAAGTGCCATACGCCCCGATAATCATTAGACCAAGTTGACCCGTCCACTGTATAACTCGGCGTCGTTGCCGCCAAGTCTGTATTCCCCCAATAAGCCGAAATTGTATTGGTCGCATTCATCTCAGGCACTTGCACCCAAACTGCGAATTGGTTAATGCTTGGCTGAACTAATTCAATTTCATAATTCAGCTCTCTTCCTCTATGATCATAAAAGCGAAGGTCATTTAGCTCATTCGAGGCAAAGCTTTGCAGGCCAAATTTCGGGATAGAGGAATTAAACTTAAGGAATACGGGGAAGTCCTTCAATGTTTCTACACCAGTGTATCCTGTGAAATCAAAGCGTATGCTATGGGTAAATCCTTCAACTGCAGCGAACCGCAAGGTTATATTTTCTTGATGAAACCCAAAATTGTTCTCTGCGGTCACGGTGACCTGATAAGCCCCTCCCTGCAAAGGAACGCCACTGATTTCACCCGTGGTTTCATTAAAATCTAATCCCGCAGGCAATCCAATCGCGGAAAAGCTATCCGCAGAAGGGAATGCCTGAATAAAGTATGAGAAAGTTTGACTAGAGTCATTTGCATAGCCTTCTGCCAATTGACCCGAAGGAATAATCGGTGGCCCTACTACACTTCCCTTTGAAATATAATTCATGCCAGCACCAATTTTCTGGCTGTCGTAGGCTGCTTTGATGGCATTTTCTTCCTCGATAAATAAACCAATCCTGAATTCATCCACCCAGCCTTTCCAAGGGCGTTGACCTGTGCTGGAAGAACCAATTTTGAAGGAAGTAACATTTCCCCCTATGGGGCGGTTATTATTAATACTGCTATGAAATAGGTTTCCATTTTTATAAATCCTCATAATTCCCAATTCAGCGTCTTTTTGGAGAACCCAGTATGTCCAAACCTCACGGTAATTGGCATCTTCTATTTCTATTCGATCAAAGGCACCAGTACCAACATCCCAATGAAAGCTAGCATCTTCCCAAGGATAATCAACATTTAGGTGGCGCCCCAGGGATGAAGTGGACTCAAATAGAGTGGCGCTTTTTAGAGTTTCTAACTTACCGTAAGACCAGAATGAAATGGTCAGTTCAGATGTTTCACTTGGTGGATGTGATTCAAGTGCCATATCCAAATAATCATCCACTCCGTCAAAATTGATAGCCTTCCCGAGAATACCCTTCGTTCGAAGTTGCTCAAAATTACTGGGGGTTGCATGAAAACTACCTCGTGAATCCCGCACAAGCTGGTCATCACCGGTGTCCATATGCCAGACGCCCCGGTACTTCCCCCAGACTGAACCATCCCTGCAGTAACCTGGTTGCGTGGTCTCACTATGATTCCCCCAAATCGCATGAATTGTCGTAGTGGAATTAAGCTCTGGAATAAGTACCCAAAAAGAAGAAGTACCAACTGGGTCCCAGTGTACGACTTCATACTTTAATTCCTCCGAGCCATTTGCTGATAGAAATCGTAAATCATGACCATAAGGAGATGCAAACTGTTCATAACTAAAATCGCCAATGGAAGTGTTAAGTTCTAAGAAAACAGGGAGATCAAAGATTTCTTTTTCATCTGTATAACCAGGGAATGAAATATCCAGGCTAAATGGGTAGCCAGAGAAGTCTTTGACATCAAAAGTTACCAGTTGAGACAGAGACCCAGCATGATTCGTAGCTTCCAGAACACTTTGTACTGTTTCTATAGAATCTGGAGTTCCCGAAATAATACCTGTAGTAGAATCAAGACTTAATCCTGACGGCAAAGAAATGGCATAAAAAGACAGTGCTGGTCTGTTAGTTTCCAGAGTGAGTTGCACTTCTTGATCTTTGAGCAGAGGGTAGGGAGACTTCAATAAAATCTGTGGTCGGTTTTCAAAAGATGGTGCCTGGGCGAAATAGGGGTGAGTGGTTGGCATTTTTTCAGCCAATCCCCACTTGTGAGCGAGTAGTCCTTGCACCTGATCTACAGCTTGATTTGAAAGGGCAGAGTCAAAAATCATAATTTCTCCGATCTCGACACTGGCAAACCTTCTGATGCCATTGTAATCCTGAGCGGCAATGACAAGATCATCATTTGCGACGGCTGAAATGGCTCCTCCCACAGCAATTTCAAATTCTAAGTATCCATCAGCCCATAAGGTTTTTCGGGATATTGATTTTCTCATAGCCCACACATGAGGATCTCCATTAAAAGCAGTACCACTTGGTCGATCTGGCCAACCATCACTGGTTCCACGAATGGTGAAAGCAGCATACCCCGCGTCAGTCCTCCGGAACTGCCACCCTTGGCTTTCACCTTGATTGGAAATGACCGGAGCCCAATTACCCGCGTTATGGCCTTGGGATACTACAAAAATGGTGGTATCTTGACCAAGATCAAATGTACCTGAATTTTGAATCCGTAAAAACTGGGTATTCCCATCAAACTTCAAGGTGTTTAATTTATTCCATCGTTGGGCTTGAAGGCTGGGTCCATTCCCATCGCTGGCATGCCGGGTGTGGCCAGACTTATCAGACCAAAGGTCAATAAAACCACCGTAGGGCTCATTACTAGAATTATAGTCAGCATTAATATCTGCAGCATCTAGCCATAACAGAAGTTCCCCATCATGAATGGAATCAGGTTGAAAAGAAAAGTCACCAGTCGAAAAAGTTTCTGCATGGGCAGACCATTCTGCACCGGCGGAATTTTCTGCCATGATACGATAAAAGAATTGAGTATTTGGAAATAAATCACTGGCAGAATACTGAAATTTTCCGCTTGGTAACACTCCAAGGTCAATATGATAATCCCATGCGTTTGCTAAGGATGCATTGACATCGGTTGTATTTCCAGCGTCTTCATTTCCCCAGTAAATATGAACACTTGGATTTTCTCCCCCCAAGTTTTTTACTTCCACCAAGTCGCCGTCAAAGATTTGCAAAACTTCTGTGACTGAAATCGCTCGGTTATAAATCCGGAAATCATCCATCATTCCTTTGAATTCTTTGTAATCAGGCCAATTACTTTTCCCCAGAAACTGGCTTGTCCTGCTGAGCTCTCTAGGCGAGTGACCGTTTTGGGTGCCGACTAAATTACCGTCCGAAAATAATTTCATGACACCAGTTAAATCAACGGTGGCAACTACATGCTGCCAAGCATTTACATTCCAGAAATCTTGGACAGCTAAGGATTTCCCTACATTTTCTCTATGGATTGAAAATTGTGCATTATTTGAAGTCCAACTGTTATTAAGATAAATACTGTCAGCATCCTCATCATTACCAAAACTAAAAACTCTTTGGTAGTTACCAAAGTTTTCCTTGTAGACCCAGGCTGAAAAACTTAGTGACCCCTGCAATGAAAAATCACCAAGGTCAATGTAGGCAAATTCTTCCCCATCAAATTTCAGGGATGTTTTATAGGCACCTTGCAAACCAGAAACCCAGGAGACTCCACTTTTAATCTCCCCAGTCGGAGCTTGCCCTGTGGAATCATATGCTTCTGTCCCTTGGCCCTCATCAAACCTCCAGTGTCCATAAAGCCCCTGAGAAACCAGAGGTGTGCCTAGCTCAATCATCTCAATGGAGCCACCGTTGGAAACGACTTCCCCATTCAATACAGCTGAAGTTGTAGTTTGCTGAGTGGCTGGCAGATTAAGGATATCAGGTAACGATACGGTCCTGAAGACACCAGAAACTGGGGCCCACGCCCCATAAGGTGTACCATTTGCTCGAACTTGATAGTACACATTGGTGCCAGGAGGGTAACCACCGATTTCCAGTTGGCCTGTCCCCACCCCACGATCCCCAAGGCTTTGGCTATTCTCCCAAAGCCCGGGGTTTTGCATCTGGTCAAAGGTACCCCAGTAGAAAATAATTTCTGGTTCAGTTCCGTCAAATGATTGAAGCTCATAGTGCAGGGTCGCATTAGAATCTGAAATATTAGTTGCATCACTAAGCTTTATGATTGGAGGTACCACCTTGCTGCCAGTGGTGAAATTTTGTACTGAACTTTGGCCAGCTAAAATTTTAATCTCTTCATCATCGAGTTGATGCAGGAAAAAGCGGAAGTCGGAGATTTTCCCTGTAAAATCTCCCCACGGATCCACACGGTCAGGCCTGGCTGCACCAATAGTAAAAGGAGAAGAAAAGCTACTCTCCATACGCCCATTGTATTGCGTCCATGTCATGATCCTGCTCCCATCAAGATAAAGCTTAAGGTCAGTCCCATAGACAAGAGCGAGGTGATACCATTGATCATCTTGAATTCCAGCATCAATGCGAACACTTGTATCTAATTCTTCACTACCTGAGCCGATATAAACTTGAATATCATTCCCCACACTCCCCAGTTCTAAGTTGTCATTGGTGGCTTCACTTGATTGAGCAAAGAGAATATTGTGAATGTCATGATTTGTCGGAATAGCAGAGGAAGACTCAGTCTGAATCTGGCTGAACTTAAGATTGTCGATTGCACCATGATGACCATTACTTCCATTGTCTCCAAATTTGAGAATATAACTTACACCCGCCTCTCCGGTGAAGTTAAAACTCACAAGCTCTTCTTCGCCACTCCCCAATGGAGCGGTGGTATGTGAGAATACTTCAGCACCTCCAACCTTAGTAATTGTAATTGTCCAAGCATGATCTGCTTTTGATTGAAATGAACCGTGTCCGATTTCCACAGAATCCAAAAATAGCGCTTTACCACTGCCCACAGTAAAGGTGATATAGGGATCAGGCTCTCCCAGACCTAAATCTAACTGAAGTACATTTACACCTGAAGATGAGTCGAGTTGGTTCCAGTAGGTATTATCAGCGCCATGAACCTCGAGAACATCAGCTGCTGCTGTCCAGGCGACTGAGATATTCGGAGTCCCCCCATCTGTGACTGTCGCACCACTTGTAGAAGAAGAAAGATTACTTCCGAAAGTATTACTCAAGTCTTGGTTATTGGCTTGACCGGTGGCAAAGTTTAGGGTCGTGGTACCTGTAGTTCCGGAAAAAAGGGTAGATCTCTTAAACCAAAGAGAAGCGGTAAATTTACTCATCTGGTCAAGCTCATCAAGGTCTCCGAATGTGATATAGTCATTGTCTCCGTCAAATTCCAGCACACTGCCCTTAACATCATCTGAAACTAAAGAAGGGCCAATAATTTGACCATTGGCTTGATCAAATTGATCTATGGCCACTGCACCAGTGTCATTAAGTTCCCAATGGTAGGTCGGGATAAAAGTGAGGGCATCCCCACTGGATTGCCCTGCAGAGTTTTCTGCATTTGCTTGGTAGTAGTATGTGGTATTGGGGGACAAACCCGAAACAAAGCCAAAAGTTTCCCCTCTTGCAGAAACCGCATTACTTACGGTTACATTGGTGAGGGCATTCTTACTGGTTCCCCAAAGAAAAGTAACATTTGTGTCCTCTCCCCCAGTTTCAATTAAGTTGGCAGATAATCTTGCAGATTGAGAACCTACATCACGGGGTGAGCCCGTTCGGATCCTAGGAGGGATAGCATCGACCGAAAGAGTAAAGTCTTCAGATGTGGTGCCCCAAAGGTTGGTGGAGGAAGCGGTGACAGTGAAATTGCCAGCCTTAAGGGGAGTTCCGGAGAGAATGAGCCCGGGCGAGCCAATTGGTTCCTGTTCATGGTAAGGGTGATTTTGTGGGAGAAATGATTCCAGTGCCCAATTATGAGCTAAGTAACCCTCAGCTTTCGTTTTTTCTGAAAAAGTAAGGGTGCGAGGAAAAAGTAAGAATTCACCAATTTCAAGGCTGGTATCTCCATTGATGCGATCAAAGCTTGCATTTGGGTTCCATCCTTCGGTTGTGCTCGTTTTAAGTTGCACTCCATTTACCCTAAGCTCGTAACCGTAGCGGGCAATCGACCAACAAACCAAGCTTTGCATAGTCGAGGTTTCTGTGCCGTTTAGAGCAGGGTTATTATTTAACCAATTGCGTAGCGACCATTTGTTGTAATCGGATAAACGCCAACCATTCTGGGTGAAAAGTTCACGGTCAGGAAAAGATAGACCAGTCTCGTGACCAACCATCAAAATAGTAAGGGGCATACTTAAAGCATTTGGAATGGATAAGTATTTCCCATAACCAAGTTTGACCATTTTTTTGTTAGTTAGATCATCAAATGTTGCCTTAGGTGCCTCATTGTAGATGGAATGAGCATCACGACCATTCCCGGACAAATCCTTCCAGGCTTGAATGAGTTGCCCGTCAGTGGAATGAAAAGGATCCCCTGATGTATCACCATTGCCATTTCCATACAGTGCTAAAACTTCAGTTGCATTTAGCTCCTTACTGTAGACACGGAAATCATCAATTGATCCGTTAAAGTCACCCCACTGATCTGAATATATTCGTGACATCCCAAGAGACAGAGGAGAATCCTGAGAAGAGTCTAACGGTCCTTGGTACTCTGTTTTATGGAGAGAGGGGATGCTTGCGCCATCTAAGTAAACTCTTAATCCGTCCCCGTAAGTCATGGCCAGGTGGTACCATGTATCATTTTGAATATTCGATCCGACTGACTTGAGGGAAATATCTTCATCTACAACTCCAGAGTCCAAATAAATTTCAATTTCTGTTCCTTCAGTTCCGATTTCCAAATTATCGTTATCATAAGAACTGGACTGTGCGACCATAAGATTATTGACCAAATGGTTGGTCTCATTGTCACCACCAGCATGATCGAAGTTGCGCTTAAACCAAAAAGCGATGGTGAAAAATTCAGGTTGATCCAAAAATTTAACTTTAGAAAAGGCTAATCCATCATTTTTACCATCAAAGGCAAGAGCTGCACCCAACTTACCAGATGTCTGCCTGGTCTGATCAATTAAAGTTGCGTGATTTGCATTCCCAGATCGATCAAATACCGCACTTCCGTTAATATCTTCAAAGTCGGAGAGAATGAGCAAGTCATCGAGGGCAACGGTGTCGTTTCTTTCATAACTTGTAAGGGGATGATAAGTAAAACTATTATTTCTGTCTGCAGCATACCAAGCAAAAAGGCCAGGTATATCCATTGGGGTAAAGCTTGCCCTGTTCCCTAAGCCTTCGGGTAGTCCAGAGAGGGTGTAGTCAGACCCATTACTGTAAGCAGCAAGACTGAAATCTTCAATCCGGGAACCGAAGGTCAGGGGAGGGATATTGAGGGATGGAATATTTGCGGGAACAATCGTAGCCGTAGAGCCATTTGTGGAGTTCTCCTGAACTGATGTTGCCGATTGATAGCCTTCTACATTTGGATCTAATTTGTACAAATGATAGACATCCTCACTGCCTAATGCTGTTTGAAAAAGTCGTATATCATCAATCATTCCCAGAAAGTTATTTGATTGGGAATCAGGACTAGCCCCGATATAAAAATCATCCAAATCGTTAACAATTAATTCATCGGTAATAAGTCTTTCAAATCTTTGTTCATCACTGACAAAACTGCCATTGACATAAGTCCTGGCATAACCTCCAGAGCCACTGTTTGCAATGACCACGTGGTACCACTTTTTCCACTGGGTAAGCGGGAAGTCATTTACGCCCTCATCACTATCTGTGCCCATCCCAAAACGATGACGAAGGTAGGGCGTAGTTTCATGATTGGAACCACCTTGCTCCACCCAATAATTCCTGCCTTTCCTTCCAAGGATCTGAGTATATTCTTCATTATTTCTTTCAGGAAAAAACCATAAGGATATTGAGTATTCTTCAACAGCTAACTCAGGACTGAAAGGAATAATTACTTTATCATCATCGCCATCAAAGTAGAAAGCTCCCCCTTTTTTACCAACTCTTCGCTCTGGGTTACCATGGATAACCCCGTTTAATTGAGTGTTCCCAGTACTGTTGACTGCTATGCTTGAATTGCTTAAGTCGTCCAATGTCCAATAGCCAATAAGATCATTTTCGCGATAGGAAGATGACATCGTGGTAAAAATTCTTCCGCCGCTTGCATTTGTATCACCCGCGTCGATTGCTCCACTTGTTGCAAGAGCGATCCTTCCTCCACCTCCGGCACCAGCTAGACTTCCCGCACCCAAAGCATCACCTCCCACTGCCTCAAGTTTACCCAGATTTGAAATAGATCCAGCCATAATTCGTATAGAACCACCTGAGCCTCCAGCACCTGAGCCATCTTGATGGCTGGTACCATGACCACCATTAACAGATATGGAGGCGTTGGCTTCAATGACAAAACTTTCTGTCACTACAATGCCAATGGCACCTCCTCCACCACCGGAATTCCCACTTCCACTGCCTGCATGACCACCACCTGATCCACCATAGAGATCAGAAATCGCAACATCTCCATAAGTAATACCAGCTACCCCACCGTTGAGACCAGAAGTACCATAACCTCCGTAGCTTCCTCCACCTGTAGATTTACCAATTTCATAGCCCCTTCCACCTCCTGGACCCTGGCCATTAAGAGCGGGGTGAAAATTGGATAAAAGCTCAGTATTTCGAAGTCCTCGTCCGGATGCCCAACCTCCAGGGCCTGCCTGACCACTGTACAATCCTTGCACGCCGGTTTCCCCGTTCAGGGTAAGATTAGTGGCTAGAGTAAAGTTTCCATCGACATTAATTTGCAGAGCATTGTCGCCAATCACAGAGATGGCCACATCAGTTCCAAGCTCCAGGTTTCCAAACGCAAAGGTGCAGACCGTGTGTTGATATTGAGTGCCAAGAATCTCAGTAAAGAAAGTCTCGAGCTGTCCTTTACCCTGTCTTCCGGAGCTGTGCCTCCATGCCCCCCCTGTATCAAATAATAAACTACCTTCTTGGAGAGATAAATCTTCTCTTACTGAAAAATTTCGAGGGGCGGTAAAAAAGCTTCCTGTTTTTCCTGCCGCACCATCAGCATTAGATTTACCGCCATCAATGAAGACCATTCCTTGCACAATTTGACCGTCTGCGATGAGTGCAATCCGACCTCCACCTCCAGCTCCTCCAGCATTACTCAAGTAACGTGCCCCAACTTCACGACTGTCGGAACCAGATGCATCTCCTCCTCTAACTTCAAGGATGCCTTGGTTGGAAATGCTGCTTCCAATAATTCGTATTGCTCCACCTGAACCAGCACCCCCAGAGTAATTTGCCCCAGCAGTCGGATGCACAAAAACAGTACCTCCATTCATTGATACCCGAACATCGCTTGCAATGGTTACACTACCAGATGCCACCATTTCCAGAGCACCTCCGCCGGCAGCCGCTTCTCCGGAGTTGCCAAAGCCACCTCCTGACCCTCCAAGTAAAATCCCGAGATCTGCCTGTCCATAATTTTGGCCGGACGGGCCCGATGCACCAGGGCCCCCTTCACCTGCAAATGATCCACCACCACCCGAAAGCCCTCCAGCTCCTGAAATACCGAGGGAATGACCTTTTCCGGGACCTTGCCCTCCACTGTATCCTCCTAATCTTCCCTTTCCTATCCGAAAGCCTTTGGAGGCCTCCTCGCTGTAAAATGAATCATGGCCATCGCTCACCGTAGCCCCAGGCACATGAGGGGAGGGGAGTGCTGCACCACAAGAAATATCTTTGGCAATGGTTATATTTCCATCCACTACCATGGACAAGGAGTTTACTCCCTCAAGAATGACCTTAGATAAATTTGAACCGATCAGCAGGTTGTGGGAGAAAGTAAATGTACTTTTCGTAGTCGTCCATGAAGATCCATCTGGAGCTAAAAAGAAAGATGAGCTTACATCTGCATCGGCTATTTTTTGCTCCCCATTTCCATTTTCTTTATCCCAGTAAACCCCAGCACCAGTCCCGCTATCATCACTACCTGTGTGAAACCGAAGAATACCCTGATCAAAAGAGAGTGTGGTGAAAGTAGCGGTGGCCGACCATCCTGTGTTATCATTATCAGCCTTGAGCTTGTAATAATAGAGCTTTCCGCTTTCTAGGTTTGATAAGGTGAAGGGAACTACACCGGTGGTGTAAGCACCTAGTTCCAAACTTTCTTCCCAATCGGTGGTGTTTCCCTCATCGCTGGAACCATAATGAACGGTCAAAGTACTTGCCTTACCTCCATCACCTACAAGATCACCGGTGATCCCAACGGATCTACCTCCTATGAACTGAACGGACCCTGAGCTTATTACTGGGACCCCAAGGGTATCAGAGGCTGAAACAGTGATAGTACTGGTGGACGAACCTGCTCCATTACTTGCTTCAATAATAAGGTTATAATTGCCGCTGCTGATCGTTGGGATACCAGACAGGATCCCGGTACTTGGATTAAATGAAATCCCACTACCGCCAGGCAGATCGCTTGAAAATAAAGTATAGTTTGTCGCGGGCGGAGAACTACGAACCTGATAGCTCATGAGGATGTCTTTTACTACAGACAATGTAATACTTGCAGGAAGCACTGGAGCTGAAAGATATGTCGTTTCGTGATTTAAGAAAGTTGAATAAACCTTTTGATTTTCATACGAAAATTTTGCCCAGGCTTGCCCACGATGCAGGCGAGAGATTCGAACTTCATCCAATAAGCCTGTCATACTATCGGTGGTCGCTGCATCCTGATTTGCGGCGATACGCAATGTCCCAATGGCAGTATTAATACTGCCATCCGTAGAAGAGGCAGGTGCATCAACAAGCATGCCATTTAAATAAATTCTCGTTTGATTCATATCCGCATTACTACCGGGATAGGAAACAAGGAGGTGGTTCCATTGACTGGTACCGACAGGACCATTCCCTTGGCGAAAGGGGGCAGAGGTCCCGGTCTGAACAAAAGGTCCTTGTTCATTCCAGGAAACATTCCACCAATCAGCAGAGTCTCCCCATCCTATAATATTACCAGTAAGAGATGAAGATTGAACCCAAAGAGAAATGCTGCGGGAATCAGAACCTTGGACTGGAGTAAAAGAAGAAACTTGAAGATTTCCAGCCCCAGTTGAAACAAGACCGTTTCCAATGATGGAAGCGGAACCCACAGCAATGGTGTTTTCATCGTTGGTAGCGTGGCCATTTCCACTTGCATCATTGCGGTCATTTAGGTGCCAAACGCCTTCAAAATCCTCCCAAATTTGCGGTGAAGGCAAAGTCTGATTGTTTTCATTGCCCCAAAGAGCCGTAATCGCACTTAGTTTATTAAGGTCAGGAACCTGTACCCAAGCAATGACCTCACCCGTATGATTCCACTCCTCAATCTCAAAGGCTAGTTGGCGGTTTTGCTTGTCCACAAACCGTAGATCTCCGCCTGCGGCTGAATCAGCAAATGTAGAACGGTCAAAATCGGGTTGTAAACTGCTGCTCATTTTGACAAGCACCTTAAAGTTTTCCAATGCTCCCCCAATCCATTTTGTGGTTAGGTAACTAGAAAGCTTAGTCTTTTCACTATCTGTGATTTCGCGATTAAAGAGTAAAACTTCAGCCACTTCGGATTTGGAATATGCTTGGTTTGCCTGGGAACCACCCAGGGCGAAAAGCTTAGGCTTTCCATTTGTTGTGACCGTAGTCACCGCAGAGATAGCTTCATACCCATTAACTTCGAGAGATACTCGACCGCCCGCCGAATAAGTACCTGCATACATAGCCCAGTCATTGGTGGCACTGTTTGCTGAAAACTCGGCACTGCCCCCTAACCTCCAGTAAGCAGCCTTGTTGTCACCCAAGCCAAACACCCAGTCCGTACCAACGGATGAGATAACGGCACCATTTTGACCGCCTGTATGGCGAGCAATTGCGAGAATTGAGTATTCTGCCATGATCGACCCAAAATCAAAGCTTGAATACAGCTGAGACAAGCCATCAAATTGCACGACTTTTTTGTTGTCGAGTAAAGCACTTACGATGACCTTTGGTTTCCCCCGAACCTGATCAAGGTTTCGACCATTCCCCGAGGCATCACTCCAGTCAGCTAGTATCGAGTTATTGACATCTGAAATAAGCTTGGCATCAAACTGGGCGATAAGACCAGTGTAGTCACTGGGCACACCACCCCAAGAACTTGGATCGAGCGTAATTTCCATCGAACCTGCAAACGCATTTGAATTAAAAATTTTGAGGGTATGATTTTGTTGAACAGGTGAATGAGCTGGATTACTTGAAGTAATCACCATGGAATATTCCCCTTCCTTGGAGGGGATTCCAGATATAGTTCGGATAATTGGGTCGAATATCAGACCAGCCGGTAATGTGCTTGTGTCCAGTAAAACAGAATGTTCACTAACAATTTGGAAAAGTCCAAATTCGCCAACTTCCCAATGGGATGTTTCCGGGGATTCAATGGTAGGTGGTTGCGGATCGTAGAGGATGGAAGCAGATGTATTTTCGAAGTAATCCCCAGTGCTCAGTTCTGTCACTTGCTCTCCGTCTATTGATAGAGATAACCAAGCAGTCGTGGTGTTATCGTCTGGTGTAACTTCAAAAGCATAATGACCGGGACCGATAAAACTGAGATTGCTTGTGCTTGCATTAACCTCGGCTAAGTCGGACAAGGCAAAGCTGGTGCCAACGGAGACAGGGAAGCCATCCCGTAAAAATTGAATAGTTACGACTTTGGGGAGTTCGAGTGCGTCTGAAAAAGAAAATTTAATAGTTCTACGATTAAAATCTCCAATTTTATTACCATACAAGTTGGCAACTTCGTCAGGACTTAGGGAAATATTGTAGATTCGGAAGTCGTCAATTTTACCAACACTGGAAATAGTTTCTTCCCCGCTCTGAGGACCTAACCGAAAAGGTTGATCAACAGGGAAGGGTAGGGTTCCGGCAAAAGAACACTCGGT
>JAQWWZ010000069.1 GCA_029254745.1 Opitutales bacterium | reverse complement strand
TGGGTGCGGTTCCAAGAGTAGTAAGAAATAATCCACCTTTAGATAGGCGGGCGAGTAAAAGGATCGTGAGGAAAATAAATCCTGTCTCGATCAAACCTACAAGATCATGAAGGTTGGGGAGGGCATAGTCTCCAATAGAGAAAAACGACTCTTCGATGTAATGCCCCTTTCCTTTAACTTTGATAAAGGAGAGGCAAAAGGCTCGGTTTAAATTGAAAAAGAGGGCTATGAGTAAGCCTCCAAATACAAGGAGGAGACGGTGTAGAAGAGGGAAAGAGTAGTAGGCACCAAGGAATAGAGAAACTACGAGCGATGCTTGGAGACCATTAATTCCGCTACAAGCTTGATCAATCCCGACTTTACCAAAGATCCCAACATCGATAACGGTTCCCTGTAGGCTTGCTTCATGCTCGAGTAACAGCAGGATATCTACAATAATAGAAGATATTTTTTCTTGAAGCCACTGGGTGAGCTGGAGATCAGTTGCTAGCGGCCAAGGAATTGCGACAAGAAAGAAAAGAAGAGGGAATAGTAATCTCCGAATGTTCACATCCTGTTTTTGACTAAAAGCCAAATGTAATATCGAGAGAACCAAAATGATTATGTACAATGCTACATTTATAAGCCTCCAGTCTGAATTTGCCCCCCTGATCAGCCAAATAGGGAAAATGGAAAGAATAAGCGGAATACCAATGATGAACGAAAGTAGAACTTTTTTCCTGTAAGCAAAACCTTCTGCATGTGGGGTGGTGAAATCACTTTTACAGAGTAGGAATAAGCAGAGAAAGGGAACCAGAAATCCATGCGCATACTGTTGGTTGGTTTCCCAAGTTATAGATAATTGAAAGAGAAGAAGGCTCCAAATCCCAACAAATGAACTGACCCCAATTACAATTTTTACTCTGTCGTGAAGGGTAGTGTTAGTCATTCTTTATATGAGAAAATTCGTTGCAGGCTTTCTTTTTCAGCTTTATCCATGCGGTCAAAGCTTACCTGCTGCTGTAAAACGGAAGCTTTTTCTGAGTCATGATTCATTTGGTAGATCTGAGCCGCAATCAGTGCCCATGCTGATCTTTGATCTCCCCATTCCCTCCAATTCTGAGGATTGCCCAAGCAAACAAGTGCTTGGCTTGGGTCGTCATTCCTTAAGTGGGCAAGTGCCAGGCTGATTTGTGTGTATCGATTGCCATAATATTCGTGATTTTCTTGTGCCAGCTTAACGAGTTTATTTAGTTTGGGAGAGGAGGGGAAAAGCTGATCGTCAAGCAAACGGAAGTAGAGGTAGGCATTTTCAAGTTCTGGATCTTGCTTTCTCATAGCTTGTAATTTGGATAGCCAGGAAATGAGATCTTGAAGGTCTGCTGAAGCGGAGCGGTATTGAATCAATTTGTTCAGAGCAAACTTTTGATGGATCGGTTTTTCGATTAGTTTTTCGAGGATGTGAGAGAGGTTGGTTAAGTCATTAACTGACTCCAGATAATAACATACAGATCTGACTTTCCTTGGATCTTCATCAACCAAGGGCAGTAATCGACCGATGGTTTTTCGTGACTCCTCGTATCTCCCTCCAAGGGAAAGAGATCGGGCTTCAACAACTAATCTCCAGATAAGAGGAATAATGGGAGCATCGTTGAGCTCTTGCCCAATCCGTTCAAGGTCTCCAAGCTGAGCAAGGGCACTCATTCTGAGCTTAAATAAATCTTCATCAACTTTTGCTTGAGAGGCAGGAATAAAAAAAGCAATCTGCTCAAAGGCTCCAAGTCGTCCTAACCAATTGGAAAATATTAATAATTCATCCCGATCATTGAGATTAAACAGAGATGCACATTTTTGAACAATTTCATTCTGGGATTTTTTGTCTTCTTGTTTTGTGAAAATGAGTGCGTATACCCGGAGGAAATCAATGGGCTTACTAGATGTATTAGAACGCAAAAGCTCAAGGCACCTATTTAATGCACTTTCGCTTAGTGGTTGGAGCAAATTGAGCAGTGTCATATGCCTAATCGCTTCAATACCAGTTTGATTCCTCCTAGAGGATAAGTGGGCGAGCTTACGGCTTACTTGACGGGCGGATTTTCGGTCTTTTGCATGCACTGCAAGTTTAGTCGCTAAAAAGACAGCATCTGGAAAATTTGGACTAGTTTCCATAATTTTCTGTACGCGTAAAAATGACTTATCGGGGTGACCGACCTCTGCAAGCAAGTTTGCAATTAGTAGGGCATTTGAAGGATTTTGAAGCCAGCTCGAAATTTCCTCTAAATTTTCTGCCGCTTGAAGGGCAACTCGAGCAACGATTTTAACTTGGTCGCTTTCTAAATCCTTATTTCGTAGGGAAGATATGCATTTACTAAGTAATTCTGTTTTTTCGTCCACATTATCTCTTACCAAAGTTGAGCGAGACCATTGGACAAGGGCTTGGGTAGGATCCGTTCTGAAGAGCAATTTTAGAAAGTTTTCTTCGATATCTTTATTGTTCGGATTTAACAACATAGCGATCCTTGCCTTATCCACCCCATTTTGCAGTAATCCTCCAGCATTATCTATCGAGGAGTCCAAGTAAACCTTGGACTGATAAAGTAAGCGGTTTGATTGGAGTTCCTTAACTTTTCCTATGTATAGATCGAATGTGAAAAATACACATCCAAAAATGAAGAGTAAAAAGAGGGAAAAGTAGTAGCTCAGGTTCAAGACTTAACAAATAGTTGCATAATTTTTTTTATAAAGCAAGCTACCGCCCTTGGCCATTTGTGGTAAATACAAAGCCAATGTGGGGATTCTGTGTTTTTGTTATAGGCAAATTTAGCCAGAGCTCATGGGATGAGCGCTGGGAAAGTCTAGGGAATTCTCATCGATTTCCACTTCTGTGGGTTGTCCGAGAATCTCAAAAAGTACTTTGACTCGTTCGCGTGCTGAAACCAGTTGGGTAACTTTTCCTTCTCCGCCTTTGAATAAGCCGGCAATGATTGTTACCTTATCTCCAACTTGGTGGGGCTGGTCTGGGATTTCAACAATACCATCCGGGGAGATAAGCCGCAGTTCAATCATAATCTGTGGATGGATCGGTACAGGAATTTCTTTGCGCCTGACAATGTATGCCACACCACGGGCGTAATGTACATTACGATGATGGATAATCGGATCAAATCGGGCAAACAAATAGCCTGGGAATAAGGGTTTAACCAAAGTTGGAGCTGCCTTTTTAGGTCGAATGGTACGGGGCAAAAATACTTCAACGGAATCGAGAGTGGCAAGGGTGGCAGCAGCAACCGCTTCCATGCGAGGTTTAGCCCGTAGGCAAAACCACCCTTTTGACCAGTCTTCTAAGCTGTCAGGTTCTCCTTTCACAAGCGAAGTAAGCCAGCAAGGGCAGGTAGTAGGCGACCACTGGTTTTTGTTAATCGCTTAAGTTTTTCGATGCGTATGTTGTAGAACTCGCTTTGTTCTTGGTTCTCAACTGGTAAGGATTCTTCCATCCTTGAAATTCGGTCTTTGGCACTTTCAAGGTGAGGAAGGATTTCATCTTTTAAGAAAGATGAAAATAATCGCCGGAACTCACTTTCAGCAAGATAATGGTCTCGGCGGTCCCCGGGCACATAGGATGTCTTGACCGCTTTTAATGACCGAAGTGTTTTTAAACCTTGGCTTGCTGAACCAATACTTATTGCAAGCTTGGAAGCAATTTGCTCCATGCACATAGAATCGTGATTAAAATATAAAAGGCCATATATCTCGCCAACCGATCGAGGCAGACCTAGTAAACTCATGAGTCGGACGAAAAAATCAATTGACTCTAACTCCAACGCCTTGGGTGTCGAATAATTTGAGTGTAATGGGTTGTTGGCTTTTGATGCCATATTTCATTAATTTCAAAAAAAAATGAAAAGTGCAAGGGGTAATTGAAAGTTTCTTCCGTTAATTCATGACTTGCTAGATCGCAAAAAAAAAAGTAAATTAATTTTTCCCATACCATGCCCAACTACAGAGACCAAGGTCATTTACTGCTACACAAGTTTAGTATTTTATCATTATGCTTTGCTTGGTTTTGGGTGAGTCTTTATTTTTGGGAAAGTTGGGACTTTTCACTCATAAACTTACCTTGGAATTATGCATTAGTCGCAATGGCTGGTCTGCTGGTTTCCTCATTTGGTACTTTTCAAAATTACGGTGTCTTTTTTATTAAAAACGGATGGCAAAGGATTAGGGATTCTTTCGCAAAATCAAATTTTCAAACTGCTGTAATTGCCTTCTTTGTCTTTGGGGCGTATTTTGCAACCAAGGATAATGAGACCAGTCGTTTGTTTCTTGCCTTTTTTGTTTCAGGATCTTGGCCGGTCCTTGTCCTTTCGAATTTTGCTCTGCCTGGAGTTTTTAAAAGAATTATTGGGTTTCGTGGAGTAAACAAAAAAACAGTAATTATTGGTTATCACAAATCATTAGATGATTTGGATGGGTGGATGAAAAATCAGGAATCGCATGGCTTCTCATTTGTGGGCAGTTTTACTTCCACTTCACAAAAGCCAAGTAATGTCAAGTTACCTTGGTTGGGGCACTTTGTAGATTTGGACCAATTCCTCGAGTCTAGCAATGTCCACCAGTTGGTGGTTGTACCCGATCGTAAAAAGGAGAAGTGGGTTGCTCAAGTTGCTGATTTAGCAGCGAAACACGGTTGTAGAATATTAATCTTCAATACGATGTCAGGTCTCTTTGATTCACGCTTAGTTTTTGTTGAGGAGTCCGGACGCCAATTCTTTACCTTATTGAACGAACCATTGGATAGTCCTTTCAATCAAATGGTGAAGAGAGTTTTTGATTTGTCGATCAGTGTACCCGCTCTTTTGTTTGTATTTCCTATATTGGTTGTTTTGGTAAAATTATTTCAAACATTTCAATCTTCAGGCCCTATGCTTTTTAAGCAGGAAAGGGTAGGGCTTGGTGGTAAGCGATTTGTGATTTGGAAGTTTCGTTCCATGCACTTTGCGGAAAAAGGTACAAGGGATGAATCAGTTCAAGCTACTTCCGAGGATGAGCGTGTTTTTGCTTTTGGGCGCACGATGAGAAGATTTAGTATAGATGAAGTGCCCCAGTTCATAAATGTTCTCAAGGGAGAGATGAGCCTCGTTGGTCCCAGGCCATACATGGCCGAACATGACTATTTGTTTCAGCGTGATTATAAATCTTACCGGATCCGCCAGTTTGTTAAACCTGGTGTCACTGGCCCTGCTCAATGCCGAGGGTTGAGGGGAGAGTTTACCGACCCAGAGCTAGTGAATAAGCGAATTGCAATGGATTTTGATTATGTGGGGAATTGGTCAATTTGGTTGGATATAGAAATTGTTTTCAGAACAATTGGGCAAATACTGTTACCTCCGAAATCTGCTTGTTAATCATTCCCTTTATCTAGCAACAGGCTCTAACATTCTAGAGGAAATATCAATTGGGTGTAGAAAAAGAGAAAGTATTAGGAGTATCGTTTTTTCAAGGAACCGTAACAGCGGCTTGCAATCTTGCTCGTAAGGGAGGACTGATTGTCGCACCCTCAGGACCGGGAATGGCTTCAGATTTACAAAGTAGGGATGGGTATGTAAAGGCACTTCTTTGTGCTGATATGTGCCTTTTAGACAGTGGCTTGATTTCCTTGTGGAGTAAGTTTTTCCGTTGTAAATCATTGGTCCGGTTGTCTGGGTTGGCATTTCTCGGCCAATATTTGAAAAGTACGGACTGGAAAAAAGAAAAAGCCTTGTGGGTAATGCCCAACCAGCAAGATTCTGATCGAATGCTGGATTGGTTAACTAAAGAGTACGGTTTTTGTTTTGATAAAAACTCAGTTTACATAGCCCCAAATTATCCACAGGACGGTGCGATTACAGATCCACTACTTCAACAAAAAATTGAACAGTTTGAACCCAGTAATGTATTTATCCAAATTGGGGGTGGTGTACAGGAACGCTTAGGATTTTTTATTCAATCAATGGGTAAGCTTGATACTTCAATTCTTTGTACCGGGGCAGCCCTTGCCTTTCTGTCAGGCAGACAGGTGAAGATTCCCCAATGGGCCGACTTTTGCTTCTTGGGCTGGGCATTTCGTTGTTTGGCCAACCCGCGCCTCTTTATCCCAAGGTACTTTAGAGCTTTAAAACTTATATACTTATTGACTAGATACGGCTCAAAGTTACCAAAATTGAATCTGAGAAGTAATGAAATTTAAGATGACGAGAAATCTTCTTCAAAAAGGAGCAAGAAAGATTTGTTTCGTGGTCATGGGGAAGTTGGTAAGACCAGTGCGAGAGTCTCATACCCATTAATCTTGCTTTTGGTTGTCAGAGTAAGAATAACATAAATGATGCCTAAAGTTTTACTCTGTGACGGCCATAACCTGGCCTTTCGAGCCTTTTACGGAATTCGTGAACTAAGTCGGTCCGATGGATTTCCTACAAATATGATACACGGCTGGCTTCGTACGCTGTGGAGACTTGAAGATGATGTGCAACCGGATGAAATCTGTGTATTTTTTGATAAGGGAGGCAGTCCTCGTCGAGAAAAAATTCTTCCACAGTATAAAGAAAATCGTGGTGCTCCCCCTGAAGGTTTTTCAGAGCAACTTGAATGGGTAAAAAAACTAACCATGGCACTAGGGCACTTCAGCTTTGATATGGTTGGTCTTGAGGCGGATGATCTGATTGCTTCTGCAGTGCGTCAGAAAAAAGTATCTGGGGCCGAATTAATTATTGTCAGTGCTGATAAAGACCTCGCTCAACTTGTTGATTTGAATGTTTCTCAGTTGTTACCTCCCCCGACCGCTAACCCTCGACTCGGTTGGCGCACCTTGGATGTCGATGGAGTGAAGGGAAAATTTGGGGTTCCGCCGAATGGGATTTTGGATTACCTATCCGTGATTGGAGATCAATCTGATAACATACCCGGGATTTCAGGGGTGGGTCCTAAGACTGCAGTTAAGTGGTTGGCTGAGCATGAAAATTTAGAGAATTTAATCCAAAATGCCGGTAGATTGACTCCGAAAAGGTTTTGTAGCGTGGTCTATGAAAATCGCGACCGATTGATGATGAATCGGGAGCTTATTCGATTGGAAGATGATGTCGAATTTGACATCCCAGATCCAAAAGGTGTAGATCAATCACAACTGAGGGATATTTTACTGGAGATGGAAATGAGTAAATCTTGGGAGGAAGCTCAGAAAAGGTACGGCAAATAAGTTTAGAGCTTCATTATGTTTGCTTCCTTTGAGTCTTATGACCATGTTAGGGGCTTTTTTTATGACTGCATTATTAAACTTTGGCCTGCCTAAAGGTAGCTTAGAAGACCCAACCATAAAACTATTTGGTCGGGCCGGTTTTTCGATTTCCAAGAGTTCACGATCCTACAAACCTTGCTGGGATGATTCTGATTTAGACGGACGCTTCGTGCGTGCCCAGGAGATGAGTCGTTATGTGGAAGATGGCTTTTTTGATTGCGGGCTCACGGGGCGGGATTGGGTAGAAGAAAATGCTTCAGATGTGGAAATTGTTAGCGATTTAATTTACAGCCGAGCATCCAATCGAATTTCCAAATGGGTCTTGGCAGTCCCCGAGCAATCTGAGATTCACTCGGTTGTAGATCTAGAGGGTAAGTCGATTGCCACAGAACTTGTTGGTGTGACCAAAAAATATCTTGAAAAACATGGGGTGAAGGCAGAAGTAGAATTCTCTTGGGGAGCTACAGAAGTAAAAGTGCCGGATCTTGTTGATGCAATTGTCGACCTGACCGAAACCGGCGGTTCTTTACGAGCAAACAAGTTGAGGATAGTGGACGTCCTCATGGAAACAAACACAGTTCTTATCGCGAATAAGAAAAGTTGGCAGGATCCGCAAAAAAAATCAAAAATTGAAAATATCTCGTTGATGCTACAGGCAGCACTCCATGCGGATACCAAGGTTGGTCTTAAGTTAAATATTAAGAAGGAAAAATTAGATGAGGTAATTAAAGAAATGCCAGCTTTACGAAGACCTACAGTATCATCTCTCTCTGACGACTCCTGGGTTGCATTGGAGACTGTTATCGAAAAAAAGGTATCTCGGGAATTAATTCCCGCACTCAAGAGGATGGGTGCAGAAGGTATTGTCGAATATCCTCTCAATAAAATTGTTCTTTAACTTTATTTCTACTTAAAGCTATGCCCTTTAATTTTGATATTGCTAACATAGCTATTTCAAAATAAATATATTTTTTGTTCTTTTTCTCTACTACTAAACCCTTAACCCACTAAGTTAAGTTGATCGTTTTTTTTACGAACTTATACTTTTTGGTTTTACAAATTATTAAATAAGCATGAGTGCTGTTATGGAAGAATTGCTCGCAGAGAGCAAAATCGAATTACTTAAAGAAGGTTCCGTTATTTCCGGAACGATTATGGAAATCCGTCCAACTGAGGTTGTTATCGACTTCGGTGGGAAAGCAGAGGGTACAATCCCTGCCCACGAATTTCTAGATCTAGGCGAACTTGAAATTGGTTCAGACCTTGAAATCTTTTTAGAACGACTTGAAGATCGAGATGGTAATCCTCAGCTTTCTTTTGATAAGGCCGAGCAAAAGAAGAATTGGGAAAAAATTGTTAACACTTGTGAAGAGGGTTCAGTTATCACGGGTAGAGTGCGTTCAAAGGTGAAAGGTGGCTTGGTTGTAAATATCGGCGTCGATGCTTTTCTACCATCCTCTCAAGTCGATATCCAGGCTCCCAAGAACCTTGATCAATTTGTTGGACAAACCTTTGACTTTAAAGTTGTGAAAATTAACCGTGAACGGAAAAACATTGTTGTTTCCCGCCGCGAGCTCATTGAAGAACGTCGTCAAGATAAGAAAAGGGAAATTCTTAACAAAATCACACCAGGTGAGACTCGTCGCGGTATGGTTAAAAACATCACCGATTATGGTGCGTTTATTGATTTGGATGGCTTGGACGGACTTCTTCACATCACCGATATGAGTTGGGGTAGAGTTTCTCACCCAAGCGAAATGGTTAAAACCGGAGAGGAAATCACCGTTTGTATCATCGATATAGACCACAACCGCGAACGCGTTTCTCTTGGTCTGAAGCAACTTTCATCCAACCCATGGGACGAAATCGAACGTAAATTCCCAATTAATGCCAAGGTCCGTGGTAAAGTTGTTAATTTGGTACCTTACGGTGCATTTATCGAACTGGAAGAGGGCGTTGAAGGTCTTGTACATGTTACAGAAATGTCGTGGACCAAAAGAATTACCAAACCTAGTGAAGTTCTCAATGTTGGCGATGAAGTGGATGCGGTTGTCTTAGGGATCCAAAAAGACGACCAAAAAATATCTCTTGGTCTAAGGCAGCTTGATGTGAATCCTTGGGATATGGCCACACACAACTATCCTCCGGGTGCTCGAGTTCGTGGTAAAATCCGTAATCTTACATCATACGGTGCGTTTGTTGAACTTGAAGAAGGCATCGATGGTATGGTTCATGTTTCTGACATGAGTTGGACCCGTAAGATTAATAACCCGAGTGAAATGGTTAAGAAGGGTGATGAAGTGGATGCGATTGTTGTAGAAGTTGATATTGATAATCAACGTATCAGCCTCGGCATGAAACAACTTACTCAAGATCCTTGGGAAGATATTGATCGCCTTTACAAGCTTGGAGATGTCATCAAGGGTAAAGTTGCCCGCATCGCAGGTTATGGAGCTTTCATTGAGTTAGAAAATGATATTGATGGTCTCGTCCACATTAGCCAAGTTAGCGAAGAACGGATTGAGAAGATCAAAGATCACATTAATGAAGGAGATGAAGTTTCCGCTCGAGTTATCAAAATTGATAAGGAAGAGAGAAGGATTGGTTTAAGTATCAAGGCAGCCGAGTATGACGAGGACGCATTAGCTAAAGAAGTTGCTGCGTACGATGAGGTCGGAGAAGATCTTACCACATCACTTGGTGACCTTCTCGATATAGCAACTGCGGCTGATACCAAAGAGTAATATAATCTTTTAAAGTTATAAGTTGGGTTACCTTCGGGTAACCCAACTTATCAAACTTTGTTCAGAATATCCTGCAGAATTTTAGCTCTCTCTTTAAGCATTTTCTCATGCTTCACTTCTTCAGCTGATCTTTGCTGCTCTAGCTTAGCCATACTTTTTCGCAGTGCCCGCAGTGCGTGTTCTTGAAGTTGTCGAACCCGTTCCCGAGTGAGTCCAATCTTGGCCCCCACTTCTTCAAGCGTTAGGGGATCTAATCCTTCCAGTCCAAATCGTAATCGGATGATATCTGCTTCTCTTGGTTCCAGCTGATCTAGCACTTTGCTAATATCTCCAATAATGCTTTTTGATTGAAGGTTTTCCAAAGGAGATGCCGCCTTGTTATCCGGGACAACCTCTCCTAAAGTTGAGCCGTTTTCATCTCCCAGTGGAGAATCTAAAGATGCAGGTTTTTGACTTACAGATTTTAGCAAAGTTATTCGGTTGACGGGTAGGTTCATTTCAGAGGCTAACTCATCATCGGTAGGATCACGACCAAGCTGTTCTGCTAATATGGCCGTAGTTCTTCTAATCTGTGTAACCCGGTCAACCATATGGATGGGCAAGCGGATTGTTTTACTTTGATTAGCTAGTGCTCTTTTAATGGATTGCTTGATCCACCATGAGCCATAAGTGCTAAGTTTTCCTCCTTTGGTGGGATCGAAGCGTTCAACTGCTTTCATGAGTCCGATATTTCCCTCATTGATAAGGTCAAGCAGGGAGAGTCCAAGGTTCGAGTAATCTTGGGCGATCTTTACCACAAGACGTAAGTTGGCCGTTATCATTTTTTCTCGGGCCTCTTCGCTACCATTCTTAATCTCTGCAGCAAGCTCAATTTCTTCTTTCGGGGTAATCAAAGGAATTTGAGAAATCTGTTGTAAATAAATTTGTAGTGATTCTTTTTCGCTAGTTTGCATAGGGTACCCGTTCTATAAAATCGATCGATATGTTTATGAATTTGCAGCCATATATATAGCCTTTAGCATGCCTTTGGCCTTGTTTATTGTTTCCTCATATTCCATTTCAGGAACTGAGTCAGCTACAATACCAGCTCCGGCTTGAAGGTGAATGCACTTATTTTTAATCATCGCAGTTCTGATAGCTATGCAAGAATCGTGATTCCCGTCGTAGCCAAAATACCCTAAAGCACCCGCATATGCATTTCTTTGCAAGTCCTCAAATTCAGAAATAATCTGCATGGCTCTTACTTTTGGAGCACCACTTACAGTGCCAGCCGGGAAAGTGGCTCTCATTAAATCAAACGCGTTGTGTTCTTTATCAAGTTTCCCAATTACTTGGGAGACAATGTGCATTACATGAGAGTATCTTTCAATGGTCATAAACTCAGCTGCATGGATACTGCCAGTTTTACAAACCCGACCGATATCATTCCGTGCTAAGTCCACGAGCATTAGATGTTCTGCTTTTTCTTTTTCGTCGGCTAATAAATCCTGCTCATTTTCAAGGTCCTCTTCTTCATTGGCACCGCGGGGGCGAGTACCGGCAATTGGCCGAATCAAGACATCATCATCTGTTAAGCGTACATGGACCTCAGGAGATGCCCCAACAATGGCAAAATCATCACCCTCTAACAGAAACATATAGGGAGATGGGTTTATTGCTCGGATTGCCCGGTATAAGTTCACAGCTTCACCCTCAAATGGAATGGAAAAACGTTGCGAAAGTACTGCTTGGATAATATCACCAGCCCTAATGTATTCTTTGGTTTTTTCAACCATCACCATAAATTCTTCCTTGGTGAAATTACCCTCAGGTATAGGCGGAACTAAATCCTCAGATAATTGTCGTGGAAACAATGAGTGAGGCTTTTGGAGATTGTCCAAAATGTCTTGGATGAGTCCACAGGCTTTGTCGTAGCTATCTTCCGACTCCTGATTGGTACGAACATTGGTAGATATCGTAAAGGTTTGGCATGCGTGGTCAAAGATTAAGACGCTATCCGCAATCATGAAAAACAAAAGAGGAAGCTCAATCTCATCTTGAGACGGGATAGGAATGGAGGGTTCCACCCTATTTGCATATTCGTAGGAAAGATAACCGACAGCACCTCCGGAAAACCTCTGGGCAATGTCAGGACCATGATATTTGAGACTGCCCATTTGATCCTCAACCAACTGGAGTGGGTCGGGTGGGGTGGTTGTAGTTGATGTGCCCCGATCACGATCATAAATTTGTGTTTCTGAGTGACCGCAGGAAATTATTTTTTGGGGATTGCAACCTACAAAAGAGTACCGACTCACCTGTTCTCCTCCAACCACGGACTCAAAAAGAAAAGAAGGTTTTTGGTCGGATAACTTTGTGTAGGCAGAAAGAGGTGTTTCAGAGTCCGCAGAAAACTTTGCATGAACCGCAACGATATCAAAACTTTGCGATATTCTTTCGAATTCATCTTTTGATGGTGAAAAGTTCATATCTGCGGACTAATAAATCTAAATGAAATAGAAAGTGATGGATGGATTGAAAAATAAAAAAAGGTTGTTGCGTTTAATCATTGCAGAAGTCTGTCTATAAACAACACACTTATAGCAAAACGAACAAATCTTGCATACGAGCAAGAATAATCGAGTAGAAATTATGAAAAGAAATGTACATTGCGTTATTATGGGCGGAGGACGAGGCACTCGTCTATACCCTCTGACCAAGCTTAGGTGTAAGCCTGCGGTTCCTATCGCAGGGAAATATCGTCTGGTCGACATTCCCATCAGTAATTGTATCAACTCTGGTTACAATCGTATTTACTTACTTAGTCAGTTTAATACTGCTTCTCTCCATAGACATGTGCAGGATGCTTATCGTTTTGACCGCTTTGGGCGCGGATTTGTAGAAATTCTTTCTGCTGAGCAAACCGAAGATGGGGACGATTGGTATCAAGGTACTGCCGATGCGGTGCGACGTAATTTGATCCACTTTCATGCCCACCCTGATGATGTTTTTGTAATCCTTTCGGGCGATCAGCTTTATCGAATGGATTTTTCTGAAATGGTGAATCAGCATATTAAATGTGGAGCGGAAGTAACTGTTGCGGCAAAACCTGTGGCTGTTGATGAGGCATCAGATTTGGGATTGTTACGCATCGGTGAAAACAAAAGAATCATCGACTTTGTTGAAAAGCCCAAAGATCCAGAGGTTATCGCTCGTTTAGTTCCACCCGAACTTAAAGGGGAGGACGGATCCGAAGATCGCTGTTTGGCTTCTATGGGGATTTATGTTTTTAAAGCTTCAGCTATGTTCGATGCATTAGCTAGTAATACTACTGATTTTGGTAAGGAAATCATTCCCTCTCTTGTAAATGACAAAAATTTGAAATGCCATGTATTTGATAACTACTGGGAAGATATTGGCACTGTACGATCATTTTTCGAAGCTAACCTTCAGCTAACAGATAAAAATCCATTGTTTGATTTTTACGATGAAAAACTGCCGATATACAATTATCCTGACATCTTACCCACCGCGAAATTAGGAAAATGTACCCTTACCAATACCACGGTAGCCAGCGGGTGTAGAATAGGGAATTCAACTTTTGAAAGATGTATGCTTGGTATAAGGTCGGTGGTTGGTGACGACTGTAAGTTTTCCAATGTTGTGATGATGGGGGCTGATTATCAGGATGCAGGAAATGATAATGATTTTTCAGAACTCTCCATGGGAGTGGGGCACAATTCTCATATTTCCAATGCTATCATAGATAAAAATGCTAGAATCGGGTCTAATGTAATTTTGAGTCCTACCGGAGTCGAGGAGGGCTGGGCTGATGAAAACCAAAATATTTATGTTCGTGACGGTGTCCTTATTGTGGTCAAAAACGCGGTTGTGGATGCAGGCACTCAGATCGGTACGATTGAGTGCTAATTTCTCTTGCTGAGATTACCGTGCGTCGGTAAATATTTTGTATGTCAAATTTCCCTGAAGATTTAAAATATACCAAAGACCACGAGTGGGTGAGAAAACTTGAAGATGGGACCTTCCTTGTCGGCGTCACTCATCATGCTCAAGACAGTCTTGGGGATGTAACTTTTGTTGAACTTCCTTCGGTGGGTACCTCTTTTAAGGTGAATGATGTTTTTGGAGTCGTGGAATCAGTCAAGGCTGCATCCGATCTCTTCATGCCATTATCCGGGAGTATTTTAGAGTGTAATGAGGGTCTTAATGACTCCCCTGAAAATGTGAATTCAGACCCATATGGAGATGGCTGGATGATTAAAATTAACTCTGAAGAAAGCAGTGAATACGAACAGCTTTTGGATTATCAATCGTATCAGTCCGAAGTCGGTTAATTTCTTCTAGAAAAATCTCTTGCGAACCACTTCTAGTTCGGGTTATTGTATAACTCGACATGATAAGAGAGATAAGCACCCTTTTAAAGCCTGTATTTTGTCAGTCAGGTTTTCTCATTTGTGTCTTTCTTTTTAGTTCAAACTTTTCTCGTGCGGCTAAAATTGTACCCACTATAATAATAGCTTCTGTTGAGGGGGATGTGCACTCATTTTCCTTAGAAGACGAATTTAAAGTTTCTTTAGATTCATCCTCCGTCGGGAAAAAGTTTTCTCAAAAATCAATTCTTAGTACTGGGAAGGATGGAAAAGCTGGTTTGCTTTTTTCAAACGGGGCTTTGATCACAATCAAACCCGGATCTCGCTTCTATTTGAGGAAATACAATCAGAAAATTGTTACGAATGCTGGTGTGACTGATCCGTCCAAGATGGAAGAAGAACCTAGTAATTCTGAATTACTCGCCCATCTTGATTTTGGGGAGCTTATTGTGAAAGCACCTAAGTTAAACAAAGGATCCAAAATGGTTTTGAGCAGTCCACTGGGTACAGCTGGAATTCGTGGCACTATGTTCCAAATGATGGCGGTTCGTAACCCTCTAACTGGTGATATTTCTGGCGGCGTAAATTTGATATCTGGAGACATCGACTTTACGGATACGAGCGGTACTTCCGTTTCTTTAGTGTCCGGTCAGTCTATTATCGCAGCTACCAGTAAATTGGGCGATTCCATTGGAAGTCAAAGTGGAGGGTTAGTAGATTTGAGTTCTACATTCGGACCGGCCCTTACGGGCTCAGGCATGCCTCCTGCAATGGATTCTCTTTTTCCCGCTGAGGCAACCGCCGGCAGTGAGGATTCAAGTGAAAGTAGTTCATCATCTTCGCCTTTCGCTTCTAGCACCCTATCCGGTGGCGGTGTTGCTGGTGGTTGGGAGGTCATTCACGAAATTGCGTCTGAAGTCTTTTTTGAAATTGAGAATACCGAATCCTCATCTGCCGGCATATCCTTTGAGTCCATGCAGTTTGCAGTGACTTTAGATACGCCAAGCCCACAGTTGAGCTCTCCCACTGCCCCTGCTATATTATCTGGCGGGTCTGATTCACCCATTACTCCAGACCCGTTTCAGGGTGCTAACCCAGACATGCAGTTAATCGGTGATGACTATCTTGAGGTGGAGCTGACCATGTTTCCTTGGACTAAACCTACTGACAACCTTACAAATTCGGCCACATCCGTGATTGACCCTTGGATAAATGCGACAGATTTCTTGGGTAATGATCTCTATGATGAAGTCAACTTAGTCAATCCCCCTGACCTCATGGTTCCGGGAAAATATATATTAGAATATGAAGTGACGGATCTCCGGGGATTGACAACCTTTATTAATCGTACCGTTGAAGTTGTGGTGACCCCTCCTCAACTTATTGTACATGCAGGTAGACATGAGATAGCTGCCAATGATGCATTTGAGTATTTGGTCAAAAAGAAATATTCGAACTATCCAGTTTCTGACGATGGACCATTTCAATTGCTTAGCCAAACCTCAGAAGTTTACCCCAATTATCAAGCTGCCTTTTATGATGGTACTGATCTTACTTCCTCCGTTCAAGTCATTGGAGCTGAAAATATAGATTATTCAAAGCTTGGTGAGTATAATATTTCACTCAGTGTAAATGATTATTCCCTCCGGAAAGTTAACTTACCAAGCGGAATTCCGGTCTCAACAACCCTAATCACAAAGATTCAAATTATTGACAATTTACCGCCTGTTTTATCAGTTTTAGAGGGATTTGCAGCAACCAGTCCTCTCTTGATCGAAGGAGTTGTTGGTTCGACCTTTGTGGATCCAGGCATTTCGATTTTAGACAATTATTATTCCCAAGACGAAATCGAGCAGAATTTGGGGTATGAATCAGGTTCGTTAGAGTCTGCCTTTGGTGCGGTCAATATGGATGTGGCAGGTGTATACGAGGTCATTTACCAAGGGATATTTGATCCTTCGGGTAACGACGCAGTCTCGATTACTCGTTATGTGGAAGTTTTCGATATTACACCTCCTGAGTTAACCATTTATGGAGCGGATCCACTTTTTGTTGATGTTAACAACTCCACCAGCTTATTTCGAGATCCTGGTGCCTTTGCCTTGGACAATTTAGATGGGCCGATTGATTGGGAATCAGGAAAGATCACACTTTCCATGCAGACTTACAACAGTGATGGCGAACTCATAGATACTGAGTCTACAGTAGATGAAATCGTGGAAGTCGCCAAAACCCAAGCTAGTCTCAATAAAACATTTCAAATGACCTACATCTATGTCGACGAAGCCGGAAATGAAGGGACAACCACGCGACAGATTATTTTGATGAATTCTCCATTTGATAATCCTGAAATTTCCCTTTCTGGAGAGAATCCATTAATACTAGATGTTGGTACTGAATTTCAAGAGCCTGGGTACTTTGCATTCAAGAGTTTTGGTGGTGGTTTAGAACCAAAGAATTTTACACCTTCTGTCTCTGCTAATCAATATGTAGGAGATCAAATTGGGCCGATCGATTTTTCAACAGTTAATTTTACTTTTGTATATGACGACAACGGAACCTTCGTGGACCCTAGCGGTAACCCAAACCAAGACTTCAGGTCGACGATCAAGTATTATGTTCAGGATGATTTTGGTAATGAAGATCAGAAGATCAGAGAGATACAGGTCGTTGACCGTATCGGGCCTCTAATATCCCTGGCTAACGGAGCAGAGGGGGGGAAGAATTTCAGTTACCAGCAGGCTGGTATTCCATTTAACGACCCGGGATACTCTGCCTCTGATAATTATGACAACAATGTTTCGGTTACCGCCAAACTCGTTAATGTTGATACTGCTGAAGAACTTAGTTTTGATTTGATTTCATCTATCGGATTTACAGATGTTGGTTCCTATGAGATTCGGTATTCAGCCGAGGACAAAAACGGAAACTTAGCTAACTCAAATTCACAAAGCGATATCGTTCGGACAATTGAAGTTATTGATACTTTAAAACCGCAAATCGCCTTGATCACTCACGACTTCATGAGAAATCCGAGCCTTACTCTTTCGTCTAGCAACGATCCTGATGAATTAGAGAATACACCCATTGTAGATTTTGATAATCCGGTCCCTGGCGAGATTCTTAATTCTTTATCAACCCTTCCAGGATGGTCTGGTGATGATTTTGACTCCGATATTGCTTTTACTTTAACTTCTAATACGAACTTCTACTTCTTGGCTAAGCAAGATGAAATACTTATTGAAAATCACCCCACTCCCATCGTGGAAACAAAAGATGGCAATGGCAGGTACAGATACAGGATGAGTGCTTTTTTTATCAAACAAGATGGAAATATTGTATTTGAAGACCCCGGTATTTATGTAAGAAACGATTCAAGTGTACCTTTGAACTTTTCTGGCACACTTACTCCTGTTTATAAACAAACTGACAACAGTATTATTTTATCCTACAAAATAAATTATTATGTAAGCCAACAGGATACGGGTGAAGCGAACCAATTGATCGCCGCCCGCCAGGTATATATTATTGATCAGGATAAACCGCTGATTACCGCTTCTCCTTCAACCGATGGAGTTAATACCTTTATTGTTATCGAAGCGAACCGCCAACCGACATCGTCTGATCAATACACAGATCTTCACGGAGACCGTGTGAAACGCTTCCATTCCAATTCACCTGATTTGGAGACAGGATTGTATTTGGAATTAACTGCTATTGATGCACTTGATGGAGTTTTATCCAGCAAGATTGTCAGAACAATAAAAGATGAAAATGGCACTTCTTATGTAATTTCATCCAATGGTGACCAAAACTCTACTGGGTCAGACATTACAACCATTATAAAATCAACAGAGCTAGATAAGAAGTATACTATAGAATACTATGTTAACGATATCCCCATTGATGATTCCATTCCGCCTAACAAGTCCGATATTGTTACCCGTCACCTCATTGTCAAAGATACCTTAGCTCCTACGATTGATATTAATGAGCTTAATAGTACTTTTATGGTAGATTTCTTGTCTCAATCAAATCCTGATGTTAACGATGGTAAGTCGATTGCAACATACCTCCTGACGGGTCTATCTGCGACCGATGCCAATGACTATGATCAGTATTTAGGAAGAGCAGGAGATGCCGGTTCCGTAATCCTTCCAACTACTCAAGAACCTGATTTGGCAAGTTGGGCCCTTGATCTTGATGGATTGGGGAATGTTCTAAGTGCCACTTACAATTCAAAATGGAAAGTTGAATTTTCTCCGGCTTTCATACCGGGTGCCATTTATCCAGAAACTAAAAACGCAAATGCTGGCTACGAAGTTTTGATTTCCGTACAAGATCAATCTGGTAATCAAAGTGAAAAAGTTGTGAGGTATCTACAAGTGGGAGATTTTACAGCCCCTACGCTTACCTTGATTGGCAAGTATGAGATTCACGATTTTATGAGATTTAAGTCCAACTCAAATTCCAACCTCAACCAAACGACTTATCTTTCTGGGCAGAGTTTCCCTGCTGGAACTGCTGGTAATGATAATTTAAATGCACCATTTCTTGACCGCCCTTATTCATCCACTGAAAATCCTGAATACAATGCAACTGGATTTAATGGGGGGGAGCACCGGATGTTACTTGCTGACTATAATTTTGTAGATCCTGGTATTTATGCTGAGGATCAAAATGCATATTTTGACATCAAGGATAATTATCCTGATCTTGATGGAGATGGGGTAGGGGAAGGGCACGCAATTGTTCGAGTAGAGCAAAGACAGCTGATGAATGACTGTTCTGAAGGTGCCGGTAAAATCCACATCTACAGTTTTTTCGAAAAAAATGCCTTCACTGTCAATGACTGGCAGGAACTGATGTTAGAAGGGAATTTTGGGTTCAATACAGCATTCCTCCCTCCCTATGATGATGCTAATGCAACGGGTTCACCTGGCAAAGTACCAGATGTTAATGGTTCCGCTTATGAGTTTACAGATTCTGACAAATCGGATTTAACCAACTTTGATATGACCACGATTACCATTGAGTACAGAGTCATGGATGGTTGGGAAAACAAATCTGCAATTACGACCCGAATGGTTTATATCTACGAAAGTAGACAATTTGATGGTTTCGCATTTTATGCTACACCCATAACCGATGCTTCAGGCGGTGCATTTGAACAGTATTATGATAACAATACCACAAGTGCATTTGGCACTCCAAATCCATTTCTTACCTCCGCCCGCAAAGATATGGACGGAGATGGAGTAAGTGACTTCTGGGAATTCGCCCTTGGTACAAACTTCAAAGACCCTAATTCCGTGCCTGATATGTCTAGTGCAGCCACATTTCAAGCCCTTTCCGCCGCTTCTACTGGGGGAGACCCTGTATCAGAACTTCAATCTCGGTTGAGTAAGTTACACGATGCATCTGCCCTTTCTGGGGTTTCGGGATTAGGAGATTTTAATGCCACCTTGGGCTTGTAAAAACACTAGCATCGTTTGTTAACAAGCTATTCTTGCTCGCATAGTTGCAAGCCAAGATTAGTAGTTTGCTAAACTAATTCCAAAGGTTTTCTACGCTAGTATCATGTCCGCTTTCACTAATGCGAATGTTGATGCATTTTTTGGCCCTAATTAATAGCAAATGTTTTGTGATATTGATCTTTTGTTTATAATCTACGCGTGGCTTTATTTTGAATCTTGGTTCTACAACCTTAGATCATTTCCCAAGTTTCAATAGAAACTTGTCGAGGGCAGTTTTAGAAACCTCTATTTATTCAGTTTATCTCCTTTAAAAATTAGGAAATAAGTTACCACCCAAAATAGATTGTAGAATCTAGGTGAAAATTAAAAATTCTCTTATCTAGCGGAAAGACTCACCCCACCCCACAAGTCCATGACGGAGTAGTCCAGTTTTACACCCACCAGTAAACACATAATTTTCTATTAATCACAGTTATAGCTAGGTTTATCCATTCTTTAGCTGTAAAGGTTTTGCCTCTTTTACTTTCTTTTTGGGTATCAATTTTAATCTGATTTTCAGGAATTAAATCTTTCTCCACAGCATAGTTCAACGGCGTATTAGTTTTACTCAGGAGATTCGGAGCATAGTTTTTTCTGCAAAAAGTGGTTGAATGTCATCTACGGAAAAC
>JAQWWZ010000057.1 GCA_029254745.1 Opitutales bacterium | reverse complement strand
TCGGCTTTTTTTCGGGCAATGATATTGCCGGCAAGTACCTGGGCTTTAGCGATTTGGTGTGGGGAAACATCTTTGTCCAGCATCTTCATGAACTTGTCGTTATCCACACCATTGGATCGGGCAGAAAGGGCCCATGCATACGCTTTTACTAGATCTTTTTCAATGCCTTTACCAAAGGTGAAAATCAGACTAAGGTTATGTTGCGCTTCGGGGATTCCTTGGTCTGCGGCTAGGCTGTACAACTTAATTGCTTGAAAGAAATTCAAGGGTACTCCTTTTCCTGTGTGATAAAGTAAGCCAAGGTTATTTCGGGCCATGCCATGCCCTTGTTCTGCAGCCTTGGTGTACCACAAAGCCGCTGCTTGTAAATCCTGCACCATCCCATGGCCGTCGTGATTGAGGCGTCCCATGTTGAACTGGGCGGCGATGACACCTTGCTTTGCAGCTGCTGTATACCAGGTAGCTGCGAGGGAAAAGTCTTGGATTCCACCTGCTCCAGAGTCGTACATCTTTCCCAAATTGTACTGGGAGATAGCATGCCCTTTTTGAGCTGCTTTTTTTAGCCATTTGCTTGCTTTTTTATAATCCCGGTCGATTCCTTCTCCCTTTAGGTAAGTCATGGCCAGTTTGACTTCGCCTGCCAATTCTACCTCCCTCTTGAGTGCTTCCTCTGAAAGTCTTGCAGGTTGAGCTTGCAGAAAAAAAACGAAGGAAAAGGGAAGAGCGAAATAAAAAATTTTCACATCCTCAGCAAAGCACCTACCTTCATTCCCGTCAAATGAGATTGGGTATTCTTGCAGAAACTCAACTGGCATTGTTTGCTTCAGTCTTATTTGAGTTTGTACAAGAGAAGTCCTCTCTTACCGATTAATCCATGATACTAAATGCTTCATATTAAAACCTGGCTTGATATTTTTATTTCTCAATTCGATTGCCTGTTCCCTGCTATTACCGATTACTTTGCTTGTCCGTTGCTTATGTTTTATTTTCTCTAAAGAGGCCTCAAAGAAGTTGTCCGAGGATATGCGGTCGATTCGAGGTTCCAAAAAATACCACTACCTAGGTCATCAAGTTTACAGCCAAGCACCGAGGGGAGTAAAAGAATCCAGCGGGGGGTATAAAAGTGCCTTCGCCGTAGTCATTGACTTGGATGACATGGTACTTGATTATTTCCAGAACCAAGTAAAATGTTGGCAGAAACAATTGGGGCTTACTCAAGAGTCTAAGCCCTCATCGGTAAATCAATGCGAGGCCACACTGGTCCTAGGAGCTTGGCTATTCCTAAACGGTGTGATATGAGAAACAGTGTTTATTGTGTCTCTACGCAATCGATTGGTAAGTAAATTATTTCTCGTTATGATATGAACTCCTCACCCTTTGTAAACGCTCACAACTATTTTGAGCTCCTGAAAAGGTGGCGTGTATTGTGTCGAAAAAGAGGGCTGAAAATAGAGAGGGTAATTAACTCGGATGGCTACTGGGTCTACCAAATTAAATCTCCCGCTTTATTTCGACAGAATGGTGTATATATATCCGCCGGTATTCATGGAGATGAAGTTGGTGCAGTGGAGGGTTTACTACGGTGGGCTGAGCAGAAGGGCCCCGAGCTTGCCTCGCTGCCTCTTCTTTTATACCCCTGCCTAAATCCTTGGGGAATGGTAGGGAATTCTCGCTACTGCCAGAAGGGAAAGGACTTGAATCGCATGTGGGGCGGAGATAAAAACAGGTTAACTTCTGCTATTCAGGACCGATTGAGGGATATGAGGTTTCGCTTGATCCTGAATTTGCATGAAGATTATGATGCACGCGGTATTTATTTATACGAATTGATTCGCGGGCAAGGTACCAATTCCCGGGCTGAGGGGATTTTACAAAGGGCAGAGGGGCTGATCCACCGGGATACCCGGAATTCAATTGAGGGGAAAAAAGCCAGAGACGGAATTATCCGTCCCCGTCCCCGAAATTTTTTACCCGATGAATTACCGGAGGCCCTGTACTTATTTCGAAACCATACTGACCAAAGCTACACTTTGGAGACTCCTTCAGAATTGGACTTGGAGGTGCGGGCAAATACTCAGGTTCAAATGATCGATACAGCCTTATCAAGCTAGTTTGTCCTTTTTCTATAAGGCTTTTCGATTGCAGATGATTACTGGCTGTGGCAAAGTGAAGACTCCCTTGTAACAAAGGTTCCTTTTTTATTTAAATCCCTTTTTCATGCAAGCTGCCAAGGATAGTAATGATGTAATTCACCGCATTGATCCCGAGAATTCTGAAGAGATCTCGAATCGCTTTGGGGACTTGGTTCGCTTATTGAACGACGGGAGTGATAAGGCAGTTCTTGCCCAAGTGGAAAGCTTTCACCATTCTGATCTTGCCGATGCTTTTGGTTTAATATCTGGAAGCTTACGGAAACGATTGCTCGACTTGGTGAAGGTTGAACTTGATCCGGATTTACTTTTTGAGTTGGAGGACCACTTGCGTAAAGAAGTGACCGATTCCCTTTCCCCGAAAGAAGTTGCGGAAGTGATAACCGAGATGGACTCGGATGAGGCCGTACAAGTCCTGGAGGATATGGATGAAACTGAGAGAGAAGAGATCCTCAGTGAAGTACCGGATGATGAAAGGCAAGATATTCAGGCAGGTTTAGCTTACCCAGAAGACTCAGCCGGTCGAAGAATGCAGACTGATTTTGTTTCCGTTGGAGTTAATTGGACGGTCGGGCAAACTATTGACTATTTGCGGGATGAAGAGGATTTACCTGATGAGTTCCTCGATGTTTTCGTTGTCGATGAAGCGATTAACCCAAGCGGGGTGATTTCACTATCCCGTATTTTGCGCTCCCCCCGACCAACTCTGATGCGTGAGATTTGTGATGATACCCAGGTCATTGTTCCAGCCAATATGGTCCAGGAAGAAGTCGCCTTACTTTTTGAGAAATATGATCTGACCACGGCTGGTGTGGTTGACCCCGGTGGACGTCTCATTGGCATGATCACCGTGGACGATGTGATGGAGGTGGCACGTGAGGAATTTGAAGAAGATATCCTGCGTCTTGGTGGGGTAGGGGAAGAAACTGTTGATGATGGTGTCTTTCAGTCATCCGCAAAACGTTTTACCTGGTTGTTGGTCAATCTTGGTACTGCGATCCTTGCCTCCCTCGTGATTGGGATGTTTGACGCGACACTGGAAGAAATGGTGGCTTTGGCTGTCTTGATGCCCATTGTTGCATCGATGGGGGGGAATGCGGGAACCCAAACTTTAACGATAACCGTGAGAGCGTTGGCTACCAAGGAACTAACACCTTACAATACACTGCGCACCATCCGGAAGGAATTAGTGGTCGGGCTTTTAAATGGCTGCTTGTTTGCTGTGCTCGCAGGTTTGGTGACGATTTATTGGTTTAATCACTTAAATAACTCCTACCTTTTAGGGCTGATTATTGCAGGGGCGATGATTATTAATCTAGTGGTTGCTGGAATAGCGGGTGTGGCCCTGCCTGTATTGCTCGAGAAGTTTCGTGTTGATCCGGCGATTGCGTCTGGGGTTTTTGTCACGACAATTACCGATGTCGTTGGCTTCTTTGCCTTTTTGAGTCTGGCATCTTCGTTTTTGCTTTAGCTCCCAATATCACTTTTTTCGCCCTCCCAAAAAAAGCTTAAACGGGCAAATTCTAAAGTCTTTTTTTGGTTTTTTGAAACGAACTGATTCTGTGTATTCTTAGAAATGTAGAAATACTTTTAATATATTTTGACTAAATGCACATCTAGTGTATTTATATAAGTATACTTTATAAACTACCATGATAAATAACATTCTCTCTCTTTTCTTTATTTTTTCGATCGTAACGACAGGGTCATGGATCTTGTTTTATTTTGCTTAAGTGGAAAGGTGCTTTCGCCAAATCGAAAACATTTTGTTGATATGAGTTCTTCGGATTCCCCGTCTCTCCCTCCATTGCACCTTCAGGTTTTTATAAGTGAACGAGTAGAGTTTTATATCTATACGACATCAATATCTTGGTCATGGGAAACTTTTTTGTACGACGGTATATTTGAGCATAAAGCCAAGTCTATTTTAAAAGTAACCAAGGGCGTGAAACCAAACCCTGATATTTTGCATATTTATCACTCGGAAGAATGAGCTCGATTACCGAGTAGACATCCTAAAATGGATTTTTTTTAAATTGCACACAATAAAATTTATTATTTGATGGATAAAATGCGTGTTATCATCTATTGTTAGTTATTAATGCCTAAGAAAAAAAAATTAGAACCTTCTCTTGTAGAATTCCGGATTCACTTCCGTCTTTCTGATTGCGTGGGTTTGTCAGTGAAATACTTTATGGCACTTGATCTAGAGCAGGCATTTTCCATGTTCGACTATGTTTGCAGGAAAAATAAATTGGATGCAGAAATAACGAAGCTTTACCAATGGAATCGTTGGCTATCCAGATGGGAGCAGTTTGATATCACAGATTTCTCCACAGTTTATGCTGGGGGAAATTATTCGTTTGGTTTTTCGATAGACGATCAAGCTTTGATCGCACAAAGCTAAAGCAGGAAATTGGAGAAATCCCTGGTTTCAGTTCTTTTCCTTATTTCTTCAGGTTCGGGAAACGAAATCTAAATAGTAAAATTACCGCAACAACTGTCACTGCAAAGTATGCAGGAAACCACTGGAGTGAGGCAAGAAAAGCTAATTCTTCGAGCCGATCTCCTTTCGTTGCACCTAGTTCGCCGCCTAGTTTAATCCAAGCAATCAAAGCGGAGTAAAGTAGAGAAGCTCCCCCGTAAGCTAAATTTGTGGAAAGTCCACGAAAACTCAGGACTGTCGCCCGCTTGTCCGAGGGGGCATTTTCATTGAGGTAACGACTTGCCAAGTAATTCATGCACTGCATGACTGCGTACAATAATGCTGCTGGAAATATTCCCCAGATTGGAATGGCTTTGGCAAGACCGAGTAAGCCAATGAGGAGAACAGCACTGAGGAGAATGAAGTTGGTGCTGGGCAGTAACCTGTCGGCCAGTATCCGAGCAAGGCGAGGAATGAAAAATCCCATGAGTGACATCCCAGAAGCGACTAAGCCAAACGTTGCAAGGGGAAGGTCGATGGCGCTCCAGTATGCACTGGCAATGGTCAGGAACTGTCGGATTACATTATCGAGTGCCATACAGGCGAGCAGGATTCCGAAGGGGAGGGCAGATTTCCAAATCCAACCTACTGCCAGTACGGTTTTATTAAAAGCGACCCGCATGTTTGCCATCGTTGAACCTTCGGGTTTTTTTAAATTATCCTTCATACCTACCGCGGAAAAAATAACGACAAATGATGAGAGGAGGGTGAGCAAAATGGGTGCTTTCACTAGGGCTTGAGATGAAAATTCAAAATTGATTCCGCCCCAATGCAGCATACTGTTAATGAAAGAAGCATCGTAAAAAGCAGAACCTGTCATCATGGCAAAAAAGAAAGCGAGAGAAGTAAACCGCTGAGCTTTCTCGAGAGCTTGCCCCCATTCTTTCTCCCGGCCTGCATCTTTCAGTGAGTCAAAAGCAAGAGCTTCATCTGCCCCACTAACCGCAGCTTCAGCTACACCGCTGACGATTCGGTTCAAGGCAAACAAGGTAAAGACCAGACTACCCCCGTTCATCGGTGCGAGTAATAGAGTGCCCATTTCGACGAGCATGCAGAAGGCTGCAAATACAATCAGCTTTTTCCTTCCTACAGTATCTGCAAGGGCACCTGATGGTACTTCAAGGCAAATAATCGTGATTGCCCAGATCCCATTGAGAATACCAAATTCTTCCCAGGACAGTCCATGTTCTAAAAATAAAAGAGCATACACGGGATAGTAAAAGCGGGCATTGAAAAACATTCGAAAGCAAATAAAGCGCTTTAAGTTTCCTTCTGCTATCCTATCAATGTCAGATTTCATTCAGTGATTGAATATGTGCAGGTTTTCTCTTTTTGGGGTGACAAGATCATTTGGGCATCTTCTTGCAAACGATGTTGCCAGCGAACAAGCAAGCCGTTTCTCGCAAATAACCTTTCTTTTCTCAATTCTTTACCAGAAATTTTAATATTTAAAAGTCTTGATCGTCTGCGTTTCCATGTCAGAGTACTCCTTTTTTACTGTCATGAATATCCACGAATACCAAGCAAAAGAACTTTTTGCCGATGCAGGTGTAGCCGTGCCAAACGGAACTGTCGCCCAGAACGAGCAAGAATTTGATCAAGCCCTGTCGGCTTTACCTGAGGGTGAGTCGATTGTTGTAAAAGCCCAAATACATGCAGGGGGACGAGGGAAAGGAACCTTTACAAACGGTTTCAAAGGAGGGGTTCATGTTGTGCCTGATGCTGCCGTTGCCAAGGAAAAAGCGCAATCCATGCTGGGAAATGTTTTAGTTACTAATCAAACGGGAGAAGAAGGAAAGGAAGTCGGAACTGTTTACTTCACTGAAGCTTGTGATATCGAAAAAGAATATTACCTAGCCGTCCTCATGGACCGTGCCACCTCGATGCCTGTGATCATTGCATCCACGGAAGGTGGGGTAGATATTGAGGAAGTCGCGGAAAGTTCACCTGAGAAAATCCTTAAAGTATTAGTAGATCCTGCCCTAGGACTTCGTGCTTACCAAGTCCGTCAGATTGCATTTGGGTTAGGGTTGAGTGGTGATTCCTTTAAGCAATGTGTTAAACTTATCATCAAATTATATACTTTTTTCTGGACTAAGGACTGTTCACAGGTCGAAGTTAATCCGCTCGTCACCACTCCTTCTGGCGATGTCCTTGCATTGGATGCAAAGGTCAATTTTGATGCCAATGCCTTATTTCGTCACCCAGATGTGGTTGAGCTTCGTGATCTAAGCGAAGAGGATCCCAAAGAAGTGGAAGCTTCCAAGTTTGATCTTAATTATATCGCTTTGGATGGTAATGTTGCCTGCATGGTCAATGGTGCCGGGCTAGCGATGGCTACGATGGACATTATTAAACACTACGGAGGATCGCCCGCTAATTTCCTCGATGTCGGGGGAGGAGCGAATGAAGAACAGGTTGAAAACGCGTTTCGCATATTAGTTTCAGATGATACTGTAAAAGCCATCCTCGTTAATATTTTTGGAGGTATTATGAAGTGTGATGTTATTGCCACCGGAATTGTGAATGCTGCCCGTAAGTTGGACATGAAGGTTCCTCTAGTGGTGCGACTTGAAGGTACAAATGTTGCGGAAGGCAAACAAATCCTCGCAGATAGTGGCTTGGCTCTCGAGCCTGCAGATACCCTTGCAGAGGCAGCTGAGAAAATTGTTAAGTTGGCCGCGAAAGCCTAAACCCAAAGAAAGGAAATATTTTAGATGAGCGTTTTAGTAAACAAAGACACCCGCTTAGTAGTTCAAGGAATTACAGGCAGTGCGGGAAGTTTTCACACCACTCAATGCATGGAGTACGGCACCAATGTCGTGGCTGGAGTTACTCCAGGTAAAGGAGGGCAAAAATTTCAGGATACTGTTCCTGTATTTGATACCGTTCAGGATGCTGTGGATAAAGAAGGAGCAAATGTTGCAGCGATCTATGTCCCACCTCCCTTTGCGGCAGACTCTATTCTGGAAGCCGTCGATGCAGAAATTCCATTGGTGATTGCAATCACTGAGGGAATCCCTGTTCGTGATATGGCTGAGGTGAAAGCAAGGCTTGCTACCTCCAATACCCGTTTGATTGGACCAAACTGTCCCGGTATTATTACTCCTGGTGAGTGTAAAATTGGGATCATGCCTGGTTACATTCATAAGCCAGGAAAGGTCGGTATTGTTTCCCGGTCCGGTACATTGACTTACGAAGCGGTATGGCAGATCACAAGTGCTGGTCATGGTCAGTCTACCTGTATTGGTATAGGCGGCGACCCTATCAATGGGACGAGCCATTTGGAAGCTGTGCAACTATTTCATGAAGATCCGGACACCGAGGCCATTATTCTTATTGGTGAAATTGGTGGTACTGCGGAAGAAGAGGCAGCAGCTTTTATCAAAGAGAATGTTGACAAACCATGCGCCGCCTTTATCGCCGGACGCACAGCACCCCCAGGCCGTCGTATGGGCCACGCCGGAGCGATTGTTTCCGGTGGAAAGGGTACAGCCGAAGCAAAAATGGAAGCTTTATTGGACGCCGGTATTTCCGTGGCTGAGACACCTTCGCACATCGCGGAGGCTCTTTTTAAAGTCTGGAAACCCTAAATTTTAAAGTGGATCAGAAACTTCTCTCCAAGCTCTGCTTCGGGAAGAAGTTCGTCGAGATTCCATATCTTTGCAGGATGCAAGCCGGAAGCTTTAAGTTCTTCGCTGTAGTCGCCTCCTTTCAAATACAAAATTCCATTGGCATGGGAGTGTTTTGCCCCTTTGCTCACTTTGTTTTGCACCCAACCAAAGAATGTGGGTAAGGCAGTGACTGCTCGGCCAATTATAAAATCATAAGATTTTTTTCTCGGTAACTCTTCCACACGACCTCGCTTTACTTCCACATTGGTAAGACCGAGTCTTTCTACCATGTCTTCGACCACCATTACTTTTTTTCCGATGGAATCAAGCAAGGTGAATTTTGCCTGTGGATAGCAAATAGCCAAGGGTATACCGGGTAGTCCTCCACCAGTGCCTACATCAAGCAGGCGGGCTTTCGGCATAAGCCTAAGAAACTTGGTTATGGTTAAGCAGTGAGCCAAGTGCTTGGTTTCAAGACGGTCTGTATCTTTCCTTGAAACTAAGTTTATCTTGGCATTCCATTCCCGAAGGAGGTTGATATATTCTTCCAATTTAGACCAAGCGTCTGGGGTAAGGTCAGGGAACCATACTTTCAGCAAATCCCACGGATTTTCCTCCTTGCTCATCTTAATTAAGCTACTTCAAGGGGACCAAGATTTTTGACTAAGTCATCCATTGCTTTTGCCTGTCGAAGAAAGTCTTCCAGCTTGTTCAGGGGCAGAGCACAGGGGCCATCGCATTTTGCATTTGATGGGTCTGGATGTGATTCAAGGAAGAGACCACCAATTCCCTGACTCATGCCGGCAAGCATAAGCTCGGAAACCGCTTGGCGCCGACCACCCGCAGAATCACTTCGGCCACCCGGTATTTGTAAAGAGTGGGTGACATCAAAAACCACAGGGCAACCAGTACTCTTCATAATCCCGAAGTTTAAAGGGTCGACCACCAAGTTATTGTAGCCAAAAGAAGTGCCTCGTTCGCAAAGCAAAACATTTCGATTTCCTGCTTCTTGGAATTTTTTGATGATATGTCCCATTTCGTGAGCAGCTAAAAATTGGGCTTTCTTGACATTTACTGGACGGCCTGTTTCCGCCAATGCCACAACTAAATCAGTTTGTCTGCATAAAAATGCGGGCAATTGCAGGACATCAATAACTTCAGCGGCTGGCTTGGCTTGGTGGGGCTCATGGACATCAGAAATGACTGGTACCTGATAGGTCTCTTTAATCTCTGCAAGAATTTCGCAACCCCTTTCTAAGCCTGGACCACGAAAGGAGGAGATTGAAGATCGATTGGCTTTGTCAAAAGAGGCTTTAAACACATAAGGAATCCCCAACTTATCCGTAATTTCTTTGTAGGCGGCCGCAATTTCCATGGCAAGCTCGCGGGATTCAAGTACATTCATCCCACCAAATAGGGTAAATGGTCGATCATTGGAAACTTGAAGCGACCCAACTTGAATATTGTTTTGCACGCTCATGAATAGGCGATTTCCGGAGCAGAACCGTGTTCTGCAGATACGACAATACCGATGCCTCCTCTGGCGTTGAAATCAACCTCTACTCGGCACCAGCGAGGATCCAAAGCTTTAACTAGGTCGTTTAATAAAACATTCGCAAAATGTTCATGAAAGGTGCCCTCATCCCGGAAAGTCCATAAATAGAGCTTCAATGACTTCGATTCCACAATTTTTTGGTCAGGTACATAGCGAATAACAATTTCAGCGAAATCAGGTTGTCCAGTTTTGGGACAAATGCAGGTGAATTCGCTGGTGCGTAATTCGACTACATAATCACGTTCAGGGTTTCGATTGGGAAAGGTTTCTAACTCACGCTTTGGTGAGGTGCCACCTTTTCCCAATTGGGTGAGGTCTTTATGTTCTGGGTTACCTTCTGTCATAGTAATATTATATTCTCATTTCTGTAAGCTTGGGGCAATCATGAAGAATGCCAGATATTTGGCCAATCCACAACGGATTCTGTGGATATTATGGAATCTTGAAGCAGTTTTAAGTAGTCTGACCTGGCAATTTCTTGCGCTCCCATACTTTCGAGGTGCGGTGTATGTACTTGGCAGTCGATCAAGGATATACCGTGAGCCTTTGCAATCTCTACGAGGTGGGCAAGGCATACCTTGGAGGCATCCGCTTGAGTATGAAACATCGATTCGCCGCAAAATACCCGACCCAAAGCTAGACCATAAAGCCCTCCCACTCTTTTTTCATCAAGAAATGCTTCAACTGAATGGGCAACTCCAAGCTCATGAAGTTTTGTATAATCCTCAATCATATCTTTTTCAATCCATGTGGCTTCCTGGTCTGGTCTCTTGGCATGAGCGCAGGCTTTCATGGTTTCGGTAAAGCCCTGATTAATCCTGATTTCAAATTTCTTGTTTTTTAGTACCCGTTGTAAACTTTTGGAAGTTTTAAACTTGTTTGGAAATAAAACCATACGAGGGTTGGGAGAAAACCAGCACCAAAAGTGGGGGGCATAATCCATTTTCATCCATGGAAAAATTCCATGGATATAGGCTTCTATTAATCTATCTGTTCCAAGCTTTTCACTTACAGCAACCAGCCCTTCGTCGTCCGCTTCAATTGGGTTGGGGAACCATTTGGGTTCATCCTCGTTGAGGAGGGTGATCATTCAGGCAAGCCTTTAACTCCGGGAAAGTTCGAGCAGGCTGACTTCCGGTCGGCAATTGACGCGAAACCCATAGAGGCTACCGATTCCGCGGGTGATAAAATGTGGCCGTCCGTGAAAATCTTTTAAGCCTTCGGTGTGAGACAAATCTGAAACCGGTGCCAGTGGGGCATAACCAGAAAATGGAATCCTGAACTGACCACCATGGGTATGACCGCTCAACATCAGAGCCCAATCGAATTCATTCACAAGGTTTTTGGTGTCAGGGTTATGAGAAAGCAGAATGTTAAGATGTGGTCTTCTTCCCTGTTTAGACTGAATCTTTGTCATACATTTTCTCGGGTGGCATTCTTTGTTCCACATATCTCCAAGACCAGTGACGGTAACTGGGAGGCCATTAAGGTAGGTGCTTGCTCTTTCGTTGTGAAGGATGCGAACTTTAGCTGCATTGAGAACAACTTTTATCTTTTCTGTGGAAGAGAACCCATTACGGGATGCTGACCATGAACCACCATCATGATTCCCAAGGGATGCAAAGGTTTGCACTTTTTTAGAAACTTTGGTCAGGCAATGTGTTAAAGCAGTGAGTTGCTTATCATCCGGGCGATCTGTAATAAAATCACCGGTGATCATGCAAGCATGTGGTTTTTCTTTTAATCCTTCCGAAAATGCGTGTTCTATGAAGTCGATTGGAGTGGACCGGGACAGGTGGAGGTCAGACACATGAAGAATTTTGATTTTCTTTTGACGGGGAAGAAATGGTAAGCGGACAACCGTATTAGTGATCTCCAACCAAGTTGACTCATACCTGGAATAACCGCCTAAAAGAATGGGTGGTATGGAGAATTTTAAGGCGCTTGAAATCCATGACCTGCGCAGCCATTTTTTTTTCGATGACTGAATATTTTTGACTTGTTCTTTGTGGTAATCCGGTATTTCCATCACAAATTAGTCTTATAAAAACTCAATAATCAAGCTGGTTGGATTCCACCTTCGGCATCAAATTCTTCAAGCTTTGCAAGAAGTGACTTTTGGGAAACTGTTGTTTCTGTAGCATTACGCAGGTCTTTGATTTTTACATTTTGTTTCTCGACCTCTTCGCTGCCTAAAATGAGAGCATAGCGAGCCCCGGATTTACCCGCATCTTTGAATTGTTTCCCAAAACCAGAAGATTTGAGAGAATAAGCTGTGGAAAATCCCCCTTTGCGAGCTTGTGAAACTAAAGAAATTCCATGTTTTTGCTCATTTAAACCTGCAATAAGGTAAAGATCTGGAGTCATCACATATTTGGGAAGTAGCCCCTTTGATTCTAGGCAATCGCTTAAAGTCATATCTCCAATAGCAAATCCACATGCTGGCATATCAACATTCCCTGATAGCTTTTTTAATAAATGGTCGTACCGGCCACCTCCAGCCAGGGCACGGCCCTTACCGGATGCTTCAAAGGCCTCGTAGACAAATCCGGTGTAATAGGCAAGGCCGCGCACAATGGAAAGGTCTATGGTGATATATGCATAAGCGCCGTGGGCCTTAAGAAGGTCGGTGATATTTTGCCAATCTTGGATGATTTTATCCGCCTTTTGATTTCCTGATTTTAATCGTCCAATGAGAGCATCAAGGGAATCAATTTTTTTTATTTCCTGAATCTTATCCCATAAGAATTCTCCCTTTCCTGGCATCGTTTGCTCAAGAGATTCAATCGTTTGTTCTGGTTTTCGCCTTTCGCTTTTATCTATGGCATTTAGAACAGCAGGTCTAATTTCTTCGGAAACCCCAAGTTCTTCTAATAAAAATATCCATGTGTTTCGATCGCTTAACCTAATTTTAAAGTCCTGGACTCCTAAACCCAGGGTTTCAAAAATTGCGACGAGTAGGGCGAGTAATTCAGCATCTGCGGCAGTCGTAGATTCACCGAGCAGGTCAGCATTAAATTGGTAAAAAGAGCGACCTCTTCCTTTTTGTGGTCTTTCATAGCGGAAATGCTCCCCTACATTAAACCACTTAATTGGCTTCGGTAAGGAGTTGGCACTTGCTGCCACCATCCGTGCAAGGGTAGGGGTCATCTCCGGGCGCAGGGCAACCTGTCTGTTTCCTTTGTCTTCGAAGTGGAATAACTGACCTACAATTTCAGCACCAGATTTTTCCACATATAAATCTAATGGCTCAAGGACAGGGGCATCATATTCTTTAAAATCAAAAGCTCGAGCCACGGTGCGAAATACACGAAATAAGTGATTTCGGCGGGAGCAAGCTTCAGGAGGGAAATCCCGAAAGCCGGGAAGGGTTTCAAACATTTGGTTTTATAGGATTAGACCTGGTCGAGGTCAATTTTCTCAAGTCCGACTTTCATTTCTTTACCCGCTTTAAATTTGACCACAGCACGCCTGGGAATGACCACATCAGTTTCTGGTTGGTTGGGGTTGCGACCCACGCGTTGCTTGCGAACTTGAAGTTCGAAAACACCGAAGTTGCGAAGTTCAACATTTTTTCCACTGACTAAGCCTTCTTGTATGCATTCAAGAGTTTGCTGTACGATGAAAGTGACATCTTTGTGATTGAAATTAGCGGATTCGTAAATTTTTTGTACGATTTCTCTTTTGGTCAGGTTTTTGGACATATTGGGGAAACTGTTTGAAAGAGCATTGTCTTAGGATTACAATAGTAGTATTTTCATAAATTCCCATACATCAATGACCTGTCAATTTTAATTTATTTCAAAATGCCGAAAAAAGAAGATGATAACCCTCTGGAAGAAATGCAAAAGCAGCTTCGTGACTTAATGAGTAACAAGAATGTGCAGGTCGCGTTTGCTCCGTTTATGCAATCTATGAAGGATCAGTCCAAAGATGTGGATGATGGTGGAACAGGAGGAGGCAGCCCTCCCGAGCCCCAGGATAAAGATTTGTCGCGGGATGAAAAGTTAGATTCTATCCGGGGTTTTGATCGTAGGCCCAAAGAGATTCGGGATTATTTGGACCGCTTTGTAATAAAGCAAGAACAAGCAAAAAGAGTACTTTCTGTTGCTGTTTGTGATCACTACAATCATGTCCGTCGTTGTCTTGCGGACGCCAAAGCAGACCAGGCAGAGTATGTGAAACCCAATGTTTTGCTCTTGGGACCAACGGGAGTGGGTAAGACTTTCTTGATGCGAAATGTGGCAAAACTTATCGGGGTTCCATTTGTGAAGGCAGATGCCACTAAGTTTTCAGAAACTGGGTATGTTGGTTACGATGTGGATGATTTAGTTCGTGATCTCGTGAAAGCAGCTGATGGGGATGTGGAATTGGCACAGTATGGTATAATATACATTGATGAAATTGATAAAATAGCATCGGAAGCGTCCCGTTCTGGTCGTGATGTGTCTGGTCGTGGGGTACAAATTAATTTGTTGAAATTAATGGAAGAAACGGAGGTGAATCTGCAATCACCGCAGGACATGATGGGGCAGATGAAAGCATTTATGGAAATGCAAAAAGGTGGAAAAGCCCAGAAAAGTAGTATTTCCACCAAAAACATTCTTTTTATCGTGAGCGGCGCCTTCGATCAACTTGCCGAAGATGTTAAGAAACGACTTGATCTAAATCGTATTGGTTTTGGCTCTTCGGAAGAAGGCGACCTAGCCGAACGACCTGTTTCAAGTTTTCTTTCTAACGCGGAAACCCGGGATTTTATAAACTATGGCTTCGAGCCCGAATTTGTGGGTAGGCTTCCGGTCCGTGTTTCCTGTGACGAGCTTACCAGTACTGATCTGGCGGAAATTCTTCGGTCCTCAGAAGGAAATGTCCTGGAGCAATATCATGACGACTTTGATGGGTATGATATTACCTTTGAAATCTCTCCCGATGCGATTAAAGAAATTGCGGAATTGGCCGCAAACGAAAAAACAGGAGCTCGTGGTCTTGTGACTATTTTGGAAAAAACCTTCCGCGATTTTAAATTCGAGCTTCCATCCACTCCCATACGATCTTTTACCGTTGATGATAAATTAATCAAGGATCCGCAAACTAGTTTGGCCGCATTATTGGAGGATAATCGGGAGCAGTTAGATGATTCGATGCTGGAGGACGTGGATCGATTTATCGCCTCATTTAAAAGAGATTATGGATACGATCTGAAATTTCGAAAGCCCGCAAGAGTCGCTGTAGTCAAGGAAGCCATGTCAAGCAACCGCTCTGTTCGTGCCATTTGTGAAAAGAAATTTTCCGACTTTGAGCATGGGCTTGGTATTATATCGCAAAGGACAGGGAGGAAGGAGTTTATTATTGATAAAAAAGTCATTGATGATCCCGATAAAGAACTTTCTCAATGGGTGGTTGAAAGTTTTGGGCAAAAGAAAAATCCCGAGTGAGTAGTCCCGATCCTGACGCAGTTCGAGCAACATTTACAAGCGTTGCTCCCCGCTATGACCTTGCAAACCATCTGCTCTCGGGTGGAATCGATTTCCTGTGGCGCCAAAAGCTGGTTAATCTTGCTCGCCAGGGAGCCCACGAGGATATTCTTGATCTCGCCACAGGCAGTGGGGATGTAGCCTTCGCTCTTCGGCATGGCTTAGCTAAAGATGTTTGTATTACAGGTGCGGATTTTTGTGAGCCTATGCTTGCCCGTGCCCGAAAGAAAAGAGACAAGCAAGCGTTGCCCGTCGAAGGGAATCAATTTGTTGTGGGTGATTGCTTGAATCTGGAGTTTGAAGATGAGTCTTTTGATTTAATTACGATCGCATTCGGTTTGAGAAACTTGGCAGACCGGGGCCTTGGTCTTTCTGAAATGCGCCGGGTGTTGAAGCCTGGCGGCAGAATTATTGTTTTGGAGTTTAGCCAACCTTATTTTTGGTTTCGCCCTTTCTATTATCTCTACTTAAAAGGAGTTTTGCCGTGGCTCGCCAGGTGGGTGACAGGTGATCGAGATGCTTACCTTTATTTGGGTTCAAGCATTTCTGAGTTTCCTGATCGGGCGGGTTTGGTGAAAGAGTTAGAAGACGCTGGCTTTTCCAGTGTTGAGTGCAAAGCTTATACTTTTTCCATCGTCGCCCTGCACTTAGGATTTAAGAAAAGCTAAGCTGCTTTCCTTACTTGCAGGATGGAAAGGTAATGAGAGAAACTTCTGCTTTCCAGCAATCAATCAAGAGAGATGAGTTGCAGTAATTTTTCTGATCTTTCTTTGATTGCGTTTATGCCTGCAGATTCTAACCGGTCGCAACCAAACGCTTCAACAGTAAGGCTTGCGGTACATGTAGCATAAATCATGGCTTCTTTGATCGCATTGAAATCAGTACGATTTCGGGAGGCAAGACGACCGATCAGGGCACCAGCAAAGGAATCACCTGCCCCGGTAGGATCTCGCAACTCTGTGACCGGGTAAGCGGGGAGAGCAAACATGCCATCCTCATGAAAAAGAATGGCTCCATGTTCCCCCTTTTTGATGATAACAGTTTCCGGTCCCATTTTCCGCAATTTGTTTCCGGCTAAAATGATGTTATTTTCTTCGGTTAGTTCTTCGGCCTCTGTATCGTTAATTACAAAAAGGTTTACTTTTTTTATAAGCTCGAGGAGAGCATTTCTTTCAATCTCAATCCACAAATCTATGGTATCAGCCAATACAAAAGGTGACCTCTCCAATTGGTCGAGTACATGCATTTGGAGGGCAGGGTGAATATTTCCAAGTAAAACAAACTTTGAATCTTTGTATGAGTTTGGTAAATCGGGTCGAAACTTCTCAAAGACATTGAGTTGGATATCAAGGGTATCTCGCCGATTGAAATTTTCATGATACTTGCCTTTCCAGAAGAAAGTGGGGCCAGTCTCATCTTTTTGTACGCCTTCTAAATCAATCCCTCGAGAACGGAGCCGATCCAGGTATTCTTCTCCAAAGTCATTGCCAATAACACCGACCATGCGGACTGCAGCATAATAACTGGCCGCAAAGGAACAGTATGAGGCCGCGCCTCCAAGAATATGTTCTTTCTCACCGTATGGAGTGATGACGTTGTCAAATGCAACCGAACCCACAACCAGGAGAGGTGAGGATTCGGGACTATCGGATTGAATGCGATCTGCCATAAACAGATACTTATCGTATCCGATGCAGCGGTTCAAGATACATCGCCCTCTAATTCCCTTGTAAAACTCAATTTTTCAACCATCGACCTTTGCCATGAAAGGAGCAGGCTAATTAATCTGAGCTTTCATGATCCGCAAAATCCTGAGTCTAAGGGAATAAAGCAAAATATGATTACCCTTACCTTACTGATTGTGTATGGTAATTGGAAAGGTACTGGCGAGGAGAACTTGATTATCGATTTCGATCAGAATTGAATAATTTCCAGGCTCTTCAAATTTTAACCTTTGAATATCATTAATAAGGTTGATTCGGTGCTGAGGACCAGGTGATTCAAAATCTTTTTCGATAATTTTTCTTGGTTCCTCTTCTGACATCGGGATACCGATTGAGATCTTAAGGTGATGCTTTCCTTTGGTTAAATCAGAAAAAGATAAAAACCAAATCATACGCGGGTGCACGACGGGGAATTCTTTAGCTCTAAGGTTGGAAAAGATACCAAGGAGGGTATGTTTTCCAGTGGCTGGGTCTACATAGACCGAATCGCAGGTTATCCAGGCAAGGACTTGAGGTTTTGTAGACATAAGAAAAATTAGCCAATCAGTGAGTAGAAATTTAGGCTAAACCAGACCTCTGCAGTAATGCGTCCACCTTAGGTTCTCGCCCCATAAAATTTCTGTAAAGCTGGTCTGGGGATTGTGCATTTCCTTTGCTTAAAATTTGGTCCCGGAAGTCCCTGCCTGTATCCGGGTTCATTACACCTTTAGATTGGAAACGAGTGAAAGCATCAGCGTCAAGCACCTCGGCCCATTTATAAGAGTAATAAGCTGCGGCATAGCCAATCGGGCTGCTGAAAAGGTGACTGAAGCGTAGGGCAATGGTTCGGGGGGATGATTTTCTTTTAGGTAAGAACTCTCCAAGCTCTTTTTGTAAGACTTCTTCGAGCCCTCCCTTCAATGATTTTGACCATTCTCGATGGAGAAAGAGATCGAGCTTAGAGAAAGCCATTTGCCGGATAGTTGCATTCCCTTCAAAGAAATTTCGTGCTCGAATCATTTTATCAAAGAGTTTGTCAGGAATGATATCTCCAGTCTCATGATGCCGTGCGAAAAGATCGAGGCTTTCTCTTTGCCAGCACCAGTTTTCCATGATTTGGGATGGAAGTTCTACGAAATCCCAGGCAACATTGACACCATTTAAACTTGGGTGTTTGACTTTTCCACACAAGTGATGAAGCAAATGCCCGAATTCATGGAACACTGTTTGGACTTCATAATGGGTGAGTAAGGCTGGAGTGTCAGGGGTTGGAGCGGTCAGGTTGCCGCAAATGAGCCCCAAGTGTGTTTCGTCCTCTTTTTCCGCGGTCCGGAGGAAATTCATCCATGCTCCACCCCGTTTGCTGGAACGGGGGTGCCAGTCAGCGTAAAAAGATCCAAGTAATTTGTTTTCATCCTGATCAAACAAATCGTAATAGCGAACATCAGGGTGCCAGACCGAAACTGGTTCTTTTCTATCCCCCTTAATTTGATTTACCTGATCATGGCAGTGGGTGGATCGTTCTATAATTTGCAGGCCAAAGATTTGAGAAGCTAATTCAAACATACCGGAAAGCACCGACTGGATAGGGAAAAACGGCCGCAAATCCTCCTCATCAAAATCGTAACTTTCTTTCTTTAATTTTTCGCACCAATAGCCGACTTCCCACGGCTCGATCAGATCTGTCGGGCTTGCAGTTTTTTTTGCTTTGAAGGTTTCGAGTTCTTTATTTTCTTCGCGTGAAGAGGGCAGGGCCTTGGACAGGATCTCATCAACAAATGCATTGGCATTGGCTCCCGTTTTTGCCATCCGGCGGGCAAGGGCGACATCAGCGAAGTCAGATTTACCTAAAATCTCTGCCTTTTCTTGTCTCAACTTTAGAATTTCTCGAATCAAAGGTTCATTCTGGTACGGTTCTTCAGCACAGAGTCGATCGCTGGCAGACCATACTTCCTTTCTTAGCTCTTCGTTATCAGCATATTGTAGAACTGGTAGCATAGAGGGTGCATGCAATGTAAAGACCCAGCAGTTTGCCCCTTTTTCTTCGCCTAACTGCTCAATCGCTGTCTGCCTTGCCGCGACCTTTGCATTTTCAGGTAGGCCCTGAAGTTCGCTCTCTTCCGTTGCGGTTATAGACCATGCGTTGGTGGCATCCAATACATGTTCAGAGAAAGTCTGGGTAACTTTGGCAAGTTCGCTTGAAATTTCTTCCAACCTATTTCTTTTATCCTCGGGAAGATTTGCACCAGATTCTTCAAAATCTTTCACAATCTCATCAAGCAGCCTGCGGTCTACAGGTTCGAGGTTTTTACATTCCGTTTTTTGGTTAAAGCTCTTGATTGCTTGCCAAAGTTCGGGGTCCAATGTGATTTTAGCTAAAAATGCACTGATCGCTGGAAGCATGTCATTGTGAGCTTCGCGTAATTCGGGGGAGTTGCAGACACTGTCCAAATGTACCACTAACCCCCACGCTTGATTAAGCTCTAAGGTTGATCTTTCCACCGCCTTTATGGTGTTGTCGAAAGTTGTTTCCTCGGGAGATAGTTTACGGATTTTCTCCAGTTGATTTTCGGCTGATTCAAGGGCGATGGTGAGATCCGTTCGAATGCAGTCGGGGGTCAGTTCGTCCCAGTTGGGGGCAGATTTTGTTTGAAGGAAGGGGTGATGATTCATCTTTAATTTTTAGCAGTTTGTAGGATCCTGGTTTTTAAAATGTTGTACTCAATGGCATGGAAGGTCGGTGTTTGGAATTATATACCGAGACATAAATTTATATAGTAGGCAGATTAGGTTGTGATTACCATTTAATTTTAAAGAGACCTTTTAGTACTCTTATCTGAAAGTATCCCTTTTTTCAGAATTTACAGTAAGATGGGTAGGGAAGTGAGATATTTTAGGTGATAGATCTTTTCTTGAAAAAATAATTCAAAAGCAAGTCTTGTAAGAAATGCCGAGAGTCGATACTTTGATAGGTTTTATCCAATGAACGAACTCACTCCAGACCGTATCCGAAACTTAGCCATCATCGCCCATGTTGATCATGGCAAGACCACTCTTGTGGACCAATTGCTTCGGCATTCAGGTTCATTTCGCGAGAACCAAGTACTTGCCGAGCGGGCAATGGACTCCATGGCGCAAGAGAAAGAGAGAGGGATTACGATTAAAGCAAAAAACACTTCCGTTCAATGGGGCGAGTATTTGATCAATATTGTAGATACTCCTGGGCACGCCGATTTCGGGGGTGAAGTTGAGCGGGTAATGAAGATGGTGGATGGTGTTATGCTTGTGGTCGATGCCTATGAAGGGCCTCAGGCACAGACACGGTTTGTTTTACAAAAAGCTCTAGCTGCCGGACTGAACCCTGTTGTTTTTATCAATAAAATTGACCGCCCTAATGCTCGACCTGAAGAAATGCAGGATAATGTGTTGGAACTCTTTTTAGAACTGGAAGCCAAGGAAGAACAATTTGACGCCCCGTTTTTATACGGAAGTGCTAAAGAGGGCTTTGCCCGTGCATCTCTGGACGATGAAAATATGGACATGCAACCGCTTTTTGAAGCAATTGTAAAATCCGTACCTCCTCCAAAAGTCGAAGATTCAGACGAGTTTCGCATGCTTGTTTCCAATGTGGACTGGTCTGATTATGTAGGCCGAATAGGCATTGGGAAAGTGTTATCTGGTCGTGTTAAAATAGGTGACCCCATTTGGCGTTTGCTAGATGATAAAAAGCCAATTCGTGGGAAAGTATCCAAAGTATTTGAATATTCTGCCTTAGCTACCAATGATGCAGCAGAAGGAATAGCCGGTAACATTGTGGGCATTGCTGGCTTTGAGGAATTGGACATTGGGGAAACCCTTGCGAGTAAGGAAGATTCTGAAACCTTACCTTTCCTTGAAATTGATCCTCCCACGGTGATGATGACCTTTTCAGTGAACGATGGCCCCATGGCTGGAAGAGAAGGGGATCGTGTGACTTCGCGAGAGATTCGAGACCGTTTGATTCGAGAGGCCCGAACCAACATATCGATTAAGTTTGAAGACACGGGCGATTCCACGGAGTTTATAGTCAATGCCCGTGGGGCCATGCAGGTTGCGGTTGTAGTTGAGGAAATGAGGCGGGAGGGATTTGAGATTTTAGTAAGCAGGCCCACGGTTATAAAAAAGGAAATCGACGGCCGCTCCCACGAGCCTTTCGAAATCCTTTACCTAGAAGTGCAGGACGATGCAGTCGGAGGTTGTATGCAATCGCTTGCGAACCGAAAAGGGGTGGTGGAGTCTATCACTGCGAACCGTGGTAGAACCCAATTACAGGCAACTATCCCAACCCGTGGATTGATTGGTTTTGAGTTTGAGTTGCTAAACTTGACAAGTGGTGAAGGCATAATGTCTCATTTATTTAAAGAATACCGCCCGGACTCTGGTGATATTCGTACGCGCCGATCCGGAACCTTGGTATCCATGGAGAAAGGTGAATCGATGACTTATTCCCTCCGAAACATTGAAACCCGAGGCAAGTTATTTGTGGGCCCTGGAGAAGAGGTGTATGAGGGAATGATTGTCGGTGAAAACCCGAGGACTGATGATTTACCTGTTAATCCGACGAAAGCAAAGCATGTTACCAATCACCGGGCTTCAGGAAGCGATAAGACTGAAGCACTAACGCCGGCTATTAAATTTTCATTGGAACGTGCAATTGAATACATTGCACCCGATGAGTTGGTTGAGGTTACCCCAAAAAGTATTCGTCTGAGAAAAAGAATTCTTGATTTTAATGAGCGCAAGCGCGATGCAAAGCGTTCGGGTTCATAACTGCAAAGATTTGCTCCATTTTAAGAAAAGACTAACCTATTACATGTGGCTTTTTTAAAATACCTTTTTCTCATCTGCGGGCTCTGGGGAGTCTCAAGTTGTGGGGTGGGTACTTTATATGGTCCATCTTACTACGAGGACACCAATTTAGGTGAGGGTTTACTGAGGGTTACTTTTAAGGGTGGCTATCACCCAGCAACCGGAGAACTTTGCCTCCTCCGATGTGCGGAAGTGTGTTTGGAGGCAGGGTTTTCTTATTTTGAAGTAGTGGACTCAGAATCAGGAAGTTCTCTTGAAGGCCACGGTTCTACATATCCGTTTGATCAGCACTACCCAGCTCGTGACCGATTTATGGACGATGTTCCATTCGTCTCCAAAACCATTCGGATGCTCAAAGCAAAATCTGAAAATAATTTCGTTTACACCGCAAAGGAAATAAAGACTTCCCTTCGCAGGAAGTATGAAGTTAAGTAAATACCAATCCTTTCCACAGTTTCCAAAAAAAGTTATACAAGAAAATCATGAGTAAAGAAATAGAAATTAACATCCCTGACTTCATCCGGAATGGATTGGTTATTTGGGTGATCGTAGCGGTTGCCGCGTTGGCAGGAATTGCGACATCTTTCTACACTGTGCAGGCGGAATCACAGGGAGTGGTTCTGAGGTTCGGTAAATATTTAAAGACGGTGGAGCCAGGACTTCGTTTTAAAATGCCTTTCGGGGTTGATGAGGTTTATGTCCTTCCTGTTCGCAGGCAGCTGAAGCAGGAATATGGCTTTGGCAGCATCGGGGCAACCAACCCCAATCAGTACACCGAGCGCCGGACTCGGGATCGCGAAAAAAGTATGATGACGGGAGATTTAAATGCGGCTGAAGTGGAGTGGATCGTACAATATCGCATTAATGATCCTCGCCTTTACCTTTTTAATGTCTTGGATCCGGAGGGTACTCTTAGGTATGTTTCTGAGTCGGTCATGCGCACTGTCGTGGGCGATCGAACCGTAGATGAGGTCATCACCATCGGAAGGCAAGAGATTGAAGAGGAAGCTCGTGATCGATTGGAGACATTGGTGAAAAAATATGAACTTGGACTTGGTATAGACCAAATTCAGTTACAGAATGTGAATCCTCCGCCTCCGGTACAGGCCTCCTTTAACGAGGTAAACCAGGCCCAGCAGGAGCGTGAGCGCATGATTAATGAAGCCAATGGCGAATACAATAAAGAGATTCCTCGATCCCGTGGTGTTGCCGATCAGAAAATCCAAGCAGCCGAAGGATATGCCTTGAAAAGAGTAAATGAAGCATTGGGTGATGTTTCCCGTTTTAATTCCCGTTTTAAAGAATTTATGAAAGCCCCAAGTGTCACCCGGACCCGTCTGTATTTAGAAACGCTAAAGGAAGTCATTCCTCAAATGGGTGAAAAAATTATTATTGATGAGGACGCATCACAAGTGCTCCCACTTTTACAACTTAACTCTATGAAACAAGGAGGATTGGCACGATGAAGATTCAATTACTATTACTTCCAATTCTTTTTGGAGTTATCAGCTTTTATATGTGTTCCTATGTTGTTGAGGAGACAGACCAAGTCATTCTTACCCAGTTTGGGAAACCAGTAGGTGAGCCAGTAACGGAGGCAGGTTTGCACTTCAAGATTCCATTTATCCAAGAGGTTAATCGCATCGAGAAACGTTTCCTTCCTTGGGATGGCCCTTCTAATGAAATGTCTACCAAAGATAAAACCTACCTGATTATTGACACCTTTGCCCGTTGGAGAATCAATGACCCCATGCAGTACTTTTTGCGTTTGCGTGATGAGCGAAGTGCCTTGTCGAGGTTGGATGATATTCTTGGCAGTGAAACCCGAAATGCAGTTGCGAAGCATGAGCTGATTGAAATCGTTAGAACAACCAAGGATCGTGTAGCAAAGACAGACCAAGCATTGGTCAAGGGAATCGAGCAACTGGGTACACTCTACCCCATAAAAGTTGGGCGCGAAAAGGTAGAGCAGCAAATCTTTGAAAAAGCTGCGGAAAAGCTTTCTGGGTTTGGTATCGAATTACTTGATGTCCGTTTTAAGCGTATTAATTACAATGAAACTGTACGCCGCCGGATTTATGAACGAATGGTCAGTGAGCGCCAACAGATTGCTTCCCGATTTCGTTCCGAAGGAGCGGGGGAAGCGGCAAAGATAATGGGGAAAAAAGAACGCGATCTACAGGAAATTGAGTCTGAGTCTTATAAGTCAGTTCAGAAAATCTACGGGGAAGCAGATGCGAAAGCCTCAGCAATTTATGCAGAAGCTTATGATCAGAATCCACAATCTGTAGAGTTTTATGCTTTCCTCAAAACATTGGAAACTTACCGGGAGGTTCTGGCCAAAGATATGTCCTTGATTTTGACGACAGACTCTCCTCTGTTCAGATTACTTAAGTCTCCGACTGTCTCAACCGATTCTACCTCTTCCAAGTAAGTTAATTTCTAGGATTATATGCTCTGGTTAGTCCTAATTATGAGCACCTTTCTACGAGCCACATTGGGAGTCATCGTGCTAATGGTTAGCTCATGATCAACAGACTCAGGATCGAAACCCGGAAAGTGGCATTTTACATTTAATGAAGTAAGGGCTTTCAGATTGAATTGGGAGAACGAGCAGTCGTTTGCTTGTATTCTTGATCGAGATGGTAACTTGAACTCCACACGAATCCCGCACGATGGGTTTCTACTTACCGACGAACAGATCACAACTCTCGAAGCTGCAGTTACAGAAGTTCATCCCGTTGCAGATTGCTTCTATCCACCCCACGCCTTCATATTTTATGGGTAGTCGGGGGAGATTGTGGACCATATCGATAAATAAGCTTTCTTTGCTTCAATTATTCTGGTGAACTCCATGGATATGAAGGCAACTGGAATTTAATGGCACTCCGAGAACTTTTTTCAGACATCGGAATCCCAGTAAGCAATCCAGACTGAGACTAACAAGCAGGTGTACACCAACCGCCTACACGCACTAACAAGCGGGTGGACACCAACCGCCTACATGCCCCGAGGCGACATGACCCTCTTTACTCAAACCCTTACCCCTGTTGCAGAGTGGCGCTGCCTGTAGGCGGCGGGTCACCCTTGACATTATCTTTGCTCACAAAAACATCGATCATGGATTGAAGCCAAGGTACGGTTTTATAGTCTTTGATATTTTTGGGAGATACCCAAAGATATGAATCGTGTTCCCAGTCCAATGTAATTTTTTGATCTTTGCTTCTGAAAAGAAACCAATAGCTTTCAAAAATAACTTCGGGTACTTCGCTGTAAAATGGGCCAGCGGCTTGGGTACATTCTATGCTTGAGGCTTCCTTACGAGTTTCCTCCCAGATCTCACGATATGCAGTTTCTTTAGGGTCTTCTCCTTTTTCTAAGTAACCTGATACACAGGACCAATAACCCTGAAAGCTACCAACAGCTCGTGATCGTTGTAAAATAAGTACTTCATCTTTGTTGATAAGCAATGAGCTTACAACCGGTCTCAAAGGCTTCGTATGTCCCTGAGGAGGAGTATGGGGGGGGAGTATCATTATTCTACTCCCAAGCTGCTGCCTCGATTACTCTTGGTTTGCAGTTGGGTTCTTTTCCATTCTTGGGGTAATCTGTTCATTAGTGTTTTCTCAGGAAATAAGTACCTGCGGTTTCAATTATTTAACTGATTAAAATACGGGCAGTCTTCATGTTTGAGTCAGTAAATATGATTTCTTAAAATTTTTTCTTGGTTCATCGATAGGTTAAATTATCTTGTTCGTAATCATATCTGCAATAATATCGGAATTAAACAACGAAGGATGTGAAGAATTTTGCCATAATTAATTTAATATCAATTCCAAAAAAAGAGGAAAGCTTATGATTTGGTATGTAATAAAGTTAGTAATTTCAGCGGCGATTATTGTATTGGTTTCGGAGATATCGAAAAAGCTTCCGTTGCTTGCCAGCCTGCTCGCTTCCTTACCTTTAGTATCGGTACTGAGCATGATTTGGATGTATGGAGAAAAAGTAGAAATTTCTAAAATTGCATCCCATGCTGAAGGAACTTTTTGGTATGTTCTCCCATCGCTTCCCATGTTTTTATTACTTCCTTGGTTGTTGCGCAAAGGTATCAGTTTTCCACTTTCTCTGTCTGCCGGCATCGCACTAACGGGAACTCTTTATTTTATCATGACAAAAGTGCTCGCTAAGTTTGGCCTTCATTTATAGATGAACTCTCTAGATTCGAGAGGACCATTCTTTTTATAAATCCTTGTGGAAATCGTAACCAAGCATTGCTTTTGCTGTTTCAAATTATCGATATATCAAGGTTTTCGTGTTCTACTTTATTAAATCGTTTGCCCTGTATGAAAAAAACTAGAAAAAAAGATTTAATTTTTTTGTTTATCGGATCCCTGATTGTGGCCCTAGCAATTTTACTTGGTGCTTATGGGGCTCATGGTTTGGCGGAAATTTTTGTAGACAGTCCAAGAAAAGAAAAGGCGTGGGGAAACGCTGTGGATTATCAAATGTTCCATGGGCTGGCTCTGTGTGGATTAAGTTATTTGTGCAAGGACAGAGGTAAGCGATGGCTCATCTTGATATCTGGGTGGATGATGGTGGTAGCTTGCATTCTTTTTTGTCTTAGTATTTATGGATGGGTACTTGGAGGCCCGATATTTTTGATCAAGGTAACACCATGGGGAGGAATTTTGTTTGTAACTTCCTGGGTGTGTCTCGCGATTTATGCCTTGGGCAATAAAAAGGTAAGCAATGAATAAAATATTTTTAATCATATTTTGGATATCGAGTGCACTCTTTGCCTATTGGCTTGGTATGGAACACGGAATGAATGGAATGGTATCCTTGGGTGCGCCACCATCTCTTTTACCTGAGGAGAGTATCGAGAAGATAAAAAATGCTGATTCCCCGAAGGTGTTCACCGCAGACACCATGGAAACTCTACAACAGGATCTGAACTTTTCAACAGAGAGAGAAAGAAATGGAAATGGCCGAATGGCAAGATCCTCATTGCCGGAAAGAATGGGTTCTTCTAATCCAGTTACCCGATTGCAGGCCTTTGCTGAGCTCTTACAAAACCCCACAAGTGATAGTGTAGCCACCGCTCTTGAGATTTATGAAAAACTGCCCGAAGGCCCGACGCGGTCGAGCGAATTACGAATGTTAACTTTTAGTTGGGGGCAGACCGATCCCCGAGCTGCTTTGGAGTGGGTAGAAAATTTGGATGGCTTTGAAAAACGTATGGGATCCAATTCCGTTTTAGACGCGTGGGCGCGAGAGGATGCGGACTCTGCGATTGCGTGGGCCGAGGAAAACTTTGAAGGAAAAAATAATCCTTATTTTGTGGGTGTTATTCATGGCTTGGCTGAATCAAATTTATTTAAAGCCACAGATCTTATGACCAGCCTGCCTTATGGATCAGTCCGGGGGCGTGCTGCTTCAATTGTCATGAGCAAGGCTTGGCGGATGGGGGAAGGAGTTGCTTTGCACCTTGCGGATAATTTGCCGGAGGGAAGTGTACAGAATTTTGCTTTTGGTGAAATCGCAGAAAAAATAGCGAAGGAAGACTTGAACCGGGCAGTGGAATGGGTCGAAAACATGGATGAGTCAGAAATTAAGGTAGCGGCGAGTGAAGATGTGGCCCAACAGTGGGCAAAGCAAAACCCGGAAGCAGCTTCTGAGTGGGTATCCAAAATGCCTGAAGGGGAATCGCGATCCGAGAGTATGGAGGAAGTCGTTCGAGTATGGGCGAAGCAAGATCCGGTGGCCACTGCGGAGTGGTTGAACCAGTTTCCATCTGGGGAATTGATGGATGAGCCCATCACTGCATTTGTCCGGGAGGTTGCTCGACAAGATCCTGAAAACGCCCTCACTTGGGCACAGTCAATTGTGAATGTTGAAAGACGAGATCGTGTGGAAAGTGAAGTGAGGAAAATAGTTTACCGAGCAAATAAAAAGGCAGAGGCAAAAAGGGCACAGAACCCGAACCAAGACGCAGGCGAATAAATCATGTCGCGATTGATTCACTCTTCTGTGATTTAGTTTTTATACTTCATTTGTGGCCCGTTGTCCGGCGGCATGGTTTTGTGCCAGGCAGTCACTTTCTCCGTAAGTTCCTTCACTATCTTTGGGTGATTCCGGGCAAGATTTTTTTGTTCTCCCCGGTCCATTACCAGATCATACAGAAGAACATCCGAGCCATCATATTCGCACAGCAGTTTCCATTTTCCTGAACGGATTGCAAGATCGGGCAGGTCATTGACTCCGTAAAATGAGTCTCGGTCCGGCGGCCGACGAAAAAAGATATCTTGTTTTCGGGACGCCATGGAATTTCCAAGCAGGATGTCTTGCAGGGGCTCTCCGTCAAATTTCACATTTTTGGGTATTTTCGTTCCGGTAATTTTAAGCAGAGTAGGCACGAGATCAATAGCGGAAAAAACAGACTTTTTATTGATGGTGCCGAGCGCTTTTTGAGCCATAAGCTTGGGGGCCCA
>JAQWWZ010000053.1 GCA_029254745.1 Opitutales bacterium | reverse complement strand
CCGGGAATGACGTGCCTCTGGTGTTCCGGTTGTCGTATCAACGGCACCGCCGGGTAGCTAAGCACGGACTAGATAAGCGCTGAAAGCATCTAAGCGCCAAGCTATTCCCAAGATAAGATCTCCTTTGGTCTTCGGACCATGAAGGATCCTGGAAGACTACCAGGTCGATAGGTCAGGTGTGTAAGCGCAGTAATGCGTTGAGCTTACTGATACTAATGATCCGAAACATTTGATTTATTTCATATTGTCGTTTTTTATTCGGACGACGCTTGTTCACCCAGACGTTAAACTAATTTTTTTCCGTTATCGCGGACTGCCGCGGTGACAACTTATACCATCATGCTTTTTCGGCAGTTTTTACGAAAATCATTCTGGTGATCATAGATGAGGGGAAACACACGTTTCCATCCCGAACACGCTCGTTAAGCCCTCAATCGCTGATGGTAGTGCAGCCACGCTGCTGTGTGAGAGTAAGTTGTTGCCAGTCTTGCGACCCGTGTCTTCCTATTGGAAGGCACGGGTCTTTTCTTTTACATTTAATACTTAATATATAATACACTATTACTCATGGGTAATCTCAAAAAAAAGCGTCGTCTTAAAATGAATAAACATAAACGACGCAAACGTACTCGAGCCAATCGTCACAAAAAGAAAGATTGGTAATCTTTTTCCTTTTTAGTGGGCGTTTAAATTTGTCTTATCGCTTACTATGCTCATGGTTTATGGTAAGATGCTCCAAACTAACATAGACCTTGACTCTGTTCCTGTTTCTTCTTTTGGAACAAATGACTTTCTTATTTACTTTGAACGCTACTTAGCTGAACTTCTTGTTCAACTTGATAGCCCTGTAATTGATTTCGCTCGTCATGTTGTTCTTTCAAGCGGCAAGCGGATCAGACCTCTTCTTTGTTTTTGTTGTGGTTCTAACAAACCAGGCATTACACCTGATTTGTTGAAAGCATCGGCGATACTAGAGTTAGTCCATGTAGCTACTCTTGTTCATGACGATATTATTGACGAATCTGATCTTCGTCGCGGTACTTCAACACTACACTCTTTTGCTGGTGATCACACATCAATTTTAGTGGGTGATGCCCTTTTCAGTTTTGCACTAGAACTGGCTACTGATTTTCCAACTACTAAAATTTGCAAGATCGTTGCAAAGGCAACTCGTTTGACTTGCTCAGGGGAAATTCTACAGACTTCTTCTCGTGGTGACTTCACAATTCCTCGTGAGGATTATTTCTGTTTTTTACAATATAAAACTGGAGAATTATTTAAAGCCTCTTGTCAGTTAGGAGCTGAACTAGCAGGACACTCAAAACAAGATATCGAATTGGTAGGTGAATTTGGTTTAGAACTTGGAATATGTTATCAAATCTTCGATGATTTAGTAGATGCTTTTGGTTTTCCTGATATTGTAGATAAACCCACTGGAGCGGATACTAACACCGGAAAAATTACTCTTCCTCTTCTACTACTTCTTGAAAGCGTATCACATAGTGAGAAACTTTTCTTAGTGAATATCCTCAAAAATGATACAGTTGCCTCAAACAAGGATTTATTTGTAAATCTTTTTGAAAAGTATTTAATTTTAAATAAGTGCAAGGATGAATTTCACTCAAATTTCAGTAAAATCCAAAATTTAGTTCATAGTTTGTCCGACAAATCACTCGCAACAAATCTATTATCCTTTCTATCTTTTTTTACATCTAAAATTTCAGCATTAGAATCGCTTAATACAAGAAATTTTCTTGCGAACTAATATTTTTATTTCATAATACATCTTATGCAGATCGCTGCTAAAGATAATAATGTAGTAACTGAGGTTTCTCTTCATCCAGATGAGGTTTATGATCTAGTTACCCTCGCTCTTGATGGGGACTTTTCTGCTTTTGACAAAATCATGTCCCTTTATAAAGAGAGATTATATAGTGTTATTTACAACATTACTTTTAACCACAATGACGCTGCTGACTTAACGCAGGAAACCTTCGTCAAAGCCTTTCGTTCACTTTCCAAATTCAAAAGAAAGTCTTCATTTTTCACTTGGATTTATCGAATAGGTGTCAACATGGCACTCACTCATCTCAAGAAAAAGAAGGCACGTAAGTTTTTCAGTTTCGATCAATTAATTAACGGTGAATCTCACCATAAAGAGATTTCCAACCTAGCTACACCTGAAAAGTCTTCTGTTAAAAGTACATTACTCAATGAATTACATGAAAAATTGAACGAAGCCTTATCTGAGTTGTCAGATAAACATAGAACAATAGTTGTATTGTTTGAAATTGATGGTCTTAGTCACAAAGAAATTGCTACAATCATGAAATGTACCGAAGGTACAGTACGGTCTCGTCTGCACTATGCAAAACTCCAACTCCAATCTCTTCTTGGAGATTACATTAAAAATTAGTTCATGAATACAAATCAGTCTAAACCTTCATTAGAAGCATTGCTACAATCTAAGAAATACGATCTGCCGAGCGATGATTTTTGGAATGTTTTACAGGATCGTGTTAAAGGTAAAGCGTTAGCATCTCTTTCTGAACCATCTTTCCCACAAAGATTTATTAAACCATCTTTTGTTTTTCTTCCAGTTTTGGCTTTGGCTTTGTTCTATTCATTATCTTTTTATTCCGACACTCCATCATTGTCTTCTCCCACAATATCAATTGCTGATACATCAATTACAGCAAATTTACAGGAAAAAGGCTCATCACAAGATTTTAAAATTATTCAAGATCTTGAATCATTAGATCACGACTATACAAATACCACTTCTGTCGTATTTCTCAGTCTTAATGACAAATCTTCATACGCAGAAACAAATTTAGAACTTAGCCATGAAAATTCATTTGAAATTCAGTATTTGAGTAATTTTGATCACCACCAAGATGACTTGCTCTCCCAGTACACATTTTAGTTTTTACATATATTACTTAATCTGGTTTTTTTTTGTAGGTTTTGCCAGTTTCGCTTTTTCCGAGTCTCAAGATAAACAGCTAAACTCCCTTGATCTAGAATCGAGAATTGAAGTAGTTTTTAAAAAATATCAGACTTCTATAGTAAGGGTTAAAGCCACCCGTGAAGTTATTTCTGGTAATAAGTCTAAAAGACTACTCAAAATGGGAAGTGGTTTCTTTATAAGTAAAGATGGTCATATTCTTACAACAGGCTTACTTCTCCAACCAGATCGAATTTGGGTAGAATACAACAATGCTTTTTATTTGGCAGACAAAATAGGTAGTGATCCGCTTTGTAACCTCTCACTTCTAAAAATTACCAGTAAACCAAATGATTTTACCTTTGTTTCACTAAATGATTCTTTTCATGGAAACAAACAAGGTTCGTTTATGGTCGCTCTTACCTGTGCACTAGAATTTCAGGTCGGCCCCACCTACGGTTTGTTTCAAAGTGAAGAGTTTTCTTTCGGAAAAAAATTGTTTCCAACAAAAATGATTAGAGGAAGTCTTGATTTAGGTCCTGGAGAAGTAGGTGCTCCTGTTTTTGACTTGAACGGAAGGTTTTTAGGGATTTGTCATGCCGCTCTTCCGGATTTGCGTTCATCTTTTGTTCTGCCTGCTAAAGCTTGTCAGAGAATTCGAGATGATTTGCTTTTTTCTGGTGCCGTAAATTATGGTTGGTTTGGTATCACAACTTCAAAGAAATTGAATAAAGTTAATGGTTTTGATATAATAATTGAGGGGATTTTTAAAGGTTCACCTGCTTCCAGATCAAACCTTATGGTTGGTGATATCATAACCCAGATCGATGAACATCCTGTTACCAATCAAGGAGATCTTGCAAATACTGCTTTTTTTGCACGACCTGATAATCTCTTAGATTTTTTAGTACGAAGAGATAATAAAGAATTAAAAATTTCTCTAAGAGTAGAAAAAAGACCAGTTCACACTAGAACTGACGATCAAATTATTCCAAGTTTATCTGTTACTGATATTAATTCTACACTTTTAATTAATCAATCAGGCAATCAGTAATATTTTTATTTTTTCTGATTACATAAATCTTTTGCACAATGACTGAACATAATCACCAAAATATATTTCCTCTAACAACTAGTAAAAAAATTGCTTGGAAGAAATTAGAGTACTGTGATCAGTTCATTACACATTCTTCGTTTGAAGGCGAAAAAATACTAAAAGTTGATGGGCAAGCTCTTCAACTATTAGCCAAAGAAGCATTCCATGACATTTCGCATTACCTTAGAAGTAATCACTTGAAGCAACTCAACGAAATTCTTAATGATAATGAGGCGTCTGCCAACGATCGGTTTGTTGCTTTAGATTTACTTCGTAATTCCCAAATTGCTGCCGAAGGTATCTTACCAATGTGTCAAGATACTGGTACAGCTATTGTTGTTGCAAAAAAAGGACGACTTGTGTGGACAGATGGAAGTGATGAAGACGCTCTTTCATGCGGAATCGAATCTACATACAATTCTGACAATTTGAGATTTTCTCAACTTGCACCGATTGGCATGTTTGAAGAAAAAAATACCCGGACTAATTTACCTGCTCAAATAGATTTGTACCAAACTGGTGGGGATGAATTCCATTTTCTTTTCATGGCAAAGGGCGGGGGCTCCGCCAATAAAACTTTTTTACATCAAGGTACCCCATCTTTGTTAAAAGAGGAACTTTTACTGGAATACTTGGATGAGCGTATTGCAGCACTTGGGACTGCAGCCTGCCCACCTTATCATTTGGCGATCGTTATTGGCGGAACTTCTGCGGAAGCAAACTTAAAAACAGTGAAACTTGCAAGTGCGAGATATCTTGATGACTTGCCAACTGTTGGAAATGAAAGAGGGCACGCCATTAGGTGCCTCGATTTAGAATCGAAAATTTTAAAACTTACCCAAAAACGAGGAATCGGTGCTCAATTTGGAGGTAAATATTTTTGTCTAGATGTTCGAGTTATTCGCTTACCAAGGCACGGTGCTAGCCTTCCTATTGGTATTGGTGTTAGCTGTTCAGCAGATCGACAAGCTCTTGGGAAAATATCGAAAGATGGCGTATTTCTTGAGCAATTAGAGATAAATCCAAGCAGGTTTCTTCCCGATATTAACGATGATGAAGCAGGAGATGTAGTTGAGATTGACCTGAGTAAGGGTATGGATGCAGTTTTATCTGAATTGGACAAGTACCCCGTGAAGACTCGATTGTCACTAAACGGACCATTAATCGTGGCTCGTGACCTTGCACATTCCCGCCTGCGGGAGAGGTTAAATGCGGGTCAGGAATTACCTGATTACTTTAAGCAATTTCCGGTTTATTATGCAGGCCCTGCCAAAACACCCGAAGGGTATGCATCTGGCTCTTTTGGGCCAACTACTGCAGGGCGTATGGATGCATTTGTAAATAAATTTCAAGAAGCCGGCGGTTCTATGGTTATGCTTGCCAAGGGTAACCGTTCCAAGATGGTAGCTCAGGCGTGCAAAAAACATGGAGGTTTTTATCTTGGTAGTATTGGCGGTTCAGCTGCAAGATTGGCTCAAAATTGTATTAAAAGTATGGAAACACTTGAATTTGAAGAATTGGGGATGGAGGCGATCCGAAAGATTGAAGTAGAAAATTTTCCCGCTTTCATTATAACCGATAATAAAGGAAATGATTTCTTTTTAGGCGAAAATGCCGTTTAGTTTTATTGGTTAAGGTATAATTTTGCTTGTATCAAATCATCTTCTTTCGTAAAAGAGGTTTGTGCAATTATGTAGCCTTTTTTTAGTATATCTAATTTGTATCCCTGCTCTTTTAGTTGCTAAATCTAGCCTTAAAACAGTTAAGGGAGTTGAGGACTTTGAATCTACATTCTATTCGGATCAATCAGGTTTACCATATCTTTCGATTCTTTACAGGACAGCATCTTCATCACGGCCGAAATTAGGTTTTTTAAAGTTTGGGATTTCCTTTTTAAAACTTGAGCATTTACATATTCGGTTAGATCTACGCCATGCTCCGCCAAAGCAACTATTATTGATGTGGGATCAATTGATGATGAAAAAAGCGATTAGGTATGCATCGATAGAACCCATCCATTTAGCTTTAATTGATCAAGGTGGTGCGATGCTTAATTTTGACGCCACTAATGGAAAGTTCAAGTCATCTGGTGAATTGTGTTTATGGGATAAAGTTGTTTGTTCTAAAGCACAGAAGACACAACAATTTGATAAAGTTTTGATCGCTTATGATATTCGATTAAATGCTTTAATTGTCACGCTTGGAAGGGACGACCTCAATCCTATCATTTTACCCTTCCCGAACTCATAAATCTATTCTGTAAAAATTCTATGAAAACCAACTACCATAAAAAAATAATCTTTTGTAAGCTTTTATTTATTTTTTTAAACTTTTCTTTTTTATTAGAAGCAGGAATTAATTTTACTGATTCTAAATTCGAGAAATTAATAAGAGAAAAAGTTGCATGGGGTTGGATTTGGGTTCCTAATTATACGGGTGAAAATTACGAGTTTCTGGAAGAAGACTTCTATAATGTTTACTACTTAAGCTTTGATAGTGATGATGAAAAAATATCATCTTTAGTAGATTTACAGTGGTTTCCCAACCTTCAAACTCTTCATATTTGGGATGCATCCAATATCGATGATTTTTCTCCAATTTGGGAATTAAGTGATCAACTTCAAGATCTCGCGATTAATCGGAGTACGGAATCCAAAATTTCTGGAATCTCAGTAATGAATAAGTTAGTGACCTTGGACCTTGAGCATAATAATTTGACGAACCTATCTTTTTTGGGAATTCATCCGGATTTAACCAGTTTGTATCTTTCTGTAAACTATCTTGATCTTAGCGACCCTAATATTACAGGAGCAATCACAAGTTTTTCCACGCAAATTCAAGAAACAAGAAATGAGCTTGGTTGGTGGTGGTATACCGACACTGTTGAGTTTGAACCGCAATATCCTGCATCTTTTAAAAATCTTGATAGTGAAACATCAAGAATTCAGCAGATCCTTACCTCAACACCAAGCGATGCGGAGGCAAATTTACTACGAGGGATTTACAAACTTTTTGATATCATAGAAAGTACGGAAGCAACCGGACTTAAGGAATTTGCAGTATCGGTGGGAGTTGATCCTGCGATACGCAATTTTGTCCTGAGCGATTTATCTGTTCTCGAGAATTATGATGCGGATCTCCAAACATCTTTTCAAGTAGGTGAGGTAGCGGAATTATTTCAAAATTCAATCATTCCAGACTTGGAAGAAGTTGACCAATATTTTGCGAATATTACCTCGCCTAGTGTTATAATTTTGCAACCTAATATCACCGGTTCAGAGGGCACGGTTACGGTTGATTATGCAGATGTCTTAGTCCTTCGCACATTGACTAACTTAGTAGCAGGTTTGGCATCTCTCCAGTCTGGTTATGACTGGAATATGAATGCTGGGCATATGGAAGGACTCGACGATTCAGGTGATATGACTGTGGAGCAAATCCGGGCACATAATTTGAATTTTGCAGGGATTCGCAGTGCCACACAATTGGCAAAAGCAAAAGTCTTTTTCCAAATGGCAGTTGATTTGTATCAAGTAGCGTCTCCCTATCTTACAGATTACAATCGTTTGGGACTGGATGATCGGATGTTTACTTTATCATTGGATGATCTTGAGGAGGAAGCGGATTTTCGTGAAGCCTTGCTCGAATTGGAAAGTTCTTTTGCAGGACCTTTCTCCTTTGAAGAGGGTGGAGATCGGATTGATTTGAGTCGTTTGTTTGCCGGTCAAGTTGATCTCGCCGGTTTATTGCCTGCAAGTAAAAAGGATAAACTAACGACCGATCAATTCGATGATCCAACAATGGGAGGTTTGCTCCCCGATTGGACCCAACGCCGTGTAGCAGATGAAATCGAAGAAGCTGAACTGCTCTGGGATGAGCGAGCCATGGTTTTTTGGCGATGGGAAGCGGTCCAAGATTATCCTAATTCTACTACTAGTTTATGGAATAAGCAGTCTGTTGTTTTGCGCTATTTGGGTG
>JAQWWZ010000047.1 GCA_029254745.1 Opitutales bacterium | reverse complement strand
TGGGAAGATCGAATGCTTCAGCATGTCATCAAACAAATTACGTCTGCTATCTAGTGTAAAGTAACTTTTTGTATGAATTATACACGAACCTTATTATTCGGCACGACTTCTTTACTTGTTGCTGTACTCTTGTCTAGCTGCTCCCCATCGGAAAAATTTAGTAAAAAGCACCCAAGAGAAACCCAATTGAGGAGGCCTCCTGCTTCCGTAGAAAGAGCATGGTTAGCAAGGCATCAATATGACCCTGAGAGGAGAATCGTTATACCCAAGTACAAGGGTGCCCGGTGGGGTTCCATTTTGGAGTATAATGAAAAAGAAAATTTAGTTTACCGGGACTGGTGGGTCCGGGATGTAAAAATGCAAGAATTGGATCCCGAGCCATCCACCCAATTAACTCCTTTTTCGCAGATTGAAGGTGGGGGCGTAGCAGAAGCCGTAACCAAGGGTGAAATTGACAGTGCTGTATTATCTGAGGATAGTACTGAGCCAGATGAAGATAATTTTAGTGTGGAGGAGGAACCTTCCGTCTTTGATAAAGCGGATCCTTTTGCACCAGTGCAGGAACCTCCAGCCTTTGATGAAACGGACCCCTTTGCACCGGTGCAGGAACCAATGGAAGATGCTCCCATTGCTCCGGTTAAAACTACACCCAGTGAAGATCCTTTTTCTCCGCTTCCATTGTAATCTTTACTTTTTCCGAAATTGGTCGTTGAGCGCATCGGGGCCATTGATTCTTACAAATTCACCCGATCGATTAACCGCTAAGCTTTCCAATATCTTAAAGACCCAATTTACTTTTTCTGCTTTTCCTATGCTCGAGGCTATTTCGGTTGCCGTATGAGCTTTCTGGGGGTGAGCCAGTAAAAACGCTTCCACTGCTTGGCGGACAGCGAGAATAGATACAGCAGCTTTTTTCCCCGCTTCAACACCAGGCTGGTGATAGGCGTTAATTTTTACAAGAGAGGCATATAGACCAACTGCTCTTTCAAATAGGGCAATGAGCCTACCTATTGCAGCTGGTGTAATTTCGAGAATGGTAAGAGTGATGGATTTACGATCTTTTTCATAAAGAGCATCGCGGGTACCAAGAAAAAAGCCGTGCAAGTAATCCCCCGAATTCATACCATCGGAATCCACCGTGATCGAGGGCTTGCTTCGATGCCGAAGAACTTCAACAAAAGTGGCAAAAAAATTAGGAACGCCTTCCCGTAACTGTTGAACATATGCATGTTGGTCCGTGGACCCTTTATTTCCATAAACAGAAATACCTTGGTGGACAATTTCTCCTTCCGTATCTTTTTCTTTTCCAAGTGATTCCATGATCAGTTGTTGGAGATATTTTGCAAAAAGATCTAAGCGATCTTTGTAGGGAAGAATTACCATATCTTTCGATCCTTTTCCTTCGGTTAGGAAATGCCAAGAAAGTGCTAACATGGCAGCTGGATTCTTTCGGGGGTCGGGTTCACGTGTCAATGCATCCATTTCCCGGGCTCCCTGCAGGAAAGTATCGATATTGATTCCTTGAAGTGCGGCAGGTAGAAGCCCCACCGCTGCAGTTTCACTGGTTCTTCCACCAACCCAATCCCACATAGGCAGAAAATCTAACCAATTGTTTTCTTGGGCGTAGTTGTGGAGTTTGCTGCCATCTCCTGTGATTGCGATTGCATGCTTGGCAAAATCCAACCCCTTAGAGCGAAAAGCATTTTCGGCTTCTAGCATCCCGTTACGGGTTTCTGGTGTGCCTCCAGACTTAGATATAACGAGAACGAGGGTGGTAGATAGGGCGGTGCCAATTTCCTGCAAGGTTAAGTCGATTCCGTCGGGGTCTGTATTGTCAAAAAAATGAATCTTGAGCTTGTCATCCAAGGGAGAACCAAGTGCCTTACCAACAAATTGTGGGCCTAGAGCAGAGCCTCCAATTCCAATAACTAAGAGGTGGGTGAAGGCACCAGCCTCTACGCAAAGTTCCCCCGAGTGAACGGAGTTGGTGATTCCTTTAACTTTTTCAAGGGTTTCTTCAATGGCTTTACTCAGTTCTGGTTGGGGTGCCAAGCTAGGGTTTCGTAGCCAATAATGGCCAACCATGCGCTTCTCATCGGGGTTAGCAATCGAGCCATTTTCTAATTCCTGCATGGCCCTAAGTGCGTGAGCCATAGGATCCATCATGGATCCTAGGTATTCATCATCAAAGTCGACAAAGGAGAAATCAGCCCAAAAGTCGGCAGATTTATGAGAGAGGTACAATTCTTTTTTCATAATGTTTAAAATCCGTCAGTTATGGCACCAAGGGAAGCGGAGCTTACAAGCTTGGCATATTTGGCCAAGACCCCTCGACTTTCCTTAGGTTTCGGCTGCTTCCAGGCTGCTTTTCTTTTCTTAATTTCATCGTCAGGGATGTTAAGAACGAGCTCATTATTCTCTGCATCAATGGTTATTTGGTCATCTTTTTCAATTAATCCAATGAGGCCACCTACAGCCGCTTCCGGAGTAACATGGCCGACGACAAAACCATGACTTCCTCCAGAAAAGCGACCGTCTGTTATGAGAGCGACTTCTTTTCCCAGTCCTTTTCCCATTATAGCGGAGGTAGGGGAGAGCATCTCCCTCATGCCTGGGCCACCAACTGGTCCTTCATTACGGATGACAATTACATGTCCAGCTTGCACTTCCCCGTCTAAAATGCCCCGAAGAGAGGCTTCCTCCGATTCGTAAACGATTGCCTTGCCCGAAAACTTTAATCCTTCTTTGCCTGTTATTTTCGCCACGGCACCATCGGCTGCAAGATTACCATAAAGAATGCGAAGGTGACTGTCTGGCTTAATAGGATCATTGAAGGGGCGTACCAAATCTTGTCCTGTAGGGTAGGGGGCATATGGGGATGCATCTTTTACATTTTCTGCTAGAGTTTTCCCTGTCACTGTCATGCAGTTACCATGCAGTAGGCCTTCTTCTAAAAGGGTTTTAAGTAAGGGGCTGAGCCCCCCAATTCGAACAAAGTGAGACATGTTGTATTTGCCACTTGGTTTGAGGTCACACAAAACGGGAACCCGCTTTCCTATTTCAGTGAAATCGTCCAAGCTTAGAGGGACATCCGCGGTATGAGCCATGGCGATTAGATGAAGCACGGCGTTGGTGGATCCTCCAAGAGTAATGACTACAGTGATGGCATTTTCAAATGCTTCCCGAGTCATGATATCTCTAGGTTTAATATTTTTTTCGATTAAATTTACTACAGCTGCACCAGCATCCCGGGCATCGATTTTCTTTTCATCTGAAACCGCAAGTTGTGCCGAACTGTCAGGTAGACTCATGCCTAAAGCTTCAATTGCGGAAGACATGGTATTGGCGGTATACATCCCACCACAAGAACCAGGGCCTGGAATCGCTTTCTTTTCTATCTCGGTTAGCTCATCCTGGTCCATTTTTCCGGAAGCATGGGATCCAACGGCTTCAAAGACCGAAACAATATCTAGGTTTTTTTCTTTATGGATGCCAGGAAGGATAGTACCACCATACACAAAAATGCCAGGACGGTTCATTCTCGCAAGGGCCATTACACAGGCTGGCATATTTTTATCACAGCCTCCAATAGCAACAAGACCATCCATTCCTTCCGCACCGACTACAGTTTCAATGGAATCGGCAATCACTTCTCGTGATACCAGCGAGTAGCGCATGCCAGGAGTTCCCATACTAATTCCATCTGAAACCGTAATTGTTCCAAATGGTACCGCTTTTCCTCCAGCTTGGTCTACTCCCTCCACCGAAGCTTTTCCAAGTTCGTCAAGATGAGAGTTACAGGGCGTCACCATACTCCAGGCTGAACAAACTGCAATTTGAGGTTTTTCAAAATCCTCATCATCAAATCCTACAGCACGAAGCATAGAGCGATTCGGGGCTCGATCATTACCATCGACCACAATGGAGGAGAAATTTCGGTTACAACTGCTCATGATTTTTATTAATTACTTTTAGTGATGGATGTTTTCTGTTTGTATAAAGACTTGCGAACACAATCTTTATTGGATTGATTCGCAATCTTCTTTTTTTGAAAAATCAAACCTTAGAGTCTTTACGCGACGAAATCGATAAGATTGATACGCAAGTTGTTTGCTTGCTCAATCATCGTGTGCGCACTGCCGCAGAAATTGGAAAGATCAAAAACTCCATGGGGGTTGAGCCCTATGACCCTGCAAGAGAGGAGCAAGTCTTTGCCAAGATCAAAAATCTAAGTGAAGGTCCCATGCGAGAAGATTCGCTGAAGACCATTTACCGAGAAGTGATTTCTGCTTCTATCGCTTTAGAAAAAGAAATGGTAATTGGTTATCTCGGGCCGGAGGCAACTTACACACACCAAGCAGCGGTTAAAAATTTTGGTTCTACTTTAGAATATCGGCCACTTTCTGATATCCCGGATGTTTTTAATGCGGTTGAGTCAGGAGAATGTGACTATGGTGTTGTTCCCATCGAAAATTCAACCGAAGGTGCGGTCAACCGTTCCTTGGACTTATTGGTGGAATCTGAGCTTTCAATTATTGCCCAAGTATACTTACAGGTTGAGCATTGCTTGTTTAGCCAAGACAAGTTTACTGAGATCAAAGAAATCCAGTCTAAAGATCAAGCTTTAGCTCAATGCGGTGAATGGATAAGGAGGAACTTCCCCCATGTGTCTCTGATTCCGGTTACGAGTACAGCAGAAGGCGTCAAAAATTGTAAAATAGGGAATGGAGTTGCAGCGATTGCAGGAGAATTAGCAGGTCGTATTCATGGTGTACCTATGCTTGAACAGGGTATCCAGGATAAGAAAAATAATGTGACCCGTTTCTTGGTCGTAGCCCGCAATTCCATTTCTCATTCCCAAAATGTAAAGTACCGCACCAGTTTGGTGGTTACCTTAACGGATCAGGTCGGGGCTTTGCAGTCTGCGTTGAGCCCCTTTTCATCACGAGATATTAACCTCTGTAAGATTGAATCTCGACCGAGCCGCAAAAAGTCTTGGGATTACTACTTCTTTATCGATTTTATTGGGCATGCGGAAGAAGAAGAAATAAAAATGGCGTTGAGTGAGTTAGAGGCAAACTGCTCCTTTTATAGAATTCTTGGAAGCTACCCAGAGAATTCACCAGAATAGGCTTTATACTATTTTAGAAAAATAGCACCGAAAGATCTTGATCTTCACGTCCATACTTCATGACTAATTGTTCAATGAAGCAACGCAGGTCAAGGTAGGACTTTTCTTTTTTCGGGGTCCATCGCTTTCCAGCTTTTAATGACTCCCGCAATCCAGAAACTAAAAGCATTCCTTTCATGGCTCCTTTAAAAGATTGAACGAATTCTAAAATAGAAGCTCTTACCCAAAGAGGGTCTATGGAATGTCTTTTCGCATTCCAATGCGTAAAGTTCAAGTTTCGGTCATTAGGAAAATGAAAACGGACCACATGTTCGATGCAATGATCAAACGATTTTAACGACATTTCAGCCCGCCCATCATTTTCCCGCATAAAGGTCAGTGTCCTTTGCAGTTGAAGAGTTTCTTCACGAGTTGAAGCACTCCCAATTACAGAAAAGAGAGCGTTCAAATTTTGAAGTCTGGTATAGTCGTCTCTTTTAGTTACCGCCTTTGACACCCTTTCCCCCGCCACCAAGGTTAACAATTTCCACCGCAAATCGGGATAAGTCCCGAAAGTCTTCGTAAAAGCTAGCATAGCGTAACCACGCAATTCCATCCACTTTGCGTAATCTTTGCATGATGGCTTCAGCAATCACACGGCTAGGTACTTCGCTATCGAACTCATTTTCAATCCTTCGCAGCGTTTCAGATAACAAGCCATTGATTTGCTCCGCATCGATGGGGCGCTTGGCGATGGATTTTCTCAGTCCCATCGCCAACTTGGTTCGATCGAAGCTCTCTCTTCTACCATCTCGTTTCACCACAACGAGGTCTTCACGGAGAACTTCTTCAATCGTCGAGAATCGATGATTGCAGGATAAGCACTCACGCCTTCTTCGCGTTGAAGCTACTTTACCTGCTCGAGTCTCGAGAACTTTAAGTTCGTCTGAAGAACACTTAGGACAAAGCATAAGCTATATTAGATTCCATAAACACCACATATTTGTTCTAGCAGAGTTTTAGGAAATTCTTCAAGATCATAATTCCATTTTCTGTTGCAAGTGACTCGGGATGAAATTGGACACCCCATATCGGAAGTTCTTTGTGCTTAATGCCCATAATCTCTCCTTCCTGGGTCTGCGCCGTTATTTTTAGGACCTCAGGCAAACCTTGTGGCGCAAGCACTAAAGAGTGATAACGGGTCGCGAGAAAAGATTTTTGCATATCGGCAAATAAATCTTCTCCATCATGTTCCATCGGGGATGTTTTACCATGCATGAGGCGATCGGCTCGGACGACTTTACCGCCAAAATATTCCCCAATGCATTGGTGTCCCAGGCATATTCCAAGAATTGGTAAAAGGCCCTTAGCCTTATCTATAGCCTGGAGGCTTATGCCTGCTTTGCTAGGATCACAGGGGCCAGGTGAAATGACCAAGGCATCAAATTGTGAGAAGTCCAATGAGGTCGCGGGCATGTCATCATTGCGGATAACTTCAACTTCTGCTCCGAGTTCACCAAAATATTGAACTACATTGTAGGTGAAGGAGTCATAGTTGTCTATTACCAGCAACCGCATGGCGTTTTATGCTTTGAATCCTTGCTTCCTTGCCCGCTCTTTGAGTCGTAGCCCATTGAGCCGGATAAATCCACCAGCGTCTTCAGGCTTGTAGTCACTTTCGTCATCATCCATGGATGCAATCTCCATGTCGTACAGAGATTGATCTGATTTACGCCCAACGGTGGTAATGTTTCCTTTGTAAAGTTTTAAGCGGACAATACCACTAACCGTTTTTTGGCTTTCATCAATCAGTGCCTGCAGGGCCTCTCTCTCAGGTGCGTACCAAAATCCGTAATAAATAAGTTCGGCATAGCGAGGAATCAGCGAGTCACGTAGGTGCATCAAGTCTCGATCCATGGTCAGGGTCTCAAGTTGCCGGTGGGCATGGATGAGGATCGTGCCCCCCGGAGTTTCGTAAACGCCACGGCTTTTCATTCCAACAAAGCGGTTCTCTACAAGGTCTACCCTGCCAATGCCGTGTTTCCCTGCGATTCTATTTAGTTCTTTTATGATAGCGGAAGGAGTGTAACGGTCGCCGTCGATTGCGATACAATTACCTTTTTCAAATTCTAGCTCAATATACTGGGGGGTATCCGGGGCAAGTTCGGGATCCACGGTTAATTTATACATCTCCCGGTTATCTGGAGTCGTAGGGTCAAACCAGGGATCTTCGAGGATTCCGGCTTCATACGAAATGTGCCATAAATTACGATCCATCGAGTAGGGCTTGGATGCGCTTGCTTCCACATCAATGCTATGCTGCTTACAGTATTCAATCATTTGCTGACGACCGGGGAAAGTCTTTCGGAATTCAGCATCCCTCCACGGTGCTAGTATTTCCAGGTCTGGGGCCAAGGCGGAGAAGGTAAGCTCGAACCTGCATTGGTCATTTCCTTTGCCCGTGGCACCATGGGCTACGGCAGTTGCTCCAAATTCTCGTGCTATCTCTACTTGCGCCTTTGCGATTAAGGGGCGAGCGATTGATGTCCCAAGCAGATACTGAGATTCATAAATTGCATTACCTCGGACCATGGGGTAAATGAAATCGCTGGCAAATTCATCGACCAAGTTTAGGGTTCGATGAGCAGAAGCACCGGTGGAGAGTGCTTTTTCTTCCAATCCGTCAAGTTCTTCTTCCTGCCCAACATCGCCACAATAAGTAATGACTTCAATATTTTTTGATTGGGCGTACCAATGAACGAGTACAGAAGTGTCAAGGCCTCCGGAATAAGCGAGTATTATTTTCATGCTAGGATTTTGTACGAGTAAGAATTAGTGTTGATTTAATTGTTGAAGAATAGCCTTTTGCATATGAAGACGATTTTCAGCTTGGTCAAAAATAATAGATTGGGGAGAGGAGAGAACAGCTTCTGCCACTTCTTCCCCCGGATGAGTTGGCATGCAATGCATGAAGAGGGCTTCAGGCTTTGCCAGGCTCAAGAGTTCCTCGTTTACCTGATAGGGTGCCATGATCTGTTTTCTTTGCTTTTCTTCTTCTTCGCAACCCATACTTACCCAAACATCAGTGTACAGGTAATCTGAGCCCTGTGCCGCTATTTCTCGGTCTGGCTGGTGCTCCCATGTGCTTTCCAGGTTGTGCTTGGCCAAATAAGCTTTGATTTCTTCAGAAGGGGCAAATTCTTGTGGTCCAGATAAGCAAACTTGAAGGCCAAATAATGACCCTGCTAAAATCCAAGAATTTGCCATATTACACTGAGTATCACCAAAAAAGGTTACTTTCTTTCCTTGCAGTTCGGTGAATGGGTTTTGTGACCTGCAAGAGGTTTCTAGAATAGTCATGCAGTCCGCAAAGATTTGGCAGGGATGAAGAAAATCAGTTAAGGCATTAACTACCGGAATTGTACTGTAGCTCGCAAATTCCTCAATGAGCTCATGGCCATGGGTACGGATAATTAAGCCATCTAAAAACCGAGAGAGGACTTGCATGGTGTCTGCGATGCTTTCGCCACGCCCGATCTGAGTCGATGCTTGATCTAGTGTAAGCGAACTTCCGCCGAGTTCATTGATTCCTACTTCAAAGGAGACACGGGTTCGGGTGCTTTTTTTATGAAAAAGCATCCCCCATGTTTGCCCGCTTAAATCATTTGTGGGTCTTTGCTTTCGGTTTGCTTTGTAATCAAAAGCTTGGGTGAAAACTTCTTTGATTTCCTCTGGAGAGAAATCATTTTCTTGAAGAAAGTGCTTCATTTTAATCTGAGCTAATGTGGTGGGATGATAAAACTTGGTCGAAGAGAGCGAGGGCATGATTTATTTCCTCTTTCGAAACCGTTAATGGTGGAAGGAAGCGTATGGCATTACCCCCAGCACCAACTACCAATAGTCCAAGCTCGCGAAGTTCTTTAATCATAGGTCCAGGGTCTTGGTGGCAGGCAAGCGCAAGCATAAGGCCCCGTCCTCTGACTTCGATAAAAAGGGAAGGAAAAGCTTTATGTCTTTGTTCAAGTTGACCCTTGAAGTATTCACCTTGTTTCTTAGCCGCGTGGATGAGGTCTTCTTTTTCCAAAACATCAAGCACGGCATTCGCTGCTGAGCAGGCAAGGGGGGATCCTCCAAAGGTTGTACCGTGGCTACCTGGGCCAAATGTATCGCAATAGCTTTCGTCAATCCAAATGGCACCTATGGGGAAGCCTCCACCTAACCCTTTGGCCATGGCTACAGCATTAGGGGTTATTTCTGCTTTCTGATAGCCAAGGAAATGCCCCGTTCTTCCAATACCTGCCTGCACTTCATCGAGCAGAAGAAGGACACCTTTTTGCGAACAGAGAGCAGAGATTTTTTGAAGGAAGGTATCTTCAGCCTCATATATTCCACCTTCTCCTTGAATTGACTCAATGAGCACCGCGATGGTGTCGTCATCAATTGCCTGGGAAAATGCGTCAAAATCATTGAGGGCCGCGAAGGTAAAGGGTTCAAGTAAGGGCTCAAACCCGTTTCGATACTTTGGTGACTGGGTGGCGGAAAGGGCACCTAATGTACGACCATGAAAGCCATTTTCGGCAACCACCACTTTATTTCTATTTGTTTTGCTTCCCTTGTTTCCTACATAGCGGGCTAATTTGAGCAAAGCCTCGTTGGCTTCGGCACCACTATTGCAAAAGAGCACTTTCCCCGGGCCAATTTTTTCCACTAAACGCTTGGCCAATCTGACTTGCTCAGGGATCGAAAATAAGTTTGAGCAATGAACCAGTTGCGTCATTTGCTTGGTTACGGCCTGGGTCCATTGAGGGTGACCATGCCCAAGATTTGTAACCGCAATGCCCGATGTGAAGTCTAAATATTCCTTCCCATCCGAATCCCAAAGCTTTGTTCCTTTACCGTGAGCAATTTCAATTGCAGGAGGGGCATAATTACCCACTAGAAATTTACCATGTTCAAGAGAAATCATTTCAAGGTACTATGAATGATTTCAGTTCCTATTCCCTCATCAGTAAAGATTTCGAGCAGTATACTGTGTGGAAGCCTGCCATCTATAAAATGTACTCTATTTACAGCGGAAGCCAGGGCCTTAGCCGCACTATTTACTTTCGGTAACATTCCGTGGGCAATTACCCCCTCTTTTTTGAGTTGATCCACTTGATTAATGGCTAGGCTGGAGAGCAAGCTCGTAGGGTCTTGCGGATCACTTAAAAGCCCCGGGACATCTGAGAGATAAACCAATCTTCTCGCATCCAAGGCGATAGCAATTTCAGCGGCAACTGTATCGGCGTTCACATTAAAGCATTGTCCGGTAGCATTTGAACCAGTTGAAGAAATAATGGGCATCATCCCAGATTCGAGAGCCCTCAAGATTGGAGCAGTGTTTACTTTTTGGATTGAGCCGACATGACCGAGGTCTGGCTCTTGTTGCAGTTTTTCGCAAGTAATTATGTCTTTGCCTGCAAGGCGTTGGACACCGCAGTCAAACGAGCTTACAAAGCCGGCAACTTCTTTGTTTACTTGACCATTTAAAATGTCGTCAACTACTTCTATGGTTTGGTCATCGGTTACCCGAAGACCATCAATGAATTGAGCTTTGAGCCCTCGGTTTTCTAGTTCTTTAGTCACTGCTTTTCCACCGCCGTGAACCAAGACCACTTTAATTCCCACAAAATGGAGAAATACCAGATCTTGGGCAACCTGTGCTCTCACTTCTGGGTCTGGTGAATCCATAAAACTCCCTCCATATTTTACCACAAAAACTGACCCGCGGAAACGCTGAACATAGGGGAGGGCTTCCATGAGAATACTGGCTTTATGCTGACTTTCTTCGTATTCAATCATGGGGCTAATTATTCACTCTTATTAAAATTAACATACTCCTCACTCAAGTCATTGCCCCATATCTCAGACTCCCCTGATCCTTGATTAAGGTCCAGTTTGATCGTGAAAGCCCGCTGAGAGGCAATGGCCTTCCATTGAGATTTATTTCTTTCAATCGGTTCCCCCTTCTGGAGGGCAGGAACTTCATTGTAAAACATATCAATTTTTTCAAATTCAAGTCCTACCTTGGCATAACCTGCTGCGTCTACGATTCTTCCCCAATTTGGATCGGATCCATACCATGAGCTTTTTACAAGAAGCGAATTAGCGATACAGCGACCAACTTTTTCTGCATCTTTATTTGATTTGGCTCCCTGAATTTGAATACTGACAAATTTAGTTACCTTTTCACCGTCTGTAACACACTTTTTGGCGAGGCATTGACAAACAACTTCCACAGCTTTCTGAAATGCTTGATCCAGGCTTTCATCCTCGGATGAAACTTCAATCCCTGTATTTCCATTTGCAAGCATGATAACCGAGTCATTCGTACTCATGTCTCCGTCAATGGTAATGCGGTTAAAGGACTTATCCACCGCCTTTTGAAGAACCTTTTGCAGGTATGCGTTACTTGCCCCAGCATCCGTCGTCAGGAAGGCAAGCATTGTGGCCATGTTGGGTTCAATCATACCTGCCCCCTTAACCACTCCACCAATACAAATTTCTCCATATCGTGTGGTGATGGTAGCCGAGCATGATTTGGTACATGTATCTGAAGTAAGGATTGCTTGCTGAAAAGCTTTGGCACCATCAAATCCTTCCATAACATCTTCGCATGCATCCCGAATCCCGGCAGTAATTTTGCTCATCGGCAGTGTTACTCCAATTCTGCCGGTAGAGCACACAAAAACTTCATGGGGTTGAGCCTTGAGGTGCCGGGCGGTTTCTTTCCCCATTTTTATTGTATCTAACTTGCCTTGATTACCTGTGCAGGCATTGGCATTTCCACTATTCGCAACAATTGCATGAAATGTTGCTTTCGGGTCTAGGATCAAACTTTGGGAGTAGAGCACTGGAGCCGCTTTAATGTCATTGGTTGTGAACACCGCAGCTGCATGGCAAGGTTTAGATGAATAAATGATTCCTAGATCGAGATTGCCATCTCTTTTGCCCTTAATATCACAATGTATCCCAGAACAGAAAAAACCACGTGGTTCAGTTAGACCATCCCCGTTTTCGTAGAACTTCATTTTAATCCTGCACTTTCGTTATATCCCTGGCAAATATTCATTGCCTGGATAGCTTGACCTCCTGCTCCTTTAATCAAGTTGTCTTCGGTTGAGCAAATTGTGATTCTTTTTGTTCTCGAATCGATATGGGCAGCGATGTCAATACCGTTTGTCCCGACCACGTGCTTGACTTCAGGGAAAATACCATGATCCAGAATTTTAACAAATGGGCGGTCTTTGTAGTAGGCATGCCAACAATCTACTATTTTCGCTAAGGATGAGCTGTCAGTCGATTTAGCAGAGATGGTCGTGCAAATTCCACGATTAATTGGAGCGAGATGAGGGTGGAAAGACAAGGCAACAGGATCTCCGTTGAAGAAACTGAGTTGTTCTTCGATTTCAGATAAATGTCGATGCTTAGGTAAACCATATGCACAAGCATTTTCGTTCCGTTCGCAAAATAGTAAGTTTTCAGATGGGGTTCTACCTGCTCCGCTTATTCCGCTCATGGAATTAACTACGATATCTTCAGGTTCTATTAAATTTTCCTTTAGGAGCGGGGCAAGGGGAAGAATGATGCTAGTTGGGTAGCACCCAGGTGCTGCTAATAGAGATGAATTTTTCCAGGATAATGAATAGAGTTCGGGTAGCGCATATTGAGCACTGACTAATAGATCAGGCGCAGGGTGGAGTCCGCCATAAAACTCTTCATAGATTTCGGATGAGCCAAGGCGGAAATCTGCCGACAAATCAATAACTTTTTTTCCAGATTCTACCAACGGTTTAGCAAAAGTAGCTGATGTCCCGTGTGGTAAAGCGAGGAAAAATAAATTGATATCATCCTGCTTGCATAAGCTTTCAATACTCGGATTTGAGAAGGCAAGTGCCGATCCTTTGTTTCTTAGGTGGGGTAGCTGAGACTGTAAACTTTTACCCGCAAGAGCCCTGGATGTAATCGCAGCGAGTTCGATGTGAGGATGATCAAGAAGAAGGGATACCAATTCTCTGCCTGTGTATCCTGATGCGCCTACAATACATGCTTTCATGTCAAAATTTACGATGTAATTTAAAAAAACAAACCCCTCGGTTGGTGTTCCGAGAGGTTTTGAATAAAGATTATTTTTAGAAAGATTATCTTTTCGAGAATTGGAACCTTTTTCGTGCCCCCGGTTGTCCGGTTTTTTTCCTTTCGATTTTTCGTGGGTCACGTCGGAGATGTCCTGCTTTTTTGAGCGGAGATCTAAGCTCGCCATCCATTTTTTCTAAAGCACGGGAAAGACCGTGGCGGATAGCACCTGCTTGGCCGGTTCCTCCTCCTCCATTAACATTAACGGATACATCGACTGCTTTTGCCATGTCTACGGTTGCAAGCGGGCCAATTGCCATTTTCTTTTGCTGCTCGGTTTTGCAGTAATCAGTAAGCTCACGTTTGTTGATGGTAAAGATGCCAGTCCCTTCTTTAATTCGTACTCGGGCAGTGCTAGTCTTTCTGCGTCCGGTTGCGAAAAATTCTTTGGTGTTTGATGTATCACTCATGGTATAAAATGTGGTTGATTTAGGAAAGAAGCGGGGAAGGTTGCTGGGCATCATGAGGGTGCTCTGAGCCTCTGTAAACTTTAAGCTTTTTTAGCATTTGGCTAGCAAGTTTGTTCTTGGGTAACATACCCTTAACCGCATTTTGTATAATAAATTCAGGTCGCTTTTCGCGGAAGTCGGCTACGGAGCGGTACTTTTCATTTCCCATGTAACCACTGTAAAACATGTATTTTTTCTGTTCTTCTTTAGCACCCGTAAGTTTGATTTTGTCAGCATTGGTGACAATGACATAATCGCCTGTATCTACATGAGGAGTGTAGGTGGGCTTGTTTCTGCCACGCAAGGCATTTGCAATCTCAACAGCAAGACGTCCAAGGATTTGGTCGGTTGCATCCACAATTTTCCAATCGTGCGTTGTTGTTTCAGGTTTTGCTAAAGTAGTCTTCATTGGGATTCAGATAAAAGACAGAAAATGAAGAAAATTCTCACTTTCGTCAACCGAACATTTTAAAGATATGACTTTTAAACACTAAAATTGGCCGGTGCCGAGGTCAGAAAGTGTTTGGTCATAAAACTTTTGGCCATAACCCATTACCCGGTCAGTATTGTCAAAGACAACAGGCATGTAGTTGTCTTCCACCTCTTTATTTGCGAGCGAACCAGCTTTTCCACCTTTTTTAATTTTGTATCTCCATACACTCCCCCAATCGTAACCTTCCATGTAGTTTGCGACACCAACAAGTTCATAAACCTGTCCTTTGGTCATGCCGACAGAAAGGCCCATTAAGTTGGCTATGTTATCATCCACCTGTTCGTCACTCTTGGAAAAAGGGTTTCCTCCTTTGGATCCACAACTTACAGCTACAAAAGGCAATAAGACAGCGAGCATTAAATGGCGCAGGGTACATAGTTTGCTAACTTTCATAACTTATTCTTTATCCTCACTCGCTTATGTTGTGCAATATCTTTTTTTGAAACACACCTAATATTTTCTTGGTCAGAAAACGAATTAGGAGGATGTGATTTTTTCCAATGCTTGATAACTCCTCGCAATCATTTCTTTCGGATCATCCAGAAGATTGGCAGAAGCCAGAGCATTGTCAAGTAGCTGGTTGGCGACCAATTGTGCAGTGGGCTCGTCTTTATCTTTGAGGGCAGATAAACCGCGGATGATGGCGTTTTTAGGATTTACCTGAAGTTTCATGGAGGGTGCGGGCATTCCACCCTCTGGTCCCTGCATCATTTTCATCACTCTTCTGGCAGATGCACCCCCCATACCGTCAGCTCCAACGATACAGACTGGACTGTCAATTAAGCGATCTCCTGTTTCAACATCAGAGATTTTTTCTTTGAGTGATTCCTTAAGCCACTTGCATAGCGATTTTGTCTCTTTTTTGCCTAGTGTCTCTTTCTCATCGTCTTGATCAATTTTCTCTAATTTGACCTCATCCGAGTCAGCGGAAATAATTTTCTTTTCCTTATATTCCCTGATGGTCTGCATTACATACTCATCGACTGGTTCAGTGCATAAAAGAACCTCTATCCCGCGGGCTTTCATGGCTTCCAGGTAAGGGCCTGCTTCGATAGACTCACGGCTTTTGCCAAACAAAAAGAGAATTTCATTTTGATCACTAGCCATTCGGTCCATGTAATCATCAAGGCCTGTAAGTTTTCCGGCATCAAGGGCAGTTGACTCAAAGCGAAGGAGCTTGGCGAGATCATCTTTGTAGGTGAAGTCTGTAGCTGCACCTTCCTTAATAAGCATGCCAAATTCTCCCCAAAACTCTAAATATGTCGCTTCTTCTTTCCTAGATTGTTCGTTAAGGAAGCGAAGAAAGCGCTTCGTGAGCACTTGGTTAAGTTTTCTTAGTAATTCGCTGTCCTGCATCGTTTCACGCGATACATTGAGTGGGATATCTGAACTGTCTACCACGCCCCGAAGAAACCTTAGCCACTCTGGGAAAAGTCCTTTCGGTTCCGCTTCAATCAAAACTTTTCTGCAGTGTAGGGATACTTTATTTTCATTCCGGAAAAGCCCCATTTTTTCCATGTTCCGCTTGGGTACAAAGAGAAGGGAGTTTATTTCTAAAGGGGCATCAGCACTGAAGTGCATTCGCATGAGGGGTGCTTCATATTCATTGGCTTGAAATTTATAAAACTCTTCGTATTCCTCATCTGTAATATCCTTTTTGGATCGCATCCAGATCGCATCAACAGTGTTAACTTTTTCTCCGTTAAGCGAAATGGGGTACTGGACGAAAGCAGAGTATTTTTTGATGACATCTTTAATTCTGTCTTCCTTTGAGAATTCAGAGAAATCTTCTTTTAATTTGATAATAATTTTCGAGCCACGACTCTGTTCCTCAACCTCATCAATATTGTAAGATCCACTTCCGTCACTTTCCCAGCAATAATGCTTGCCTTCCTTTTCCCATTTTCGGGTAAACACTTGGACATTATCAGCGACCATAAAGACGCTGTAAAACCCAACCCCGAATTTCCCGATTAAAGCTTCATTTTTTTCCCCGTCTGACTTCAGAGCTTCAATGAAATCTTTCGACCCAGAGTGAGCAATAGTTCCAAGGTTTTGAACGAGTTCCTCTTTGTCCATACCAATTCCATAGTCTTGGATGGTAAGAGTGTTACCAGAATCGTCAGTAGAAACAGTAATTTCTAAATCGAGGTCTTCATCGCATACATTTTTTTCTGTCAGTTGTATACGGCGGAATTTTTCCAATGCATCCGAGGCATTAGAGATGAGTTCTCTAACAAAGATTTCCTTCTCTTTGTACAGAGAGTTTACTACGATATCGAGAACCTGTTTGGTCTCAGCTTGGAATTCATGTGAAGAAGGTTTTGTACTCATAATTAGATAAAAAAAGTTTGCATAATAATAAGTTGATACTTCTCATCAAGCACCAACTTGGAGTTGAGTGGCAAAGAAGGAGGAATTTACTCCAATGTTTTAAATTTCTTCCTAAAGTATTCGTGTGCCTCATTTATTTCTTTGGCCTTTGACTCAGCAATTTCTCTGATTTCTGGCCCCATAGCCCTGACGCGATCTGGATGGTATTGTGCGATCTTTTGCCGGTAGCTGGATTTAATATTCGCCATATCAGATATATCCTTAATCTCTAGAATTTTTGCGAAATGAAGATCCTGCAAACTTTGCTTAGCAAATTCTTCTTCTTTAATTTTGGCGTTTTCTTTCTTGCCGGATTCTTTTTCTTCTCGAGGAAGAGGGTCTGCCTCGGGTGTACTTGTTTCATCCAGGGATGAGGAGGGGGTGGGTGTGTCATCCTTCAAGTCTGGCACAGGGGGGGGCATGAGAGGCGGCTGTCTAGCTAGGAAAAAGTCGAGTTTCCACATCATCAACCAACTTGTCAGGCAAAGAACGGCCCACGAAAATTTTAAAAGTATGCCGGAAATATGGTTGGGGGAACTACCTGTCGTATCCCTTATGAAATAAGAGTTATGATATAAGTTGAACAGGGAAATACTAGTGTATTCCGCGAAGATAACAGAGAGCAGGACACCAAGCAATCCACCATAGAAAAGTCTGTGCAACGGGAGGATGGGGCGTGACATTCTCAAAACCTCCCGGAGCAAAGTTGGAAGAGAAAAAGTAGCATGCCACCCAACACAATCGCTGCCCATCTTTTTGCCCGGTTCATTTTTTGTAATCTTTTCTTATAAATTCCGATTTACAAAATTTGGGATCAAACCTGGACAGATAGAGAAAAAGAAATAATTACGAATGGTGGTAGGGGTCGGATTCGAACCGACGAACGCACGAAGCGGGCGGATTTACAGTCCGCATCCTTTAGCCACTTGGATACCCTACCAGCAAGGAAGGTCTTTTAAAAACAATTTCGGTAAAGGAAGCAAGACGATACTCTTTTTTCTGATTTCTTATTTCAAGACTTGATTTGGAAGGAAAAAACAGAACAATCGGAAAGATGGATTTATATCCCAATAAAGTCGTGGTTGGCTTAACTGGAGGTATCGCTTCAGGAAAAACTACTGTGTTAGATCTTTTTGAAGAACAGGGCTGGCATGCGATATCTACCGATAAACTAGTGGCAGACATTCTTATGAATGATAGGGCGGTGATCGATGCGATTAAAAATCGTTGGGGATTCAATCAAGGAAATATTGACAAGCAGAAGATAGCTCAGATAGTATTCACAAATCCCGCAGAGCGATTCTGGCTAGAAAACACTCTTCATCCAATTGTTCGAAAAAAGTGGGTTTCCCTCATTCAGCAATCTTCAGCCCTTCATCACGTGGTTGAACTTCCGCTGTTATTTGAAAAAAAACTAAGCTCTTATTTCTCCAAAACAATATCTGTTTTTGCTCCAGTGAAAAAACAAATTTCTCGTCTAACCAACCGTGGACTTTCTGATGTCGATGCTTCTTCCAGGATCGCAGCTCAAATCTCTAATCAAGATAAAGCAAAGCTTGCTGATTTTGTGATCTTGGGAAGTGGGGCCAATGAATTTCTGAAAGTCCAGGTTTTATCGGTCATCCGAAAATTTTAAACCAAACATCTTACCTTCATAACCCCTTTTACTATGCCAATAAAAAAAAGTTCACCCAATTCCGAACCTTCTGAGGATACTGCTAAACCTAAGAGAAAAAAGCCCCAACCTGCTGCGGATGCCCCACCAGAGTCTGTAGCAGTAAAAAATGATACGACTTCGGGAGAGGAAGGAGGACAGTTGTTTTTCAGTACGGATGGTGATGAAAATTCTGCCCCTAAAGAAAACCCTTATCTTGAGGAATCAACATCCGAGCAAGGAAAGGTGGATGTACAGAAACCGGATAATTCCAGTCAGAAAATGGGAGGGGATAACCGTAAGAAAAATCATGGGCAAGGAGGAGGAGCCAACCATGGAGGGCACCCTAATCAACCCGGAAAAGGAAACAGAAAGCCAAATTGGCAGGATAAGAAAAGACCTAAAAGCCGTCCTCGTCCTAAATTTAAAAAGCCAAAAAAATTACCTTTCGAAGAAACTGAAGTCCGTCCTTTAGAAATCGGTTCACTCTTTGAGAATGAAAACATTAAGACGGAAGATGGGTTGGCATTATTGGCAGAGGAATTTGCAGGTAGTGGCGATGTGCCCATAATGTTGGATGAGTTGTTGGCTCAAAATTTATTAGAACTGAAAGAAAAAGTCACAAACCTTCCTGTTGAGATTAGTTTGCCAGCGGCTCCTTTGCGGGAAGAAATTATTGATTTACTTCTCGACCGGTGCCTCGAGGAAAAGCGGCCTGTTCAGGTTTCAGGAATTATTCAAGTGATGGAAGACGGGCATGGGTTTTTACTCCAGGAAAAAGAAAATTACCGCTTGAAGTCGCAATCTCCGTTTGTGCCCGCTCCACTCATCAAGAAGTATGGTTTGAAAACAGGTCAGTGCGTGCAGGGCTTTCTACGAGCTAAGATGGATGCGGCCACTTGTCCCATCCTTTTACAAGTTGATAAAGTTATGGATGGAGACCCGGAAGCGGCAACCCGTGTGACCCCTTTTACCGAGCTAGTTCCTTATTATCCGTTGGAACGGATTTTCTTGGAGACGGATGCAAAAGCAGAATGGGATAATGTATCGATGCGTGTGGTTGATTTAGTTTCTCCCATCGGTTTTGGCCAAAGAGGATTGATCGTGGCCCCCCCCCGAACCGGTAAAACTGTTCTGCAGCAAGCGATTGCCCGTGCCTTGAGGGTAAACAACCCCAAAGCTCATTTGATTGTTTTACTGGTCGATGAGCGTCCAGAGGAAGTTACTGATTTCAGGCGTCAAGTACCAGATGCAGAGGTAATTGCCTCCACTTTTGATGAGAGCGCTGAAAGTCATGTGCATGCTGCAGAGATTGTTATCGAGAAAGCGCGACGGATGGTTGAGCACGAGCAGGATGTGGTGATTTTATTAGATTCGATCACTCGGTTGGCTCGGGCTTACAATGCGACGATGCCCAATAGCGGGAAGATTTTAAGTGGTGGCGTTGAGGCAACAGCTCTGCAGCGCCCAAAACGCTTTTTTGGTTCAGCCCGAAATATTGAAGGCGGAGGAAGTCTCACTATACTAGGCACCGCACTTGTTGAGACTGGTAGTAAAATGGATGAAGTTATTTTTGAAGAGTTCAAAGGAACAGGCAATATGGAACTTCATCTCGATCGTGAGTTGTCTAATAAACGTATTTTTCCTGCCCTTGATTTTGAAAAAAGCGGTACCCGGAAAGAGGAGCTTCTCTATCACCCTGACGAGCTTAATAAAATCTATTCTTTACGAAGATCACTCAAAGGAGTCCCACCAGCAGAAGCGATGGAAATGTTCATACAGCGCGTCCGTAAAACCAAAAATAATCCAGAATTTTTAGTGGGATTGGGGAGATGAGCTTGTAACTCTTCTTTAAACTCTTCAACCTAGGGTTCTCTTTTGCCTGTTTTATGAACTCCACTGATGAATTCTTAGTCGACGCCTTTAAGCAACAAGGCTTGGTTACTGATGATATCATTGCGGAGGTAAAGGAAGGATTGCCAGCCCCAGCAGAAGGGCCATCGACTGATCAAGATCAGGTGCTGATGGAAGCCCTTCTTTCCCGCATCGGATTGCCTCATCAAGATGTAGTTGATTTTTTGGCCGCTGAGTTAAACATGGAGGCGGTTAATATGGCCCAAGTTGACCCCCCAACTGAAATTATATCCTTGTTGCAAGGTTCTTGGGCTCGGCAGTATGAAGCTTTCCCAATTGCGGCTAGCCCTACTGAGATCGAGATTGTTTTTGGGAATCCGCTTGATGAGGATGGCCTGGAGAACCTGACTCACCTCTTAGGTAAAGCTATCTATGGAAAAATTGCTTACAGAGGGGATGTGCTAAAAGCAATTGATGCGGCCTATGGATCAGCTGAAGACCGGAAGATGGATGAATTTTTCGAGGGCGTAGAGAATGAGAATATTGAAATTGGAGATGGCGTTAGACCGGAGGATGTAAGTGAGGAAGATGCCCCGATAATAAAGTATGTTCATTCTGTAATTAAAGATGCCCTTGAGATGCGGGCTTCAGATATTCACATGGAACCGCTGGAGAAAAAATTTAGAATTCGCTTCCGTGTCGATGGTAGGTTGCAGGAGCAACCTGATCCACCTAAGCGACTTCAACCAGCTATTATTTCAAGAACCAAGTTAATGGCGAATGTGAGTTTGGCGGAGAAAAGAGTTCCCTTAGATGGCCGAATCAATGTGAAAGTTGGTGAAAAAGTAATTGATCTTCGGGTTTCTACTTTGCCAACCGTACATGGTGAAAGCATTGTCATGCGGATTTTGGATAAGGAAAGTCTTAGTTTAGGCCTTCCTCAGTTGGGTTTTTTCTCTGACGATCAAACTGTTTTTGAAAAAGTAATCAATATGCCTGACGGTATATTTTTAGTAACCGGTCCCACAGGCTCCGGTAAATCTACAACCTTATATTCAGCTCTAAATGTAATCAATCAGTCTGATCGTAAGATTATAACTGTTGAAGACCCAGTGGAGTATGAAGTTTCGGGGATCAATCAAGTTCAGGTCAGGGCTGAGGTCGGGATGACCTTTTCAGCTGCTCTAAGAGCAATGCTTCGGCAGGCTCCAAATATTGTAATGGTTGGCGAGATTCGAGACTTGGAGACCGCTGAGATTGCGATTAATGCATCGCTTACTGGGCACATGGTTTTCAGTACCTTACACACCAATGATGCCCCAAGTGCTGTGTCTCGATTGGTTGATATGGGGGTGAAACCCTTTTTAGTTTCTGCATCATTACGAGCAGCCCTGGCTCAAAGACTTGTGCGGTCGATCTGTCAGAATTGTAAGCAACCCTACGAGCCACAGGCTAGTGAATTATCAGTTTTGGGTATCAATGCCGAGCAAGCAGCCAACGCCAGTTTCATGGAAGGTGCGGGGTGTGATAAGTGCGGAGATAATGGATTTAGGGGGCGTAAGGGTGTGTTTGAAATTTTTACGGTAAACCAAGAATTAGAAGAAATGATTTACCATAATGTGAGTATTGTTGAGCTGCGAAAGAAAGCTAGGGAAATGGGGATGCGTACCATGAGAGAAGATGGTTTTCGCAAGGTGCTTGCCGGGGTTACTACTTTGAGTGAAGTTATGCTTGTTACTACGGAAGAGGAGTAATTGCTTATGCTGTATATCGATTATAATTCTACCATCCGTGACATATTTAGTCAGGTTGAGGGTGTCTCGCAGCATGGTCTTGATGAATTATACAACCAAGAGGTAAAAGAGGGTAAGAGATCGTTTGCTGAATCAATCATAAATGCTGGTCTGGCTACGAAGGAAGATATCTTTAGCCTTGTTTCAGAATACCTTGGTTGCGAATTACAAGTGGGTGATGTGGGGGAAATTGATCCCGAAACCTTACAGGTTATAGAGCCAGATATCGCGAGGCAGTATGGTATTGTTCCTCTTTACTTATCGGAGGGCGGTGTTCACTTTCTTGCTGCAGACCCATTCAATTCTTCGATTATTGACGATCTTACATTTGCCTTGGACTTGGAAATTTTCTTGGTTGTTTGTGACCCAGACCATCATCGTGCGCTAGTAGATCACTACTATCCTTCCCAGGAGAATTCCATTCAAGATTTATTGGGAGATGAAGGGTTTGATGAGTTTGAAAATTTAGACGACAGCAAGGAGTCTGACCTCACACAGGCAGCTAATGAGACACCCATTATTCGGTTCGTGAACTTGGTTATGCAGCAAGCTATCCGAGCCCAAGCATCAGATATTCATTTTGAACCTTTTGAGCAAGAGTTTCGTATCCGCTATCGCGTGGATGGAGCCTTGTACGAGATGTCACCCCCCCCAAAAAGCTTGGCATTGCCGGTTATTTCAAGAATTAAAGTCATTGCGGAGCTTAATATTGCCGAACATCGGATTCCTCAAGATGGAAGAATTAAGATGACGATTGAAGGAAGAGCGGTTGACTTGCGGGTTTCTACTTTGCCCACCCAGTTCGGGGAAAGTGTTGTCCTTCGGGTACTCGATAAATCTGCGGTTAATTTGGACTTGGATAGCCTGGGCTTACCAGAAAATGTAAAGACCGGCATCCGCGATGCCGTTCGTCGGCCCAATGGTATATTTATTGTCACGGGGCCCACGGGTTCGGGGAAAACCACAACCCTGTACAGTGCTCTTAAGGAGGTTAACCAAATGCATACAAAACTGCTCACGGCAGAAGATCCTGTGGAGTATGAAATTGAAGGTATTATGCAGGTTCCTGTTAACCACCAAGTAGGTTTGGACTTTGCCCGGGCCCTTCGAGCGTTTTTACGGCAAGATCCGGACAAGATTATGGTTGGAGAGATTCGTGATATTGAAACTGCTAGGATAGCGGTCCAGGCATCTCTTACAGGGCATGTCGTGTTGAGCACCTTACATACAAATGATGCTCCTGGTGCAGTTACCCGACTCGTTGATATGGGGCTGCAACCTTTCTTATTATCCGCTTCCTTGGAGTTTGTTCTTGCCCAGCGATTGGTCCGAAAAATCTGCTCTGACTGCAGGCAGGAGTTTGCTCCCAAAAAAGACTTAATTGAAAGCCTTGGACTTAATCCCAATGAGTTGGGAGAAAGAAAGTTTTTCTTCGGTGGAGGTTGCGACACCTGTAATCAATCTGGATACCGCGGGCGAACCGGTTTATTTGAAATGATTAAAGTAACCGACACCTTTAGGGAGATGATTAACTCAGGTGCGGCTACGATGGTTCTTCGGCAATGTGCCATCGAACAAGGGATGCGGACGCTCCGGGAAGATGGCCTACGCTCGGTTTTTGATGGTGAAAGTACCGTAGAGGAAGTCTTGAAATACACCTAAAATTTAACAGGATTATAAATATGCCAATTTTTCAATACGTTGCGACAGACCAAACCGGTGCACAAAGCCAAGGTAACTATGAAGCCGAAAATGAAGAGCAAGCTTATGCTCAACTGGCTCAGTATGGACTGACCGTATCCCAATTAGTTACCTACCAAGCTGCGCCTGAAGTTCCAAGTCCAGCCCAGCCTGCAAAGAAAGCCAAAAAGAAAAAAGAGAAAGCTCCTCAGTCTGTCGATTCTACAAAAAAGAAGAAGAAAGGAGGCTTGCTTGCCATCGAGATCGGGGGAGGACCGACGAGTGAGGATATTTCTATTTTCACCCGTCAAATGTCTACTCTTGTGCATGCAGGATTACCTTTGCTGCGCAGCTTGGAGGTGATGATCAAGCAACAGGAAAAAAAACCAAAGTTTAAAGCCATGCTGGAGGAAATTTCCGATAAGGTTTCCTCTGGTGGTAATCTTTCCGATGGCCTGGCGATGTACCCTAAAACCTTTGATAATCTTTATGTTAATATGGTAAAGGCAGGGGAAGCGGGGGGAGTGCTGGAGCTTGTTCTCGATCGTCTTGCTCAGTTTCAGGAGAAATCAATCCGAACGATTAAGAAGGTAAAGTCCGCGATGATTTACCCAAGCGTTATCATGTTTGTTGCCGTAGGTATTGTTACTTTGCTCATGATGGTGGTGGTTCCTCAATTCCAAACTATTTTTGAACAAATGCTACGCGGAGCACCTTTGCCTGGACCGACTCAAATTGTGATTGGAATTAGTGAATTATTTTCGACTCATCCCATCTTGGTACTCGGTGGTATGGGTGGCACCGTGGGCGGTCTTTTATTATTTAAGAAAACAAAAAGGGGGGCGAAAACCTTTGACTGGCTTGGGTTGAATGTTCCTGCGGTTCGCGATGTTGTGGGCAAATCTAATATTTCTCGTATTACCCGGACCTTTGGAACTTTAATGAGCAGTGGAGTTCCCATTTTGCAAGCCCTTCAAATTACCCGCGATACCCTTTCCAATACCTTCTTTATCAATGCCATGGGCAATGTACACGATTCTGTACGCGATGGAGAAGCGATGGCTGTACAAATGGGGCGGGAAACCGTTTTTCCCACGATGGTCACCAGTATGGTAGAGATTGGGGAAGAGACTGGCGAGTTACCCGACATGCTTAATCGTATTGCAGATAATTATGACGAAGATGTAGACAATGCGGTGGCTGGTATGACTTCTCTGATCGAGCCGGTAATGATTGTTTTTCTCGCCGTTGCGGTTGGTTTTATCGTGATCGCTTTGTTTTTACCGATTGTCGCAATTATTGAAACAATCGGGAAATAAATTATTATTTGTATTTTTAGGGGTCGATTTGATTTTGTTGGAGCCATGCTTTGGAGCCGTCTGGATCAACCTTTTCCCAAGTTTGCAGTACTTTTTTAATCGCTTTTTTTCGTGCATCAGGTTCTAAAATCGAGAGAGCCCATCCTGCGGCACCCTCAGGGTCACGCCCACTTATTCGATTTACAAATTCACCCACAACAGGGTCTAAAGAAGGGGAGGGTGGAAAACTATTTAACCATTTCGCTGTGGAAACCGGGTCAACTAATGACCACCTGGAGGTCAGTTGTTTCATCGCGTAGCTTTGTTTGGCTTCGTCCTCTATGTCATTTACCCAAGTTGATGCATCTTCTGGAGATTCGGCGACCCATTGTGTGAGTAAATTGTCCATAACTCTCTGGCTTGCCCCATCGGAAGGCAAAGACTTAACCCATTGAGCTGCTCCAGCTATATCTTTACGGGCGATACGAGCTCCAACTTGACCCAAAATTGTTTCCCGCAG
>JAQWWZ010000034.1 GCA_029254745.1 Opitutales bacterium | reverse complement strand
TCAGGCTCTGCCCGGGCCGATGTTTTCCTTCGCGGCCTATGCGAGTGGGCTTTGTGAGCAGGGGGGCGGGTTGGTTCGCCAATTTTGTGGGGCTTTGATCGGAGGTTGGGCTATTTTCCAACCCGGCACATTACTCTTATTTTTTGTCTATCCTTTTTGGGGGAAATTAAAATCATACCCATGGGCTGCCAAAGCTCAAGAGGGAGTCAATGCCATTGCGGGTGGTTTGGTTGCCGGTATTTTTGTGCAAATTCTTACAGGTATGAGCTGGGACCGTAAGGAGGTGATGGCTTTTGTTTTGTCGCTTGGGTTATTGATGGGGCGAAAAGTACCGACTCCTCTTATCGTAGTTACAGTTGGTATATTCTACGCTATATTTCTTTATTTAAATCGATTGTTGTTCTGAAAGTTTTTCAACTTCCTTTGAACCTAATAAACATTTGGGGCAGATACTTTGAATGAACGAAGAGACTGTACGGTTAGCCTTGAGGCAAGGAGACAAAGATGTATTTGTTCATTTGTATAATCTTTATGGAGACAGGCTTTTTCGTACAGCATTCCTCTTGTGTGTTGGAAAAATTTGGCCGAAGATTTGTATGACGATGACTGGTTCTTAATGAGGGATAAAGCTCATTGTTTAAACGATTTCTCGTGACCCTTATCCATCTGTTATTTCAAATTCAAATTGTGATCATTCTGTCTAATAAACAAATATCCAACTGCCAGAAATCTAGAATCCTCTGATCTTGCTGGATCTAAAAGATATACACGGATGTAGGTTTTATCGCAGAATGAACAGGGATAGGAAAAGTAAAATAAGTGTGCTTTGGTCTTTTAAGTCAGCCGAAAAGTAACGGCTCTACTTATTGTCTTAGTCGTTGGTTTTTTACATAATATTCCTTTATATTAATTGACTACTTTAAGGAAAGATAAAGGATTATGGGCAGGCATGAAAAGAAAACTGATAAATCTTACATCTCGAGGTAGATCCATTTTGAAGTTTAAGAAGATTCATTCTTGGTATGAATGAAACTGCGTGTTACTAGTTTAATTATTACTTTATGAGCAGTCAAAATTCTTCCATCATCACCGTTCAGCAGCATATCATGCGTGAACAGAAACGTTTTCCTGGTGCATCCGGTGAATTTTCCTTTTTGTTGTCTGGCATCACCCTGGCGACGAAAATGATCCAGGCACAGGTTAGGCGTGCGGGTTTGACCGATGTATTGGGGGAGCATGGAGATATCAATGTGCAGGGGGAGATACAGCAAAAACTCGATGTTATTTCCAATGAAGCACTGGTTCATTGCTTGAGCTCGCGGGAAAGCATTGGAGTTTTGGCTTCGGAGGAAAATGAAAATCCAATGCTTGTACATAAGGGTTCAAAAGAGGCCAAGTATGCGGTTGTGTTTGATCCATTGGATGGCTCTTCCAATATTGATGTAAATGTCAGTGTGGGTACCACTTTTTCAATTCTAAGAAAGCCCGACGATGCCTCTGGAGACAACCCAGAAGCTTGGGTTCTTCAGCCTGGTAGCAAACAGATAGCAGCCGGGTATGTTGTATATGGGTCTTCAACCATCCTCGTCTACAGTGCGGGTCATGGGGTACATGGTTTTACCCTTGATCCGGCAATAGGAGCGTATGTGCTTAGCCATGAGAATATGACCATGCCAGAACAGGGTAAGTATTACTCGGTAAATGAAGCGTACAGGGATGGATTCCCTAAAAGATACGGAGAGTACATTGATCGGCTTCGATCCGGTGAACTTGGGGTTCACTATTCTTCTCGCTACATTGGTTCAATGGTTGCAGATTTCCATCGTACTTTACTTAAGGGGGGTGTTTTCCTCTATCCTCCAACCAAAGATAATAGTGAAGGTAAGCTCAGGTTGCTTTATGAAGCGAATCCAGTCGCACTTCTAGCAGAACAGGCAGGAGGTATTGCTTTGGACGGAGAGAGAAGAATCATGGACATTGAGCCAACTAGTATTCATCAACGCACTCCATTGGTCGTGGGTAGCCGGTTTGAAATGTCAGATTTTGAACGCTTTATTCAAAAGTAAATGCACGAATGGGCATCTATTGACCGGGTAAACTACTTACTCCTAACCAAGTAGGAGACCATGTAAAGGATGGGAGACATTTGAGTGTGGTAACATCGGAAAAATGGACACAAAACCTGCTTGCTCTGCTCACAAAATTAGTCAATCCGTTGGAATTTGTTTTTATTAGGATAGAAAATATGGTTTGAATAATACCATTTTCAGCATGAAATTTTTCCAACTTACCATTCTTTTTTTACCTGCTTTTCTAACTGCGAAGAATTCTGTCGACTTCAACACTCAGATTAAATCGCTTCTCTCCAACCGTTGTATCGCTTGCCACGGACCAGATGAAGGGAATCGGGAGGCAGGGCTTCGCTTGGATACCTTTAATGGTGCAACCCGTGATTTAGACGGGTATGCAGCCATTGTCGCGGGCAATGCAGAAGAGAGTGAGATTTTGTTTCGAGTCACCTTGGGCGATGATGACGATGAGTTGATGCCACCTAAGGGAAAGGGGCAGCGTTTATCCCCTGAGGAGGTTGCTTTGCTATCTGAATGGATTGATCAGGGTGCAAAGTACGATAAACACTGGTCCTACAAACCCCCCCTGCGCCAAATGGTTCCTGATACAGTTCATCCAGTTGATTACTTCATCGGTGAAAAGTTGAAAAATGAAAACCTAACATTTAGCCAAGCGGCAGACAGGAAAACGCTGGCTCGTCGTGTATCACTTGACCTGATTGGTTTACCCCCAACACTCGGAGAACTTCACACATTTCTGTCTGACGAAAGTACGAATGCCTACGCAAAATATGTGGACCAATTATTACACCGCCAAGATTTCGGGGAACATTGGGCGAGAATGTGGTTGGACCTCGCACGCTATGCAGATTCCGCAGGGTATGCGGATGATCGGGCTCGTACAATATGGGCATTTCGTGATTATGTAATTAAATCCTTTAACAACAATCTGCCTTTCGATCAGTTTACTATTGAACAGTTGGCCGGCGATTTACTCCCAAACCCAACAGAGCAACAGCTCATTGCCACTGCTTTTCATCGAAATACCCAAACTAATAACGAGGGGGGCACGAACGATGAGGAGTTCCGTAATGTTGCAGTGGTAGATCGGGTAAATACCACATTTGCGACTTGGATGGGGACAACCATGGCGTGTGCACAGTGTCATACTCATAAGTATGATCCCATAACTCATGAGGAGTACTTCCAAGCCTTTGATATATTAAACCAGACCCAAGATGCGGATAAGCGAGACGAAAGCCCCCTGATAAGCATTTTTAGTGAACAGCAAAAAAGACAGCAAAAGAAACTGGAGGCAGATATTAAGCAATTGAAAGAATCTCTTACCTCGCCACACGGAAGCGTTGAGTTGTCCAAAAAACTGAGTGCATGGGAAAAGGATATAGCCTCCACAACTTGGGAAGTTCTTACGCCCACCCATGCAAAGGCCCTGTCGGGTGCAACTCTCACTATACAAGACGATGGATCTGTTCTCGCTTCCGGTACGCACAAAGCAACTGATGAATATAAACTCACCTTGCAATCATCTCTGGAAAAGATACGCGCATTGCGGGTAGAGTTTCTTGCGGATGAATCGTTGACAAAGGGAGGGCCTTCACGAAACCATAACTTGGTACTCAGTGAAATAATTCTAAACTCAATGGGCCTTCCTGATCCCCATCGTGGTGCCAAAAAGGGACAGTTTGTGAGAATTGAATTAGACGGAAAAGACCGTATTCTTCATATTGCAGAGGTGCAGGCTTTTGTGGGGGAGGAAAATGTAGCACTCAATGGAAAAGCGTCTCAAAGTACTACGGGGTATGGAGGGGTGGCAAAACTTGCGATTGATGGAAATACAGATGGTGATTTCTACAAGTCAAAAAGCGTTACCCACAATGCAAATGGAGATGCCGCTGCCTGGTGGGAAGTCGATCTTGGGAAAGAGCAAAACTTGACTAGGCTCGCAGTCTGGAACCGCACGGATAGCGGCCTTTATTCCCGATTAGACAGTTTTCGTTTACAGGTGTTGAGTGCCGACCGTCAGGTCGTTTGGGAAAATACATTCCCCAAGGCACCCGAGCGAGAGATGGTGGAATCATTGGATGGCGCGGAGGTTGGTCAGTTTGGGAAAGCGAGCGCCAGCTACCAGCAGCATAAGTTTGAAGCCTTCAAGGCAATTGATGGAAACACAAACCAAGATTCGGGGTGGGCGATAGCAGGGGGGCAAGGTAAAGATCACTATGGAGTCTTTACTTTGAAACGCCCGGTAGCTGGTGGTGAGCTATCTTTGCGTTTACTGCAGAATTATCCCAATCATCCGATTGGTAAAGTCAGGGTTTCGGTGACTGATAAGATGAATCCCGCGCCGGCAATACCGGATCATATCAAAAATATAATGACGGTTGTCTCTGCTGATCGTACAGGAAAACAGAACAAAGAATTAATGAGCTTTTTCATTAAACATAGTACCGAGGGGACAAAAATTAATGAGCGGATTGCGGCTTTGCGAAAAAAACTCAATTCTATAAAGCCACACTCAACTGTGCCTGTATTAAAGCAAGTTGTACCTGCCAATGAAAGAGAGACTTTTATTCATTTGCGCGGTTCTTATCTGAACCATGGACCTCAGGTAAAAGCTAATTTTCCGTCTGCACTGGCTCCGCCATTACCCGGAGTTGTTAAGCCAAACCGTCTTGATCTAGCAAAATGGATTATGAATAAAGAAAACCCTCTGACTGCCCGAGTTTCAGCCAACCGGTTTTGGGAAAAGATTTTTGGTGTAGGGTTAGTTTCAACAAGCGAGGAATTTGGAGCCCAGGGAGAGCTTCCATCACACCCACAATTACTTGACTGGCTTGCCACCGAATTTGTACGAATGGAATGGGATATGAAAGCATTTATTAAGTTGCTTGTAACATCGAAAGCCTATCGACAATCCTCCCATGTCACGGATGAAATGGCCGCCCGTGATCCGGCTAATCGATTACTTGCCCGA
>JAQWWZ010000015.1 GCA_029254745.1 Opitutales bacterium | reverse complement strand
CCATAATTACCGGTCGGATCTCCCCACTTGGGAGACTTGTGACCCGCGGATGACACGGTGCCTACATGAACAAATCCCAGACCGAGAGCATCTCCCAGACGCTGGGACCAGTCCTTGACTTTTTTGCCACGGTTCGCCTTGGGTACTTCGCTGAGGAGTACGATGTCTGCATTCAGGGGTTTGAGAACCTCTGCAATTTTTTCAGGAGTGGCCCATTGGCCGCAAGCTACATTATAAGCCAAAACACGAAGCCTACTCGTTTCACTCTGATCGGCAAAAGTGGGTACCACAACGATGTGAGCGACTAAAGCAAACCAAGCAATGGTTAATCTCGCTACTCTTTTCAAAAAGAAAAATCTTTTGGATATTAACATGTTCATATTTTTAATTTGGAAACTTTTTAACGATCACTGCTTTCGATAAGCGATTTTGGTAAGTTTCGAATAATACTTTGAGTACCTTACAGCATAAATTGACAGGATGATCGAACTGAGGTGTGCGTGAGATTAAAGAAAAACCTTAGCAAATTTACTTACAAACAAACACCCTATATTGCGTATTTCTTATGTTGATTTGAGACAAATTAAACCGTTCAGAACCTAACAGCCTCAGACCTAAAAATCTTTTATTTAAACCCAAATCCGTCGCCTTAGCCTTTTTCCCAAACAGAGTTAAATTCAGCCTTAGCCTCAGCCTCGCTACTCACAGAAAAACGAGCGGAGGTAAAGTACTCGAATAAAGAAACAATCCCCTCCATCGCTCTATAAAAATAAAAAAAGTATACCGAGGTAATGAGTTCCTATATTTACATGAGTAACAAACCTCGACGGAAAACCACCTAAACAAATTTATATTGGTCGAACACCCAGATATTCATGCAAACGATATAACATAAGAATAAAACTATTCGAGCATAAGAAGGGGAGGGGGTTGCTATTTTGACCACAAACAAAGGCCAAGAAAATGTGAAATTTCTCATTCGATTCCAGATCACCAAAGAAAACAAATCGATGACTGGTGAAAATCATAAAAAAAAGAAAGCAAACTTTAGATTAAACTACTGAGGAAAAGGAAGATACGACAGCCTTCAACTTGTATATAATTCGACTCGGACTTGAAGCAATTTGGGGTAAGTATGTGATCCGAATCTTCGTTGTTGGATTTGCATGTTCGGAAAGTGTTGTACTCTTCTAACGAAATCTGGACCTCGGCACCGTTATTACTATGAAGAAACAGCATTCCTCGCCGCTTTTTTCCTGCATTTCAACCTTTCATCGACTGAAGCAAACAACAGCAACTACGGCTATGCCCGCAGATTATTCAAGTACCATCAATGCAGCACTTTATTCGAAATGATGTAAGTGCAATATGATTCACCGAGAAGCAAACAAGAGCGATCAGATTATCGCATAGTCCCCTGCGAAGTTCGATTGCTTCTTGGAGGATCTTTTCGCTTCCGTTTTATTTCCCGTTGTCTAGGCAAACGATAGAAAACTCTCAGCCTTGGACTGCGACTTTTCAATTCTCCATGGTCATCGCATACAGCCAATCGTCCTACACTTAGGCTGCTAAACTCATCGCATGAGACTCAGTTAGGCTTGCTGTTAGTAGTTTCTCCTAGGTTTTTACCTACTTCGACGGTCGTAGATCACGGTGATATCAAAAACCTACACTACCTTCATAAGTCGCTCGCATTGCTGCAGTTTGGCGATTATAGCAAGCTCAAAAAGTATGGCTGTGCTTCAACAGACACAGATATCAGTGATGTATTTTTATACCTCTACAAACATAGAGGATAACCGTAAGTGCAAGAGATTTAAAATAATGATTTATACAAATTATGCATCATAATTCATCTTTTACTGCCGAATATCGAGGTGCAAAACGGCGTTAACTGCACCCCGACTACCTTACTAAAGCTTTCTTACATTTTTGGCACAGGGTCCTTTTTGGCCTTGCCCAACTTCAAACTCTACTTTGTCGCCATCATTGAGGGCACTTCCATCTGTTTCTGTGTGATGGACGAACAAATCGTCGCCTCCTGCATCTTGCTGGATAAATCCATAGCCTTTATCTGAATTAAACCATTTTACTATTCCTGTGCTCATTATTGTCTTTTTTATGTTTTATTTGTCTGTGCTGAAATAATTCAGCGAAAATAATTAGGGCAATCTATTCTCTAACGCTCTTACATAGACACCTCTGATTAAGGAAAATGTCTGCTATTTGATTAAAGATTAGTGCTTTCATCTTTTGGCACTCTACACTGAGAGTGGTGGGTATGTCTACTGCGTATTGTTGTAGTTTTAAGCTTCTTTGATTGATTTCCTATCAGTCACTGTACTTTTATATGTATCTGAAGATAAAAACTTTCCTTACCCTAGCCGATTTAACCCTCAATTCGACTTCAATGATTAAGTTAAACAATTACTTTTATGTAGGTATGTAAGAACTCTTTCCATTATATTGTTTATTGATATATATTGTTCCTTGGGCACAGACAGAATCTCTGCCTCCGACTGAATGTAAGGCCCATCAACGAGTTCGTCTCTACAATTCTCAACAATTGCTAATGCTGACATCGGTGTTGTTTCCAAATGGAACTGAAGTCCAATGACATTGCTACCAATTTGAAAGGCTTGATTTTTACAACCTTTACTTTTTGCTATTTGGACCCCGTCTATTGGGAGGCTGAAGGTATCACTGTGCCAATGAAATACTTCAGTTTTTTCAGGTAGTTGGAAAGTAGATTTACTTTTAGAGTTCACAGATTCAACTGGCAACCACCCTATTTCTTTTTCCTTATTAGGGAAAACTTTACCTCCCAATGCATTGGCTATGAGTTGAGCACCCAAACAAATACCAAGAATGGGTTTTCCAGCCTTAACTGCACTTCTGATAAATTCCTTTTCGGTTACTAACCAAGGGTATTTAAACTCATCGTTGACACTCATGGGTCCTCCCATGACTACAAGCATGTCAATATTTTTGATTTCAGGCAATTTATCGAAATTGAAAAACTGAGTGCTTGATATCATGTAGCCCGCATTTAGAAGCCAAGGCTTGATGGTGCCCAGGTCTTCAAAGAGCGCATGCTGCAAATAATGGGCACGCATTACTATTTTGGGTTAAAGGCTAGATTTGGAAGCCTACCAAAACTTGAACCGTTGGAAACACTGACTTGAACCGCTAATTTCAATCAGTTGCTATTTCCCCTCGATCCTTTTCGTCTTGGAGTTTCTCGAGTTTTTGTACACGGCTTTCCACTTCTCTAATTTTTTTTGCTACACCAACAGCTATGATGATACCAGTCAAACCAACTAGCATTGAAGAGAGTGCTATTAATTCACCTGTCATTTTGTTTCTCTTTTTTTGCCTAACTTAAACATCAGTAAAACAATGACCTTTAGAACTCAATTATGTCCTGTCAAGGATGCTTCCTAACAAACGGAGAAGAGTGGAAACCTTCATCGCACTTTTGCCCCATAATCACGGACGCTAGCATACTCACTACAACGATTTGTTTGATCCGGTTCATTGATCATAATTCTCTCACAAAAAATAGAGTTCCTAATATTACTCCTCACCACTCCGCAAGCATACCCTTCTATGCATCCCAAATATCACTTGGAAAGCGCAAAGATCTTCATTTCTGAATCCACATGGATATGCAAAGCATACTGCCATCCGATAATTACATACAAGCTGGTAACAGTAAATATTAGCATAATTACGAAGATAAAGTTTGAGGGTTCAATTATTTATTTAGCGATCATCTCCGGACGAGCTTTTGTACGGAACGAGATCAGCACGAACCCGTGAGTGAGCACTCAATCCGTTTGTTCGGAGAAATTACTTGCTTTTGACATGAACTCGGGCTGTGTCGATGCGGGCGGTAAGATTGGTCGAATAACTATAATCATGAAAACAAAAACTATCGAATACACCAGTTTTGCGGCCTTTGGTAGACCATTTCTTAGTCTTCTTTTCTAAGTATGATAAAATTAGTCCAACGATTTCGCTAGGGCACATGGTTTACCGCGTATCGTTCTCTCTTTTTGGGCCCATGGCTTTTCTGAATTTGTCGGTGTCAAGTGTTCGTAAGATCCTGTAGATTCCTGCAGGAGTCGAGTAGCGACCACAGTCGATAGTAAAAGCCCACCGCCGAGCCAGCAGAGCCATGCTGTCACTCTTTGGAAAATTGATGTAATGGAATGGAGTGAGGAAAGAACGGAAGAACCTTTGCTGAATCCGCCTTCGATACCCTCAATGATTGCGGTCACCTGCACCAACCAAAATACTTGGGTGCAAGGGGACGATATAAAATTGCTCGTCCGTAGCGGAATGGCCAGAGGAGTGTAGTTGGTTTTCTTCACATATGGTAGAAATTATTGACTCAATAGAGCTGTTTTTAAAATGATAACTTTTCTTCCGTTCGTAGACTACATCGTCTTCAAGAAGAAGTGTAATCTCAAAATCCTC
>JAQWWZ010000051.1 GCA_029254745.1 Opitutales bacterium | reverse complement strand
ATGAAGATTATAGCCCAATCAATGCGGGTAAGCATTCTTGGGACTCTCCGTTGGCCGGGCATTCGGTAAGCCCCAACGGCATGTATCCTTTTAAGATTTTACAACCTGCTGTTGATCACAGGACCAAGCCAACAGGAAAGATAGGAACCTACAGACATCCCCATTGGACAAAGGAGGACCCCAAGAGATTTCCCTCGAATGTGGCCGAGTATGAAATTCACGAACCTGTACAAAATGCCTATGGCGACTGGGCGGCTATTTGCATCGGTGGCCAATACTATTTGTTTGGAGATTATCATCCCGCCCATCAGAAAATACGCACGGCATGGTTTACTTCTTCCAATATCAACAAGCCTTTCGAGTTTTGTGGAGAAATAGGCCAAGGACACCCCGATCCTGACATTGGTTTTGCGGAGGGGAAATTCTACCTGATCACTCAGACTGCAAACGATTATGTAAGCACTGGTCCTTGGGTGGAGAAAGTCGAGTCCCGTGTAGGTGTGGACACTACTAATGATGGTATAGCTGACAAATGGAGCAAATGGTCAGTGATGAAAGAAAGCTATGACCATATTGAAGGTTTTTCCAAGCAAATCCAAAAGACACCGGCGAGATCTGACCTTTCCAACCTTGCTGCAGGTTTTGGTTTCCAGGTTGAGATTAAGATGACTGATGTTACCAGTAATGCGTCCAAGCCTTTGCTTGAAAGCTTGGAACTTTCCTTTCACAAGTAGTTTCCAACCAGCCTCTGCAGATAGGAGTAGTATTTATGGGTTTTTTTTCCCTGCTCCTTTCTGTCCTTTTTCTCTTCCTTGGTAAGGGATTACTGCAAGGGAAAGAAGTTTTCTTTTCCGGTAAAGACCTTGCGGGATGGAGCGCGGAGGATATGACGTACTGGTCGGTGGAGAATGGTAACATTGTCGGAACTAAAGGAGACCAAAAAATTATCAGCAATCAGTTTCTTTGGTACGATAAAAAAGTAAAGGACTTCAAACTTACACTCCAAGTAAAACAGGTTCCTTTTGCCGCCAACGCTGGTATACAATTCCGTTCCAAACGTGAAGCTAGCGGTCATGCAATTGGCTATCAGGCGGATATTGGCAAAGGTTGGTGGGGCTCCCTTTATCATGAACATGGCCGAAGAATCCTGGCAAAAAATACAGATAATAGCGGCCAAAATTTAAATCCTGAAAAATGGAATAAGTATGAGATTTTAGCCTTGGGCCATCGGATATGGTTGTCTATCAATGGTCAGATTACAGTGGCACTCCGTGACCCAATCGGGGAGCTCGAGGGTCAAATCTCGCTGCAAGTTCACGGAGGTATGCCCCAAAAAGTAATTTATAAAGACCTTTCATTAAGAAGATACCCAAAGCCAGAACTGTTGGGTATGAATGAGGCCAGCCTCAATAAGCTGCTCTCGCTTGCCCCTCAAGGCTTCATCCCCTCAGCAAAGAAACTAGTTAGGTAAATCGTTAAAAAAGAAGCTCCGATGGAGTTCTTTGTGATGATAAGATTTTTTATATTTACTCTTTCAGGCTTAAGTTTTCTTGCAAAAGCTCAACCGAACGAAAAAGCCGAACAGGTAAAAAATGCTTCCAGTGTATCAGCTGAGGTTGTGTTTGGGGAGATCAAAGGAGAAAAGCAAGTGGTACAAATGTCGGGCAATCGAAAGATTGCCGGCATCTATCCCCACCTTACTACCTATTCGCAAAGCCGCAAAGATGGGAAGTTTTACAAAGACGGGCACGAAGAATGTGGAATTGGTGGCATTATTCCTTGGGCTGAAAGATTATGGATGATTACTTATGCACCACATAAACCCAGAGGCTCAGATCATAAGCTTTATTCGATAGATAAGAATATGACCATGACCATTCATGCGGAAAGTGTGGGGGGAACTCCGGCCGCACGCATGGTCCATGAGGAATCCAAACAATTGTTTATCGGCCACTATGTGATCAGTGAAAAAGGTAAGGTTCGGGTTCTTAGTCCTACAAAAATGCCAGCTCGGGTCACAGCATTTATGCGTCACCTCAAAGATCCAGAAAACTTTGTATACCTCTATGATATGGAAAATATGTTCTACGAGGTAAATGTTCACACGCTTGCCTTCAAAAAGCTTTTTCATGACCCTATTCCTGGCTATCACGGCAAGGGTGGCTTTACTTCACAGGGAAAAGTTGTGGTTAGTAATAACGGTGAAGCTATGAGTGGACATTTGGATAAACCGGATCTCTGGCAGGTAACTAAAGATTACACCCAAAGAAATTCCGAAGATCGTGGCTGCCTTGCCACTTATGATGGTGAAAAATGGAAAGTGATTGAACGCAGACAATACACTGAAGTAATCGGACCTCAAGGCGTGCATCCGACTTCAAAAGGAGTAAGCGATCCAGTATGGGCCATCGGATGGGATAAACGATCCCTTCGCTTGAAGGTTATGGAAGACGGAAAATTTTCCACCTTCCTCCTGCCCAAAGGATGCCTGAATAATGATGCTTCCCATGGGTGGTTTACAGAATGGCCGAGGATTCGGGATATCGGACAAAAAGATTTGCTGATGGATATGCATGGCATGTTTTTTAACTTCCCCAAGAATTTTACCGCCCAAAATTGTTCGGGTATTGAACCGATCGCTTCCCACATTCGATACATTCCTGACTTTTGCTTCTGGAATGGACAATTGGTACTAGCCACAGATGAAGCAAGCATTCAGGGGAATCCTTTGGTCGGTCAGCCTCAATCTAACCTCTGGTTTGGAGATTTTGAGGAACTAAAAAAGTGGGGCCCGCGCAACGCCGCAGGTTCGATTTATATGAATGATCAAGTCGAAAGTGGGAAGCCATCCGACCCATTCCTCATAAACGGTTTTCCTCAAAAAATAGTGCATTTGGTTTCGGACCAACCTGTCACCTTTTTCCTGGAGGTGGACATTCGTGGAAACGGGAAATTTGTAGAATATAAAAAAATTAAGACAGATGGGTATACATCTCATGTATTTCCCAAAGATTTTTCCGGGCAATGGATTCGTGTAGTATGCAATAAAAGTTGCCAGGCATCTGTTTCCTTTCAGTTCTCAGATGATAGCTATGGTAATTCTGTTAAAGAGGATAAACTATTTCAATCGATTGCAGATTCCAATGAACCCAAACCTTCCTCTGCCTTTCTCTTTCCCAATGCTCAAAACCGTCACCTTTCGGTCCTCAGTTCGGATGGTAAGGCTTATGAATTTGATCATGTCACATTTAAATACAATCGCTTGAAAAACGAGCCTATTGCCAGTGAGTGTATGAGTCCTGCAGCGTTTAAAGGCTGGGATGTTAAGGCGTGCGAACAAACCCTACGGAAATTCCTCACTCCAAAAATGGAGTTTTCTGTAGATAAGGCATCGGTCATTTTAATTAGTAAAGAAAACCGCTCGATTGTGGGTCAGAAAGGAAACCGTACGGTGCTAAGATTACCCAAAGGCCCTGATACCTACCGTGAAAGTTTTTCCTTTGGTCACCCAAGAATGCACCGGGAAGTTGAATCTGAAAGAATGCTAGCCAATATTCACGGGACTTTCTACGAAGTTCCTTTCTGGATTGTGGGACAAGCCCCCCTGTATACCAAAATGCGTCCGGTCAGCACTCATAATAGGCAAATCTCAGACTTTACCACATGGAATGGATTGTTGGTACTGGCAGGACTACAACCAAATGCTTCCACTTCTAACCGCATATTTAATTCACCAGACGGGCAAACATCTCTTTGGTTCGGTGGAATTGATGAGCTTTGGAGTTTCGGTAAACCGGTTGGGGTAGGTGGTCCGTGGAAAAACACCGATGTGCAGGCAAATGAACCCTCCGATCCCTACCTTATGACCGGTTACGATCAAAAAAGCCTGGTGCTTGAAGCAGACAAGGATTGCAAAATAACCGCGGAGATAGATATCGATCATTGGACAGGATTTCATCCATACAAAAAATTTGATCTGAAAGCAGGAAAGAAGACGACTTTTAAATTCCCTGAAGGCTTTTCCGCTCATTGGGTCCGTTTTGCTTCTGATAAAAAAGCCCAAGTCACAGCCCAACTCCTTTACCGGTAATTCCCTCAAAGGTGTACCTTTTCCCAGGAGAGAAAAGATGAGTTGTTTTGATTTCACCTTCATTTCCCTCTACATAAAGTTTATTTTCTTACTCGAATAGGCTTGAAGGAGATCTTGGATATCTTCCAGAGTGGAGGCCGATGATCTACACTTTTCCTCTTTTCGCATTTTTGATTTTTTCTATCTCAGTGGATGCCAAACTCAATGTAGTCTTTATTCTTGCTGACGATATGGGCCGTGACACCTGGGGAGCGTATGGAGGAAAAGATTGTAAAACCCCAAACATTGACCGCCTCGCTAAAGATGGGGCTCGTTTTGATCGGTCTTATTGCACGGTTGCGATGTGTGCACCTTTCCGCCAGGAACTCTATAGTGGCTGTTCTCCCTGGCGAACCGGTACTCTGCCCAATCACTCCAAATCGGTTCCAGGTACTAAAAGTATTATTCATTATCTAAAGCCTTTGGGGTACAGGGTTGCTTTAGTAGGGAAGTCCCATGTGGGGCCGAAGGAATCCTATCCTTTTGAAAGGCTTGGAGATGTGAGCAAGCAGGAAGATGCCAACCCTCAGCTTCTGTCCAAATCTCAAAAGTTTTTCGACGACTGCCTTACAGCTAAGGAACCCTTCTGCCTTTTTATCGGATCTCACGATTCTCATGCCCCATTTACCACTGGAAACCCCTCGCTTTACGACCCTCTGAAAATACAGGTGCCCCCATACTGGGTGGATACATCGGAATTGCGGGAAGTTATGATCAAATACTATGCTGAGATTTCTAATTTTGATAGCCTGGTGGGGATGATGCGATCGGAACTAGAAAAGCGAAATCTTTGGGATGACACTATTTTTATGGTCTGTAGCGAACAAGGCACACAGCTACCCTTTGCTAAGTGGACCTGTTACGATAACGGCCTTCATACCGGATTTGTTGCCCACTGGCCTGGACGCTCCAAACCTGGGTCTGTGGTGAAGGAATTGGTAACGACTGCAGACATTACTCCAACCTTGGTCCATGGGTTAGGTGGTAAAATAAAAAAAGGTGACTGTGATGGAAAGAGCTTCCTTCACTTGTTTCAGGAAAATGGTAAACCAGTTCATGACAATGTGCTGGGTGCCTTTACAAATTGCCGCATTAGTAATAATCGGGATCGGGTGTATCCCATCCGCTCTATCCGGGATAAGAGATATGCCTTAATCTATAACCCAAATTATTCATCGATCACATCGAATGTAACCCTGACGCAAGCTTTGGAGCTAAAGCAGAGTGGGGCGGTCAAAAAAGATCTTACACCGGCTGCCTCTTGGGTATTGAAAGGAAGGAATGATCATTCCGCGAAGTCCTTTATTCATAAATTAAACCATCGACCAGAGTATGAATTATACGATCTACAAGAAGATCCCTATGAATTGAAAAATCTATCTGATAACCCAAAGTATAAAAAAGTATTGGTGAGACTGAAAAAAAGTTTACACCAACAGCTTGAAGTTATGGGGGACTCTGATCCAATGGTAACAGAACAATCTTTTCTGAGTTTGGTTCAAAAGCGTAAAAGTAAGTAATGACCGCTGTTCTTAAGGGAGTAATCTTTGATATGGATGGGGTGATCATCGAAAGTGAATATACCCACTACCGAGCAATTTGTCAGGCTATGGGCCCCCAGCTTTCAGTAAGTTATGACACTTTTGTTGAAAAATGCACGGGTGCCGATGAGCGGTTTGCGATGGGAAGAATGGCTGAATTATCTGGGATTGATTATGACGAAGCATTATTCCAGCAATGGTCTAGAAAAAAAGCAGATGCGTACAGGCAACTGGTGAGCACTGAAGCAAAGGCAATGCCGGGTGCGATCGACTTAGTGGAATCCACCGCCAGCCGTTTTCCTATTGCCCTTGCGACTGGTTCGAGAAGGTCGGATGTGGATGCCGCGTTTGAAGCACTCGCTGAGGGACGGCTTCACAATCTATTCCATACGATTGTCACCTCGAGTGATGTCGAACGGCCCAAGCCTCATCCCTCAACCTACAAAAATGCAGTGAATGGATTGGGCTTGTCTTCCACGAATTGTTTGGCAATTGAGGATTCTCCCAATGGTGTCAGGTCTGCCAAGGGTGCTGGTTTACGAGTTCTTGGCGTATCTGCCATGCATGGGACTGAAGCGTTAAGTGCAGCTGATTGGTGTGTTTCTTCCCTTGAGGAAATTTCAATTAATGACCTCATTTTTATGTTTCAGTCTTACCCTCCCGGTAACCCTATAATTTTATGAAAATCATTACCCTTTTTATTCTATCGCTTGTTATCTTTGGACCTTGCCTATTACACTCAGAATCAATGCCAGTTCGGCCGAATATCCTTTGGCTTGTAGTTGAGGACCAATCAAAACATTATGGTTTTAATGGAGAGAAGTTAGTACACACTCCCGTAATAGACGAGCTGGCAAACCAGGGGGTTATTTTTACCAACGCATCGGTTACAGCTCCTGTGTGTTCTACCGCACGATCTGCTTTAATCACGGGTATGTTCCAAACCAGTATTGGTGCCCATCATCATCGTAGTGGTCGGGGGAAGAAGAAAATTTTTAAACCGGACCATATAAAACTTATACCCGAGTTTTTTAAGCAAGCTGGGTATTATACAGCCCTGCGAGGTAAGTCTGATTATAACTTTGTCTGGGATTCATCGATATTTGATGCACGAGACTGGTCGGGCCGAAAGAAAGGCCAGCCGTTTTTTGCTAAAATCTGCCTCAGTGGGGGCAAAGCCCGAAAGCAGGCAAGAAAATCCAAAACAATCCCCCATGTCACCGCTTCTGATGTGAAACTGCCCCCTTACTATCCTCGTCACCCTGTAGTTCTAGAGGATTGGGCAGCTTACTTGGATACTTTTACCCTCATGGATCAGCAAGTTGGGCAGATTATTGATCGCTTAAAGAAAGAAGGAGAGTATGAAAATACAGTCATTTTCTTTATCACTGACCATGGAGTCAGTCATGCCCGTGGAAAACAATTTTGTTATGATGAGGGTATGATGATCCCATTTTTTGTTCACGGGCCTGGGCGCGTGAAGGGAAGGGCTGTGAGGCAGGATCCGGTTCTTCATATTGATCTAGCCGCGACCTCTCTTTATTTTGCTGGAATTGAAGTCCCAAAGTATATGGAAAGCCAATCTCTTTTCGGGCCAAATTTCAAAGCCCGTACCTGTGCTATTAGCGCTCGCGACCGATGCGATGAAACTTATGACCAGATTCGGGCCGTTCGTACTATGGGGTATAAATATATTCGAAATGGCTATCCACATCGTCCACACTTACAACCTTGTGCCTACAAGGATAATAAGGGAACTTACATTGCAATTCGCGAGTGGGGAAAACAGGGTAAGCTTTCTGAATTACAGGAGAAGTTACTTTTAACACTGACCCGTTCGGAGGAAGAACTTTACGATTTAAAAAAGGATCCTTGGGAACTGAACAATTTGGTTGATAATCCAAAGTACGAAAAGACCTTGGGTGAGATGAGGCAGTCTCTTGACAAATGGATTCAGCAAAGTGGAGACCAGGGCCAAACCGTCGAGTCGGAAGAAATGTACGATAGCGACATGAAAGTTTATTTGCAGGGGATGAAAAAATCAGGCAGATCCGAGCGTTTTGATGAGATCAAAAAAAATATCTCTCTTATGAAAAAATGGTGGGAGGAAGGGAAGTAGGCCCTCTATTAGGGGAATGTTTCATGAATCACCCGGCATTCAGGCAGGAGATCCTGCAGTCTCGAAGCCCCCTTGTCGGTAATTCTGGTTGCATAGATATGGAGTTCTGTGAGGGACTGAATCCTTGCAAGGTAGGGGATTGAATGGTCGGTTATTTCAAGGTCATGTAACCATAATGTCTGGAGGTTGGGAAGGGTGGATATTTTTTGAACGGTTAGGTCTGATACTTCCGTTTCACCGAGGTACAGACTTTCCAGCTTTTTAAGCGTAGCTAAATATTTGGCTGATTTATCGGTAATTGGGTTTGCCCGCAATCCAAGATAAGCCAACTGTTTCATTTTAGAAAAGTGGGCGAGGCTATGGTCGGTTATTTTGGTTTGCCCCACTGGAAGGAAGCAAATGCTCTCTGAAGAAGAGAGTATCCGGGCACCCTCGTCATTAATATTGGTTCGATACAGGTTGAGCCACTTCAGGTTAGGCAAGGCAGTGATGGTCTCCAAATCTTTGTCATTCAGCTTTGTATTTTCTAACGACAGGTCGGTTAAGGCCGGGAAGTGGTGCAGAATGGAAAGCTGTCCTTTAGCTCGCTTTGTATCGTGTAAATGAATTTCTGAGACATGCCCATTTTTATAAAAAATGGTGCCTCCCCAAAGTTTGATTTTGGAGGAAACATTTTTTTCCTTTTCTTTTGAAATTCCTATTTCCCCCAAACTCTGGAGGAAAAAAAAGAAAAAGAAAATGGATTGAAAGAGAAGAGGTGCTGATCTCATCTTTATTTGCGTACGCTACTGGTGTACAAACGTATTTCAACGAGATTAGTAACCAACTGAGAGGTCAGGCTAATCGGGCGGCAAGTTTCACAGCGTGCTTCAGGCTACTTGGGTTGGCGAACCCCTTCCATGCAATATCAAGGGCCGTACCATGATCGACAGATGTCCGTACGAGGGGAAGCCCAAGGGTGATGTTTACCGCTGAGTCAAAAGCCAGTGCTTTTACCGGGATCAAGGCTTGATCATGGTACATACAGATGTAAGCATCAGTCTTTGTCCGGTTGGCTGGAGTAAATGCAGTGTCGGGTGGTAATGGACCTAAAATATTTCCACCATCCGCTCTCGCTCTATCGATCGCAGGTTGAATAATCTTGGATTCTTCCCCATTTCCAAAAAGCCCATTTTCACCAGCGTGGGGATTGAGTCCACATACGGCGATTCTAGGCTCTTTGCCAAGGAGGTTTTGATGAGTGTTCCGTGTGAGGGAAATGACTTCATAAATTTTATTCTCACTCAAATTTCCAGGTACCTCGGCATATCCAATGTGCACATTTACAAGGCTACAACTGATCTCATCCGAAATGAAGGCCATACAATATTTTTCAGTATTGGTATATTCGGCAAATATCTCGGTGTGACCGGGGTGGGGTACACCTGCTTGTTTGAGTGCCTCCTTGTTTGCTGGGCATGTGGTGACAGCATGGACCTGTTTTGCAAGGGAGGCATCCATGGCTTCCTGGATGTAACCAAAGGTTGCTTTCCCTGTTATTCCATTTGCAGTGCCAGGTTGCAAGATGTGTGGATCCATGAACCCGAAGTCCAGAACAGCGGGGGTATCGCATGTACCCAGGTTTTCTTTTTTGATCGTTTTGAAATTAGAATTTTTCCCGGTTTTCTGGGCACAAAGTTTCAGCACTTCTGTGTCTCCAAAAATGATGGGCGTGTAGATTTCGTTCCGAGACGCATGGGTCAGGAGATCAAGGCAAATTTCTGGCCCGATTCCTGCGGGATCCCCCATAGTTACAGCAATACGTGGTTTATTCATCTACAGTTTCCCTCCTTCTTTCTCATTTCTTTCGTCACTTGTTATGCCAGTAGATACTGGCAGGTAAACTTGGCCGTCCACCCGGCTTGAATCCGGTCATAGAATCGGGGGCGTTGGTGGTGGAAGGTTATACCGGTATTACCCAAGGTGAAACTCTGTGTATTTGTTTTGGTGATCGGGATGTACATGCTAAGAAACATCATTGAATGGTATGCTGATCAGGGCAAGCTTAGGGTAACAGATGGGGGACTAAAATTTATGGATCGAGAAATTGTTCAACCAAATTTGATCTTGAGTGTTTAATTTTTCTTTTTCTTTGGCTAAGCTTCGGTAGATTCCCCATTTCGGGCGAACAAATTCAAAACCATCCCGCCAAGTTTCAAGATTTCTCAATTCTTTTTGCTGATTGATTTTACCATCCACGGAACGAACAGAGAAAGTAATGAATCCATTCCTAGAATAATGAACTATACAAACACATTGTAACCATTGGTCTTTAGAACTCTCCCAATCTGTTAAAAAGACTTTTCCCGAATCTTGTACAGACCACCACTGTAATTGAAGTTGTGGGTTTCCTTTGTTGTTTACTCCTGACAGAGTGAGGACTGGTTTATCTATGTTTTTGGAGCCAACCGCCTTTAATTGAAAGAAGTGACAAAATTGCTTGGTAACTTGGAATGATTTATCAATCTTTAGATTCCATTTGATATGCTGGGTTTCCATCCGTTTTCCTCTCATCGAATCTGGAGATCCATGGTAGCCTTTGATTTCGTTTCTCTGCCTTTCTTTTCCTGGAGACCATTTCTTATCTCGATCACCATCAAGATCCCGATGGATGATAAAGGAAAAGGCGGTTCCGATCTCATCATCTTCCACCATCCTTATATGTTCATGCCCATAGTGGTTTTTTGGGTAGAGGTCAGGTGATTCAACAGATTTTTCACCAAACACATGTTGTATCTGGAGAACGGCTGAGTCCGCATTATCAAGATCAGCCTGTAAAAATATTACCTGATATGGTTTCTGTGAGTCTTTAGCTGATAAAGGATGGATGACAATAAAAAGCCAACTAATAAATAAGATTCTCATTATTTTAAAATTGAGTTCTTTTTTATAAAACGGGGAGATTTATTTAAATCCAATTAAATAAAAAAAAACACCGCATTACTGCGGTGTCTTTTGGCTTTTAAAAACAAACTAACTGAAACAAACTGACTTTCGCCAATACTTATAAGACGCACCTAAAGTGAAAAACGTTCGAAAAAATCCATTTTTTTTTCTGATCACCTCTGAAATGTTCTTTTGTTCAGGTTTCGAGAGGACTTCAGGTTTTCCCGAAAATTGTAAAAAGCACTTCAGTATAGAGGCGGTGACCAAAATCATTGGGGTGATTGACATTATTTCCGCTGAGATCAGCAAAGTTTTTGCGGGTTAATAATTTTTCCCATGGCGTGGTTATATCTGCAAGGATTACATTGGGGCGGGTGATGCTTTTTAAAGCTTCACGGAACCCTGGAATTTTTGTGGGATCTCTCCAGTCAGGATTATTGTTCATCCCCGAAACAAAGATCATATCCGCTTGAGGGATTTCTTTTTGCAAATGGGTGAGAATTTCGAGGTTTGTTTTTTGAAATTGTTCTGATGAAACAGGGTCGTTCATCCCAAAAGCAATAATTACCAGGTCAGGCTTTTCTGCGATCACCCGGCCCAGTTGTTTTAACCCCCAACCGGCGGTACGACCCGCCACTCCAAAGTTGCTCAAGGTGACCAGTGCAGGGAAGGTTTCGTCGAGCAAGCGGGCAAATCCTTCGGCATAGGCTGGGTGATTTCTAGGAGCCTGAGTCTTAGTAAACCCCGAAGCGTTGTACCCCTCGGTGATGCTGTCTCCCAGTGTCACCACTTGAAAAGGTTCATTCGAACGGAGCTTCTTTAGCGAACGGGGAAGTGTGCCTTGAGCGTTGACCAAATCTGGCCACGATTGGTTGTGGGAATAACTGACTAGGGTTTGCAGGTCATGAAAAAATCTGCCTTCACTGTGCAAGACACCGCCGAGGCTTCTTGGCTTGCCTGGCCCAGGTCTCATCTCCAGCGGTGTCTTGGA
>JAQWWZ010000032.1 GCA_029254745.1 Opitutales bacterium | reverse complement strand
CTGCTCGTATGCATCAGACAACCCTTCGCCATATGAAAGATGTAGGTCAGGAGAACCATCCAAACTTAGTTTGTAGAATCTTTTGCGAGTTTCTGATAGAGAAGAACTCGCAGTTAATTCTTCTAAACCTTTGACCTTACACTTTTCTATCGAATCAGGTAGTAGTTTGTGAATGCTTTTAATGGGAATTTTACTGAGTAAATTATGCATATTTTAGGTGGCTTCTATGAAGAAACTCGGACCAAAATAATGTGCTATGTTCATCTCGGCGATTGAAAAATAAATCGATTGGAGCTGATCTTGGTTTAGAAGAGTCTTTCCATTTGACCCATCATGTTCGTTTATCCAATTATTATTTAACAAAAATTCATTAAAAGTGGATGCCTCTCTTTTTACAGGAAAAATTTTGGTAGGTAATTTGTAGTCTGGTGAAGCTACATGGAATGTTATATTTTTAAAACCTGCTTTTAGTAATAGTTTTTTATATTCCGAAAAACTATATGTGAAGCATTTTAGTTCACAATCTACTTGCTGCTTGAATTTAACTTTGGCTAAATTTGAAGTTAAACATGAAATATTGGGTAATCCTGTATGGTCGTCATTGGCACCCAATAAGTATTTAAGCCCCAACCTGTTTTCTATACCAATAACTAATTTACCATATTCTTTAAGTTCGGTTTTTATTTTACATAGATAATCTTTCTGAACTTCTTCAGGAGGCTTATCTGTTTTAAAAGCACCTACCCACTCAAGTACGCCAATGGAAAGAATGAGATCAAATTTATTTTCAAATTTAATATCGAAATAGTCCGCACCAATGTAGGATATGTTTTGGTCAACACTTTCCTGCTTTGCAGCAGCTTTTATAAAGTCAAGCCTTTCGGGAGTGGGTTCTAATGAGCAAATTTGATTTTGCTTTGCCAGAGGTATTGTAAATTGACCCCATCCTGCACCAATATCCAAAATTTGGAAATTTTTTGGCTTTATGTATTCATCTATAAACTTGGTCCTTTGGGGACTACAGACTATTTCGTAAAGCCAGGGATTAGCTTCTTTATACTTTTCTTTTACCGCCTGTTTCCAATGAGTGCCATTTTTAATTTCTTCAATTACTGATCTAATATTTTCTTCTGAAGTATCTTGATAGCAGTTTTCGGGCTTTGCTCGAAAGGTTTCACCGACTCCTAGTGTATGCATTTGCTTTTTAACCTTAAATACAATCTTTCGATTAATCTCGTTTCTTCTGTTCCCTGATAGGCTTAGTGCAACGGTAATCGGTGTAATTAGAAATGCGAAGAAAGCTGTTTTTTTGAGCCATTCCATGTCTAGAATGTCAGTGAACTGCCAATGATCTAGCGGTTCGGTGAGTGAAAGCTCAATTATTGGATCATTGCAGCCTTGGTGGGTTGTCGCGAGTAAATTACCTGATTGTTTAATAACCAAGTCAACCTCTTGGACTGCGAGTAAATTTTTCAGATCAAATTTATGGAAGATTATATTTTCATTGTTTGTATTCCCTTTTCCTTGAATGGTAATATTTTTAATTTCCATAGATCCATCAGAACTCATCGGATCAAATCTAAGACCATAAATTTTTTTGAGAGGGAGTTTAAAGTTTAATTCCCCTTCTTGGTTTTGCTCTACGAGTTTTACATTTGAATGTCTCTCGATATATCCCTCTCCAATATCAAAGAATAGTTGGGGATTCGCTATGTTGTTTGTTTCGCAGTTTATGACCAAATGATAAGGTGTAGACTGAATTTTTGAATAATATGTAATTACCAAACCGATTGATAAGCCAATTATAGATAGTATCCAAAATTTAAATTTATTTAGTTGCATTAATTGTCACTGTTTTTGAAGCCGTTTGAATCAAAAAGCATAAACATGAAAAGAACATGATATATGTTAAAATAACATCTGTTTGCCAAATGCTCCAACTGAATGAAAATAATACTGTCGCTGTTGTTATTATCGACATAATGTAAGGTGCAGAATCTGAGTCATTGACCAATTTAATCATAACTTTATTTGCCCTGTTTATGAAATAGGTTAACAAAATCGCTCCTAGCAAACCAAATTCAAGCCAAACCAAAGCCACGAGATTGTGCGGGTGATTGCCGGGAAATGTTTCGTATGATTCTAACCATACATTTGAAGGCGACGAATGCTCTGGCAAAAATTGAATTATGTTGAGGGATAGGGTGGACCCAAAACCTTTTCCTATGAATAAATTTTGCATAATCGCATTGGAGGCTACTTCAAAAAGTAAAAATCTACTATACAATCGATCATATACCCAATCCATCGAGGAGAGGTTAAGAAACTGAAAAAGAAATGGGAAAAATAAAACATATGAAATGAGGCCCCAATAAATAATCTTCCATACTGCTCTTGGATTATAGTTACTGGCAAAATAAATTATAATGGAAATTATTAGTGCTAATTTTGCAGATTCTGAATAAGAAGATTGTGTTGCTATTAAAGCTAAGGAAAACAGAAGAAACTTTTTATATTTGAAACACTTTCTTATTGAATACATTGTCGGCCAAAAAAATATAACTAACCAAAAAGTATGATATTTCTCATTCCACGCACCCGTTGAGCATTCGAATAGAAAACAATTCAAATTTTCTTTGATATAAAATTCTGAGTTTTGTAAAATCATTAAGACACAAAGGAAAAGAAAGATTATCCAAAAAGATTGAGTATTAATTCTATTTAAACCTTTAACTGAAAACAGCATGACAACCGACAAACCGAGGATACATTTACAAATGGCACTGTAGCTCCAATTGGGCTCAGTATTTGTCCATATTGGAAATACAGTTGTTGAAAAACATAATAAAGAAAACAAGCAGACATTCCTTGTCGCTCCCACAAGCATAGGCGATCGAAATTCAACATATGAAAACGATAAAAGTGCGACAATTGATATTCCTAAAAGTAAAGAATTTCCAATAGAATCGATATTCCTTGCAAAGAAAAATGCGTAGATGCTGAATGAAAAAAGTATACTAGCCTGTAATACTGAAATAAACTTTTGATTATGTAAATTTTCCATTTTAAGAGAGGAGCTGCTTTAAAATTCCTCTATTTCTATTGAACTACAGCAGTTTGCTATCCCAAACGAACCGTCCGTGTTTATTATTTCTATTTCTTCCGCATCATAGCGTCGATGGATTACTTGAAGTTCATCATCTTGGAATCTTGTGACACCGAAAGAAATTAGATACTTTCCGGCTCCTAGGTTTGCTCTTAGTTGGAATGTTATCTTTATCTTTTTTCCATTTTCTAAATCGTTAGTATGAGTTTTAGAAAAAAGCGTATTTTGACCATAGACTTGTTGTCCTTTTGTATCTCGGATGGTCATTGCGTAAATTGGTTTTCTGATAAGTTTCTTCCCTAATACAACAAATGAAATCGTGAAAATTTCTGATGATAAAATTACCTTCGATTCTTTTCCGTCTTTATCATTGATGGAATAATTTATAATTTCAGCCGTTTCCCCTCCATAGTTAAACTCGTCTTTGGACCTTTCTTTATTCTTGGATTTTAGAAATTTGGTCAGCTGGTCTTTGCTTACAGGATTTTTAGAAAATAATTCTTTGTTTGCCGGCTTTATTTTATCTTCTGAAGGAAAAGTATGGCTTCCTGAAATAATTTTAGAATATTCGTTGATTACATTCTTAGGAACTCCGCTTGAAAGCATTTTGCCTTTGTGTAAAAGAATGGCAGAATCACATAAACGAGCGATTGAGTTAATATCATGGGAAACAAATAATAAAGTTTTCCCTTTTTCTTTGAACGATTCGAGAAATGAAAAACATTTGGATTGAAATCGTGCATCGCCAACGGCTAAAGCTTCGTCAATTATGAGAATGTCCGGTTCAGTATGAGCGATCACCGCAAAGGCAAGCCTTACCACCATTCCACTAGAATAAGTTCGTACTGGCTGATTAATAAAATCTCCAATTCCAGAAAATGTGACAATCTTTGAATATTTCTGATCAACTTCTTTTTTGCTTAAGCCTAGGATTTTTGAGTTTAAGTAGATATTTTCTCTGCCTGTAAAATCAGGGTTGAAACCGGAACCAAGCTCAAGCAAAGCTCCTATTTTACCAAAGACTTTCAGATTGCCGAAGCTTGGTTGAAGCGTTCCTGCAATAATTTGAAGCAGAGTACTTTTTCCTGAACCATTCAATCCAATGATTCCTACCGCATCCCCTCTTTTAATTTTTATTGAAAAATTGTTAAGTGCGACAAAAGTCTTTCCTGGAACTTTTTTCTTTCTCTTTTTAATAAGGGTTTTGAACATCAATTGCCATGTTCGTTTTCTTTCACCCAAGGAGGATTCGGCTATGGGGTATATTTTAGTGACATTATCAATAATCACATCGTGCTGCCCATTTTTTTTAATGGTGTTTTTTTCTGTGTTTAGCATCGATGCTTCAAATTACTTTTTGTCTGATATACATGAATACACTTTTTTAATAATTTGTAGTTCTTTGGTCAACGATTGTCCATAGCCAGAAATCTAAGGCTTTTTCTTATTTCAATAATTTAAAGGCGCTGCAAAAAATACCTTTGGTGTCAATGTTGATCATTATTCAAAAGTTTCAACATAGGGGTAATCTGCATACAAAAATATTTTAGAATGTGTCTGGCTGGTCAGTTGGCTCGGTTAAACACAAATTCCAACTTTGTTGCTGTGACTCTCTCATCTTGCCATTTGTATGCGTAACCGAACTCTTTTAGAAATGATAATATAAAAATTTCCTAAACTGTGAAATCAATGCGTTTTGGTTTTGAAATGGTTTTAATTTCTAAATCTCCCGTGCGGGTTGGAGATCATGGAATGAATATAACATAAAACATTTTCATGGCTCCCGTTAAAGGTGTTCCCCATTCGGGAAATATAAAAAATCTGCATTTTGAAAATAACTCCGTTGTCATTTTGGTGAATTTCATGTTGCTATTAAAGAATGTTTATTGTGCTTGGAGCAACAGGATACCTCGGATCCAATTTTGTTAAATATCTTCAGAAAGAAGGTGGAAATGTTTGTGGGTTATCTCGTGCAGAATCTGAATACACGAATGTAGATACTTTAATTTCAATATTACAGAGTAAGAAACCAGATTTTTTGATCAATGCAGCAGGTTTTACTGGTAAACCGAATGTGGATGCTTGTGAGCTGGCTAAGGCAGAATGTTTAAAGGGGAATGCTGTGCTGCCTGGTGTTATTCGGGAAGTTTGTGAGGATTTGAGGATTCCCTGGGGGCATGTTTCTAGTGGGTGTATTTACTCGGGTAGAAGAGCAGACGGTGAGGGTTGGACGGAGGAGGATGAGCCCAATTTTTCTTTTCGTGATGGCCCGTGTAGTTTCTACAGCGGTACCAAAGCTTTAGGAGAAGAGGTTTTGGCGGGGGCGGAAAATTGTTTTGTTTGGAGGCTTCGTATTCCTTTTAATGAGGAGATAAGCCCGAGGAATTACATTCAGAAATTAGTAAACTACGATTCTTTACTTGAGGCTGAAAATTCTGTTTCCCACTTGGATGAGTTTGTCGAGAAATGTGTGGATTGCTTTGAAAAAGATATTGAACCAGGGGTTTATAATATGACGAATCAAGGGCCGGTTACGACTCGGCAAGTTACGGAATGGATGATCGAAGAAGGGGTAACGGATAAAGGGTTCAAGTTTTTTGAAAATGAAGAACAATTCATGCAAAAGGCGGCAAAAACACCCCGATCAAATTGCGTGCTTGATACTTCCAAGGCGGAAAAGGCTGGTATTGGTATGCGGCCTGTAGAGGAAGCCATGAGGGATTCAATGCGCAAAATGGCCAAGGAGGTCATGGTTTGAATACGATTCTTGTTACGGGAGGGCTGGGCTTTATTGGCTCCAACTTTATTCGCATGCTTTTGGCAAAAGATCAATGTGACTCGGTGATCAATTTGGACAAGCAGACCTATGCTGGAAATCCTGAGAATCTCCGAGAATTTGAAGGTAGTAATAATTACAGATTTATAAAGGCTGATATTTGTGATCAGGAAGCAGTTGCAGAGGCTTTGTCGCAGTATCAAGTAGATGCGATCGTGAATTTTGCAGCGGAGAGTCATGTGGATCGCTCCATCGATGGTCCTGAACCTTTTGTGCAGACCAATGTGGTTGGCACCTTGCGTTTACTTGAGGCTACGAAGGATTATTTAAGCAACCTTGCCACTGAGAAAAAGGAAAGCTTTCGCTTTTTGCATGTTTCCACTGATGAGGTATATGGCTCCTTGGGTTTTTCCGATCCTGCCTTTTCAGAGTCGACACCTTATGCTCCGAATAGCCCTTATTCTGCCTCCAAGGCTTCGGCGGATCACTTGGTCAGAGCCTATCACCATACCTTTGGTTTGCCAGTGCTTACCACAAACTGTTCCAATAACTACGGGCCATACCAGTTTCCTGAAAAGTTAATACCTCTTATGATATTAAATGCATGTGAAGGGAGGAATTTACCAATTTATGGAGATGGTTCTAATATTCGCGATTGGCTCCATGTGGAAGATCACTGTACAGGAATACAAGCAGTTCTTGAAAAAGGAAGGGTGGGGGAGACTTATTGCATTGGGGGTGCTTCCGAAAAAACAAATCTAGAGGTATTGGATGCGTTGTGTGAAATCCTTGATGAGTTGCGCCCTGAAGGTGCACCTCACGCCGAATTAAAAACTTTTGTAAAGGATCGTCCCGGCCATGATCATCGCTACGCGATTGATTTTTTCAAAATTCAAAAAGAATTAGGTTGGAGCCCGTCCTACTCATTCGATGACGGAATGAAGCAAACGGTAGACTGGTATATCAACCACCAAGAATGGTGCGATAATGTGACCTCAGGGAAGTATCAAAGAGAGAGGTTGGGGGCATCATGAGTAAACGAAAAGGTATAGTATTGGCTGGAGGTTCAGGGACACGGCTCTATCCACTGACCATGGCAGTGAGTAAGCAGTTAATGCCTGTCTATGATAAGCCAATGATTTATTACCCGATCTCAATTTTGATGTTATCGGGAATTCGGGAGATTTTAATTATTTCCACTCCCCGTGATTTACCGATGTTCCGTGAATTGCTTGGTGATGGCTCAAGATTCGGTGTCTCTTTTACGTATGAGGAGCAACCAAGTCCGGACGGCTTAGCTCAGGCATTTATAATTGGAGAACAATTTTTAGGTGATTCTCACTCAACCTTAATTCTTGGAGACAATGTGTTTTACGGTCATGAGTTGGAAAAAATCCTAGATGATGCTGGTCAAAAAGAAAAAGGGGCGACTATTTTTGGGTACCATGTATCCGACCCTGAGAATTACGGAGTGGTTGAGTTTGATCCATCCGGCAAGGCAGTATCTCTTGAGGAAAAGCCGGAAGTCCCAAAATCTCAATATGCTGTTCCTGGCCTTTACTTTTATGATCAGCAAGTTTCTGCTATTGCAAAAGAACTAAGACCTTCTCCACGGGGTGAACTTGAAATAACTGATTTAAATCGTGTTTACCTTGAGTCGGGACAACTTTCGGTTGAAGTGATGGGTCGTGGGACCGCTTGGCTGGATACAGGAAGTCATGACAATTTGGCCTCTGCTACAGATTTCGTAAAAGTTATTGAGCGTCGTCAAGGTCTGAAAATTGCGTGTTTGGAAGAAATTGCCCTTTACAAAGGTTGGATGAATTTGGAACAGCTAGAAAAGCAAGCTACAGCCCATGGATCTTCTTCCTATGGGTTGTACTTGAAATCGATTATTTCTCGACCTTTGAAAGATCAATAATCTAAAAACATATCAACGCATCATGATGCGTTGATGAATAATCTTGATTTCTCATTCGGATATGTTGGAATAGTGAGATGTCTAAATCCTTCATTTTTTCTTCTGAATCGGTTGGCGAAGGTCACCCGGATAAAGTTTCGGATTTTATTTCCGATAGTATTTTAGATGCCTGTCTTGAGCAGGATAGTGCCAGTCGTGTAGCCTGTGAAACTCTTGTAAAAAGTAATTGTGTCACCATTGCCGGAGAAATCACGACTTCCTCAAGATTTAACTACGAAGAGGTTGTCAGGGAAGCTATTCGTGACATTGGATACATAAACGATGATGACATATTTCATGCAGATAAAGTTTTCATAACCAACCAGCTTACAGCTCAGTCACGCGATATTGGACAGGGGGTTGATGCAACTGCTGCGGACGGTAAGGGTACCAATGAGCAAGGTGCCGGAGACCAAGGTATTATGTTTGGCTATGCTTGCAATGAGACGGATGAATTGATGCCTGCACCCGTAATCTTTGCTCACCGTATTCTTCGTAAAATGGCAGATGTTCGGAAATCTTCAAAAGACGCTCCTTGGTTGCGACCAGATTGCAAATCACAAGTTGCTCTCAAGTACGACAATGGAGAAATGGTTGGAATTGAAAATGTTGTCGTATCCACCCAACACGCGGAGGCTGTTGATAACGAGACGATTCGTTCCTTTATCACGGAAGAAATTATTAAGCCATCCTTGCCCCCTGCTTTACTTTCCTCCAACACAGAATATTTGATTAATCCAACTGGTCGCTTCGTTGTAGGGGGACCGGAAGGGGATTCAGGGCTGACTGGCCGCAAAATCATCGTCGATACCTATGGAGGATGGGGAAGGCATGGTGGAGGAGCTTTTTCGGGGAAAGACCCCAGCAAAGTCGACCGTTCTGCGGCCTATATGTGTCGTTGGGTTGCGAAGAATGTGGTAGCCGCCAAACTTGCAGACCGTGCAGAGATTCAGGTAGCTTACGCCATTGGTCACCCTCATCCCACCAGTATCACCATTGATTGTTTTGGTACCGAGAAAGTAGAGGAATCAAAAATCCAACAAGCGATTCAAGAAGTTTTTAATTTTCAGCCTGCTGCCATCGTTTCTCAACTCGACTTACTCCGCCCTATCTATCGCCAAACTACTCATTATGGGCATTTTGGTAAACCTGATTTACCATGGGAGCAAACTTCCAAAACAGATGCTCTTACCCGAGCAGTCTCCTAATTATTTGATCTAATATTCTTTGACTATCGTTATTAAACCTATGACCATTATGACAGAAACTATCACCCCCACTCTTGACTACAAAGTCGCTGATATCACTCTTGCTGAGTTCGGCAGAAAAGAAATTTCAATTGCTGAGCATGAGATGCCCGGTCTTATGTCAACCCGTGACAAGTACGGTCCCTCCAAACCCTTGGCCGGTGTCAAAATAATGGGGTCGTTACACATGACTATCCAAACCGCTGTCCTCATTGAGACACTAGTGGAGCTTGGTGCTGATGTTCGTTGGTGTTCATGCAATATTTTTTCCACCCAAGATCATGCAGCAGCAGCAATCGCAGCAGCTGGTGTTCCGGTATTCGCCTGGAAGGGTGAAACACTTGATGATTATTGGGATTGTACTTGGAACGCGCTCACCTGGCCTGATGGATCTGGCCCAGACCAAATTGTGGATGACGGCGGAGATTCCACTCTACTTATCCACAAAGGAGTGGAACTAGAAAATGGCAGTGACTGGGTTCATTCAGATTCTGAAAGCGAAGAAGAAGCAGTGATCAAAAAACTTCTCATCAAAACTCATGCAGAAAGACCCATTCACTGGTCAAAGGTGGCGGAGAAAGTTGTAGGAGTCTCTGAAGAAACCACCACTGGTGTTCTTCGTCTTCTCCAGATGCAAGAGCAAGGTAAGCTTCTCTTTCAAGCCATTAATGTTAACGACTCCGTAACCAAATCCAAATTTGATAACAATTATGGGTGCCGACACTCTTTGGTCGATGGTATCAAACGTGCCTTGGATGTTTTAATTTCTGGTAAAGTTGCGATGGTGTGTGGCTACGGCGATGTCGGCAAAGGATCTGCGGATTCACTCGCCAACGAAAAAGCTCGGGTAATGGTTTCTGAAGTTGATCCAATTTGTGCACTACAAGCTTGCATGTCCGGTTATCAGGTCACAACCATCGAAGATGCACTTGAAACTGCGGATATATTTGTCACTACAACGGGTAACAAGGATATCATCACCGCTGATCATATTAGCCGTATGAAGGATCAAGCCATTGTCTGCAATATTGGTCACTTCGATAATGAAATCCAAGTGGCTGAATTAGAAAATATGCCTGGCGTCACTAAAGAAATAATCAAAGAAGATAGTGTCCCAGGAGGTCCAGTTAGCCGATTTACTTTTCCTGACGGGAAAAGTATTTATCTCCTTGCTGAAGGTCGCTTGATCAATCTCGGTTGTGCAACTGGCCATCCAAGTTTTGTTATGTCCAACAGTTTTACTAATCAAACGATTGCTCAAATTGATATTCGAAATAACCCTGACAGGGAAATTGGAGTAACACGATTAAGCAAAGAGTTGGATGAAGAAGTTGCTCGTTTACACCTTGATAAACTTGGTGCCAAGCTGACTAAGCTCTCAGATGAGCAAGCTAACTACATCGGTGTATCTGTCAACGGTCCATACAAACCAGAGCACTACCGCTACTAAATTAATATCTTACATTTTTATATGACCGTGACTCGTAAAGAGTCACGGTCTTTTTTTTGATACATTGACCGAAGTGATTTGAATGGTTATATCTAAATACAACTAATGTTTTACGACGAAACCAAAGTATACTTAAAGGCAGGAAAAGGGGGCGATGGGTGCATGTCCTTTTTGCGCCAAAAATATATGCCCAACGGTGGACCTAACGGTGGAAATGGTGGTCGGGGAGGGGATGTTTATCTTTTGGCAGATGAAAATATTTCTGATTTACGGGCCTTTCATTTTAAAAAACATTGGAATGCTAAAAATGGAGAGCCAGGCCGTGGAAGTGATCAAAATGGGAAAGGCGGCTCAGATTGCGTGCTCAAGGTTCCTTTAGGCACCGAAGTGAGAGATGTGGAATCCAATGAAATAGTCTGCGAACTCCTAAATCATGAACAAGAATTTCTGGCGTTAGAAGGCGGCAAAGGTGGTCGAGGTAATGCAACTTTTAAGTCATCTGTTAACCAAACACCCCGTCAATTTACAGAAGGTAAACCAGGCATGGAGGCAAATTTTGTTTTTACGCTCAAAACAATTGCAGATGTCGGATTGGTTGGTTTTCCAAATGCAGGAAAGTCTACGCTTCTCAATGTTCTTTCAAACGCGTCCCCTAAGGTTGCTTCCTATCCTTTTACTACTCTTATCCCAACAGTGGGTGTTATTGATTATCCGGCAGACTTTACTTCCATTACAATGGCAGATGTTCCCGGCTTGATTGAGGGAGCTGCAGAAAACCGAGGTTTGGGTCACCGTTTTCTGCGACATGTAGAGAGATGTAGGTTGTTGCTTTTTTTATTGGATATGGCTGCAACTGATGAGAGAGACCCAGCCGATGATTTTGAACATCTTCAGAAAGAGCTATTGGATTACGATCCGCGACTTGCAGAGAAACCATTTGTTGTCGTTGGTAATAAAAATGATGAAGAAAATGCGGCGGAATATATATTAAAATTTCAAAAACGTTTTCCAAAAATGAAGGCACTTTTCATTTCTGCCGTTCTCGAAGACGGTCTTGATGATTTAAAAAATATTTTGCTCCAAAAATTGAAACAAAAATGATCATTTTTTTTGTACTTGATTTGCACAAACGGTTGTGTAAATAAGATTCTGATGAATACAAGTTCAATCGAGTACAGGAATGTAGATCAGGCAAACAGTTTTGCGGATCAAATCAGGAACTTCCCTGATTTGGATATACCCTTATTAATTCCTCATATTAAGAATGAGACAAAGAGCGAAAGGGCGGAAAGAATATTACAAAAAATAAAATCGTCATCAAATCACCTTGAGAAGGTGTTCAATGTGTTGAATCGGGTAAATAGATAGATATGGTAGAAAAAAACCCAGATTCTCTTAGTTCAATTGCTTCACAGATGGGAAGGAAAGGGGGAGGGGCTGGAAAAGGAAAATCAAAAAAACGAGGAAATTCCAGCTACTATCGAGATATGCAAAGAAAATCAGTGGCGTCGAGATTGGCTAAGTCCAAAGAACAGGCAAAAAAAATCTCGTCGTCCAGTCTGTCTGCCCAATAATTTCTTTAATTAACTCCTTGAGAGGAGTAATGAGTTGCCTAAACCGCCAATCGTTTTTCTTCAGACCGAATAAATACTGGTTTCAAATCTGTCGACTCCTCTGAATCAAGTTGATAGCCATCCTCTGCAAAAGATCTGAGGCCTTTAACGTCTTTTACGCGGTTTTTTATCAGATAAGCACCCATGATTCCTCTGGCTTTCTTAGCGTAAAAGCTAATGATTTTGAAATTTCCATTCTTCTCATCTTTAAAAATGGGTGATATTATCTGGGCCTCAATGTTTTTTTCCTTGGCTGCCTTAAAGTATTCTTGGGAGGCAAGATTTATGAGCAGATTTGATTTTACCTGTTTAAGGTCATGATTAATGACCTGGGCCAACCTGTTTCCCCAAAATGCATAAAGGTCTTTACCTGACGGGTTTGCATATACTGTTCCCATCTCCAAGCGGTGAGCTTGTATTAAGTCCAAAGGTCTCAATATTCCGTAAAGCCCGGATAAAATACGCAGATGCTTTTGGGCGAAAGTAAAATCGTTTTTATTAAACTCCCAAGCTCGTAACCCTTCATACACATCCCCTTTAAAGGCAAGTGCTGCCTGTTTGGCATTTTCCGGAGTGTGACAACGGTTCCATTGCTCAAAGCGAGTCCGGTTAAGCTCCGCAAGCTTTGGACTAACTCCCATAAGCTTACTTATTTCATTTGCAGACATTTTCCCCAGTCCCTGAATTAAGTTGTCGGATAAATCAAGGAAGTCTGACTGGGTATAAACAGACTGGGCGGAAGGCGTTTTAAAGTCCAAGGTCTTAGCGGGAGAAAGCAGAATGATCATCCATTATTTGTATTATGATTTGTTCTCTTAAGTCAAATAATGACAAAAAGAAATTATACTTGCATAAATACACCAAATAGGTAAATATATGGTATGCATAAGTATTTTGAGCGAGAAAATCACGCACATCCAAGTTGTCGGGAAGGGCAAGAATTTGACCCTTATACCCTTTTACGAAGTTTACCCACGGATAATGCGGAAGAAGAAAAAAAGAATGAATACAAGACCGATTGCGCACTTACTTCACTTGCGTTTCGGACTCGACTTGCTCGCTTATAAAACGACATGCACTGCCCATGCTGTGAAATCTTCAAATTTATAATCTAACCCTAAACTCAGAACCTCAAAACATGAAAGTATCCCCAGCCAATTTTTTATTTTTTAATAACATTCCGCGATCTATCTACAAAGCCGTGCTGAAATGTTTGATCTTGATCCTAGTGCATTTTTTTATTTTGAATTTTTCTAAAGCTTCCACACAGCAAAATTCATACACGCCATATAAAGAAACTCGCGAAGTGATAAATCTCGAACTCAAAGAGAGAAAGAGAATTGACTTTATGTCATCATTTTCGGGTTTCACCCTAGATAAGGATAAGCTAGCGACATGGCATGAAACCGGGAATGGGGTGGTGAAAGTTTGGGATATATCAACTGATGGGGTAACTCAGAACCAAGCCACAATTAAAAGTCCCCATCGGGCTCACGATAGACCGACATTTGGCTGTTCACTCGTAATGGATGGGGATTTTTTGGGAATAGGATCTTATTACACATGGCGAAATAACCCGCATGATGGTCGTTTTTATGTTTTCAATCTTAAAAATAACCAAAAAATCAGTGATTCAAATCCTAGTCCAAGAAGTGCCCAGTATTTTGGGATGCATGCAACTATCAGTGGTGATGTGGTTTGCGTAACCCAGGGTGGTGCCTCCCATTCCAACTGGCGTGTACCTGCTGCGGTTACTTTCTATGTTAGAAACCATTTTAATCTTAAACAAATTAAACACTTTGAACATCCTGGTTCTGCGAGTCACGCTGGGGTAGTTGAATCAAAGGGAGATTATTTTGCGTCTTATGTTTACGCCCCGCTTGATAGTCCTCACAAATATTGTTTGTATCTCTGGAAGGTACAAAGAAGTAACGATGGCTCAGTTGTCGATGTGAATATTGTGGATTCCATTTCAACCGATGACTTAGATGCTAACCCGATAAGAGGATCGATGTCCTTTGGGGAAAATATGCTTTATATAGGAAATGTTAAGAGCAACCCATCCGATGCGTTTGTTGCTATGTATAAAATCAATGAAAATGATAAGCTTGGGTATATAGGAAAGATAAAGCCTCAACTTAGTTCAGCTGAAAAAAGTTTTGGGCACAGTCTTCAAGCAGTGGATGATTATCTTTTTGTGGGAGCACCTAAAGCTAAGACAGCAACTCCCGGTGCAGGGAAGTTATTCATGTTTAAGGTAAAACCTACAGGTGAATCTCAGCAGATAAATGAATTTTCCCCAGATACTCTTAACCAAGGGGAGACTTTTGGGGAGATGATACGGGTAAGTGAGGATACTCTTGTTGTTAGTGCAGGCAGCAAAGCAATGTACCCTTACGATTTAAAAAAAATCGAGCAACCATTCTCTATCGTTGGTATAAATAAAGGTTTGATTGCCGCCTACTCTTTCTCTGGTGATACTAAAGATCACTCTGGGAACCACTTGGATGGAAGAGCATACGGAGCAAAATTGACAGAGGATCGGTTTGGTGTAGAAAATCAAGCTTATCAGTTTGATGGGGTGGATGACTATATTCAAGTTAGCCATCATCAATCCTTAAATCAATTGCCCTTAAGTGTGAGTTTGTGGCTTAAATCGAATGGAAATCAGAACGAATCTGGGATTGTAAGCAAATACCAAGCAGCCGCTTGGAATGGTTGGCAGCTTATGGAGTTCGACGGTAAGCTTGTTCCATGGTATCTGCGAAGTCACACACCAAAAAATGTAATTATTGGAAAATATGGGGAGTCTAAAAGTTTTGAAACAAGTTTCGCTCAAAATACTTGGAACCATGTAGTGTGTGTTTTTAGTAAATCAGGAGGTGAGATTTATTTGAACAATGAATTAGCAGATAGCAAAGTATGGACTGGTCAGCCTGGTGCACCGACCTCGCAATATCCTCTATATTTTGGTAAATACAGTGGAGCTTTTAATGGTTTTTTTAAGGGCTGCATAGACGATGTTTTCATTTATAACCGTGCCCTTTCCCAATCTGAAGCATTAGGTCTTTATGGCATAAACTCCTATCGTAAGGCACCAGCGATGGAATCGCCGAGTGAGGAGCCTGGAGGGTTTGTAAATTACATCACCTTACTTGGTGAAGTGAATGGAAAAGTCCAAAAGGCGGAAAAGGAGCTAGCCGACCTTATGAAGGAAGGGGAGGAGAAAGCG
>JAQWWZ010000024.1 GCA_029254745.1 Opitutales bacterium | reverse complement strand
AAAACAACTTTCTTTGCCTAATGTGGTTCGTTTTGACGACCTCGCATTGTGGTGGCCCCTCGATGGCACCCTTTCAGATGCGTCGGGCAACAATCGCCACGGTAGCAACACAGGTGGATCAATGTGGCAACAAGGGAACTTTGGGCAGGCTCTTACCTTCTCGGGAGACCATTATATTTTTGCTGAAAATTACAAGGGGGTCACTGGTACAGATGCCCGAACCTTTAGCTTGTGGCTAAATACATTGAGTTCGACGACTCAAACATTGGCTTATTGGGGAAACCCTTTTAACGGACAAGCTTTTTGGGTGAGGTTACACCAAAATGCTTTCAGTGTAGAATTCGACGGACCTGGGATGCAATCAACTTCAACAAGCTTTAATGAAGGTATCTGGCATCATCTGGCGATTTCTATGCCTGCGGGTGGTGATAATCGTGCCAACGCCAAACTCTACATCAATGGAAAGGAAAGCAGTTCTCATACTTTACTGGGTTCCAATACCCAGGTTACGACTACCCCTAATGAAGATTTTAGAGTGGGTAATAGTTGGGAGGATGCGGAGTATTTTGCCGGTAAAATAGACGACATCAGGCTGTATGATGTTCAATTACGAAATTTTGATGTAAAGCAAATCTATCAGGAGGGAACTGGCGGCCCTGAAGATATGGGCGAGGAAAGCCTAACTATTTCATTATGGGCAAAACCGAGTTCCCTCGTACCTGCCATGGAGTATGATATCGCCACCGCTTGGTACGAAGGTAATGGGGGAGAATACATGGAGGCACGGGTAGGCCAAGGTAGAGTCAATGAATCTGATTACAATGATTTAGATACAATTTCACCCAAATCTAAGAAGCAAAAAGAAAATTTCCCTGAAGGTATTACCTTACGGGTTTTTGATGGGTGGTTTAACGATAGTCACCTTTCAGACATCGATGGGCTCGGGATTTACCCGGGAGAAATCAAAACTAAATCACAGGGACTTCCTGAGAATTCAAACCTAACCCTCTGGTTAGATGCTGCAGATGAAACTACGATCACAACTGGTAGCGGGAATGAAGTAGCGACCTGGGAAAATAAAATCGATCCTTCGGTTAAAATGCACAGTTCTTCATACAGACCCAGCACTGGAGCAGTGATAAACGGTTTAAATGCCATCGGTTTTGATAAGCGTAACTCGGGCCAAATGGAATACATGGAAGCGAAGAATAATGCATCGACCAACTGGACACCAGCGACCATGGATGGGACAATATCCGGGAAAGTTCAGGATCTTACCCTCTTTTTGGTCGCCCGAATCGATACACTAAGAAGAACGCGTATGCCTTTTGGATTTGGGTGGGGAGATCATTTGCCCTGGAACAATGGGAGCATCTTTTGGTGGCATGAAAGTGGGCGCCTTAGCTTTAGTCTTGGAGGAAGTGGGCAGACATTTTTACTCACCATGATTCACTCCAAAAGTACCGGAAGGCAACAAGCCTATGTTAATGGCAATAAAATGTTCGAGGGTCCCAGGACCAATGACAACCATGTTGGGGATCTTGGAGTTTTTAAATGGCCTGACAGTACATCTAGTGGTAATCTTGCCCATAATGGCTGGGGAGTTGATTGGACTACGGGCGAAATTTTGGTCGCTAATCGCACCCACACAAACAGCCTTCGTTATGACATCGAAGGCTATTTGGCGAGTAAATGGGGTCTCATTGATAAACTTCCATCTGAGCATGCTTACTCCGGATACGGTAGACTGAATGTAAAGGAAGATGCTGTATTTTTGGTTAAGACTGTTCTACCGAGTGTTACACCTGCGGATGACTTCGTTTTGTGGGAGATGGGGAATAACATAACTGGTGCCTACTTGGGATTTAAAAGTGGAGCCTTGCGGTTACGAGCCGGTTCCAACGAAACCCTGGAAGTGGGCCAGGTTCCGTCACAATCTGACTTAGCCATCATCGATGTCCCCCATGGAGAAATAGCGGCGCGCGGGTTTGCTGATGATAAAGTGCATGAATTGAGATGGGAAATTCAAATCGGTGAAAATGTGGGGTCTTCGGGGAAGGTAAAACTTTGGGTTGATGATGTTTTGATGGGCGAATCATCGGCAGGAACCATCCTGGGGGACGGGCAATGGGCCGAGATTACCGCTGACAACGGAGGATTTACTAGAACTGCAGGAGAAATCTGTGGGTTTGAATCAAATTCCACATGGCCCTATACGATTTTGCCCCCTCTGCACTACATGGTTGGAAATGGTTTCAGAATTAAAAACGATTTTGTATTTGAAGAATCTGCTGAGACCTTTAGCTCACCTGTTCAAGTTGTTTATGGTAATTTGCTTGATACCCTGACAGGTGGATTGACTGGGACTGATACAATGGGGGCAATTTGGTTCGGTAAAATGGTTATAGGTAATGATGGCTTTTTACCTTCCGGAGAAATTACTTTTGGAACAGAAAGCGATGACGGCAGTGCTTTTTGGGTAGACTTGGATCGCGACGGCGATTTTTCAAGAGGTGGAAAAAAGGGTGATGAATTAATTGTCAGTAACCTTGGGGGGCATGGTAATAGAAAGCGGGTAGGTACTGCAATTATGGGATACAAGTCTCCCTTGATTATGAGAGCAGGAGATGCAGTGAAACCTGGGGTTTTTATCGGTACTGACGGGCTTTCCACTGCATTGCATTCTACTGAAGAGGGTGAACATTTGATTGTGGGTTCCACGCAATTAATGGAAGAGGAATGGAACCATCTGGTCATGGTTGTCGATAGACAGAAAGGAGAGGTATTGCATTATATGAACGGGAAGTTGGTTGGTGAAAGCAGTTTTTCTGAGGAAGCATTGGGTTATAATTACAGGAATAATTGGTTCATTGGAGGGTTTGCAGAACTCGATTATTTCGAAGGGTGGGTGGATGACCTCAGGCTTTACTCAACAGCTTTATCGGACACTGCAATTTCTTCTATTTACAATTGGGGATCTGGGGACATGGGGATATCAGGGAAGATTGAGGCCCATTCCGTAACCGATGCCAATCCAATCAGTGTAACTCTGAAATATTATCAATTTGAAAATTTAGTGAATGTTTCAGGTTTAACCTTCGAAGAGGTGAACTCCAGTATAACCGGTGGCCAAGTTGATCCAGCAAGCTTCACGCCTTCAGGGTTGGCCGCCTCTACTTTTTCATTTTTGGTCATACCTGATGATCAAGCAACGGAGATTACCATTGGTATTCCCGAGGGTGCTGCGACTTACCTTGGCGAAAGCACGCTGCCTGTAAATTACCTCATCAAAATTATACCTGATATTAGGGAGAAAGATAATCTTCTCCATTGGTGGTGGTTTGATGAGGCTGTAGCGACAAGTACTATTGATGGAATGGGCAATGCCATGGGAACCTTGCTTGGAAATACATCATGGTCTGCCGATGCTCTGTCACAGACGTCCCTTCATTTTGAAAGTTCAGGAGATTTGGCTGACCTTGGTTTTGTTGATGGGGATCTTAAAGGTGGCGAGTTTGGTTTATCCTTTTGGTTCCGTCGAACGGAGGAGAGCTTTAGTTGGTCACCTAACTTGGTATCTAATGTCATGATTAGCCTGGGTGACGAAAACGGGTCCGTCCTAGAGATTGGATCAAAGGGGAATGCGATCGATTTGTTCATGGCTACAGAAATTAAAACGCAACAGGTTGCAATCGGTGGAGAAGTGAAAGATGACCATTGGCATTTTTTGTCTATCGCCTACGATGAAAATGCATCGGATCAAAGAGAGTTACAGGTTTTCCTCGACGGTACTCTTCTTGGCTCAACTTCTGAATTCGGCGGTAGTTTAAAAGTCAAGAATCACCACCAGTGGCTTTTGGGGAGTTCAACCATGAAAGATCCATCCCTTGGTCGATTCATTGGGAAAATTGATGATTTCCGAGTGTATGACATCCAAGGAGATCTTGCATTACATAATGCCTCCTATAATTCCGGTTCTAGTGATTTAAGCCTTACGATAGAAGCAGATTATAATGCAACCACTTACCAAAACCCTATTTCTGTAAATGTAACCTTTAAAAAGTATGGTCAGGATTGCCCCGTTGATTTTAATGGTTCCTACATAGAATCTGAAAATACAGGAAATATTGCAGTTTCAGGAGTAGGTGCCCATTGGAATTTGGAATTTAATTCAACCGTTAACCCTGGTCGTATCAGAATCAACTTTCTTGAGTCTGCTGGAGTTGAGAGTACCGGGATTAAAAGCAAACCCTATTCCCTTCAAATAGGATTTGGGCGGCCGATTGTAGCTCTCGATCGTTTGTCAGCCTGGTGGACATTTGACGAAGATAACGGTAGTCAGGTATTTGATTATCTAGGGAAGTTTCAGGGTACATTTGAGGGTATCGATGATGCAGTAGTGGCATTTGATTCCACCCATTCCATGTTTGGGAGTTCTCTATATTTCCCGCATAATGCATGGGTAAATACCGATGCCTATGCGTTAGACCTAGGCATTGATAGTGACAATGAAAGAGCTATTTCTTTTTGGATGTATACCGAAGATCAGGAACTAGAAGGTGGAGATATTTATCAACCTGGAGTGTATGGGATTGGTAGAAGGTATTCTTTTGGTGGTTCTGAGCACGGCATTTGGGCCATTCGTGGATTCTGGGACCAAAGCAAATATCGTAGGTTCTTTTCTTCGCATTATGACCATGATCCACAAGTTTATATCGCGGAGGGCGTAAAAAACAAGTGGGTCCATGTTGTACACCAGTATCAAGGGAAGACGATCCTCGTGTTTGTTAACGGTACTTTACGCTTGAGCAATGTCCGAGAAGGTATCGAGACTCAAAACTATTTTCCATTGCAGATTGGTCGGTGGACTGAGGAAGGTAGTGTTCTCAATGGGAATGGGGTGCACAAAAAAACTTACAAAGGGTGGATTGATGATTTCCGCGTTTATGATGCTGCATTATCAGAAGCGGAGATTCAGCAAATTTATGGGGAAGGTGATGGGGATTTTAATATCTTATCCGTCCTCGAAGTTGCATCCATTGTCGATGGTGATCCAACCCAGGGCCGCATACGGTTTACCCGTAACCAGGAAACCATTTCTGATTTGGATTTCAACCTCAGTAATGATCTATTAATGACAGGTGGATTTATCGACCCAGACAGCTTAGCCTGGGATGCAAGTGATGGTTCTTACACCTTCGACTACACCGTAGACCCCGCACAAGCTGACCCGAATATAATACAATACCTGAGCCCCAAGTTATTCCCTGGGCTTACACTATGGTTAGATGCAAATGACTCCAGCGCTTTTCAACTCAATGGTGTAAGTACATGGGGTGACAAGAGTGGAAATGACCGTCATGCCACGATTTCTCTTGGGTCACCGCTATACATCGCCGCAGGGCCAAATGAAATGCCGGTAGTGCAGATCCGTAGAGATTATGGCAATGATGCTTTTGACATAGGTGGCTCTGCTTTCTTTGCCAAGGAACATTATTATGTTTTTCGTAGTTCTGAACCAGAAGAGTTTGATTATTATGGTGGGATTCTGGGGCACTCCTCATCTCGTAAGTCCAATTATTTATTTGAGAATGCCAAAACCTCCTTTCATCAAAATATGTATCCATTTGCAGTCAGTCAAAATGGAACGGAATTAAGCAGCCCTTTTGCTCTTTCTACTATCAGTGACTTCATGGTACTCAGGATTGAGGTGAATGATGACGCGGTCGGACCTTACTCCAACTACAGAATAGGAACAACAAATGAGGGTAGTGCTTGGTGTACATCAACAGATATTGGCGAAGTCCTAGCATTTGAAAATACCTTAAGTGCCGAAAACCGTGCAAAAGTAGAAGGATACCTGGCTCACAAGTGGGGTTTAGCTGGCAGCCTGCCCAATGATCACAGTTTTTCTGTGTCGGCTCCTTTATCATGGTCTCCCGGCGATGTCTCCCCTGCCCTTTGGCTAGATGCAACTGATTCGGCGACGATTAGTACTGGAGGACCCCATTGGTTGGATAAAAGTAACGCCAAGAGATTAGCTACTGCAAATGGATCACCCACCTTGGTGGAAGGGGCATACAATGGAAAACCTGTCATGCGTTACAGTGGCACAGAAGGACAATTTCATAAGTTTGGAGACATCACAAATATAAGAACTATTTTTTGGGTATGGAAGGATGGTGGTGGTGGTTATTTTATGCTCGGAGATAACAATAGATACCACTTTCACAAAGGGTCCTTCTTATTTAATAGTTCACATACATCAACTTTTGTCTCGAATGGTCTCCTCCGACTCAATGGAATAGAGGTTGAGACTAGGCAAACTAACTTACCATCCGAGATGTGCATCCTCTCATTGCGCACTACAGGAAATGTGGAAGCATCTAATTTTTCAAGTGATCGTTCTATACCAAGTAGATATGCAAATGGAGATTTGGCCGAATTACTTATTTACAATGTGGCATTAAATGATGCTCAAATTTCAAACATTGAGTATTATTTAAATCAAAAATGGGGACTTGGACATTCGATTGAATCAGCGCCTATGATCATCCTTGGAGCAAACCAAGTGCAGGATGTATTTGGGCAGGGGAATGACCTGACCTACGCCGAAACTCGAAAAATGCACCGAGCTGTAACCCGTGGCAATGACCTGCTTGCTTGGTGGCCATTGGATGAGGATTCTATCGGCTCCAATATTATAACCGGAAAATCACTCAATGAAAGGACCGCAGATTTATATGATGCAGGCGTTACTGCTTATGGGAAATTTGGCCGGGGCCTGCTGTTTGATATCGAGCAAACTGATGCAAGAGTCAGAATCAATGACAACGGTGTGGACATCGGTACAGCCTGGACATTATCAGTATGGGTCAAGAATATCCTCCCCCCTGCCTCCTCAGGATTCTCTACCTTATTTAGAGGAGAAGACAGGCAGGCAGATGCTGATTTTGACCGCTATCTTGTGATAAAGGGTTCAAATGGTATCCTTCATTCTTATGATGGGGCGGATGACACTGCTGAAAGTCGGTTTCGAAGTGCGGAATATGTAGTCGACCCTGTTGCTCTTTCCGGGTGGCATCTTTTTACCGTCGTTGGTGTAGACTCTAAGACTTTATTTTATGTCGACGGCAACTTGGTTGGAGACTCCGACAGAAAAGAGCAAAGTGATGTTTTTTATATCGGCAACTCAAGTAATAATGAAATTTTCGCACAGTTTATGGATGACATTCGCATCTATGGTGCCGCACTCAATAGTGTAGAGATTTCTCAACTTTACGGGGGAGGTTTTGGGGATCAATTTCCATCAATCTTGCTTGATGAAAACTCGACCAGAGAGGCAAACCCAAGGGTTTTCAAGATTAGCACTGGAAAAGATAATACGCTTATTGATTTAACTGGTTTTGACTCTAATGACTGGAGCCTTTCCAGTGGATCCATTATTGAAATGAACGCCACTGGTCTTACTGGTCAGACTCTGCTGTCAGTAGATTTCAATGGAACTGAATCAGTTAGCCTCACTGCACCCTTTGACAGTGGAAGAGATTCTAATGGAAAACCGATGGAAGAGTTCAGGGCGATTCTTTTTGCCCATGATCTTGTTTACGAGGAAGACTCCCTGCTTAGTCGATGGAGTTTTGAAGAAACAAACGGAAGTATTGTTCGGGATCTTGGGGTTGCCCAAAATAATGGCTTTCTCAAAGGAGATGCACAACTCACTATTGGTAAGTTCGGCCGGGGGCTTTTGTTAGACGGAGATGGTGATTATCTAAGTATACCACATTTCAGAGGGTTTCGAGATGAGGGAAACTTCACTCTATCTGCTTGGGTAAAACCAACCCTAATTGGTGTTGATAATAATATAGACGATGCCGGCATCTTTTGCACAGACACGGTCTCGGGTAAAACCGTACAGCTTTGGTACAATGTAAATGGAAGCGGTACGGGGAATCGGACTTTTTCCCTCTTGGCTGGACAGGCAAACATAAATGCCAACACACTAGATGGTCCTGATGCTCTAGCGATTCAAGACCGCTGGCAACATTTGGTGGTGGTTATTGAAGGCCAAGAAAGAACACTTTATCACAACAGCAAATTGGTCGCCCATTCCATTGGTTCAGACAGTATGATTTCTTTGGAGGGTTCGGGGGTGAGGCTTGGTGCATCCAGTCATTCCAGTGATTTTGATTTTGAGGGAAGTCTTGATGACATCAGGCTCTACAGTCGGCCATTTACCGAAATTGATGTCTCCGTCTTATATGGAAATGGAAATGGAGACCTTGGTGTCTCTCCCGTCCTTACGGTGAATGCTAAAAATTCGAGTCCCTCTTTTTTAGCCAAAATTGACTTCTTTCGTTTCGGTGAAAAAGTAAATGTTTCGGACTTTAATTCCTCTGATATTACTCTGGTCGGTGGTTCTGTGAGTGATTTTGCATCCGATGGGGTCTCTTTTACTTTTAGTATTACGCCTTTTACAAACCCGTCCCGCATGTCTTTATCCCTGAGTAAGGGTGCAGCAAAAGTCGGTCTGCTTGGATCTTCAGCCATTACGGAGAAAATTGTACATCATCAAGCGATTGTCGCGGAAGACTACCTCGCTCTATGGTTTAGTTTTGAGGAAAACAATGGAAGCTCCGTAATAGACTTATCTCAAAACTATGCAGATGGTCAACTATACGGAGGTCAGGATTTTAGCTATTTACCTGGGAAATTCGGGCAATCTCTGGAGCTTTTGGAGAATGATTCCGTGCAGGTTAATTCCGAGGTTCTCGGCCTCCATCAATCACTGACTGTATCCCTGTGGGTTAAAGTTTTGGATGATTCGAGCGGTGTTTTAGTAAGTAATGGTCAATTTGCTCTTCAGTATAATGAAGATCTGAGCCTTCGAGCTATGGTAAGTACATCTGAGGGGTGGAGTATGTCCAAAGCGAATTTGTTGAGTGGCGAGTGGATACACTGTTCGATGACTTACGATGGAGAATACTTGCGATTATTCCTGAACGGGTTCCTTGCCAATGAGTCATCTCACTCAGGCTACTTAACTTGGGGGGATGGGGATGACCATATCCTTTACCTGAATCGTGCTTCAACTGCTGGGAATCAAGGGAAAGCTATTTATGACGAACTTCGCATCTACAAGCGTGCCCTCAGTTCATCCGAAATCTCAACACTTTGGTCATCAGGAACTGGTGACCTCGGGCTCAGCCCACTCATTTCTGGTCCATCCCCCTTCTACCAGGTACCGACTCGTCACTCTGTAACCTTTATTGATAGCAATCAGGCCCAATCTGTAACCGGTTTATCTGCTTCGGATTTGAATGTTTCAAGCAATGCTACCGTTCAAGCATTTGATCTCACGACTTTTGCTTATGACCTTGATGTATCCACTGTTGATGACAGGGTGCGTGTCTCTGTGGCCGGGGCTGCTGTAGAGCACGACGGGAATCTGAGCATGCCCGGATCCTTTGAGTTTTATCGGCGCAAAATTACGGCAGTAGAAAATGATTTACTTGCTTGGTACCGCTTTGATGAGGTCAATAAAACTACTGCCTTTGATAGTTCTGGGCGCTTAAGGCATGCTCATGCTATTAGCCCTGACGCTACCTTGCCAAATGGTGGAAACCTTGCTTTTTCGCCCAATTTCCTCAGTCCATTTGATGCATCCAATGCGTTTGATAATGTTGATGATGATGCTTCCGGCAGGTGGTTACCCAAGCAAACTGACCTAGATTCTGATGATAAAGTCTTTGTCAGATATGATTTCGAAGATAACAAAACCATAGCCGCTTACAAGATTGTTGCTCAACATTGGATGGAACTTGAAAGATCACCTAAGGTCTGGAAGTTGCAAGGTTCCCATGACGACTCCACATGGATAACAGTCGATACTGAAAGTAATCAAACAGGGTGGCAACAATGGGAGGCTAGAACTTTTATTGTGGATAATCCATCTGCCTACAGGTATTACAGGCTTAGAATATTTGAAGCAGGTGGAAGCGAGACTTATTTAGGCATCGCAGAAATTGAATTCTATCCGGAAGTAAAAACAGAAATTGGGCTTTTTGGAAATGCAATTGATTTAAACGATCAGTATGTAGAGTTACCTTTTAAAATTGATCACGAATTTGATTCCACCGGATTTTCTTTCGCTAGTTGGATATATCCAAGACAAATCCTGGGAGGTATCACCGATGAAAAAATTATCTTCTCATCAAAGGATAGTGGCTGGGGTTGGTCTGGCTCTATCCGCAATGGCTTGCTGACTGTGTGGTCGGGTAGTCAACCAACCTCTTCCTCACTCAAGCTGTATGCGAATCAGTGGGCTCATACCGTTTTCACTTTTGATCCGACTGCTGAAAAAACAACAGTTTATCTCAATTCAATCCCTACCACATTCAATTCACTGGATTTTGGTAATAATTCAAGTTTCCTCAAGATTGGTAAAGACCTCCAAAGTCGTTCCTTTAACGGATTGATAGATGACACCAGAGTTTGGGGGCGCCCCCTCGTTAAGGATGAAGTTTTAAAGCTTTGGGGGAACGGGTTGGGTGACCTTGGTCCCAAAGCAAGGATTCAACTGCAATCTCCAGTATGGTCCCCGGAAGTAAATGGCACCCTTATATTCAATCAACAAGTTACTGACTTTACAGCAAGTGAAGACCTTAACTTGACCGGTTTTTCTATAAGTTCAATTGAAGAGAATCCAGAATCTAATCAAACGATCTATAACTTTACACTCCAACCGGAGTCTTTCACCCAAGGCACTTACAGCATTAAACTAAAAGCTAACGCGGTTACCGATTTCCAGGGATTAGAGAACAGCGAAGTATATGCCCCCGTTGAGTTTCGTCCCCACCGAGTCAAAGAGTCTGCCCTTTCCTTGTGGTGGGCTCTCGATAACAATTTATCTGATTCCTCATCAGGCAGTAATGACGGAAGTGGGTCGCCAGCTTTTTCGAGCGATGGCATTTTTGGTAGTGCCATTGGATTTGATGGGGAAACAATTGATAAACATGTTTCCTCCAATGGAATTCTGTCAGGGAGTCCAAACCTAAGCTTGTCGTTGTGGTTGTACCTTGAGAGTTCTGATTTTTATCCTTTCAGTATTGATGGTCCGGTTAGCCCAAGTGCAATCAGTATCCACAATCAGCGCCCCCTGTTCACCTTCCGGGGATTGAATCAACAAACATTACCAGGCACTGATATTAATGAACTTTGGGCTCATGATTATATACTCAAAGAAGAATGGTCTCACTTAGTTTTGACTTACGACCTTAAGAATAAACTGGCCCGGTTATTTATCAATGGCACCTTGGACACCGAGTGTTCTTTTGCCGGAACCCTACCCTTCCCTTCCCTGTTGATCAACCTTTTCGGTTAGGTC
>JAQWWZ010000020.1 GCA_029254745.1 Opitutales bacterium | reverse complement strand
CATGGGTGCGACCAGTTCGGGATCTTGAATAAAAACAGTAGATTTATCCGCTATTCCATCAAGATCTGTATCCTCCAAAACAACAACACGGTCGCCCTCTTTTCGGGTACTACTCCTGCGATAATTTACTCCCTCCGTAACCCAAATCCGACCGGCAGCATCCACATCCATATTTGTCGGATTATACAAGAGCGGAGATTCTGCCCAAAGAGTAATGTCCAATTCAGGATCATGCACTTTTAAATCATGAATGACCGTATTTGCAAATACAGGGCAATAGAAGAAATGAGAAAAAAGTACAGCTATTATAAGGGGAGACTTGTAACTTCGCATAAAGCTTCAATATCAATATCGAGCTTCTCGAACAATTACTATATTTACTTTCGAGCAAGTTATCTAGCTATTGTACGAAAAGAACTAGACGAATAATCAAAGAAAAAATTATTTTGTTCGGTACTTAAGAAGTAAAGCCACTTGGGTCCTTGATTTGACCAGATAAACGGCCAAGTGGCAGAACTACTCCACAGCCAACCTTCATCCTGTATCCACATCCATAGTCCCTGTACATCACTTTCAACAACATAAACCCATCCAAAATCTAAATGATAAATCCATCCCGATTCAAATGGCATAAATTGACCCAGCCAATTCTGGTAAAATCCGTTCCCAATACTTTCGGCTCCTGTCCACCAATAAAGACTGGGATTTTCCGTAACTTCCTCGGCCACAACAATAGTTCTTTTAACTGCTTCGGAAATATTGCCGGCTATGTCCACCACTGAATAAGTTATCTCGTAGGTACCCGCTTTTGATGTATTCACATCCCCAGTAATGGTCACCTTCGACTGCATATCACCAAAAACATTATCTGACGCTTTAAAACCAGACTCTACATAAGTGTCACCTTTTTTAAAGTTTAGAGCTGAGGCTCCAATCAACTCGATCTCAGGCGGAGTCACATCTGGAACCGTTCCGGCATCCACCATAAATTCAGGAGAGGTCACCAACAGCAGTAAGGAATTATGTACAATCCTCAGAGCAATCTCTTGTCCCTTGTCCTCTTCTCTCAGCACTTGTCTGTGATCGAAACCATGAACACATAATTCAATAAAAGCCGAGCGAAGGTTAGGATTTAGTGGAGCAAATAACAGGTTGGTCTCATACCAGTCAAACAAATCGTTTACTGCCTCTGTAAATAATTCATCATTATCAAAATCACTCCCATTCACATCATTCAGGAAGCCACTTTCTTTACCTAGGCCTTTTATCAGCACTGACAATGGTTTTTCTAAATTAATTATAAAATTTGGCGAATGGTACTTCATTTCCGGTGCATCATCCAGACCGGTTAAGTTGCTTGGATCGGAACACTTGAGCCTGTAATTCTTGTAATTACTGATGATCAAATCAAATTGGTTTTGAACATTTGGAAAAAAATTGTCATTGATAATCTCACTTTCCTGGGAAGTAAGCCCATTCATCATCACATTTTCATCTGGCGGAATGAAATCTCGATCGTAAAAATTGAAAACATCAAAAGCACGCAGTGCCGCTTGGTTAATCTTATCTTGAGGAGATCGGAAGGAATACATTTTCTGTAAATACCTAGGGTTACTTTCGTGCAGTAACATTTTCGATTCTGTCTTAGGCCAAGGTCTTGACTCCATTGCCCGCAGAAACTGAGTAAGAACAAGCAGGGGTTCTTTTACACGCCCGCCCACTTCTATCGACTGGTTATATGCTTCCTTATCAAGAAGCATTACTCTTAGTACAGCCTTCAAATTGCCCCTTATTCCACTTCCGTCGTCATTGAAAATAGTGGCGACTCTTTCGATGTATCCGGGAGTAGGGTTGGAGGTAACAAAATGTTTAATTAAATGGCGGGAAACAAAGGGCCCGACATTCGGATGATTAAATAAAACCCGGATTGCTGCATCCAAGCCCGATTTAGTTGCACTCCCACTCCCATCTAGCATTTCATCTGAAGCATTTAAATCCAATTTAGTTTCCCAAGATTTACCTTTGAATAAAGTAATTATTCCAGGATCCTGTTCCTTTGAATAAAACTCGTCTAATTCATCCTCATGTTTTTCGGGATGAAATTGCATCAAATGCTGATAGCTTCCATATCCTTTGCCTAGCCGCCCCCAATTCGGAAAAAGAAACAAATTCCAACCGGTAAGAACTTTTGCCATCTCAACAATGTCATTCTGCGTATAGGTCGGGATTGATTTTCCATCAGAGTCTCTTTTTCTCGACCCATCTATCTCAAGTTCATAAGGACCAATTGTAAACAATTGCATGAATTCCCTGGCTAAGTTCTCGTCAGGACGCGTATTTTTATGAAGGCTGGCTTTTTGATTCATAACACTTGAAAGAAAAACCCCCATAGCAGGGCTCCTGAGAACATGCCGCAATAAAGTCTCATAATTACCAAATGCATTTTCAGCCAGAATATCGTAGTAGTAAGCCAGGCCTTCAGCTCTACCGTTAAGAGGAAAGATTGTTGATGAAACGACTAGCAGTTGACTCAGAGCATAAGCCATTCGCTGGCGCAATTGATCGGAGCCAACCTTACTATTCAGATCTGAATTCCCCAATGCATTATCCCACCACGCTGACATTTGAAAGGCGTCCAAATTATAGGACGATGTCCCCGGAGCAAAGCGGTTAAAAATACGATAACCGTCCGCTCGTGACTTAAGATCCTCATTAGGATAGTCCTGATGAAAATCTACCGTTGGCTCAAGGGTGGTTGCAATCTGCTCGACGCGTTGAAAATGCGACAGCCAATCGTCATCAGGGTCTTCATAAGCAGAAGGGTGCTTAAGTTGGTAATCAAGCCATTCAATTTCGTCTGCAATTTCATTGATTACATTAGAATTATTTAAATCCAAAACCATTTGAGCTGTGGGTCCAAAGGTAGACATTTTCAGCAATTGATTACGATCTTGCCCGCTGAAATTTTCTTTGGAATTTGCATTAAGAATACAAAGCGGAAATACAACGGCGGAAAAGCAAAGGGACATAAAACTTAATTTCGAACTCTTCATTGGAAGTACCCCTCTCAGGATGAAAATCCCAAATTGACAAAACTGGAAGTTGCATCACTCGAATCATTTTGAAAATTCGGAAGATGTGGAAATAGCTCCGTTAAATAGTCAGATTCGACACCCAGCCAATGAGCTAATTCAGCCTGAATCTGAATATTAGCAATCGAAGGAATTATTCTTCCCTGTTCACTGTAATCATCAGCTCCTCCGATAGCTAGGCTGGGTAGTTTGCCAATAATTTCAGACTTATCTATACCTCCTCCCATGATCATTTGGTTCCCACCCCATCCGTGATCCGTGCCATCCCCATTGCTACTTACAGTCCTTCCAAAATCAGAAGTGGAGTAAGTGACAACTTTTTCGGAAAGGCCAAGCTCCTCCAAGGCAGAATTAAAGTGTGCCATACCCAAACTTAATTCCCGCAGAATTCGAGGATGAACCTCTAGCTGGCTGCCGTGGGTGTCGAAACCGCCGTGTTGGACAAGAAAGATTTGCCTTCTGTAACCTTTGGAAACTCCCACTTTCATCATCTTTGTGATGGTCTCCAGATTCTGAATTAAGCTTCCAAAATTATTATAAGTCAAACCCAACACCTCCTCTTCCGGGACGGTAAATAAATTCTGACCATAGGAATCCGTAGTGGTAAAATTGAGATCTTCCCCTAAAGCGGCAAGCACTGCATCGTTGGTACGCAAAGCATTCATTCCCATTTTTTGGTAAACCCTCTTAAGATAATTCGGAGAAGCTTCTGGAATGCGATTTCTTAAATCAAGCGGAGAAGGGACATAACCTTTCCAATTATTGTACTCTGTGTAAGAATAATCATCTGGATTGATCGGACTTGCACCATTTAAGTAATGGTACATCGACCGTCTATTTAAATTCTCGTCCCACTGCACCCAAGGAGTACCACCTGTAGGCATTAATTTCATTTTATTGAATGCAACTGGATTAGGTTGTACCACATAAGGACGGGTTTTAGCTCCCTCTAACATTCTTGCCCCATTGGCCCGAAGACTGAAATTCATCCCAAAAGGAAATGCATCATACTTTTCAGTACCAAACCACAGGTCTGCAATTCTCCCTGCCCACCCAAATCCACTATCCAAGTCTGCCCGACCGATATCCACCTGCATTCTTTGATTTGAATGCGAAAACAGATACGAAGGTTTTTCTTTATGAACGGAAGCAATGTCTTCTTTGGTAAGAGGTTCCACCAAATTTCCCACATTGGAAATAATCTTTATCTTTTGGTTATGAATAAGGTGTGCTATCTCGGGCATCACTCCATTTACGTTCAAACCCAACCCGGTTTCATACACTCCCTTAAGCCCTACACTCTCATTATCTTCGGCCGCATAAGGGTTAGTTGAAGAGGTTAATTTCTTATTAGCCAAATCGGGTAAATCGAAAACAGTATTAGCCACAGCAATACCCTCCTCCGGATTTTCGCCTCCGCCACGAACGTCAAAGTACTCCTGATAATTCGCTGCATCAGCGGGTGGCAGCATATTAAGACTATCGTTCCCCCCATGAAGATAAACACAAACCAAGGCCTTATAATCATCGCCTCCAGGCAAATTGGGGACATCTTTTGCAGACAAAATGGGGAGGAAACAACCTGCTGAAAGCCCAAAAGCTCCAGTAGTTTTGAGGAAGGATCTACGAGAATACATCCTTCCACTTACGCGCCTATAATAATATAGGGCAAGAGAAAAAATACTTTAAGCAATTAAACCCTTCACCACATGACCGTGTACATCGGTCAGACGATAATCCCGCCCTTGAAAGCGATAAGTAAGCTGTTCATGATCGAAACCGAGAAGATGCATCCATGTAGCCTGTAGGTCGTGCACATGTACGGGGTCTTTCGCTACCCCGAACCCAAGTTCATCAGATTCTCCATGTACATGTCCGCTCTTCACTCCTCCGCCAGCCATAATCATGGTATAACAATCTGGAAAGTGATCTCGGCCAAGCAAACTACCTTTGGAAGTGCGCCCTTCCCGAAATGGAGTGCGACCAAATTCTCCGCCGATAATTAGTAATGTGTCCTCAAACATTCCCCGTTCTTTCAGGTCCTTTATCAATGCGGCCACTGGTTTATCCATAGTAGCACATTTATTGGTCAGTCCATCCTCGATTGCGGTGTCCTTGCCTGTTCCGTGAAAATCCCATCCCCAGTCAAATAACTGGATAAAACGAACATCTTTTTCAGCTAATCGTCGAGCCAGCAAGCAATTATTGGCAAAACTGGCGCCACCCACTTCAGCACCGTAAGCTTCCAATGTAACTTTTGACTCCTTGGAAATATCCATTACTTCAGGAACAGAAGCCTGCATCTTAAAAGCAAGTTCGTACTGAGCAATCCGGGTAAGTGTTTCAGGATGAGCAAAATCATCGGCTGCTTTTTGATTAAGATCACGAAGCGCATCCAAGCTGGCTCTTCTTAAACTACGATCCATTCCTGGAGGATTCGAAACATAGAGGACAGGATCGCCTTTTGATCGGCACTGAACCCCCTGATAGACAGAAGGAATAAAGCCAGCACTGAAAGAATTTTTTCCTCCGTTGGGTTGGGTCCCGCTGGATATGAGAACCACATACCCGGGTAAGTTCTGATTTACCGACCCCAAACCATAAGTTGTCCAAGCCCCGAAGGATGGACGCCCAGGTTGAGGAAAGCCAGTGTGAACAAACAGTTCAGCGGGTGCATGATTGAACTGGTCTGTGTGCATCGATTTGATTACGCAAAGGTCATCTGCATGATTATGCAAATGAGGGATCGCATCCGACATCCACATACCAGACTTTCCATGTTGGGAAAATTTGCGAGGAGTGCCCATTAGCTTGGGTGTACCGGAAGTAAAAGCAAATTTCTTACCCTTGATAAATTCATCGGGGCACTCCTGATCGCTTCTCTTGACCAGCTCTGGTTTGTAGTCCCAGAGATCCAAATGAGGCGGGGACCCAGTTAAATGTAGATAAATGACCCGCTTGGCCTTAGGTCTAAAATGGGGATTACGCGGAAGCAAGGGATTGGGGGGTGCTTTTATTCCAAAGGCATCTGGAGAAAGCATTTGCGCCAAGGCACCAGCACCCAGACCCACCCCACAGTTTCTTAAAAAATGGCGCCTAGTATTAAGTAGAATTTGTTCAAGTGCTGGATTCATAAGTGTTGAAATAAAGGAATACCGGTTAGCGTTTCATCATCATCTCATCGAGATTGAGAAGTACATTACCCGTAACGGTAAGTGCGGCAAGGTCAGCTATATTTGCACCTTTGGGAGCTGGACCGATCGGATCGGTAGCCATTTTTATGGCTAGGCTAGCATCATTAATATACCGTTTTTTGACTTGATAAAATAACGCAATTAAACGATCTAGCTCCACTTTCTCGGGCTTCCGGGATAGGCAGATCTCAAATCCGGCCCTAAGTTGTCTTTCCAATGTATCAGAAGATTTCGCCATCATTCTTGCCAAAGATTGGGCAGCTTCAACATAAACTGGGTCATTCATAGTCACTAGAGCTTGCAAAGGAGTGTTTGTTGTACCGCGTCGAACGGTGCACACTTCCCGATTGGGTGCATCAAAAGTAGCCATCGATGGGTAAGGGTTTGATCTCCTCCAATTTGTATAAATTCCTCGACGAAATCGATCTTCTCCTTCGCTTGTCTTCCAATCAATACCACCGCCAAACGCGGCCTTGATCCCCATGTCTGGTTGCGGTGGTCGGACGGGAGGACCATATCTTTTTTTACTCAGCAAGCCGGATACTGCCAGTGCCTGATCCCGAACCATCTCGGCTGATAGCCGAACGCGGGGGCCTCGGGCAAGTAATCGATTAGCCGGATCACGGGCGGCCATTTCATCCGTGACATGGGAGGATTGTCGATAGGCTTTCGATGTTACAAGCAACTTAATAAATGCTTTCATATCCCATTCCA
>JAQWWZ010000019.1 GCA_029254745.1 Opitutales bacterium | reverse complement strand
AGCGGAAGACGCTTAGCATTTGTAATGCTATGAAAAATGGTGGAGCCGATCGGGTTCGAACCGACGACCTCCACAATGCCATTGTGGCGCTCTTCCAACTGAGCTACGGCCCCGCACTTAGATTCCAATACAGACAGTTGTAATTCGCGTCGAGTCTAAACGAAAAGAGGGAGGAAATTAAGATGGTTTCACCAGGCGCATAGGGGGGCGAGTTACGCTGCGGTCTTTTTTTATGACTGGTCTAAATGAAGGGGATGGTGGTTTAGGGGGAGTAAGGGGCAATTTTGGCTTCGAGGTGAGCTTGGGTTGAGCTGGAGTGGAGTTTTCAACTTTTGGTAGTTTTAATCCCTTATACTTCTTATCATAACCTCCAGTGGCAATTTTACGAACCTGCACAACGCTGGCACCAGTCTTCCGAGCAATAGCTGCTTTATTGGAGTCGGGCTTGGCCAATAACTCACAAATTTGATCATACAATTCTTTGTCCATAGAAATTGTTTTCCTTCGGCCAGTTGGGGAAGAATCTAGGATTCGGTCTTTCATGGCAGGGCTTGCGAATGGAGCCAGGCCCCGAATAAGGTCATTGGTTGTTTGGAAGTCAGAAGACACATGTTCGTTGCATATTTCATGAAGCTTTTCAAGAAACGCAGAGGTTATATCTCCCGAACCCTTTCGCTTCAGTTCGCGTTCGATGCGAAGTTTGATCTCTTCAAATATTTGGTCAGGGTCTTTGTTTAGGTCTACGCTGAAGGTTACTTTACTTTTTGTATTCATAGGAAGATTTAATTATCAAGAAAGGTAATGACTTATTTGCAAGAAAATTGAGATTATCATAGATTTAAACCAAGTATTTAACCAAATCTACTGTTCCCTCATAAAGAGATTTACCGATAATGACTCCTTCTATATTAGGGTATTTCTTGGCTAGATCTAATAGGTCGTCAATATCTTGGTTCTTAGAGACACCACCTGATGCAATAATCTTACAACTTGGTACAGCTTTGGCCATATCGGCCTGGGCCTCAAGGTTGGGCCCAAGCATGGCACCATCTGTTGCCACATCTGTATGGATAATCCATTGAACCCCAAGTTTTACCAATTTTTTGGCAAGATCAGTTGAGGGTACATCCGTTTTCTCAACCCAGCCCTTCGTCGCGACCATGCCGTCCTTCGAATCTATGCCAACGATGATTTTATCAGCACCAAATAAAGATATCATTTTTCCAACCCACTCAGGATCTTCACATGCACGAGTCCCGGCAATAACTCTATTTAAACCGCTATCCAGGGCTTGCCTGATGGACATTTCATCCCGTATGCCTCCCCCAAGTTGAACCTGTAAGCCAGTAGTAGAAACGATATCAGAAACTACGGATAAGTTTTGCGAATCTCCTGAGAACGCACCATCCAAATCAACTACATGTAAATAAGACGCCCCTTGTTCCTTCCATTTTTTCGCTGGAATAAGAGGGTCATCAAAATAAATAGTTTCAGCTTCCGCTTTTCCTTGAAAAAGGCGGACACACTTTCCATTACGCAAGTCGATGGCTGGATAAATCGTCATTTCTTTTGATTACTCATTTTATTCGCTATCGCGAACAAAAAGAGTAGAGGGCAAACTTGTTTAACCGAAAACTTGCAAAAACCTGAAACTCTTGATTGAAATCCTAGATGCCAAACAAGAAAAATACTGTACCTTCTCGTAATTTCAAAGCCCCACCTTTTTTAAAGGAACTGCTTGTAGCACGATCCCCATCAGGTTATGAAGCTGAGGCTAGAGATGTGGTGAGAAAAAATGTGGAAGGTATAGCCAATGATTTTTTTGTGGACGCACTAGGTAGTTGCCATGCCACTCTCGACCATAAGTCTGGACCTAGTCTAATGCTTGCAGGCCATATCGATGAACTTGGACTTATCATAAAGCATGTAAGCGACAAGGGATTCCTTTATTTTGATGCTATCGGTGGGCATGATCTATCCATGATCTCCGGAAGGAGGGTGGACATTATCACCAAAAACGGGATTATTCGTGGAGTTACAGGAAAGCGAGCCATTCATCTAATGACCCCGGAAGAGCGTAAGAAAGTTCCTCAAATGCACCAAATGTGGATTGATATCGGGGCTAAGGATAAAGAGGAAGCACTTTCCCGGGTCATGATAGGTGATGCTGCCGTGTATGATCATGGGTTTGAAATATTGCATGGCTCGCTTGCAACATCCCGTGCGTTTGATGATAAGAGCGGTGCTTACGCAGTAAATGAAGCTTTGATCCGACTGTCGCAAACCAAGAAATTAAATTGTAAGGTCGTCGCAGTTTCCACATCACAAGAGGAAATAGGCACGAGGGGAGCCATTACCTCTTCCTATCTCGCCGACCCTGATGTTGCCCTTGCTGTTGATGTCAGTCATGCCACTGACCACCCGGACGCGGACCATCGGAAGTATGGAGCGTTTACGCTTGGAGGAGGACCTATCCTTACCCGCGGTCCCAATGTTCATCCCGCTGTTTTTGATCGTCTCATGGAATGTGCCCGAAAAGAAAAAATAGAAGTGCAGATTGAAGCTGACCCAAGACCTACAGGTACAGATGCTCGTTCGATTCAGATTGCGAGGAAAGGTGTACCTACTGGCCTTATTGGTATTCCGTTGCGCTACATGCATACTCCCAGTGAAGTTATTGACTTGGGAGACCTTGAAAATGTGGTCAAGCTTATGGTTTCTTTCGGAGAGTCTCTTCAGGTGAATTCAGTCTTTAATTAATAAATAACTACCAAGTCCAAAGTGATAGCCTGTCTCGATTCTCTTATCTGAATGGAAACCAGAAAAGTGATTGTTGTCGGCGGCGGTGCTGCTGGTTTTTTTTGTGCAATCTCTATTGCCGAGCTCAACTCAAGCACAAAGGTTACCTTACTGGAAGCTGGTAAAAAAACCCTTCGTAAGGTTAAGATATCCGGGGGCGGGCGGTGTAATCTTACCCACCATTGTTTTGAGCCAAAATTGCTCACATCTCATTATCCAAGAGGCCAGCGCGAATTACTTGGTCCATTTTTTCAATGGCAACCAAAGGATATGATCCAATGGTTCACGGAACGAGGTATTGCTACAAAAAGAGAAGCGGACGGAAGAGTCTTCCCAGTATCCAACTCTTCGCAGTCAATTATAGACTGCTTTGAGAAAGAGGTAGGTAAGAAAGATATCCAAGTACTGAGAAACTCCATGGTGACCGATATTCAATGCATTAAAAACACGAACTCCTGGCTTGTTGAAACGGAAGGCGGGGCTACCCATGAAGGTGATCAATTATGTATTGCCACAGGTACCTTAAAGAACTCAAGGATTTCCTCATGCCTGGAAAAGCTTGGTCATACTTTATCTCCACCGATCCCATCGCTGTTTGCCTTCAATGTACCCAGCCACCCACTTTCCGATCTTTCGGGGTTATCCTTGCAGGATGCAGAAGTAAAGATACCCAGCCTAAGCATCTCTCAAATGGGCCCTGTTCTTATAACTCATAAAGGAATAAGCGGTCCCGCGGTTATAAAACTTTCCTCTTGGGCAGCCAAAAAGCTGTTTTTCAAAGATTACAAATTTGAGGTTCTGATAAATTGGCTTGGAAGCAATGGTGGAATGGAAGGGCGGATGGTTCTCAAAAATGTAAGGAAAGAGCATCCAAGAAGCATTATCGGTAACTGCCCCTACCCATTAATTCCCAAAAGGCTTTGGGGTAAACTACTTGAGCAGCAAAGTATAGCCAAAGACATCACCTGGGCTCATCTGAGCAAGGAACAGGAAAAATCCATCTACGAGTATCTAACCGCATTCCGTCTCCCTGTAGATGGAAAATCAACAAATAAAGAAGAGTTTGTTACCTGTGGTGGGGTATCCTTAACGGATGTCAACTTCAAGACCCTGGAGAGCAAAAAAGCCAAAGGATTATTTTTTGCCGGGGAGTGCCTAGATATAGACGGCGTGACTGGTGGCTTCAACTTTCAGTCTGCCTGGACAACGGCAAGAATTGCTGCAACCAGAATCGCCAAGTAGGTAACCACCTCATGCTTTTAATCAACTTAATTCCCTAGATCATCGGAGTTAAGAGTACTCATTGGTTGACAGCAAGGTTGGTCCTTGTTCGACTTGATTTGCTTTACAATTCTGGCCTGATCAAAACAGGCACATTTTGTTTTTGTAAACTTGTATATTCATTGCACTTTACTCATAAATATCCAACTTGAATCAGCAGCAAATGAACTTCGATGGCGAAGAGCCAATTCCATCCATAAACAGGATAGTTCCGGGTGGAGATGGTATCACCCTGTACGGTTCGAATGACCCTGAGATACTTATAGGGCAGTGCGCAAAGGATTTAGGAGAGGGACTAGGGGATCCATTTAAGCAAGAAGAGTTTCTCGTGCAGAGCCGGGGGATGAATGCATGGATCAAACTGCAAATGGCAGACAGACTTGGGGTGCTTGCCAATATTCGATTTCGATTCCCTGAAGAAACCATTTGGATGATATTGCGCGGCTTCCTGGGAGGGGGACCAGATAAAAACCCTTACACCAAAGAAGGTATGGCATGGAAAATATTCGATCTCCTTCCTGCCTTAACCAGAAATGAAAAGGAAATCTTTGCTCCGGTTTCACGATATATTGGGGCAAGGGGCGAAAAAAGTGCCGACCGAACCTTTCGCCTTTGCAGGCAGGTTGCCACCCTTTTTGATTCCTACCAGGCATACAGGCCAGAGTTGATTATGGATTGGCAAGCAGGCAGGTTGCCAATTGGAGCTGATTGTTGGCAAGGTTTACTTTGGCGTTCATTACGTGAAAGCTTCAAGGAAAAATCTTTGCCCGAGCTCGTCCATGGCTTACCATTAGTGAAAAGACCGGCAAGGGAGGAGTGGTTGCCTGAAAGATTGTCGGTTTTTGGGGTTTCGACGATGCCTCCAATTTTTTTGGATGTCATACAGAAATATGGGGAGCACCGGCCATTACGGATCTATGCATTGCAGCCTGCTCCCGTAATGTGGGGGGAGGTAGAGTCGCAAAAAAATCTAGGCAAATGGAAAGCAAGAGCACTAAAGCGCGCTGACATTCAATCTGAAAGATCGGTGGCGGAGGATGAGCTGAGTGAAGAAGCTGGCAATCCTCTGATCGGATCTCTCGGTAGAACTGGGCGAGAGTTTTTTAATTTACTGGTCGATCGCAATGCTCATGATTTTCCATTAGAATTTAGAAATCCATCAGGCGAATCACTTTTGGCACGCTTGCAAAGGTGGACCTTTGAAGTTTTTGCCAAAGAGGCGGAGAAAAAGAAGCAGATAACTGAGGGAGACGAGTCGATCCAAATCAATAGTTGTCATGGGCCGATGCGCGAAACTGAAGTCTTACGTGATTATCTTCTAAGACGATTTGCAGAGGACCCGGCACTGCGTCCTCGCGATGTCATTGTCATGATGCCCGAACCCGAAGGATACGCTCCCTATATTCGAGCTACTTTTAGTGAAATGGAGGAGGGGATGCCAGACTACTTTCCCTACTCAATTGTTGATCGCGAACCGAGACAGGAAAGCCAGTTGATTGATTTCTTCTTTGACCTTCTCGAGTTTCTTGAAGGCCGGGCCACAAACCGTGAGGTTCTTGATCTGCTTGACTCCTCTGTTTTGCGAGAAAGATTTGAGTTAGAGGACGAAGATATTGAGTCATTTCGGTATTGGATTCGTGATTGCCATGCACACTGGGGGCTAAGTGGGGAGCACAGGGAACGCTTTGGTTCTGTCAACACAGATGAGCATACCTGGCGCAGAGCCCTGGATCGGATGGCTCTTGGGTTCTGTATGAGGTCGAATGGAGATAGGGTATGGGACGGCACTATGCCTTATGATGAGATTGAAGGAGAAAACGCCGTAGGCTTTGGAAAGCTTTGTAAGGTAATTAGTGCCCTAACAGAACTCGAGGTGAGGTCCAGTAAAGATCAGACATTAACAAGTTGGTTTGAATTTTTAAACCAACTTACCGATAAATTCTTTCCCTCCAATAATGAGACATTAATGGACCGAAGGCGGGTACAACTTACAATCCGTTCCCTTATAGATGAATACGCTGAGTTAGCCGGCAAGTCAGTCGTCCCTCTTCGTGTAATTCGTTATCACCTTAGTAATGTTCTTGATGTTGGCACCCCCCATGGGCAGTTCCTTACTGCTGGGGTAACCTTTTGTGGATTGCGGCCGATGAGGAGCGTCAACGCAAGAGTCATTTGCATGATAGGTATGAATGATGGGGCTTTCCCTCGCCAAACACGAAAGCCTAGCTTTGACTTATCGGGAGATCGCAAGCCAGGAGACCGTTCAGCAAGAGAGGATGACCGCTATCTTTTTCTTGAGACCCTATGGTGTGCCCGTGATTTTCTGTACATCAGTTATGTAGGTCAGTCGATAAAGCAAAACCAAAAAATCCCCCCCTCGGTGGTGGTGAATGAATTGCTGGACGGTTTGGATAAAGTGATCGACTTCGAGCTAAACGATGGAGGAGTGAAGAAAGCAAAGGATCAACTTGTTTGCCAACAGACATTACACCCCTTTAGTTGCGAGAACTTCCAGGGGACTAAGCTTGTACGATCATATTCCGGAGACAATTTGGCTGCTGCCCGTGCTTTACTTCAACCGGATGAGGACACGCCTCCTTTTGTGCAAGAAAATATATCCCATCCCGTTGAAAAGCTTACCGAGCTTCGAATGCACGATTTAATCTGTTTCCTGGAGGGTCCAGCGGAATTTTTTTTAAAGGAAACCTTGGGCATGAGTCTATGGGAGGAAAAAGCTTCGGCTGGCGAGTGTGAACCATTACAACTTGGAGGCTTGGAAAAGTATTGGATAAAAGACAAACTTTTAGAAATCGCACTAAAGCTGAAACAAGAGGCAGACCTTTATGAACTTGCGAAAGCAGAGGGTGGACTGCCTCCCGGTAGTTTGGGGAAGGTATGGTTCCACGACGCTAAGCGGGAAGTGGAGCAGTTCATGGACCAGTGGGGACATGATTTGAAAGGAGAAAAAGGCGAAGCAATTGTTCTAAATATTGACTTTGATGGGCTGGAGTTGAGTGGAGAACTCGGCCCCTTTATCGGAAGACGACAGGTTTTATATCGCTGTGTGGATGAGCTTAAGGCAAAAGATCATCTTCGTTTGTGGGTCCGTCATTTATTTGCCTCCGCTTTTATGGAGAGCGGCGGTGTGGAATCGAGGTGTTATTCGATGGAAAATAAATTTCATTACCTTAACCCGATATCACCAGAATCTGCCCAGAATCGAGTGAGAGATTTAATAGAAATTTACCGAAAAGGAATGACTCGACCATTACCTTTTTTTCCAGAGTCTTCCTTTGCTTTTGCTTCCCATCGACTCAAGTCAACAAATGATAATGGTTCACAGGAATCACTTGCCTCTGACCCCAAAGCATTGAGCAAGGCCAGAGGGAAGTGGACGCTAAGCGATTATAATAAGAACCCTGAGGGCAACCTTGCTGCCAATCGTTTATGCTTTCGGAGTGACCCTTTTGAATTACCTGATTTTGCTGAGTTGGCAGAAAAAATTTACCGGCCTTTTATTAAAGCATCCTGTCATGAAAAAGAGGGCAAGGCATGAGTGGGCTGCCTGCATTTATTTCTTCGGAAACGGAGCTAAAAAGAGGAGTGACTCTACTAGAGGCAAGCGCAGGGACAGGAAAGACATTTGCTCTTGCCCGGATATTTTTGCGACTGGTGGCCGAACAAGGGCTGGAGGTTGGTAAAATCCTGACCGTAACTTTTACCTCGGCAGCCACAGAAGAGTTAAGAGATCGCATCCGCTCTCTTTTAGTTGAGGCGTATGAGACTTTACAGGAAGATTTTCGTGATGGGGAAGACCCCACTTTTTCAATGCTTCGAAACTTGGATGGTGTTAATGTGGAAGAGTGTATTCGGCGAATTAGACTGGCGATCATTTGCTTTGATGAATCGATCATCAGCACAATTCACGGCTTTTGCAATCGGGTCCTTACTGAAAATTCATTCGAGACCCATTCGCTTTTTGAAGTTGAGCTCGACAAGGCAGCTGATGATCTAACCACCGAGGGGGTGGAGGAATATTGGCGGCAGAAATTTGCATCCGTTCATCCAGTAGTCGCGGCCGCCGCATCCACCCAAAAAGTGAAGGCCAGGGACATGGCTAAGTTTTTTAATGGGTTACCTCGCACCCAAGAGTATGAAATTGGTTTCGATCAGCACTTTGATGGGCCCAAGGTGCAGGAGGCACTGATTCATAACTTTGAACTTCTTGGGTCTGCCTGGTTGTCGGGTAAAACGGAATATAGCGATTATGTTAGTAATTGTATCGGAAAGAATTCCCGAGCCCACAAGAATATCGACAGGCATGTAATTATTCTAAATAAGGTTTTATTAAATAACGAACCATCGCCAATCGGTATTGAAATTCTAGGGGATATACGGGCTTCAAGCCTGAAAGCTAAGGTTGCGTTCAAGGACAGGAATAAGCCAGAGTTTGCAAACGCAGTGGAAAGCTTTTGGCTCAGTCTTGAAAGGTTTGGCTTGTCGGTTCGTGTGGAATGCGTCCGCTATCTTGAAGCAAAGATCAGTATGTGGAAGGCAAAACGTGGCCTACTCTCATTTGATGACTTATTAAGTCTTACCGCCAAAGCAGTAAAGAATGGTGGCGTTGATGGAGATGTTCTAAGAGGGCAGTTGCGGGCCTCTTTTGACGCCGCCCTCATTGATGAATTCCAGGATACTGATCCCGTGCAATTTGATATTTTTAGGGAATTATTTGGAAAAAATAATACCCACTGGCTTTATTTAATTGGAGATCCCAAGCAGTCAATTTACCGGTTTAGAGGTGCAGACCTGGAAGCTTATTTTGATTTCGCGGAAAAAACAAAAGCGGTTAAATATTCACTTGATACCAATTACCGAACGGTTACGCCCTTGGTTGAGTCAGTGAATGCTTTCTTTGATCAAGCAGTAAGTCCTTTCCTTCATACCAACCTTCCATTTGCCTCCGTTAATCCGAATGAAGGAGGCTCTGCAGACAAGGACAAGCATTACTCAGAGGATGGGCAAACTAAACCCGCTTTCATAATCCGTGAATTGGACTGTGAGAAAGAACAGGAGCCAGCTGCAGCAGAGGCAAGGATGGCGATTCGAAAAGATATGGCCACTGAGATCCATCGGATACTGCAGAATGGTTCCATCGGCAAGCAACCGGTGCGCTGTCGGGATATTGCGGTTTTGGTGCGGAGTAATCATGAGGCTCGTGAAGTTTGGGAGTTTTTCAGAAAGCAAAAATTACCAGCTGTTGTTTTTACAGATCTAAGTCTTTTTGAAGCACCCGAAGCCCGAGAACTGCTTTGGGTACTTGAAGGATTAATTAACTCCCGAAGCGAGAAAGCTATTAAACGGGCTTTAGCCACAGGCTTACTGGGAATGACAGGGAAAGACTTTCAATTATGGCAGGTACAGTCGGGGGAGTGGGATCAATGGGTGGGTAGGTTTCGGAATCATTATGATAAATGGCGCAAGCAGGGTGTGTATGTGGCTTTACGCGAATTATTTCGCGAAACTAAAGCCATCTCTTTAAACTTAAGACGCCCGGATGGTGAGCGCAGGGTCACCAACTTCCTTCACCTTGCAGAAGTCCTTCATCAGGCAAATGCCTCAAATCCGCTATCCCCATCATCCTTAGTTGTTTGGTTTCGAACCAGGATTGAGGAAAAAGACAAGTCGTCAGACGAATATCAATTACGGCTTGAGTCTCAGTCTGAATCTATCCGAATATTGACTGTGCATAAGTCCAAAGGTCTGGAGTATCCGATTGTCTTCCTGCCATCGCTTTCATTTAAGGGTAGAACCAAGGGGGGCATTTTTTCTTATCACAAGCCGAATGGTAAACTTGTGGTGGATTTATCATCGACCGCTGATGACGAGGCTAAAGAGAAAGGTCAATTAGAGCAGGAACAAGAAGATGCCCGAGTATTATATGTGGGGCTTACCCGCTCTGCTTCCCGGTGCTATATTTATCATGCACCGACCAAGGTTTTACAGGAGATGGAAATGCCCGCTCAGGTCCGCATGATGCGTTCCTGGTGCTCTCAGGGTCAAGACTGTAAAGATGGATCCAGTGGTGGCGGAGTTGATAGCTTAACCGGTTCAGGCAACTCAGTTCGGGAGGCTTCAATGAGTTGGATATCGAGCCTGGAGGGCAAAGCCGAGCATCAGATGTTTTCTGCCAATGAACTCGTGCCTCATGCTAGCAGTGATTTCCTGCAAAATACGGAAAGAGTTCATATGCTTGAAGCGGAAATATGGAATAAAGAGGCAAAAATTCCAAGTGCCAAGATTGTTGAATCCTTCAGTGGCTTGTCAAAACAGGTTGGGTTTGACGGCAGAGATCTTGATGGAGTCAACAACCAGAAGGATCAAACACCAGACTTTTTCGGCGCAGAAGAATCCCCTATATTTGAGTTCCCTGCAGGTGCGAATGCGGGAAACTTTATGCACGACCTCTTTGAGCACCTCACTTTTTCGGATTCATCCGATTGGGAAACCTTTATTGGGGATAAGCTCAAGCAGCATCAATACGACTCAAGGAAATGGACGACTACGATTCTGGGTATGGTCAGAAAGGTCATGAGTACGGAGTTACACAGAGGGTTTTCCCTGCAAAAACTCAAGGAACCCGACCGATTGGAGGAGATGGAGTTTCATTTTCCAATGGCTTCAGGCTTTCTTCCCGATTTGACCAATTCACTTCCTGCAGACGGGATACTCAAGAGGTATCTTGGCAGGTTGAATGAAGAAGATTTCAGGAGAATTACAGCTGATGGTTACCTCAAAGGCTTAATTGACCTTATATTTAGGGTAAACGGGAAATACTATTTGCTCGATTGGAAATCCAATAAACTTGGAGGGCAAGCTCGAGGTTTTGGGCAACAGGAAGTTGAGAATGAAATGCTTACTCATCATTATGTGCTTCAATATCATTTTTATGTGGTTGCTCTTCACCGCTTCCTGCGTAGCCGTATGCAGAACTATTCATATGAAAGAAATTTTGGAGGCGTTTATTATCTCTTTGTACGCGGAATGAACCCTGGCTCAAAGAGCGGAATTTATTCTGATCTGCCTGACCCTAAAACCATTCGAGTATTAGAGGATTTTCTCGTTCCCAAGAAATGAACATCGAAACAACAGAAGAAATAACTTGGGAGCTTGATGCACTAGCATCCGCAATTTCATCATTTTTCGAGCGAAAGGTAAAAGGAGAGCAAGGCAGGGAACTCGGGATGCTGACTCGTGAGTTAGTGCTTAAGGCAGGAGTTGGCACCAGTCACCTCATTGAGGATGAGGCCGCAGGAATCTGCAAGCACTGGCAGGCATTACCAGCAATCGGTTCTGAAGAAGGAAACCTGCCACTGGTTAAAACAAAGGATGGAAAACTTTATTTACGCAGATTTTTCGAATACGAAAAGCAGGTGGCTCAAGCACTCAAAGACCGCCTCTCTCTTCCTCCGGTTCCCGCTTCTCAAGCTTTGATTGATTTCTTTAAGACTTACCTTGCTGATCAGGTTGACGACCAACAGGCTCTAGCTGTAGGGGTTGCCATACAGAAGAACCTTCTTCTTCTTACAGGTGGCCCAGGTACAGGAAAAACCAGGACCATCGTGGCTATGCTTGCTTCCCATCTTCAGGCAAACCCAGATATGAATGTTGCCCTGACGGCACCAACCGGAAAAGCAGCATTTCGACTCAAGCAGTCAGTGCTTGAGGCAATCAATAGGGTGAAATTGGAGGAATCAATTTGCTCGAAACTTGTGCATTCTGCTCGTTCTATGACGCTCCATCGTTTACTTGAGCCGAAAATTGGTTCCGTTGACTTCCGCAGAAGTAAAGCGAATCCTCTGCCCTATGATCTTATTGTCGTCGATGAGGCTTCCATGGTCGACCTCCCCCTCATGGCCAAACTTTGTGATGCCATCCAAGATGATGCCAAGCTTATTCTTGTTGGTGATTCAGATCAATTAGCTCCAGTACAGGGAGGTGCTGTTTTTAATGGTTTAGTCAGATCATCGAAGAGTAATCTTTTCTCTAAGGATGAACTTTCCCTAGTGAATCCTTTTTCACATTCTGGATCAGAAGTGGTTGAAGATCATGCTCTAACCGGGACTGTAGTCTCCCTTAGTCGTGTTCACCGGCGAGAGGGTAGTCCTTCTGCTGCGTCCCTTGGAGACTTGTGCGACGCAATCCGAGATGGCAAAGTAGATAATGCCTTGGCTATTGCAAGGGACGGAGGGAAATGTATCCGTTTTATAGAAAACCTGGATGACCCCCTAATTGACCTTTCAATACACAGGGGATTCAGTATCTTATCTTCCACCCAATCCCCATTTGACGCTCTTATTTCACTTCGGAATTTCCGCATTCTTTGTGCCCATAATGAAGGAGGGTATGGTGTGTTAAAATGGAATTCACGAGCCTGTGATGTGCTACCGTCCAAGCAGTCTGGCCCCCAGCCCATTGTGGTTGGCGTAAACGATTATGCACTTGGCTTGTTCAATGGAGATGATGGGGTTATCTTTGGCGACCGAGTACACTTTCATAGCGAAGAGGGAACCCGGGATATTGCCCGTTCTAGGCTGCCCCAGCATAAGCAAGGGTATGCCACAACCATACACAGAAGCCAAGGTTCTGAATTTGAAGAGACCATGATCATTCTCCCTCCCGCTGGCTCTCGCCTGCTCACCAGGGAACTCTTTTATGTCGCAGTGAGTCGGGCAAAAAAAGCAATCACTTTAGTCGGAGATGAAAAAGCATTTAAAACCGCGATCATGCAGAGTGAGTCTTCTCGGTCTGGTGTGATTGACATGCTTTTACCGAGACCGAAGCAAAAGTAATTAACGGCTAAGCAATCGCTTACATGTCCCGGACTTTATAAAGAAAAGGTAAGTAATGATTTTTTATCTTTTCAGTCTCCGTTTATGACAAGTCGAAAGTATAAACAGTAAATTCTTTATGCTTTCATAAGTAAGATTGTCATAACAAAAGCAAAGAGAATGGAAGTGTTTAATCCATTTTTAATTTTAAACACCATGAATTTATAAGAATGGAAAAACTTATCTGCTTCACCTTTTAGTTTTCTAATAAAAATATGTTCTTGCGTATTATTTTACACTTTTTTTAGGATATTATTGGAGATGGGTGCTTTAGATTCTATGTTTTCGATTAACACGCTATCTCTTTCCTGTAAAAGCTTCACACTGGCTTCGAGTCTTTTGTGGGTAAAAACTTTTATTTTAGTTGCGTCATCCCATGAACTCTCAGCTGATATTGGGATAAAAGAAGCCCGTTTCGAAACTTTACGAATCGAACTTCCAGTTCTTGATGGAATTGTTTATACCGCTGAGAGGTACTCAGGGATTGATGCTGGAAAAGGAAATTTTTCTTGGGTTGGAAAGCTGACCGGTCCTCGGAGGGGATTTGTCTCTTTGGGTCGGGTAAAAGATTCAGTGTACTTAATGGCCTCCTTTTCTGATTCCTCTTATTTTTATCGTGGTAAGGTAAATAGCTTTACTTGGCAAAAAAAGATATCGAAAGCAAAGCCTTGCGGAGGATGTAGGAGTAGTCGGACTACAATTAAAGACCCCAGGCAACGAAGAGCTCAATCACGATCTACTTGGCAGAACGGAGATGGGAACCTTATAGATTTGGTCTTTGTTTATCCGGGAGAGGTTCGTGCTGCCGCAGGTTCAACTGCTAACATTGAGGCAGCTATATTATCTGCGGTTGGCGATGTTAATTTATGTTTTAGGAACTCCCAAATAAACTTAATTGCACGCATGGTGCACATGGAAGAAATTTCATATACACCGAGTGGTATTCTTAGCACTGATTTGGATAGACTCATCGATAAGAACGATAACTATTTGGATTCCGTTCATTCGATACGTGATCAATACAGTGGGGATATTGTAATCTTGCTTACCACGGATGGTAACCTTGGCGGTCTTGCCAGCACTCTCAGTTACCCCCATCATGATTTTGAGTCATCAGCTTTTAATGTTACGGTTTGGGACCAAATGGGAGCACCTGATTTTACGCTCACACATGAGATAGGTCACAATATGGGGTGCCTTCATAATATTGAGGATACATCGAATATATCCGAATATTTTGTTTTTTCAGGCTTTAGTTACGGGAAAAGATGGTTAGATAACGGCCAGGGTTACAGGACCGTTATGTCCTATGACACAGATCCGACTACCTATGGTCAACTTATTCCATATTTCTCAAATCCAGCGGTAAACTTTGGTACGGTTGCAACTGGTGACAGTGGAATTGCAGATAATGCACAAGTGCTCATGTCAACTGCTCCCTATGTTGCTAACTTCAGGCCTTCATCCGTTCAGGGAATTGTAGCAAGCAACTATGATATCCGAGCGTATGAGGGGAATTTCTCTACCAGTTTCGGAGTTCGATTAGCAGCCAAACCGAACTCTTCAGTCACTATAAATCTCTCCAAGTCCGGAGACCCTGACTTATTTGTAGGGAGTCCTATGATATTACTCTTTGATTCTTCAAATTGGAACCTGGAGCAGACAGTACAAATTCTTGCCAAGGCAGATACAGACTCAAGTACCGGGACGGGGAACTTAATGCTTAGTGCAAACGGAATCCCGTCCTTGAATATTCCTCTAACTGAGTTTGACTCGGGTACCACTAATCAAAGTGAATTATATCTAACTGGTGTAGTGAGAAATTCACTTGGTGCTGGCATTGGGGGGGTATCGATTTCTTTCTCAAATAATGGAGGTTCTGAAACAACTAATTCAAGAGGGGCGTTTGTCAAACGAATGCCTATGGGGTGGTCGGGGGACATCACTTTGAGCAAAGATAACTTTAGTTTCTCTCCAGCGCAGGAAATTATTTCTACCCTTTCTGAAGATCAACTCGCTCTAAGTTTTGTCGGCACCCAACCAAATATTTTATATGTGGATGCTTCCGCATCTGGTGAGAGTGATGGTTCCAGTTGGGCTAATGCATTTACTGACCTTAATGAAGCTCTTAGCTCAAGCATTCCAAATATTGAGATATGGGTTGCTCAAGGAACATATAAGCCAGGCTCCGTTCGTTCATCAAAATTCATTATTCCTCCAGGCACTCATGTGTACGGCGGATTCACTGGAACCGAGACTCTGCGTGAACAGCGTCAGGTTGCAGGCAGTCTAACCATTCTGTCGGGAGATATTGGCATCACAAGCAACGGCTCAGATAACTCTTTCCATGTGGTACTCCCCTTGCAGGATTCGGTTCTCGACGGGTTCACCATCAGAGACGGTAATGCTAGTGAAAACTTTGGGGAGGGAGATGATCGAGGGAAAGGGGGAGGGTTGTACGGAGACAGCAGCACATTCTCTGTTTCGAATTGTATATTTACTAATAATAATGCCAAGCAAGGAGGAGGAGCTGTTTATCTAAATGACTCAAATGTATCCTTTTTTTCCTGTTCATTTGTCAGTAATACGGCAAACAGCGTAGGCAGTGGAGGAGCTGTATTAATCGATGACTCGAATGTTAGCTTTTCTACATCTTCTTTCCTTAACAACTTGTCTGCATATCAGGGTGGTGCCATAAGGTATACGAATTCTGAGGGAAGCGTGATCGATTCAAACTTTACTCAAAACCTAAACACCTTGGCTAATGGGGGAGGGGCTATCTATCTCGATAATTCTCCAATCAACTTTGGAAATTGTACTTTTTCCGAAAACTCTACTCAGGCCAATAATTATGGAGGAGCTGTTAAGCTGTCTGCTTCTTCTGCTAATTTCTCAAACTGTCAGTTTACTCGCAACTCTAGCCCACAGGGTTCGGCTGGTGCGGTTTATATAGACTCTTCTTCCAATCCGACTTTTTCAGGAAATGAATTTCATTACAATTCGAGTGGACAGTTTGCAGGGGCTATATTTACCGAAAGCTCGATCACTTTATCTGGAGGGATATTTTTGGGGAACTACTCAAATTATGGCGGAGGAATCTCAAATATAGGGACAATCAATCTTTCATTTGAAAAGATTTTAATCTTGGGAAATGAAGCCAATGCTTCAGGTACATCAAATGGTGGCTTTGCATATTTTAGTGGAAGTGGAGCAGATACATTATTTGTTAATTGCGTAATTTCAGGTAATAAATCCAGTACTGTGAACGGAGTATTTAGAGCAAATGGCTCAAACCGTTTCGTAAATTGTTCAATCATTGGAAATCAATCTGTAGGTGATGGAGGAGTCGCACTATTATACCCAGGAAATTCCGTGGAATTAGATAACTCTATTATTTGGCAAAATAGCTCATCCGGAAATGGAAACGATTTTTTTGTTAATAATCAAAGTATCTCAGTAAACCACTCTATATTTGATCCGAGTCAATCAACTGAACCAGTAAGCGGTATAAATAATCAAAATATAATCCCAGGGCTAATTGATGCCAATGGTGCTGACAATTTGTTTGGCACTTTGGATGATAATTTTTCTTTACTTACTAACAGTCCGGCAATAAATACTGGCTCCATTGGAGTATCCAACTATCAAGATGCTGATATAATGGGTTATTCAAGAGTCGGCCTACCGGAAATCGGAGCCTACGAGTTCTTAACCAATAGCCTTCCGGTTTTGAGTATGGGTGCAGCCCAGACGACTTTCGAAAATACTTCAATAGTGGGTCTGGTGACTGCAATAGATGCAAATGGGGATACACTTGCTTACTCCATTACTGGTGGTTCGGATCAATCGCTTTTTTTAATCAAGACGAGCACAGGTGAACTTAGCTTCCTTGCATCTCCTGATTTTGAAAACCGATTGGATGCAGATACCGATAATATTTATAATGTGCAGGTTTCGGTATCCGATGGTGTTGGTTCTGTTTCCATAGATTTTCAAATTGAGGTTATCAAAGATCCATCCACTGTTTTTACAGTGTCAGGAGGGCAGGGCAATTTCCCCTATTATGAATTCACAGATGGAAATGGACATATCCCAGATTTTTCAAGCGAGTACCTTTATCTTGGGGAGACATACACATTTACGGCTTCTGATATTTCGAGTGGTCATCCTTTCATGATTGGTGAGAGTTATGGAGGCACAGAGTCGAGCTTGGTAGACGGTGGTCCATTAACTGGAAGTGGAGGTGTTATAAGTTTGTCCATACCAAGTAATTTTAGTGGTTCGCTCCTGTATTACTGCACCGACCATTCTGAGATGAATCAATTATTCTCTATCCAAACACCACCTCATATAGTTGAGTTAAACTCATCGCTTGCCATGGAAATGCTGTGGGTAGAACCAGGAAGTTTTACAATGGGAACACCAACAACCGAAGCGGGCAGGTTAACGGATGAGAACGAGACACAGGTTACCCTTACCAGAGGGTTTTATCTCGGGAAGTTTGAAGTTACACAGGCCGAGTATGAATTAGTAATGAGTGGGAACTCGGATGGGATTAATGGCACTCCCAGCAATTTTCACGGTAATCCAGCAAAGCCTGTTGAAAGAGTAACTCATGATCATGTAAAGATATTCCTACAACGATTAAATGCTCAGATGGATAGTTCGATTCCGGCAGGTTGGGCATATATTTTACCAACGGAGGCGCAATGGGAATATGCCTGTCGTGCCGGAACTAGTACGGTTTATTCATGGGGTGGGTCGATAATTTCTGGTAATGCAAATTACAACTGGGATGGATCTTACAATTCAGGAATTGATTATCAACAAACCCGTGAAGTAGGCCAGTATACACCCAACACCTGGGGATTCCATGATATGCATGGAAATGTACGGGAGTGGGTTTCTGATTGGTACGGGGAATACCCCAGTGGTCCCCTGTCTGATCCTTTCGGGCCTATTCTTGGTGACCAAAGAGTTGTTCGGGGCGGAGCATGGTGGGATACCGGGGTGTATCTTCGTTCGGGCATTCGTCACAAGGAAAATTCAGACTTTATAAATGGAGGAGTTGGATTTAGGCTCGCTTTTCAAAACATTAACAATGCACCTTTGAATCTTAGTGCTTCATCTTCATTGTTTTTTGAGGAAAACCTGCCGATCGGCACCGTGGTCGGACAATTTGATGCCACTGATCCAGACGAAGATTCACTTTCCTATTTACTAACAAGCGGACAGGGAGACAGTGGTAATATCCTATTTGACATGGAAGCCAATGGAACGCTTCGAACCGCAGTCTTTTTTGATTATGAGTCCAATGCCACAAGCTACTCAATTCGAGTGCTTGTAAAAGATGAGGATAACGCAAGCCTGGAAGGTGTATATACCTTGCAAATGTCGGATGTGTTTGAAAATAGATCACCCGAAAACCTAATGAGTCTAGGTTTATTAACATTTCCAGAAAACTTATCGATTGGAACAGTAGTGGGAGAATTCTCAGCAACAGATCTCGACAATCATGCCCTAAACTATTCACTAACAAGCGGGCAAGGAGATAGTGGTAATAACCTGTTTGATATGGAAGCAAATGGAACGCTCCGAACTGCATCTATTTTTGATTATGAGTTAAATGCGACCAGTTTTTCAATTCGTGTGCAGGTTGTAGACGAGCTGAATTCAACGATGGCTAATGAATTCACAATCTCTTTAACTGACTTAGATGATAAAGCTCCAGTCATATTTTTAAATGGAGATCCAAATATTAATCACGAAGCAGGGCAGTGGTACCAAGATGCGAATGCAACTTGGTCCGATAATTTAGACGGTAATGGAACGCTTTTTGCAACTGGAAATGTCGATACCAATATACCCGGAATTTATGTATTAAATTATAATTATACTGATTTCAGTGGAAATACGGCACATACAGTTTCACGAACCATTACCGTGGTCGACTCGACCCCTCCGGTGATCACTTTACATGGTGATGCAAATGTTACTCACGAGACAGGTCAGTCATATCAGGATCCAAATTCGACATGGACGGATACGGTGGATGGAAACGGAGTGGTTATTGGCACTGGGATGGTGGATACAGATGTTCTAGGGACTTATCTTCTGCATTACGATTATACAGATTCGAGTGGAAATCCGGCAAGTAGAGTGACTAGAGTAGTCAGGGTTGTAGACAGCATACCACCAGTCATTAATTTAATTGGAGAATCAAATATAATTCATCAGGCTGGCATGACGTATACCGATGCCAATGCGACTTGGACCGATGCAGTGGACGGAATTGGAATTCTACTCGCAAGCGGATCAGTGAATGAAGATGTCCCAGGAACTTATCACTTAAATTTCAACTATGTTGATTCAAGTGGAAACGCTGCTAGCACTATCACGAGAGTAATTACTGTAATTGATAATATAAATCCTGTAATCACCCTTAATGGGGATGCCAATGTTACCCATGAAGCAAGCGAACTATATATTGATGCAAAGGCGAGTTGGACGGATTCGATAGATGGAACAGGTCTGGTTGTAGGAACTGGTTTAGTAGATTCCAATATGCCAGGAGTTTATTTACTTAGCTACAACTTTACTGACTCAAATGGAAATGCAGCTATTAGTTTAGCAAGAGAGGTAAGGGTAGTCGACACAAAGGCCCCTGTAATTACCTTAATCGGTGACGCAAATGTCACCCACGAGGCAGGAGAATATTACATTGATGCAAATGCGACTTGGACCGATACGGTAGATGGTTCAGGTGGGGTCGAAGGAACTGGTTTTATAAATTCGAGGTTACCTGGAGTTTACACCATTAGTTACAATTTTGTAGATTCAAGTGGAAATATTGCTAGCACCGTTTCACGGATCATTGATGTGGTCGATACGACCCCTCCAATAATCATATTAAATGGAGAAGCGGATATTACCCACGAAGCCGGACTACATTACATTGATGCCAACGCAACTTTAACCGATAATGTGGATGAAGATAGGTCGATTCCTGCAACCGGTTTTGTAAACACAAACATTCTTGGCAGTTATTTATTAAGTTACGATTATACAGATGCTGCCGGAAATATTGGAAGCACAGTTGAGCGAACTGTTAGAGTTTCGGACTCAACCGCACCGGTAATCACAATTAATGGTGCACCTACAATTACCCTGACGGTGGCACAGAGTTACCTGGATTCCAATGCAGCTTGGTCGGACTTTGTGGACGGAAGCGGAACGCTTTTAGCATCTGGAAATGTCGATATCAATATACCCGGGATTTATGAATTGAGTTATAACTTTGTAGATTCCAGCGGAAATGCTGCTAGCACAGTTGTTCGAAAAGTTATCGTTCTAGATGAGAATGTACCCGTAATTTCTTTAAACGGTCCAGATATTATCACTCATCCATACCGTACTGATTTTATAGACTTGGGAGCCGAAGCGTATGATGACCTAGATGGAAACCTGACATCCCAAATCGAACGAACTGGAACTGTAAATGTGAATGCCGTGGGAGAATATGAGCTTATTTACAGCGTCTCCAATTCCTTCAACAATGAAGCCGCCTCAGTTGTCAGGAAGGTAATCGTGGATGATTCATCTTTTAATCGAACTCCGAAGGCTTTAAGCAACCTCCACTTATTAGGCGTTAAAGAAAACCAACCCATAGGTACATATATTGGGGAATTTAATGCAACCGATCCAGATGAAGGGGAAGTATCCTTCACTTTTGTTGAAGCGTTCGGGGATAATCATAAATTCAATCTTCTGACAAATGGAGTCTTGCAAACTAATGAAGTATTTGACTATGAGTCCACCGATCAACTGGAGATTAAGGTAAGGGCATCGGTTATAACGGGTGAGTATCTCGACCGAATATTTGAAGTTCAAATATACGATCAAGACATACCTTCAGTTACCACAAATCCAATCGAGGAGCGCTCGCAAGGTACGCTTTGGATATCTGGAAGGATTCTTGATGAATTGGAACCAGACCTATGGTCTTATGGCCTGTATGTTAGTTCGGATATCCAGTTTGACTCCTCTGGCGGGGAAGGAGTTACGGATACCCCTTTAGTCTTAAATGAAAAAGAATTTGGTCTTGAGTTTGTCCCTAATAGTGATGTCCAGAAAGTCTATATCATGGCATATGCAGAGAATCTAGAAGGTAGAAGTTTTGGGCATCTCGAAGAATTTGAAATTAGTATAGAACAGAATTCTGCAGAGACAAGTTTCCTAGGAGATCTGACCGATGCGATTCCAGTAGAAGGGGCTCTGGGATGGTGGGAAAGCTCATGGATGGGTTATTATTCTGCCGAAACATATCCCTGGATTTATCATTTTAACTTAGGTTGGATCTTCGTATCCAATCAAAGTGTTGCAGGTTTATGGCTTTACCGCCCAAGGTTAGGGTGGTTTTGGACAAATTCTTCCCAATATCCATATCTATATTTAGTACAGAGAAATCAGTGGATTTATTTAAATAAATCGATAGCTAAAACAACAATTTATGATTTCGAGGAAGATGAGTGGTTTGAGCCTGATACACCAATAAAAATATCCAGTAATTTAATTCAGGTTAGCAAGGGAGAAGTTTATGGTTATGGGGATTATTATCGTTGGGAACCTGTGGTGCTTGAAGCCAGAGTAAAAAATAATTTCAATTTTGCCGGTTGGAGTGGTGACTTAAGTTCAATGGACCAAATTATTGAGCTGGTGGCTTTGCGGAATCTTAACATAGACGCATCTTTTATTGCTATTCCATCAGATAATATGGATGCCACTGAAGTGATAAGGCAGGCAAGGTCAATTCTGAACAAGATGGACCACTTGAATAAAACCGAAAAAGAGAAGTCACTCGCAGAGTTGCTTATTTTCGGGAAGTCTTCGTCCTCCGGACTCTCAATCATTAACGAACAATAATATTTTCCAATAATTGTGATTTTTATGTTTCGTATTTGGCTACGATTATTCCTTGCATACATCAGTCTGTTTCAAATTGCAGAGGGAGATGAAAAGGATCTTAGAGAATGGAAAGAGAAAATCGAAGAAATGAGACTTTCTCTTTCGGGTATAGGGGAAAAAATTGATGCGTTGAAAGAGGAACTTTCCGTGGAAGGGTTGCCTAACCCCATTCTCATTACGAAAGAAACTCAAAAAGCCTATAAAAAAGCTGAAGTTTATGTTACTGACAATGCATTTTCACAAAACCACAACTCAATGGGAAATATAACCGAAGGAAAGCCGAATTTAAAAGGATTCTACATTTTACCATTTATTGGAGTGCTTACATCCGAAAACCTTAAGTGGAAATCAATTGTTGGAGATTTAGAAATCGATGAAGAGATAGGGCTAACAACTGGCTTATTAATTGGATATGAAGGCAGAAACTTTTTTTCAGACATACAAATCTTTTATACCCAGAATAGGATGAAAAGCATAAGCTTACCCCTTAGTTTTTCTGGAGAGTCCGAGGGGGTTGGGGTTTATTTTTCAGGCGGAGGAAAAATTCACTTAAATCAATTTATATCTTATTCAATAGGTGCGGGGGTTGGAGGAGTCAGCCAGGGTATGTCGTTTTTATTATCAGGCATCTCTGTGAAAGAAGAAGACTTTGTTATGAGCTACCAACTTTTTTCTGGGGTTGAGTTTCGACCTGTAGATTACATTAGCATCGGACTGCGTTATCGTTGGTTGAATATTGAAGAAATGAAGTTGTTTTCAGACCACTACTTACACTTACTTGAATTACGGCTAGGTTTTCATTTCTAAAGGATTACAACCCCAAAAGGGTCATTGAAACTTTGGTGGAGGTGGCGGGAATCGAACCCGCGTCCCGCAATCTTTCCGATTCGGCGTCTACGTGTGTAGTTCTCTTATTAATTTTGGCTTAATTAAGGAA
>JAQWWZ010000003.1 GCA_029254745.1 Opitutales bacterium | reverse complement strand
GGATTCATTGACGGTTCCTGGCAGGATCGCAGTGAAGATCACCTCACAGGGAGCTCTAGCAACGACAGTCAAGATGTTAGCCTTGACGAAGTTGAGCTCAACTTCCTTTTGAACGCCGGTAATGTTTCGGGTGAAATTCACATCGATGATACAAGCAATGAAGGCGTAAACATTGAACAAGCACATTTCACATATACCTTGGACAATGGTCTTTCCGTTACTTTTGGCCGTTATGGTTCCAAGCTCGGTTTAGAAGGCGAAGATCCAGCAGGCATCTACACCTTTTCAAGAGCTTACGAAACAGGTGCAGCAGCTAACTATGGCGATGTTGATTCATTTTCTATGGAAGGTATAGCACTCGGTTACGCGACTGATTCATTATCTTTTAATTTATCACTTGATCAATCCGTGGGAGATAATTTAAAAAACGCCAACGAAGGTCTTAATTACGAATTGGCTGTTTCTTACACTGGTGTAGACAACCTTGTCGCCAACATTGGATACCGTGTAAACCAAGAAGGTGATAATACTCCTCTAGACATCGAGTCTACTCACCTTAATGTAAATGCTTCTTACACGATCGGAAAGGCATTAATTGCCGCTGAGTGGCAAGAAGCATCAAACGACAACATTACTCTTGCTGATAATGGAGATGTTGAAGCTTACCAAATCTTGGTAGACTACGATTTTTCCGACAAGCTTGGTGCTACTGTTCGTTACTCCGGGCAAGACAGTGACGATGATTCAACCTCCGGTTTAGAAGTTTCAAAGTTCACAGTTGCTCCTAACTATGCTATCACAAGCAGCTTAGGACTCATTGTTGAATATTCAGCGGTTGATGTTGACACTGCTGGTGCCGCATCCGCAGACTATGATTATTTAGCTGCTGAGCTTACTTTTACTTTCTAACTTTAGAAAAAAAGTACTTTTCAAGGGTCGTCCATTTTTTGGACGGCCCTTTTTTGTGCCTAGATTTATTCATGTAAAAAGAATAGGTAAATATGGAAAATGGTTATCATTTGATTAGAAACAAATATTCAAAACTTCTAAAATTTTTACATCACCAAGAGAAATTAATTTTGCAAAATTTCAATTTTGTACATATCTCAATAATCATGATAAGTTTAGGAGTAATATGATCAACTTAGCCAATGGATATACAAGTACAGAAATTTCTCCAAAATTTTCTACAGGCGATATAATCAATCACCAAATGTACAATTATCGGGGTGTCATTGTAGATTACGATTCCACCTGCCAGGCACCCGAACATTGGTACAAAAGTAACCAGACTCGACCTGAGCGCCATCAACCCTGGTATCATGTATTAGTTGACGGTAACCAACAGGTTACCTATGTGGCCGAGTCCAACCTATCCCTTGATCAAACCGGATTACCTATAGTGCACGGAATGCTCAATATTTTCTTTTCTGGCTATGATGAGCAAAAAAATAAGTATAAACGTAATAATGTGCCATGGAACCCAGGAAACCCACCGGAGGCACCGCCTCCTTCTCCACCACCGGACTTTACGCCCCCACCTCCACCGATTCTTTAAAAGATTAATCCGTCCAAAGAAGCAGTTCTAGGTTTTATTCAGAACGGACACCGAGTTTGCAATACAAGAGTGGAGAAAGAGATAAGAAAGCACCTGTAACCCTAGCTTAATCCGCTGTAATGAAGAGAAAGCAGAAAAGTCAGCGACTCGGCCAGCTACATTATCACGAAGTTCACTACCTAAAATTTCTTCACAATTTTCAGTGTTAGTGCAAATACCACGAGCTATAAACCCCGGGGTAAACAATGGAGTTACTCAGAAAAGTTCAATAAACATCCTTGAGATAACGTCTTTCTTTTTGCAGTCCTTTGACCCAAACAGCTGCCTCCTCCTCGTTCATCGCACCTTCATCTTGAGCAATGGTGCGTAGAGCTTGATCCACATCCTTGGCCATACGGGATGCGTCCCCACAGACATAAAATACCGATCCATCATTGAGCCAGCTCCATAATTCCTGCTTTTTCTCGAGCATCTTGTGCTGAACATAGACTTTCTCTGTCTGGTCTCGGGACCAAGCTAAATCGAGTTCGTTTAGTACGCCATCTTTTTTGTACGATTCCCACTCTTCACGGTAAAGATAATCAGTTTTCTCGCTACGATCTCCAAAAAATAGCCAGTTTTTACCGGTTGCACCTATAGCCTGCCGCTCCTCCACAAAGGCACGGAAAGGGGCAATCCCAGTACCCGGACCGACCATAATGATGGGAGTCGAGGAATCCTCGGGCAGTTTAAAATTTTTATTGGGGTGTACATAGCAAGGAATGCTCTGCCCTACCCGTTCGGCTAGGTAAGAGGAACATACTCCTTTTCTTTGCTTCCCCTGCCCTTGATAGCGTACAACCGCCACCGTAAGGTGAACTTCTTCTGCATGGGCAGAAAGACTGGATGCAATGGAGTATAACCTTGGAGGCATGGGGCGAAGTAATCCCACAAAATCCTGAGCACTGATCCCTGACTGGGGGAATTCTGAAAATAAATCAATCAATTCCCTTCCCCACATGTAATCCACCAAGGCATCTTTATTAGCGATTTGTAAAAGATCAGCGAGGTGATCGGACTGGGCAAATTCATTAAATTTCTTGATCTGAATCTTACTTAACACGGTGCACGCAAGACGATTCATCAAGGCATCTTCTAAAACAAGATTTTCATCCCCGACCTTCACAGTTTCTAGCCCGGTTACCCCAACCACGCCAAGAAGATCACTCACCACCTTTTCACAGTTTGTTGGGAGAACCTCGAGAGAATCACCAGGCATGTTCTCCAATCCACTGGCCTTCAGGGACAGCTCAAAATGCCGGGTCTCTTTATCCGATCCCTCTGTCATCAATCTGTTTACCAAAAGTTCAGATTCATAAGGGTTGGCTTTGGTGGGAGCGTTTGGATCTGTGGAAGTGGACATAGGCAATATAAGATAGGCTATACTACTTTTGACAAAAGATTTTCTATAATCCAAGCGAAATGAACAAAGATTATCAAGTTGCTTCCTCATTCCCATCTCAATAGGGATGATTTCTTATGGATTGGTTACAAAATTTACCTTCGGCCGAGAAAAAAGAATGGGAAGAGATGATGATTAGTTATGCATTCGATGTGGATGAATGGACCTCTGCACGAGCTACACTGTCAACCCTTCTTCAAAAAGATGGGAAATGTGCCAATGAACAGGCTATTCGGTCTTATCTTTCCTGCTGTGCAGAATCTGGGGGCAATGTGCACCCTCTTCCTCCTCTGTCTAGCTTGGTTATCGACCTGTACAAAGCATACGGGATGGATAGTGCCGAAGCGGTGTAATGGAGTAATCCTCCTCCTTACTTTTTATCAAGCTGACGGTGGGCTTCTTTGACGGCCAAATATTTTTCCGCCCAACCACGTAAACTATTCCGCTTTTCCAAAGATAGCGGTTTCTTTAGTTGGCCGGGTACACCGGCAACAAGAGACCCTGGGGGGACTTGCATACCCATCGGTACCACCGTCCCAGCCGCAATTATTGATTGCTTACCTATGTGTGCCCCATCTAAAATTGTGGCTCCCATCCCAATCAAGCACTCATCTTCGATAGTACAGGCGTGCAAAATAGCACCGTGCCCGACCGTGACAAAGTCTCCAACTGTTAAGGGAAAGTCATCTGCTAAATGCCCAATGACCCCGTCCTGTAAATTGGTGCATTTACCAATTGATATATAATTTATATCTCCACGCAGTACACAACCATACCAGATGCTGGAATGATTACCTATTCTGACATCACCAATAATCGTGGCGGTAGCGGCCACATAACAAGAATCTTCGAAGCGTGGCTTTTGAGAAAGGAAAGATATAAGACGATCCTCAACTTTCATGAGAACCTAACAGGATGAGAGAAAGAATGGCTTTACTGACAGGATTCGCACTCTTCGCCATTTAACATAGCCTGGATACTGCATGCTTTTTGCTCAGCTTCTGAAAATTCCTTTTTGGGGGATGGATCACTGGAGACATTACTTTCTGGATCTGCCTGTTTCATCGTAACCGTTGCCTTTTCAATATTAGAAGCACCCAGCGTACGCAGGTAGTATGTAGTCTTCAACCCTTGCCTCCAGGCGGCCCGATACATGTGAGACATCGCTTTGATATCAGGTGTACCTAAGAATAAATTAACCGACTGTGACTGATCGATCCATTTCTGACGACGGGCCGCAGCTTTGATAACATATTCAAAAGATACATCAAAAGCAGTCAGGTATTTCTTCTTAATCCACTCAGGGACTTCAGGAATTGAACCAAGCTCACCATCAAAATATTTGAGCTGATCGGACATATCCTTATTCCAAAGATTTTCCTTTTTCAAGTCTTCGACTAAATATCTGTTCAAGACCATGAAATCACCCGATAAATTGCTTTTTACAAACAAGTTTTTGTAGGTGGGCTCAATACAGGGAGAGGATCCCATGATGTTTGAAATTGTAGCCGTTGGTGCAATCGCAATCACATTACTGTTCCGCATGCCATGCTTGGCAATTTTGTCACGAACAACTGACCAGTCCATCCTGCCTTCTTTGGGCACATCAATTTTTTGACCCCGTTCTTTTTCAAGCATTTCAATTGAATCCTGAGGCAAGATTCCACGATCCCACTTGGATCCCTGAAAGGAGGAGTAAGTACCACGCTCACCTGCTAGGTCACTGGAAGCCTCGTATGCATAGTAGCAAATCGCTTCCATAAATTCATCATTGAACTCAACCGCTTCCTCAGAAGTAAAAGATATATCTTTGGTGAACAGAGAATTCTGCAGCCCCATTACGCCCAACCCGATAGGACGGTGACGCATATTTGATGTCTTGGCTGCATCTGTTGGATAAAAATTTACATCGATCACATTGTCCAAGGCTCGGACTGCAGTGCGGATTGTATCCCGTAACTTGTCATGGTCCAAAGAACCATCTTTTTTCAGGTGTGAATCTAAAACCACAGAACCTAAGTTGCAAACTGCGGTTTCATCAGCACCAGTATTTAATGTAATTTCTGTGCAAAGATTTGAACTGTGAATTACCCCGACATGATCCTGAGGGCTGCGTACATTGCATGTATCTTTGAAGGTTATCCAGGGATGACCTGTCTCAAAAAGTAATTTGAGCATTTGCTTCCAGAGATCAATCGCAGGCATAACATGGCTCCAAATCTCTCCCTTTTCTGCTTTCGCTTCATACTCAGCATATTTATCTTCAAATGCCTGGCCGTAAAGGTCGTGCAGGTCGGCCACCTCATTACTTCGGAATAAGGTCCAATTCCCCCGGGATTCCATGCGCTTCATAAAAAGGTCAGGTATCCAGTTGGCTGTGTTCATATCATGGGTACGACGTCGGTCATCCCCTGTATTTTTACGAAGTTCTAAAAACTCTAAAATATCACAGTGCCACGACTCGAGGTAAGCACAGCCTGAACCTTTGCGCTTACCGCCCTGATTGACTGCACACAATTGGTCATTGTGCATTTTGAGGAATGGAATAACTCCCTGGCTTTCCCCATTAGTACCAGCTATGTGACTACCGGTTCCACGGACTGATGTCCAGCTACCACCTAACCCGCCAGCCCACTTGGACAGAAAAGCATTCTCAGCAATCCCTCGGTACATGATTGACTCAATGGTGTCATCCACCTTGTAAAGATAGCAGGAAGACAACTGAGAGTGTGGAGTACCCGAATTGAAAAGCGTTGGTGTTGATGAACAAAAACGACGGCTTTTGTAAAGGTTATAAAGTGAAATGATTTGATCTTCTGGAGAGTCCTCATGAGCAAAAACACCCATAGCCACACGCATCCAAAAGAGTTGGGGTGTTTCCAAGCGCACGGGAGTATCACCGGTCTTGTCGACAACAAGGTAACGATCATAGAGAGTTTGGATACCCAGATAATCGAAGTCAAGGTCTGCAGATGGATCAAGTGCATCAGCCAGTTTGGCAATATTTAATTTGAGCAACTTGGCATCGAGACGCTTAATCTTCACGCCATACTTCAAATATTTTTTTAAGCCTTCGGAATGGAAAGTTTTTAACTCATCCATGCTGTTGGTTGAAATATTCCAACCCAAGACTTCTTCATAAACATAAGATAACAGGATTCGGGCGGAAAACTTGGCAAAATCTCCATCTCTTTCAATTAAGGTCTTGGAGTTTAAGATGATGGTTTTTCGCAGGTCTTCTTCGCTGATCTCTGAGAAAACGGAACGACGCAGACTTTCTTCGATCTCTTCCGGGCTAAGACAAAGATTGAGCCCGATGGATGCAAAGGATATTCGTTTCTTTAGATCAATCCCATCCCAGAAAAAAGTAGTCCCATCTTTTTTCATTACCACAATCATGGAGTCTTGCTTGACTTCATCATGGGTACCACCGGATTCACGCTCAATTCGACGACGTGCCCGATAAAGAATGTAAGACTCTGCTACCTTAAAGTATTTTTGGAGCATCAACTCCTCTTGGACAATATCCTGGATGTCTTCGATGTTGATGAATGCCTGCCCTGTACCAATCGCGTTTTGGGTAACCTTGGCCGCAATTTCAACCGCCGGAGCAGAATCCAAGCGTAGGGATAAAAATGCTTTTCTTACAGCGACTTCAATTTTTGAAGAATTCCACGGCACCACTTGCCCACTTCTTCTGATTAGTCGAATGAGAGAAGAATCAACACCGTTTCGAATATTCAGATCTCCTTCTCCCCCCCCGCCATCGTCCGAACGAGAAATCACCAAGCTTTTCGCCACATCGTACGCGTCGTTTTCCACAAGGGCTTTTTCGATCAGACGATGAAGTTCGTCGAAGGAGAGGCGGGGGGCGCCGCCTTCCTCCTCTTCTGCAATCCGTTCAATCAAACGGTCTGCGACGATCCGGGCAGACTCCACCACGAGCTCCCGGTTCTTTGGGGTATATATATCATTTTCTTCCCTTGAAATCATCAGGTTGGTCAATGCCTCCCCGATCACTTCAGCCACCTCGGCGATGTGGAAATCACGGTCACCCGCGCCATCAGTGATACGTACTTTCGGTATCTCAAAAGGGTTATCATCCAAGGCATTCGCCCAATCAAAACGGGGCTTATTTTCACGCGGTGTTTCCGCCGCTTGGACTAATAATTTATCTTCTTCGAATATCGTGTTACGCATCAGTTTTTAACTCCCACCCAAATTGTTTAGTTTATGTTTTAAAATTTATTTTCTATGACAAGTCTTATAACTCGTCGTCTGAAGCTTCGGCCAAGGCGGAAGATTTTTGATATTCAGTCACCCGACCCTCAAAGAAGTTTTGTTCCTTCTTTACATCCATCATTTCCGCAAGCCACGGAAATGGGTTTTCCTGACCAGGGTGTAAGACTTCCAACCCAACACCGACCAAACGACGGTCAGCGATAAAATCAATGTAAGAACAAAATTCTTCGGAGCTGAGTCCCACAGAGTTAACGGGGAGACAATCACGGATAAATTCTTTCTCAAGTTCAACGGCTTCCTTCATCAAGTCAACCAGCTGACTTTTAAATTCATCTGTCCAAATATCTGGGTTTTCATCAATAAGAACACGGAAGAGATTACGAAATAATTCGATGTGGTTGGACTCATCCCGAAGGGTATAGCGAAACATTTGTCCGATACCGGGGAATTTATTTTGACGGGCAAGGCTTAAAATCATGCCAAAAAGGCCATAAAATTGGGTACCTTCCATGCATTGACCAAAGACAAAAATGTTTTTGGCAAGTTCTTGCTTATTGGCAGTGATGGTTAAATCAAGATCGCGACGAAGACCTTTGGATACATTGGTCACAAATTCGTTTTTCCGGCGGATGGTATCAACCTGCTCAAACATAGCTTCACACTCATGAGGGTTGATACCCAAAGAACTAATCATGTAAAGCAAGCTGTCTGCGTGGATATTTTCTTCATGTGCATGGCGCCCAAGCACTAGTTTAAGTTCCGGAGCGGTTACAAGCTCACGGACAACATGCTGAATGTTGTCACCCACAATACCTTCAGCAGCCGAAAAATACCCTATCCCCATCATGACAATCCAACGCTCGGCATCACTTAATTCAGTGGTGCTTTTCCACTGCTCCAAGTCTTTTTGCATTGGTACATCCTCGGGTTCCCAATGATTGGATTTCATTTTTCTGTAAAGATCGTAAGCCCACTGGTATTTAAGAGGTAGTAGGTTAAATGTCATCGTATCCCGACCATTAATTACTTTTTTCTCTTGGAATGCCTGAATTGCCTTTTCTTCGTTTAAAACGAAGGTTTTCCCGCCTATTTCGTATGTTTTATCCATCTTGTTTGTTTCCTTATCGTGCAAAAAAGACACCCGAGTGGTGAAGTTTTGACGCTGATTGCTCTTTATTTGATTTATGAAAATGTTGAATGTCGCTTATCATCGAATGTATAATTTTATAGTGAGTATGAAGGGAGAAAAGAAAAGAAAAAAATGAAGATGTGGTGAATTTTTTATAAACAACGGCACAATATGTGGGGTATATTAGGCTTGTAGCCCCCTATATCTAGCAGTGTGAATAAGTTTAGCAAAGAATTCGTATTATGTGCGATTTAGGGAAAGACAAGATGTGAAATAAATATAAATGAAGATTTTTTTTTATTTTCCAAGTTAAAGTTATTGGAAGATATCCTCATTTCATCCAAAACTTATTCACAGTTCTTACATCGTGGTAAAAATATAAAAATCTGAAGGAGAAAAAGGTGTGCTTAATTGCTATTTCACCTCATTTAATTAACTCATACACTAAAGTTAACCTCTTAAAAAGTGTATACATTTTGTACTCAAAAGCAGGTCTTTGCCTGTAATAAACGCAAAGAATTAAATTCTACTACCTCGAAAAAATCACAATATATCTTGGAGTTCAGAGTTATTACCACCTGACATATTTTGTAAAAAGGCCAAAACATGGCCGACGAGGTAAATTGATCCAGTTACCACCAGGTCTTTTTTGTTGTGCAGACCGATTTTTTTGAATTCTGCCTGTAGATCATTCCAATTTCCATGAGACATTTTGGAATGAAATAAAGGGGAAGTCACCGCAAGCATTTCTTGAAAGCTACAAGCCCTGGGCTCAGATGAAGTAAAGAAAACCACTTGATCAGCAAGGGGGGATACCGCCTCCATAACTTCCTTAGCTCGATCACTACCAAAAGCTGCGACCCAGACGATCAATGGTTTTTTTAATGTTTTTAGGTTTTCCAATAAAGAACGAACACCACCTTGGTTGTGACATGCATCCAATACAACAGTGGGGTTGCCTGGTAGCACTTGCCAACGTCCGGGCAAGTTCACATGGAGTAGCCCTTCTTGGCAGTCCTTTTTCTCCACTGGGAAAAGAGGGTTTAGTATGTTCACCGCATGAACTGCAAGTGCAGCATTTCTGCGTTGAAATGATCCCTGTAAATTTGTTTTAGGACATTGATTGGCTTCAATATTCAATTCATGCAGGGGAGCATTTTTCTTGGCAGCGATGGAAGCAATCCTAGAAATCGCAACCGGAGGCAACCAGCCAGTTATTACAGGGATTCCTGCTTTTATAATTCCAGCCTTTTCTTCTGCAATTTCTTCCAGTGTAGAGCCAAGCAGGTCACAATGATCCAGAGAAATACTGGTAATAATGGATATCGCAGGTATGACCACATTGGTAGAATCCAGGCGACCACCCAATCCAGTTTCTAAAATCACTAGATCTACACATTCTTCTTTAAATCTTGAAAAAGCGACTGCGGTCATAACTTCAAAAAATGTGGGGTGCATACCTGCTTTCTTGCTCTCCATATCCGCAGCAATCGGTTGAATGCAGCGAATGAAGCGCTCAATATCTGTCATTGGCATAATTTCACCATTTATTTGAATCCGCTCTCCTAGTTCAATCAGGTGCGGGGAGGTAAAGAGACCAACCTTATACCCATTTGCTTGGTACATCGAAGCAAGCATGGCACAGACAGACCCCTTTCCATTCGTGCCAGCTACATGAATAACAGGATAGGAATTCTGGGGGTTACCCAAAGCACAAACGAGAGAATGTATTCTATCTAAACCATAGTCAGATCCGCGGTTGCGGAGCTTGTATAAATAATCCAAAAATTCACTCATCGATGTGGGCACCGAGCTCCGGAAAGGAAACGGAATATGGATATCCGATTACTTTTTTGAGGGAGATTTTTTACTAACCGTGGTTGTTTTTTTTACTGCCTGCACTGGTTTTTTCTTCGCTCTAGATCGAGTTGGAGTTACTTTTTTCACCGGTGTCTTCGCCTTCGGTAAACTTGTATGTAAGGCGTGGCCAAGGTGCCCAATTAAGGTAATCAATTTATCACGCATTTCATGGCGATGTACAATTTGATCGATCAACCCGCGATGTAATAAAAATTCAGAAGTTTGAAAACCATCCGGTAAGTCAGCTCGCGTAGTTTCCTTGATCACCCGACGGCCCGCAAACCCGATCAATGCCTTTGGCTCGGCGATGATCACATCTCCAAGAGTTGCATAACTGGCCATCACTCCTGCCATTGTGGGGTTGGTCAAAATTGAAAAATAAGGGATTTTTGCCTGCGACAATCGAGCCAACGCGGCACTGGTCTTCGCCATTTGCATAAGGCTAAGAATACCCTCATACATCCTCGCACCTCCGGAGGCAGACACGATGATGACGGGAGCTTTTTGCTCAAGGCCACGCTCGATTGCCCGGGTAATTTTTTCCCCAACTACTGAGCCCATACTTCCGCCGAGAAATCGAAAATCCATCACCGCTAAGCTCACAGGGAGGCCTCCCATCTTTGCCATGCCTGCAACAACCGCATCATTTAGCTTGGTTTTCTTCTTATTTTGCACGAGCTTGTCTTTGTATGCAGCTAAGCCCTTAAAGTTTAAAGGGTCAGCTGATGTCAAGTTTGCGTCATGTTCGATAAAGCTGCCTTTATCGACCAACGAATCAATACGCTTCGGAGCGGATAAAGGAAAATGGTAATCACTCGCCGGCACCACCATCAGGTTTTTTTCCAACTCCTTGGCAAACACCATTTCTCCGGATTCCGGACATTTTGTCCATAAGCCTTTCGCTACCCCATCTTTGGCTTTAACGCTAACAGTTGAGTATTTCGGTTTTCCAAAAAATGCCATAAATTAAATAATTAAAGTTTTAGCCGTGGCCGAGAGTGGCGATTTGAACATGGGAGATACCCACATCATTCCAAGCCTGTGTGCAGGCATTAAGAGTAGCTCCTGTAGTAAAAACATCATCAATGAGTACGATTTTATAAATCGAATCCAAACAAACTCCGGGCTTTAGTGCAAAAGCATTTTTCACATTCTTTTGTCGATCCTTTTTTTCCAACTTGGTCTGGGTGGAAGTATTGCGCACTCGTTTCATAAAGTCTCCCACTTCTACTGCAGACCCTAGGTCTTTCTTTAAGGCCTTGGCAATCCACAGGCTTTGATTATATCCACGCTTTGATTCTCTTCTTCGGTGTAACGGGACTGGAACCAAATGAGCCCCTTCTAGAAACTCCCGATATCCGGGACAGCGATCCAACCAATGAGAAATATCATCCAAGACTTCTTTTACCCCATGATATTTGATCTCATGAATAATATTTTTTCCAACTGCATCTAATACAAACAAACATCTCCCCCGGTTAAATAAGTGTTCCTGCTTTCTGCAGTTGGAACAGGTAAGCCCTTGGTACTCGATACCATACATACCAATCCCACAAAGCTTGCAGGCACTCCCCCGAACCCACGCGATTTGATCAAGGCATACTTTACAGGCATAATATCCTTCGTCCATCTTTGGCGGCTCCCCACAGACTGGACAATCTCCAGGAAAAAAGACATCCATTACTTCATCCTTTATCCGCCTCAATAATTTGATACTCATAACGAGGGATGATAAAAGACTTCTTCAAGGCACAACCCTTTTGCCGGAGCACTGACAATACGCCCAGTGCGTTTTTTGGACTCTAAAATCTCTTGAATATCAGAAAGGAGGAGTTTACCTGATCCCACATCGAGAAGTGCTCCAACCATACCTCTTACCATCTTGTAAAGAAACCCGCCGCCTTCGACAATAAATTGTAGCTCTTGGTCAAGTTCATCAACGCTCACCTTCCACACCTTCCGAACTTTAGACTCCCCCCTATCTTTTTCTCCTCGGCTTGCAGAGAAGGCAGAAAAATCATGCTCACCAATAAAAGCTTTGGCTGCCTCCCGCATAAGGGCAAGATCAACGGATTTTTCTTTCAGGGAATAAACAAAGCGGTCAACCTCCGGCAGAGCCCATCCCTGACAAGCCCGGTAACAATACCTTTTGCCCTGGGCAGTAAGCAAGGCATGAAAATCACTAGGTACATGGGAAATAGCCCGGGGAGATATTCCCGTTGGGCAATGAGTACGCAAAGCTTGCAATAAAGATGAAATAGGATGGGTCCAAGGAGCATCGAAGTGAAAAACTTGCCCTTTTGCATGAACTCCAGCATCCGTACGCCCTGAGCCAATCGTCCGGACTCTGGCTCCAAAAATTTGTGCCAAAGCTTCTTCAACCTTATCCTGAATCGCCAACCCAGAAGGTTGTTTTTGCCACCCCGCAAATCCAGTGCCGTCGTACGCCAACAAACACTTCCACCGGAGAGGCTTACCATCTGGAGTTCCTCGAGGCATGATTTCAGGAAAAGGAAAGCATCCCCTCCCGGGAACCGCGGCTTAGAAAATCTTTAAGGATGAGGCAAGCAGCGGCGGCATCTACTTTACCACTTTCTTTTCCCTTTTTGGTTTTGGCTTTTTTTCCTATCGCTTCCTCTACCGCAAGACTGGTTAAGCGCTCATCTATCCGATGTACAGGCAATGAGAAGGTTTTCTCTAGGCAGTCAATGAATAGATCTACTTCTTTCGCACGCTTACCCACTTTTCCATCCATATGCAAGGGGTAGCCTACAACTAAGTCGTCAATATCACGTTGTTCAATTTCTTTCCTTAACTCTTCCAAGTGACTACTATATTCAACTCCTGCAATCGCTCCGATCGGTAAAGCAATACCAAGCTCATCTGCCCAAGCCAGTCCAATTCGTTTGGTTCCGTAATCAACTCCGAGATAGTTTGGCACGAAGAAAAAAATCAGGAAAGATGGGGATGTTTCTCCGATACCTCCTGCGCAAGAGCTTTGACTTGCTGAGCACAATCCTTGTGGCATACCATGGTGGCATCCCCTGATTGGACTACGATTAAATCCTTCACCCCAAGTAAGGTTACACAATGCCCAGGCTCGGCAAAGGTTAAGTTGTTCGAAGCATCCATAGCAACCCCTGCACCTTTGAACACATTCCCTTTTTGATCAGCCGGATAATGGCGGGCAATTGCAGGCCACTCTCCGACATCGTCCCAATCAAAATCTGACTCCAACATCACGACTTGGTTCGCTTGCTCCATCACTGCAAAATCGATCGAAATCTTTTTTAAGTTCGGATATACTTCCCTCATTGCATCCGTAAGATTTGAAGTTTTTGCCCAGGACGAGCGTAACTCCTGCAAGCCCGCGGACAAGTCGGGCACTAAGCGATCGATCTCAGAAAGAATTACACTCGGTCTCCAGACAAACATCCCGGCGTTCCAAAAATAATGACCGTCTTCAAGATAATCCTTGGCGGTATCGAGATTTGGTTTTTCCACAAATCTTTGGACTTTTGAAACGGCTCGACTGGTCATTTTCACGACCTCTTCCCCACAGTGCAAGTATCCATAACCAGTAGCCGGAAAGCTAGGTTTTATCCCAACTGTTACCAGCAAATCATCTGCTTCCGCAGCATCAAAGGCACTGGATAGAACAGATCGGAAACCAGCCCCATCCTCAATTACATGGTCTGCGGGTAAAAGAGCAAATGCTGCATCCTCGTCCTCTTTCTCAACCAATAATGCGGCCAACCCCACCGCTGCCGCAGTATCTCGGCCGACTGGTTCTCCGATTACCCGTTCGGGTACCAAACTTGGGCAGGTTTCCAACACCGAATCTCTTTGCTCAGCATTGGTGATAACAAAAACCCTTTCCGCAGGCACTAATCCATCAAGTCGTGCAATGGTCTGTGCGAGCATCGCACTATCCCCTACTATTGGCAATAAATGCTTCGGGCGTTTTAGTCGGCTTTGGGGCCAGAAGCGCTCACCGCGCCCACCTGCCATGATTACCACATATCTATTTTTCATCGCTCTCTCTACCCATGGCGGAAGCGAAGATGAAAGCGAGTCAAAAAGTTTACTTCCCCCTGATTTATAGAGACCATCTTTCTTGATTCCCTGATCTCCCCGTCATCCCGCTTGCCATCGTTGGATGGATTCGGTAAGAGATAAAGGTTTTATTATTTAGGCATGAAACGTAGCCATCACTGTAATCAACTTCGCAAAGAAAACGCCGGATCGCCCGCCACTTTAATTGGATGGATTGATTCCCTACGCGATCATGGGGGCGTATTCTTCCTCGACCTCCGCGATCGGGAGGGAAAGACACAAGTCGTCCTCGACCCTGAGAATCAAACTCTCTCCGATCTGTTCCCCAAGCTCAAACCAGAAAGTGTGATTGAGGTAAAAGGGGAAATTCGCAACCGTGATGAGGGCACCGAAAACAGCAACCTGGACACCGGAGATATCGAGCTGTTTGCCAGCTCAATCATCGTACACAACCAATCAAAGACCCCTCCTTTCCCTCTGGACGAAACCGCAGATAAAGTGGGTGAAGACCTTCGTCTCACCTATCGCTACCTCGACCTTCGACGTGAGAGTAATTTAAATACTTTAAAGCTTCGCCACCGGGCGTCCATGGCCATTCGGGAATACTTTGACAAACAAGACTTTCTCGAAATCGAAACCCCCATGCTTTTTAAAAGCACCCCGGAAGGTGCCCGTGAGTTTCTAGTTCCCAGTCGTTTAAATGAGGGAAAATTTTATGCTCTTCCACAATCGCCCCAGCAGTACAAACAAATGCTCATGGTGGCCGGGATCGAACGCTACTATCAACTTGCCCGCTGTTTCCGCGATGAAGATCTCCGGGCGGACCGCCAGCCAGAATTTACTCAGGTCGATTTGGAAATGTCCTTCATCGACCGCGAAGACATGTATGCCCTTATCGAAGGCCTTCTTTCCTCTGTATGGAAAGAAACTCTAGGCGAAGAAATTGCCACGCCTTTCCTTCGCATGCCTTTTAACGAAGCCATGAACCGCTTCGGTTCCGATAAGCCTGATATGCGATTTGGTATGGAAATTCATGATTTCTCCGAAGACTTCCGTTCATCTGACTTTAAAGTATTTGCTGGAACCGTAAAATCCGGTGGCTGCGTAAAAGCATTTAATGCTAAAGGACTTGCTGATATCACCCAGGGTGAACTTAAACACCTCGAAGAAACCGCCAAGTCCCTTGGAGCGAAAGGGCTCGCCTTCATCAAATCTGAAGGGGGCGAATGGAAATCCCCGATTCTAAAATTTTTGTCGGATACTGAGCAAGAAACCCTCAAAAATAAACTTGAGGTCAAAGATGGAGATATTGTCTTTTTTGCAGCTGGTGCTTGGGAAAGTTCCTGTAACATCCTGGGGCGTGTTCGACTTGAGGCTGCGACTCTCCTAGAAAAACGCGGCCAAGCACTGCGCAACCCCAAGGAGTGGAAATTTCTCTGGGTTATTGATTTTCCTCTGATGCATTTCGAGGAAGAGGAAGGTCGCTATGTCGCCTCACACCACCCCTTCACTGCACCGGTTGAGGAGGATTTACCGTTACTTGAATCTGAACCGAAAAAGGTACGCGGGCAGCATTATGACATCGTTCTTAACGGAGTCGAATTGGGGGGTGGAAGTATTCGTATACACCAACCAAATGTCCAAAAGAAAATCTTTGAAGATGTGCTTAATATTCCTGCAGATATCGTCAAAAGCCAATTTGGTTACATGCTCGAATCCTTCGAATACGGAGCTCCACCTCACGGCGGTATTGCTCTCGGTCTCGACCGCTTGGTAACCATTCTGGCCCAGAAGGAAAGTATTCGAGATGTCATTGCCTTTCCTAAGACCCAAAAGGGACAGGACTTAATGACCGACAGCCCAGGGACCGTTACTGAACGCCAACTTCGCGATCTCAAAGTTAAATCGACAGCAGAAAACAGGTAAGGCGCTTGTCGCCTAGGATATCGCACTGATGATATTGGCCTGTCATGCAAAAGCATAGCCAGCTGCTTTGCATGGACATCGTTTTCAACATACTTACATTTGACCTTACAGGGAGTCCTTCCTGCTACACCAGTTGTTAGTCTTTAGGCTGATCCATTGTCCGGTTACAACAAGAAGGAGTCCTCTTCGAGAAATCAGCCAATACTAGCTGAGTTGTTCGTCTTCATAGCTGATCAACCTTTATCCCTTCAGGTGACTAGCAGCCCTTGGTGGGTGCAGTTACCTCAACCAACCGGGAGTAAGATGTCATTAAAGTGGATAACTCGAAAAAATGATAATTCTTTTTTATTTTTTCGATCATTTTTGACCTTTTTTATTTTTTGGCACAGCTTTTGCAACCTGCATCGCAAACCTAAATTATAAACTTACTATAGTATTGATAATCAAAAAGTAACAAAATGAATTATACACTTACAAAATACAATGTCTTGGGTGCAGCCCCTTGGAAGTTTTTACTTCTTACTGCCACCCTTTTACTTTCTTATTCCCTACCAGCTCATGCTGACGATCACGCTGAACCGGCAGCAGTCGAAGCTGAGGCTGGTCCCGTTGATGACTACAACGCACTGCTCAAAGCACAAGGTGAATACGCACCAGCCTACGACTTCTTTACAACCTCTATGCTTTGGACAGTTATTGCAGCCGCTTTGGTATTCCTAATGCATTTAGGATTCGCAACACTGGAATCAGGGTTATGCCAGCAAAAAAATGTGGTTAATGTGCTCTTTAAAAATGTATTTATTATATCCATTGGAGTTATTACCTACGCTCTTTTTGGTTTTAACACTCACTACCCGGGAGAATTTAACGGATGGTTCAGCTGGGGTGGTATGATCGGGGATCTTAATGCTGATGGTGGTAACACCTGGGGTTATGGAGGCCTTGGGCTTGCCATGACCGGCTTTGGAGACTTTATCTTCCAGGCTATGTTTGCAGCTACCGGTGCTACGATTGTGTCCGGAGCGGTAGCAGAACGGGTTAAACTTAGTTCTTTTATGATTTTCGCCGTTCTTTTTGTAGGCGTGGCTTATCCAATTGCTGGTTCATGGCATTGGGGTGGTGGTGTTCTTGCTGGCATGGATTTTAAAGATTTTGCCGGGTCTACAGTGGTTCACGCTTTTGGTGGATTTGGTGCCTTGGCCTGTGTGCTGGTTTTGGGACCAAGAAGGGGAAAATACACTGAAAATGGTATTAAACCAATCCCTGCACACAGTTTCCCTCTTGCTGCCATTGGCGTATTTCTTCTGATGTTTGGATGGTACGGCTTCAATGGAGGATCCGTACTTTCTGCCGAGCCTAGTACACTAGGTCTTGTATTCACCACCACCACCTTGGGTGCAGCAGCTGGAGCACTTGGAGCGATTTCCATATCCTGGTTTATGCTTAAGAAACCAGACTTGTCGATGGCGTTAAATGGATTGCTTGCTGGTCTCGTCGGCATAACTGCCAACGCAGATGTAATTGATGTAGGAGGTGCCTTAGCTATCGGATTCATTGCAGGTATTATTGTAGTCTTCTCAATCATCTACCTAGACAAAGCTAAAATTGATGACCCAGTGGGTGCAATCTCAGTTCATGGTGTGTGTGGTATCTGGGGCACCGTGGCCACCGCAATCTTTGCCGATGGTTTTGATTTCGCTACTCAATTAAAAGGGGCGCTTCTTGTAAGTGCATTTGCCTTTATCTTTGCCTACATTGTATTCTCCATATTAAAAGCAGTTATGGGAGTTCGTGTAAGTGAGGAAGAAGAGGATCGCGGACTCGATATTAGCGAGCATGGACAAGAAGCTTACAGTTCTTGATTCCTGGAACCTTCAGACTTAAATTATTAAAAGAGAAAGAACTACTATGAAATTAATAAAGGCAATCATCAAGCCCTTCAAATTAGAGGAAGTAAAAGATGCCCTCTCCGAAATCGGAGTTGAAGGCATGACTGTATCCGAGGTCAAAGGCTTCGGAAGACAAAAAGGGCACACAGAAATCTACCGAGGTAGTGAATACACCGTAGATTTTCTTCCTAAAGTAAAAATTGAAATCGCGATCGCTGACGACATGAGAGACAAGGTCGTGGATGCGATTGTGGGAGCGTCTCAAACTGGAAAAATTGGAGATGGGAAGATTTTCATTCTGCCTATCGAAGAAACCGTTCGAATCCGAACCGGTGAAAAAGGAGAAGAGGCACTGTAAGTAAACTTACTTAGTTTTACATTCAACGAGGGCCCGATTCATTTGAATCGGGCCCTTTTTGTTGCTTTGGGTCTCTCAAAACATGAATTCGTTTGAATGATTTTTGTTCATTTTTATAATGAATATGATTCATGGCTTAATTCCTGCATACTATTGAATCGTAAACATTTTATAAGCTTTTGCCGGATTCTGCAGAAAAACTTTAAGAATGTGCTCATATTTTAAACAACTAAAAAAATCCAGCCCATGAAAATAAAATTTAGTCTTTCAATTCTAATAGCCTGCCTAAGCTTTCAATTTGGAAGCTTGAACGGCATTGCCCAAGATAATGTAGATAATACCACAAGCTCTGCTGCAAAAGAGGGAAATAATGAAAATTTAATATCTCCCCCCCTCCAGTCAACGGCCACACCTGATGAAGGCATTGCTGTGTTAGATTCAGGCAACACGGCATGGATGATAACGGCCACCGCATTGGTTTTGTTTATGACCCTTCCTGGCTTGGCTCTTTTTTACGGGGGACTGGTTCAGTCTAAAAACGTGCTATCGGTACTCATGCATTGCGTAACTATCGCTTGCATTGCCTCTCTTTTGTGGGTGGCTATAGGATATAGCCTTTCCCTAACTCCAGGAAGCGAAGAAGGGTGGATTGGTGGTACAGATGCCTTTTTTCTTAAGGGATTAAGCATAGATAGTTTAAACGGAGACTTCCCAGAGTCTGTATGGATCATGTTTCAAATGACTTTCGCTATTATCACCCCCGGGTTGATCGTTGGTGCATTTGTGGAAAGAATCAAATTTTCGGCGGTGATTCTGTTCAGTACCCTTTGGCTTATCGCTGTTTATTTCCCAGTTTGTTATTGGGTATGGGGCGGTGGTTGGCTTGCCCAAGCAGGGGTTATTGACTTTGCCGGTGGAATCGTTGTCCACGCCACGGCAGGTGCATCGGCACTTACCATTGCATGGATGCTGGGTCGCAGGCACGGGTTTCCAAGAAGTTTGCGACCTCCACATAACCCGGGAATGGTGATGATTGGTGCCGCTATGCTTTGGGTTGGATGGTTCGGCTTTAACGCAGGAAGTGCGGCCGCGGCCGATAAAAGTGCAGGTATGGCGATGTTGGTTACTCATTTATCAGCGGCAACCGCAAGCTTGGTCTGGATGTTTATTGAATGGAAGAAAACAGGAAAGCCTGGTCTCGTAGGCATTGTAACCGGCACGATAGCCGGTCTTGCCACCATTACTCCTGCTTCTGGCAGTGTCGGGCCTCTTGGTGCCATCGTCATTGGAGCATGCGCTGCCATAGTTTGCTACTTCGCTTGCGGATTCATCAAGGACAAACTTGGTATCGATGACTCCCTTGATGTTGCGGCCGTGCACGGTGTAGGTGGTATTCTTGGAACTTTAATGGTCGCTTATTTTGGTTACAGTGAGCTTTTTGGTGGATTAGGTATCAACCTCGACTCCCCGAAGGAACAGTTTGCAATTCAGGCGCAAGGATGCCTTGCTGCCATTGTCCTGTCCGTCGCCGCTACTTTTATAATCGTAAAAGTCATTTCCGGCCTTCTTGGAGGTATCCGCGTTTCTGATGAAGAGGAAACAATGGGGCTTGACCAATCCAGTCATGGAGAGAATGGTTATACCTTAAATTAATCCCAAAATTTAGATTTGTAGAAGATATGAAATTAATAAAATCAATTATTAAACCATTTAAACTTGAAGATGTGAAGGACGCTTTGTCCGAGATTGGAATCGAAGGAATGACAGTTATCGAAGCTAAAGGCTTTGGCCGCCAAAAAGGACATACTGAGATTTATCGGGGGAGTGAATACACCATCGACTTTCTACCCAAAGTTGTTGTCGAAGTTGCAGTTCCCGATGACCTGGCGGAGAAAGTAATCGATACCATCGCCAAAGCTGCCCGAACTGAAAAAATTGGAGACGGTAAGATTTTTGTAATTCCTGTTGAGCAAGCTGTGCGTATCAGAACAGGTGAACAAGGCGAGGAAGCCTTGTAGATTCGAAGTTCAGATACCTAATTTTTTATCACAAAGCCTCCTATTTACAGGAGGCTTTGTAGTGTCCAGAGCAACCACGCAACCGTGGCATAAAGAGGGAATGCCATAAACTGCTTAAAAGTATCCATCCACTCACCAGGTTTCGGCAACCTTGATATCCAAGTGGGAAAGAAGGACAATACAAGGTATGGCAAAGCCAAGCCAATGGCAATGAAACTAAAGACTAAGTAAGCCCCTACCCAGTCCATCGTCAGAGCAGCACCCACGGCAGCCCCAAGAAATGGCGCCATACAAGGAGTGGCCACAAGGGTCGCAAGTACACCTGAAAAAAAAGAGCCGGTGTAGCCATTGGAACGAGTTACCTTGGCCCCGATCCCAGTCAAAGACATTCCAATATCAAGCACGCCACTGAGGCTTAGAGCGAAAATGAATAAGAAAACCGCAAGGGCAAAAACAAAAAGAGGTTCCTGTAATTGAAACCCCCAACCTAGTTCTGCTTCCAAGCTTTCGCGCAAAAAAAGAAGCACCCCAAGCAAAGCCCAGAATGAAAACAAGACACCCAAGGTAAAAACCATGCCGTGTCGCTTGACCCTTTGACTATCTTCCCCGGCTTGCTTAACAAAAGACATGATCTTAAGACCAATCACGGGGAAGACACAGGGCATAAGATTAAGGATCATCCCTCCAAGCAGAGCAAAGCCAAGAATTGCCCAAAGACCATTGGCTTCCGATACAAGATAAGATTCTTCTGAATCAATCACTTCAAGAACGATTCCCTGGCTGAGTATTTCTGGGAGTGGAATACCCTCTTTTGATGGAGGGTAATAAATATTCAAGGGTACCCCTTCCCGTCCGTATGCCTTTAAGGCAGTAAGGATAGTCGCCCCACGCTTCGTCCAATCTGCTTGCAAAGGAGTGATTCCCTTCTCTTCAAAAGTAGTGATTATATCTTGAGTTTGAAATACCCGTTTATTTACCTGGCAAGACAGGCACCACTTGGCAGTAAAATCGACATACACTGCTTTCCCTTCTTCCCGCAATCTACTTTCCAGTTCTGGTGACCATACTTGCCATTGAAGCCCATTCGGGGTGGTTTCCTTGCTTGGGTATCCTGTCCAAACAGCAAGGAGGAAGGTAAGGAACGCAAGCACTTTCCCAGCTGCCTTCTTCTCCTTAGAATGATGGGGCTGATTTGTTTTTCCGTAGACCCATGTCGCCAAAGCTAGAAGAACGAAAGCTAAAAGAAACCATAGCAATCGATATCCCTGCACTGAATCAAGCCTTTGGCCTTCTGGTGTGGCAAGGGCTCGATTTGGGATATCACGCCCATAAATCGCTTGCGTTAAACTTAGATCGACCTTGAGACCACTTTCCAGTTCAGGGTGTACCAGCACACCTTGTAAACGGCTTGGAGCAGCAACTTCTACATTTCGCTTCATTCTCAAGCTAAGACGGGAAAGATTGGCATCCCATGAAAAATTTTGACGGGTTCCATGTTCAAAAAATTCTCCCTCAGGGAAAAAATAGAAATCTTGAGGGGCCCGGTTTTCAAAAAGAGCACTCTGAATGGAGAAATCAATAAAGTCTGAATTCGCGTGAATAGAAGTAAGGCTTTCTTTATCTAAAAATACCGGTAATTTAGATTTGGCTGCAGCAAGAACTGTAGAAGCTTGCCCATTTATTTTGGTTACTTTCCCAATTGGTAAAGTAAGTTTGAGTTCTGAGCGAAAAGGGATGCAATTTGCCTCATCACATACCAAGGTAGAAAATTCACCCGTAAATGAAACTGGCTGGGAAACATTCCACTCCTCCATCACTTGTAATTCAGCTAATAAAACAAAAGTCTTTTCGTGCACATAACTCCCAAGTCCTTGAAATTCATAGTACTTTGGCGTAGGAAACTGCAAGGCACCCAGGGAGATTCCCTCGGGCAAATCCCAAGCAATAGAAGTGGGGAAACCCGTCTGACCCGCAGTTTTCCAATAAGCATGCCAACCTGGCTCCACCTTGACTTCAATCATCAGAGAAGTGGAATCGCCAGGCTTGATCTCATCACATTCGGAAGAGATCGAAAGAGAAACTAAATCCGCAGATCCAAATTGACCGTGGGATAAACTAAAACAGGCTAAGAAAGTTAAAAGTGCGAGCCCAACTCTTTTGAAATTCATATATTCGTTACTACGCAGAGGCGAAAGCCGGAAGAGGAATGAGATAAAGAAAAAAACTAGGGAAATTTGGGATCCTCCATCAACACTCCCTTCGAACTTTCGGCAAACTCGCTGGCTGTGTTGAAAAGATCATTTGGCCAACGAATGTGGGGTGGCATGCAAAGGAAAAAATTGGTCTGAGGAATCATCTGAGAATTCACCTCTAAACTACTCAGGAAATTCTCAAATACTTTCTCCCAAGGTATGGATACACTTGACTGGGCTTGGGCAAATTCTTCACTTAAACCAAGACGGCGTATGGCAATCTTTTCAATTTCCAATACATTTTCGGGTAAAGACCCAGGAGGTTCCATTGACACCAACCACTTCCGTGCGGTTTGTCGAGTAAGACCACTCAAGAGAGAAGCAGGTTGAGCAAACTGCGTTTCCGAAGAACCGTTAAGCAAAGAGCGCTGACTCAAATCCAAACCATTAAAATGAGATTTGGGAACGGCACCCATTGGAAATGCAGGGGTATTTCCCGAAAGAATAAAGATTAAATCTGGATCAAAGGTTATACCTACACCAAGACCAAACCATGGACCGACTACACCAGGCAAAGGCTTGGAGTATAATAACTCCTTGGGCACAAATTGGTTACGGTTCTCTTTTAAATCTTCAAGCGAACTGCCCAATCCGGATATCCAGTCAATCGCATATTTAATATTATCCCGGTTCGCTTTAAGAATGGTTTTACCCAAGGCGGAAGTTTCTCTGAGGTTCCAATAGAGCACGAGATTAAAGTAGGAGTTGGGGGATAAGGTAACAATCGAAGAAAGCACGGCATCTTTCATCTGCTCAAACCTCTTAGCGGCTCCCTCCCCTTTTAGAACATAATCCCCTACATCAAGAATATACACAACATGCCTGCCCTCATAAATCTTGTCCAAAAATGACACTTCAGAACTAACATCGATAAAAGTATTCGTAGGAGGAATAACCTGAGGAACCGGTAATTCCATCGGTTTGGCTAAAAGAGTTTCCAGGTCTTCATTTTTCTGCTGCCCCATAGTATTGGAACCAGTTGCCAGTAAGTCTTTGATCTCCCCCAAGGGCTCAACCAGTGGTTTTTCTACTTCGGCGGTAGCTGGCTGAAGTGAGGAAAAATCAGTATCAGGTTGAGCAGAATGGAGTGGAGAATCTAAAGGAACAACTGTTTTGCTAAGAACCTGTGCCTCGGGTGGCTGACTGGAGTTATTTAAGGACAAGACTATCGCCACAGTGATCAATCCTATATTGGCGAAAAGGCTAAGCGTTAAGAATACTTTAGCCACAGGACCCATTTTCCTTATGACCTGGGGACGACGGCTTGTAGTCTTACTACCAAAGCCTGGTTCGAAAATTTGACCACCGTTCTTGGTCAGTTGATCTTGCCACCCCAAAAACTCTTCCTCTGAAATTCCATATTTCTGACACTGCTCTTCTTTTGGAACCTTTCTAATAATGGATTCCAGAACGATACGAAGTTTTTGTTCTCCTGATAACTCTGGCATGAGTGTTAATTAACTTAGATATGCATGGCGTGCAACTGCCAATGCACTAATAGCCGCATTCTCAACCCGTAGAGCGTAAGGCCCCAAGGAAAACTTCTTTCCTCCAAGCGACTCAAAATTCTGCTCTTCTTCTTTGGTCCATCCACCCTCGGGGCCTATCAGTAATGTTATTTCGAGGTGATCTGGTAAAAACGAAAGTTCTTCTGTACCTGGGCTTAATGATGCCATCCAAATGCATCCAGTATTTGCCTTGGCATCTAGTATAAAATCTTTAAACCGAACGGGCAGGTCAAGTTGAGGAAGCCAGGGGTTCCCTGATTGCTTACAACCCTCTGTAAGCTGCTTTGCCCATTTTTTTCTTTTAGATTCAAACTTATCAACAGCCGCCCTCACTTCGGTTCTGTCTGTAAGCAAGGGAGTAATTCGTTGAACGCCCAACTCGGTTAATGGGCGAAGTAAGTCATCCCATTTCCCTCCTTTTGGCATAGCAATCCCGAGGTGTATCTTTGGCAAAACAATAGGCAAAGATTCAACCGATAAAACCTCTACTTTAACCGCCCGGTGAAAAACTTGCACGCATCTGCCTTGGACAATTAAACCTTGCCCATTGAGAATTTCAATTTCATGACCTTTCTCAACCCGTAAAACACGGGCCAAGTGCATGCTTTCTTCATCTCCAAGTTCTAAGAAATCCCCGACCTCAAAAGAATCAGGGAAATCTAAAAATGCTCTGTATTTGCGGGCCATATATTTTCATCAAGACAAAAAGAAGCTTGCTTGGCAAACCCTCTCGGGCCATGCAAGGGATAGAATGTTTGTAAAATCTATCCATTTTTCTTCTCCATGCGCATAAGCGGTGGGAAAGCCCGGGGCATTCCCCTTCGGGTGACAAAGTCAGGTCTGCTTAGGCCGGCAACGGAAGCAAACAGGGAAAGATTATTTTCTTCTCTTCATCACAGAATTCAAGAGTCCAAAGTCTTGGATTTATTTGCTGGATCTGGTGCCTATGGCCTTGAAGCTTTGAGCCGTGGAGCAAAATCGGTACATTTTGTAGAAAATAACCGAAAGATATATAAAGACTTGAAATATAATTTTGAGCAGGTCCGAAAAAGTGCAAGCCTCGATACTACAGCAGCCACATTTACAAGCTGGGATGCCATAGATTTCCTTAAAAAGAAACAGGATTTATACGATTTTATTTTTCTCGACCCTCCGTATCCTGACTTTCCTAAAATCGGAGAAACAATCTTTGAACTTCTGAGAACAAATGGCTTTGTGCATGCAAACTCATGGCTTATTCACGAAGGCCCGATGGAAGCTAAATCAGACTTTAATCAATGGGAGAAAATTAAAGTATTGGGGAAAGAGAAAAAAGGGTCCCCAAGTTTTCGGCTTTTCTCCCCCCTTTTATCACCTAACCCCAAAAGGGTTCAGTAATCATACCAAGGGCCGCGACCACAGCTGTCTCTACTCGAAGAACACGAGGTCCTAAATGGAAAAGTTCGTACTGATATTTTCGAAGTAATTTTCTTTCCCGGTCAGACCATCCACGCTCCGGTCCAACACAGAGTACATATTCTTTCTCTTCCTCTCTCTTCGCAACAGATAATGGTTGTGACGCCTCATAATTATCGAGAGCAATACCAAAGGCCGGCTTTTCTTTTTCTAAAGCTTCATCCAAATTGGTAAGAAGTGAACAGGTTGGAATCGAACTAGCAAAGGCTTGGGCCACTCCCTCTTGAATCTTTCTTTTCCACTCATCACCCCGCCATAAATTACTTTGGCGATAAGAAATCTCCCCTTTGTCAGCCCCAAAAAAAGTAAAAGAACGGACCCCTAACGACGCGGCCTGATCCAAGACTTTACGACAAGTTTGGGGGCGGGCCAAGCCAACGACCAAAGAAATAGGATAAAAATCAGGTGCGTGAAGAGGAAGCCATTCAATTTCCAATGTAAAACTTCCATTTTTTGCATCAGTAACCCTCCCTTTTCCCTTGGGCCCATTTTGAACTGCTAGATCAATACAGTCACCTGGTTTGACTTTCAAAACACGCTCCAAATGCCTAGACCTAGGATCTGTTTTATCTAGGTGCAGAAAGGATACCTGCTGATCGAGAAGAAGGAGGTTCAATTGCTAGATAACCAAAGAGCTTGAAATGGGCGCAACGAGAGAGAATCCTTCCCCCATTCAACCTCGCCGCCACCAATTAAATCTCGTGCTTTACCATCCGGAAAATTCAAATTTAGAGTATCCATGGATTGAAGTTTAAAATCTTGTGGGGTGAAATTAAACAGACAGAGTACGGTAAGAGTTCCATCAACCGACTTTCTTTCCAAGGCAAAAACGGATGAGCCTGCATCTAAAACTTTTTGGGGGGCATCTGGGTGAAATGCAGGACAGGAAGCACGGCATCGTAATGTGCGTGTATACCATGCAAAAATATCAGCAGATAGGGAATCCGTATCATCTAATAACTCTTCCAACTCTGTCAGGTCCCATTTTTTTCGATTTATCGTACGGTTTTGGCCAGTTTCTTTTACTCCTGCTAGGTTGTTAGGGGTTCCGCTCAAGGAGTGGAAATAAACGGCAGGTATTCCCTTCATTGAAAGGGCAACGGCTTGCGAGCAGAGAAAGCGGGCTTGGCCAAGTTTTTCATTTTCTGGATCAGCCAAGGCGGACAAATAAGTGGAATTCAATTCATAAGGACTTTCCGACCCATCTTCCATTTTCCTCATCGAAACAAAACCCCCTTTGCTTCTTATTTCTTCCGCTAGAGCAAGAATTTCATCTTGAGGTAAAATTCCTTCCAAAGGGCGCATTCCTATTCCGTCATGACTGGCTGTGAAGTTGAGAAAATGACAACCTTTAGGAGGTGGAGCCAAATTGGAGGCCCAGTCCGTGAGCTTGGATGCCGTACCCCGAAGAAGACCGTGGAGTAAGAGTGGAGGAAGTGAAAATTGATAAACGGCATGCGCTTCATCCCCCTTTCCAAAGTAGGAAACATTTTCTTCATGAGGTACATTTGTCTCGGTAAGGATGACCACTTCTGGTGCGACAACTTCCAAGAAATTTCGAATCAGTTTAATGACCTGATGAGTTTCAGGCAGGTGCAAACAATTGGTACCAATTTTTTTCCACAAAAAAGCTACGGCATCCAAGCGAAGAATTCTGCACCCGATGGATACATAATAAACAATAATATCCAAAAATTCGAAGAGCAAGTCTGGGCTTGTCCAATCCAAGTCCACCTGGTCTGCACTGAAGGTAGTCCAAACCAACCGGGATCCTCCACGGGTTTGGTATGGGGTGAGTAAAGGAGTAGCTCGGGGACGTACAACCGAAGACAGATCTGCTTTTCTATCACCTTCCATGATGTAATTGCGACCAGGCTCTACTCCGGAAACCCACTCTTTGAACCAAGGGCTTTTGGACGAGCAATGGTTTAAAACAAGGTCAAACATCAGATCAAATTCTTCTGACAATTTGGAAACATCTTCCCACGAACCATATCTTTGGTCCACTTTTCGATAATCAACCACCGAGAACCCATCATCTGATGTCCAGGGATAGAATGGTAAGATATGCACTGTTGAAAAGGCTCCTTTCAAGCGAGCAGTACAAAATTCACGTAAAGTGGAAAGAGGTCTCTCCCCTTCAGTTGATACCATATCAGCATATGTAATCAGCATGGTATCCCGTTGGGTAAGCTCCTGTGTTTTTCGATTAGATTGCACCCCAATACCATACCTACCGATCATCAAATAAAATCGTTCCAGAAGCGCATCTGCTTGCTCCACTCCATAAAGCCCAGAAAGGCGCCGGCGAATGGTTTTTAATTTGGCACTGGAGATGTGCTTGATAGCGGAATTATTAGAAGATGTATGCATAAATCAATATCCGGTAAGACTTGCAATGAATGCCCGAAGATTTCCCCGAACCGTGGAATAAGAATAAAATTGGCGTGCCACTTCGTAGTTGTGATTCACAATTTCCTGCCGCAACTTGGAATCATGCAAAATTTGTTCCACCCGCTTGGCAATGCTTGGGGTCACAAAACCATCCATTGTAAGGAGGCGAAAGCCTTTGGGTTCAATGTCCCGCACGAAAATAGAATACCTATTAATGAGAACAGGCTTACGAAAATAAATAGCCTCAAGCAAAGCGTTACCAAACCCTTCATAAGTACTTGGGTAAGTCACAAAATCTGCATGGTGGTATAGGTCCCAAAGTGTGTAAATCTTTCTGCCTTCAGAATCTCGCTGCCGAACTTCACCGACCCGATGGGCTACAACTCTCATATCAACTTTTTCTTCCTTAGCTAATTGCTCAAGCATACCAAGGTATTCATACCCTTCATCACCCGCTTCATGAGAAATAACCAATTTGCACTTGGGGTCTTTCAGTAAGCTGACCAGCTTAATGGCCTGCTCAATTCCCTTGCGCGGAACAACCCGTGTTGGTTGAAGAATAAAAAAGTCATCTTCAGCAAGCCCAAGCTCAGACCGAACATCTGAAGCATAGCTATCCGACTGGTCTGGTGGGTTATCAAAATCAAAAACATTTGGAATGACCAAAGAAGAGGAACCTTTTCGGAGTGCAAGTTGCTCTTGGGCCTCTTGGTTGATGACTACATCCCTCATGTTGGGAAGTTTTGGCGGAAATGCCATATCTAGGTATTCAGGAACTGAATTTACTGAAAACCGAGTCCGCTCCCAGAAAAAATCATGGTGATGAGCAATGGCGGGTATGCCTGTCTCCGAAAGAAATTCGGTTACCGCAATCCCCAAAGGGAGATGCATGGGTATGGCCAAACAATTTTGAGGGATAAGAATATCAATACTGAATTTATCCACAAAGCGGTAGAGACTACTTTTCAAATAATCAACCAAGGCACGGATCCGCTCACTAACAAACCGGTCTCTTTGCCCTGCACCCCATATTCTGTCATTAATCCACTGGTTTTCCGAAAAACCAAAATAAGCCTCAGGTACGACAAAACTAATATCAGGATCTCGATCACTTTCTCCGCTATACCAATAACTGACATGACGATCCTCCCAAAGAACTTCTGCCCATTTAGCACTTTCAAGGGATACACCGTCTTGACCAGCAAAACGAGTTGAGATAAATCCAATATTCTTTGACATTTTTGTATGAGGAAGAAGTTTTTTTTCTCTTTTTGGTCATGCAGGATACGAGCCCTTTTTTCAACCAATAAAAAAAGATTTAAAAGTTTAACGTGGCATATTGGGCAGGATTTCCGTAGTCCGATGGTAATGACTATTGAAACAAATACTAAGGATGCGGCCTTAGAATCTTTACTTAAAGATATGCCCTCACTAATTGAGGGGTTACGGGAAAATCGAGAAACTTACTTAACCGATGCGGTTTTGTTAGGAGAAATACCATCTCCGACTTTTGGCGAAGAGGATCGAGTAAGGCTTGCACTCGACCGCTTCCGTGAGAATGGACTCGATGATCCAGAAATTGATGATTTAGGGAACGCGTCCGGAATTCTTCCCGGAAGTGAAGGTTCGTCCTCAATTCTGGTAATGGCCCATGCAGATTCAGTATTTGGCTCGGATGTGCGCCATGTACTGAATGTTGGATCAGATTATATAACGGGACCAGGAATTGCAGACAATGCCATTGGAATGGCGGCTGTTGTCGGCCTTCCCAATTTACTCGAAAAGCTTGGGGTACACTTAAAGGATGATTTATTATTATTGATTAACACCAAGAGTCTTGGGATTGCAAACCTTGAGGGTTCTCGAGGCTTCCTTGAAACCAAACAGCGTCCAATACGGGCTGGTATCTGTGTGGAGGGCGCCGAGCAAGGCAGACTCAGTTACTCTGGGCTTGGTGCTTTACGAGGGCAAATAAATCTCAGATTACCCAGTAATTATGACTGGCATCGCTTCGGGGCCGCGGGTGCCATTTCACATCTTACCCGCTTTGTCAGTCAGGTCATGGAAATTCCAGTACCCAAAGAGCCAAAAACAAAAATGGTATTTGGGGAAATGCATTCTGGTTCGAGTTTCAACACTTCTCCCCGAAGTGGAAGTTTGCGTTTTGAAATTTCCAGTGAAGACGATGAAGTGGTACACGAAATGGAAACCCAGGTAAATGAGCTATGTGAGCAATACTCGATGGAAACTGGCATTCATGTAATGATGGAAGTTGTCGCTAAAAGAAAAAACTGCGGCATTCCATTCACCCACCCACTTGTCAAAACAACTCGAAGTATAATGAGCGAGGCAGGCGTTACCCCAGCGGTCGATCCAAGCACAGGAGATTTAAACTCTATTATCTTAGCCGGACACCCAGGTGTTACATTGGGCCTCACCTCTGCTGAAAATGTACGGGAAGCTAATGAAAGCATAAAGCTTGAGCCCCTATATTCAGGAATGGCTCAAATGATCACATTGCTGCGGGCAATTGACCAAGGACTTTGCGAATCATGACTGGTAACAATCAAAAATGGCTAGATCACAATACTTTCCATCACGGAGAGTTTTGGGATATCTTAAAACTAGTGGAGGAGAAAGAAAAGAAAGGATTAAAAATTTCCCTTTGCATACCTACCCTGAACGAAGAGAAAACCATTGGGAAGGAAGTATTAATCCTTCGTTCGGAATTGATGGAACGCTATCCACTTATCGACGAATTTGCAGTGATCGATTCGGGCTCAACCGACAAAACCTTAGAAGTTGCCAGTAATTTTGGAGCCGATGTCTACTTAGCTTCTGATATTTTGCCTGAAGTTGGCAATAAGCGGGGCAAAGGAGAAAACCTGTGGAAAGCCATACATCAACTAAAAGGTGACATCATTTGTTATGTGGATGCAGATATTTCAAATATTCACCCCCGCTTCGTTTACGGTTTGGTGGCCCCTCTTATTCGAAGAGAGGAAGTTCATTATGTAAAGGCCTTCTATGACCGTCCTCTCAATTACTCATCTGGGTTGCGCTCAAGTGGTGGTGGCAGAGTGACAGAAATTTTGATTCGACCGCTGTTTTCTCTCTTTTATCCGGAACTTACAAATATTGTTCAACCCTTGTCCGGAGAATATGCGGCCCGCAGAGAAGTCCTGGAAAATATTCCCTTCCCTATCGGCTATGGGGTGGAAACTTCCCACCTGCTTGACCTCTATGATACATTTGGGTTAGAGGCTTTTGCCCAAACTGATCTTGACCGAAGGGTTCACCGTAATCAGACCACCAATGCATTGGGTAAAATGAGTTTCGGTATACTACAAACTTTTTTTAACCGCCTTCATGCTCAGGGAAAAATTGACAAATTACCCGATCTGGAAACTTTTTATCGCAGGTTTGAAGTTGAAGACGGGGTATATAGCCAAATTGCCCAAGAAGTAATAGAAGAAGAAAGACCGCCAATGATCGAAATACAAGGCTACTTAAACCGCAACCAGTAAAACGAGATACGCAACCGGTCACCTCGGATGAAAGTTGCAATTGTTCATTACCACCTTCAACCCGGTGGAGTTACGCGTGTGATTGAGAACACCCTCCAAGCTTGGGAATCTGCTGATATGGCCATTGAGTCTGTAGTGCTTAGCGGTCGGGCTTATCCTGGTGAATCAATAAAAAATATCCGAGTTGTAAATGGCTTGGACTATGCCCTTCCAGGAGAAGCAATTTCTCCAAGTATCCTAGCAGAAAGAATGGAAACTGCTGCCAGAGAAAGCCTCGGATCAAGCCCGGATATTTGGCACATCCATAACCACTCTCTTGGTAAAAATCCGGCACTCCCTTTGGCAATCAGCTTATTGGCAGAAAAAGGAGCTTCCATGCTGCTTCAACCGCATGATTTCGCAGAGGATGGTAGACCGGGGAATTTTACTTGCCTTCGGAGTTGCTACCCGTCCACTTATCCTAGTTCTGAAAGAATTCACTACGCTGCCCTTAATCACCGTGATCTTTCCTTTCTTAAACTCATGTTGGCAGGTTTACCGAGCAAAGCTCATCTGCTAGCGAATGCTATTCCTGTTGAGAGTAATCAAACAGACGGAAAAATTTGCCCAGATTTACCTGAAAATCTATTTCTATATCCTGTACGGGCGGTCCGGAGGAAAAACTTAGGAGAACTAGCACTCCTATCAATGGTTCATCCTGAAAAACACTTTGCCAATAGTCTTGGTCCTACCAATCCAAACTTTAAAAATGAATATAATAAGTGGATAGATTTTGCGGCAAAGGAAAACCTAAACCTTACTTTCGGTCTTAGTGAGAATTCAGTCTTATCCTTTCCACAAATGGTGAATCACGCAAAGGCTATTATTACAACGAGTGTAGCCGAGGGATTTGGTCTCGGTTTCCTTGAACCATGGACATTTGGGAAAGGACTTTGTGGTCGGAACCTGCCAGAAATCACCTCTGACTTCACAAACCTCGGGATTGAACTTCAGAATCTTTATGAGAGGTGTGATGTGAGCATTGACCTACTGGATGAGCCCGCAAGGCTAAAAGAAGTAATCCGTCTTGCACTCCAAGAGTTTTACTCAAGCTATGCCAAACCTTTGCCCATTGATAGTGTTGAACAGGCTTATCATTCTATTGTACAAAAAGGAAATGTTGATTTCGGCAGGCTTGATGAAAACCTTCAAAGGCAAATACTTCTAAAGCTCAAAAGATCTCCGGCTTTGTTAGATCAAATAAATAAACAAATACCCCTAAAGGTTCCTAGCATAAAGGCTATCGAAAAGAATAATGCGGCAGTATTGACACAATTTTCTACACTAGCGTACGGAAACAACCTACTTACAATTTACAAACAAATCTTGGATGGTGAGAGTGATAAAATACACTATGCAGAAGGCGAAAAACTTCTCACTGAGTTTCTGTCTCCTCTGCGGCTAAATCTTTTACGTACTAGTTAAAGTACAGCCCCATAATTAAATGGGGAAAAAAGTCGGTTATTTCCCTTTTCTTTTAGCTTCGTACAAGCGTTTTTCTTTGACCTTTACAGCTTCTTTACCGATTCGGTCACGCAAATAATACAAGCGAGATCTCATGGTAACACTTTCTCGGTCGATTTCTACCTTATCAACAAGTGGGGAATGAACTGGAAAAACTCTTTCAACACCAACACCAGAAGCAATTCGGCGAACAGTGAAGGTTTCATGAATGCCAGAACCTTTACGGGCAATCACGATACCTTTAAAAATTTGAATTCTTTCTTTCTCACCTTCACGAACTCGAACATGTACATTTACACCATCTCCGACCTTGAAAGGTTCGCGTTCTTTGAGATATTCTTTAGTAACTTCGTCAAGTAATTGGTTGTTCATAATTCTTATTTGTTAACTTTTGTATTAGCATTTAATAAATCTGGTCGGATTCGCTCCGTTTTGGCAATTCGTTCTTTTTCCCGCCATTTAGAAATTTCTTCATGGTTCCCCGAGAGTAATATCTCAGGTACTTTCATCCCCCTGAAGTCATTGGGGCGAGTGTATTGTGGGTGAGAAAGTTGGTTGGATTCAAAGGATTCATTCTCTAAAGATTCAGGATCACCCAAGACACCGGGAATATGGCGAGAAATCGCATCGATCATAACGGCTGATGCTAATGTACCATTGGTTATAACATAATCGCCAATGCTTACTTCACGGTGCACGACATGATCCCTGACCCGCTGATCAATACCTTCGTAGTGACCGCTGAGAAAAACAAGATGTGATTCGAGAGATAATTCTTTGGCCATTTCAGCAGTAAAAGGCTCCCCGTCTGGAGTTGCATAAATGACTTGGGTATGATCAGTAGAAATATCCTCAAGTGCATCAAAGATTGGTTGTGGTTTGAGAACCATTCCCGCACCACCACCAAAAGGGCGGTCGTCGGTTTCTCGATGCTTGCCATCTGCCCACCGACGCAAATCAAGGGAATTAATCTCAATCAAGCCTTGGGCAACGGCTTTTCCTAAAATACTTTCTTCCGCAAAACCGTCAATGGATTTTGGGAAAAGCGAAAGAACGTCGAAACGCAAAGCTGGGCTCATCATACGAATCATGGGCACCAATTAAATACATGATAAGGCAGAAAGAGGCGAAAGAATCCTTATGCCTCTGACTCCTTTTTGTCCTTGGGTTCCTCAGCAAGCTTCTCTTTAGGTTCTTCCTTAGACGCTTCAGCGTTCGGTTTTCCTTCTGTTTTAGATTCGGTTGCTGCTGCCTCTTCTTTCGTAGAATCAGGAGCAGTTTCCTCCTTAGTTTCTACTTTGGCATCGACATCTGCGCTCGATTCAGCAGGTGAATCCTCAGATTTAGCTTCCACGACCGGGGCAGTCTCTTCAACCACAGGAGCGTTTTTGCGTTTGATCCGCTCAGCTTTCGATTTTGTGTTCTTTTCTGCACGATCAAGCCACTCTTCAGGGCTTAATCGGCCTTGTTTGATTAAACTTTTAGCTGTATCTGTTGGTTGAGCACCAACTTGTAACCAATGGTCAACCCGCTCCATTTTCAATTTAAGCTCTTCAGATTGAGCATGAGCTTGGGGGTTGTAAGTACCGAGGACTTCAATAAATCTCCCGTCACGGCGTGATGTTGATGGTGCGACTACCATGCGATAAAATGGTGCATGACGAGCACCGTGTCTTTGCAAGCGAATCTTGATCATTTCTGTACTTCGTAAAGTGTAAAGGGAAAATGCGAAAAAAGATTAAAAAAACCGAAATTTTTTGATTTTGTCAATGCCAAAGCAGGTGATGCCTGTAGCAATTTGGGTGATTTCATAAAAAAGGTGCGATATTCATATATGCAGAAACTTAAATCTCTTTTCTTAGTGAATGAATTTGCCAATACCAAATTGAGTAAACAAATGTGTTGCCTAGGCTTGTAAATTTAAGACAAATGTTTAATACAATCGATTTTTGAATGAAGTATCCGCAAAACAAACAAACCAAACGCTCTGGATCAGATTATTATATGCTTGTACTATAAACATTAGCGAATGAGAAAATTCTTAGTACTACTTCCCTCCCTTTCCTTCTTCTTTTTTTTCGTTAGTTGTGTGTCCCACAAACCTGACTCAAAGAGTTTCAAGCCATTCGAAGATATTCCAGAAAAGTGGGCGTCTTGGGATACAAATACTAGCGATGCACAAGAGAAAATTTACTGGGCCGATTCCTTTGATGACCCTCGGCTTACCGAAGCAATCCGAACAGCTTGGAGAAGTAACCCACAGCTTATATCTCAAGCAGAGCAAACCCTCGCTCGCGGTGAAGAGGCTGTAATCGTTGGTGCAAACCTCACCCCAAATGCCAATCTTGGAGTTTCTGGCAGCCGTAGCAAAGCAAATTTAATTGGTTTCAATCTACCAAATGGGAATACATCGTTTACTAGCAGCAGTTTTAGTGCAGGTCTGAATTTGAGCTGGGAAATTGATTTGTGGGGTAAATTAAAGTCACAAAAAGAATCTGCCAAAAAGTATTTTGAAATGGCGTCCCAAGACTATGAGGGTGCCAGATTATCCATCGCTGGACAGGTATCGAAAACATGGTTCGAGGTAGCTGAAAACCGACAACAAACTAAACTTTCTCGCCAAACTATGGACATTTTCGGCACTAATCAAAATTTTGTGTCAAATCGTTTTAAAAATGGCTTAGCTACCTCTCTCGAAAATGATTTAGCCACAAGTGCTTTTGCAAGTGCACAGGCGTCAAACTCTATGCGCCTTAGGATTTTAAGTAAATCTGTTCGAAAACTCGAAGCACTTTTAGGAATGTACCCAGACGGCACATTGGATTTGAATGCTTCCCCTCTTTTACCCAAGCTAAATTCTTTGGCACTTCCATCCACCCCCTCTACAGCCTTGGAAAACAGACCCGACATTCTTTCCTCCCGTCTCCAACTTGAAGCCTCTGGCTTTGATCTCTCTGCTGCCCGCTTAAGCCTCCTTCCTTCCCTATCAATCTCCGGTGGTCCTGGCAGTCGGGCGGAAAATTTTGAGGATTTGCTCGATAATCAATTCCAAACATGGGAACTTGGTGGATCCCTGACCCAACCTCTATTCCAAGGTGGACGTCTCAAGGCTCAAATTCGCAGAGCGGATGCTCTAAAACAGGCATCGTTTGCAAATTATCGGGCGGTGGCACTGCGTGCTTTCACTGAAGTGGAGGATCTCCTTTTTAATGAAAGTAGATTACGGGCCGAAGAAACTTATTTAGAAACAGCTACAAGAGCCGCGGAATCAGCTGCCCAAATTAGTTGGGACCGGTATCAAAGTGGTTTACAAGAAATTTTTGACGCTTTGGATTCTCAACGAAGATTTTTTGACTCCAAAAGTAGTCTCTTGAACATTCGCAAGGAGCGTGCTATCAACCGCACAAATCTCTTTCTAGGCTTGGGTATTCCTGCCCTCCAAATTGAACCATGAAAAAAATTATTCTACCCGTGATTGTTTTGGGCGTTTTATTGTTCGCTACTCGAACATTGATCACCATGCGACCTGTACCCAAAGCAAAAGAAGTGAAACGGCAAATTCCCTTCGTTGAAACCCTTAAAGTTAAGAAAGTTAAGCTACGATCGAGTATCAGCACTTTCGGTACAGTAAGACCACAAACGCTGACCACACTTATAGCTGAAGTCCCTGGAATAATTCAAGATATTGCCCCCTTTCCAAACGAAAAATCTTCCGCCAAATCATTTCGTTCAGGTGGTTTTTTTAAGAAAGGTGATTTATTGCTTCGGATTGAAGATACCAATCTGATGGCTACCTTGGCTGAAGCCAATGCCAGTGTAAGTCGGGCCAATCTCCAGCGCACCCAAGAAATTGAACTAGCAAAACAAGCTAAAATTGAGTGGGGTAACCGTGACTGGGCCCTTGCGTCAGAACTTGTTAAAAGAATCCCACAAATTGAAAAAGCCCAAGCAGAAGCGAGTGCAGCCAAAGCAAAATTACTTCAGGCCAAGCAGAATCTTAAAAGAGCTTCAGTTCAGGCACCATTTCAAGGGAGAATTTTGAAAACAATGGTTGATATAGGCCAGCAAGTTGGATCAGGTTCTCCTTCGGCATTGGCTCAAATTTATGCTCTAAATTCAGCAGAGATTTATCTGTCCCTAAGCCAATCAGAAATGAACTTCCTCGGCTTTACCGACGGTTTCGGTAGTGCAGATGAATTCTCAGTGGAAATAGAAATTCTTAACAAACAAGGTGACATCATCCATCTTGGGAAACTTGCAAGATCTGAAGGTGTCATTGACTCACAAACCAGGCTCACTAAGTTGGTGGCCTTGGTAAACAATTGTTTCGCCAACCCATTTTCACGGAGAAAAGTCAATGAACCCCTTTCTGTCGGTCAATTCGTAAATGTAAAATTGCACGGGGCAACCAGAGATGTATTTGTCATTCCTGACTCTGCTTTCCGCACCCAAAATACTATCCTTGTTGTAGATAATGAAAACCGTCTTCAAGTTAAACAAGTTGATACTATTTATCGCTCAGGAAAAGAAGCATGGGTCAGTGCTGGTTTAGTAGACGGCGAAAATGTTTGTATCACGCCGATAGAAATTATTGCCAACGGCATGATGGTTCAACTTGTGAACTCAATGCCGGATAGGAACCAAACTGCTCAATGATTGCTTGGTTTGCAAGAAACGGGGTTGCGGCCAACCTCCTCATGGGAATTATTGTTATTTCCGGTTTTTTCTCCATCCGAGCACTTAAGATGGAACTTTTTCCTGAATTCGACTTGGACTTGGTTACCATATCTGTGGCTTATCCTGGAGCCGCCCCTCTAGAAGTTGAGGATGGCATATGTAAGCAAGTTGAAGAAAAGATTTGGGACCTTGATGGCATCAAAGAGATGACATCTTTTGCCCGTGAAAACCTTGGGGTGGTCAGCGTACAAGTCAGCCGAGGAAAAGATGCCAAACTACTTGCAGATGAGATAAAAGTTCGGGTGGATTCGATCTTGAATTTTCCGGAAGAAGCGGAAAAACCAATGGTAGAAGTCGCAACTCAAAAACGTCGGGTTTTAGCATTGGCTATACATGGTAACTGTGATGAAAAATCTCTTCGCAAATTAGCCGATAAAACGCTTGATGATTTAACCAACTTGTCCGGCATTACTCAGGTTGAAATCGCTGGAATCCGTAAACCTGAAATCGGGATTGAAATATCAGAAAATGCATTACGAGAATACGGAATGAGCTTCGACGAAGTGTCGCGGGCTATAAAAAGTAATTCGGTCGACATTCCTGGAGGAGTTGCCCGTACCTCTTCTGGAGAAACACTTCTTCGTTCAATGGGAAAGGCTCATAATGGAAAGCAGTTTAAAAACATGCAGATCCTTACATCTTCAAATGGCTCTCACTTAAGTTTGGGCGAACTGGCCGAGATAAAAGATGGTTTCGAGGATAAAGCCCTGTACACCCGATTCACAGATGAGCCGGCTGTCACTCTACGGATATTTCGAGTTGGAAAGCAAAGTCCATTGGATATCTCCGAAAAAGTAAATGCTTATGTAAATGATATTTCAACCAATCTTCCCGAAGGAATAAATATGACCATATGGCAGGACTCTTCCTATTATCTCCAAGGGAGGCTGGAAATGATGATCCGTAATGCACTACAAGGCTTGGTGCTTGTTTTCTTGGTTCTATCTCTCTTCCTTCGCCCTTCCCTGGCAGTATGGGTTGCACTGGGACTACCTATCTCATTTATGGGTGCTTTCGCCACCATGGGTCTGGTGGGGGCATCAATTAATTTGGTTTCACTCTTTGCATTTATTGTTGTTTTAGGAATTTTAGTCGATGATGCCATTGTCGTTGGCGAGTCAGTATACACTCTGGGATCGAAAGGTGAAAATTCTTTGCAGGCTTCCATCAAAGGGACTCATTTGGTAGCGATGCCTGTAACATTTGCCATTCTTACAAGTATGGTTGCATTCGTCCCGATGCTTTTCCTGCCAGGTTGGCTTGGCAAACTCATGAAAGATATACCCTTAGTGGTCATTCCCGCTCTTTTCTTCTCACTGATTGAGTCAAAATTTATTCTCCCCTACCATTTAAGTCTTTGCCGCTTTGACAAACTTCCAAAAAATTGGTTGGCCCGCTTCCAAAATAAAATCTCAAAAGGGTTGGAAGTATTCATTGAAAAAACATACCAACCATTCCTACAAAAGTGTCTCGAGTGGCGCTATTTAACCCTTAGTTTATTCCTTGGGCTTTTTGCCCTAACTATGGGATTAATTATTGGTGGTCATGTTCCGAGCATTCGTGGCGTCCCCCCTGTTCCATCAGATTACATATCGGTAAAAATTTCCATGCAGGATGGAGTACCTGCTGCCACTACCGAAAAAGCACTAGAGGAAATCGAAAATGCAAGAGTCGCGGTGGTAGATTTCCTTGAATCTGAAGGCGAACCCAACCCCTTCATGCACATTATGAAAACTATGGGAGCCCAGCCTTTTTCCGGTGGTCCTAAAAGTTCTGCTAATATTGTTTCAGGCTCAAATTTGGGTGAAATAAGTGTCGAACTTATAAAGTCTGAAGAACGCACCCGAACAGCTCCTCAGATTTCTGCTCTTTGGCGCCAACGGATTGGTCCACTACCAGGTCTTAAAGAATTATATTTTGGAGATGTGGCCGCTGGTGGAAGCAGAACAGCTATTGATGTTGAAATAGCAGGCTTTAACCTTGATGACATGAGTAAAGCAGCCGCAAAGCTAAAAGCCAAACTTGGAACTTACCAAGGTCTATTTGACATTTCCGACACTTATTCTGGAGGGAAAAGGGAAATGAAAATCAAGCTTACAGACAACGGACGCTCTCTTGGTCTAACTCAATCAGATTTGGGAAGGCAGGTAAGGCAAGCTTACTACGGCCAAGAAATCCAGCGTATTCAAAGGGAACGCGATGAGGTCAAAGTGATGCTAAGGTATCCTCTAGCTGACCGTAAAACACTCACTGCACTTACCAGTCTTCGTGTACGAACCCCCGATGGAGTAGAAGCTCCGTTAGAGGAAGTAGCTTCCATTGAACTAGGAAAAGGGTACCCCACCATCAAACGTATGAACCGTTCGAGGATAATAAATGTGCAAACTTCAGCAGACAAGGTAATTGCTCAAATTCCACTCATCGAGAAAGACCTATATCAACATTTTATACCGGCATTAAGAACGGAATTCCCCAATCTTCGCTTTTCATTCGTTGGGGAAAAAAAAGAACAAGAAGAGAGTGATTCCGGGCTAGCTCAGGCTGGAGGCATATCTTTATTTGTAATCTATGCTTTGCTTGCCATACCCTTTCGTTCATACCTACAACCTTTCTTGATAATGTCCGTAATTCCTTTTGGACTAATCGGGGCAGTACTGGGACACTACTTATTTGGGTTGCCCTTAAGCCAATTATCTCATTTTGGACTTGTTGCTCTAACTGGGGTCGTCATAAATGACAGCCTTGTTCTTGTCCATTATGTAAATAAAAGGGCCCAAGAAACTTCGATTCTTGAAGCGGCACGATTAGCAGGCATGGCACGTTTTCGGGCCATTCTCCTAACTTCTCTGACTACATTTGTCGGACTGCTTCCGATTTTATACGAACGTAGCCTACAGGCTCAGTTTTTAAAGCCTATGGCTATCGCCATTGGCTTTGGTGTCCTATTTGCAACCTTCATCACCTTACTTATGGTGCCCTGTCTGTATCTGATTTTAGAAGACTTTAAAAATCTTACCCGAAAAGTACTTCGATTTTTAGGGTATGGAAGAAATGAAAATCTAAAAAGCTTTCAAAAAGCGAGTAACTAAGGACATTGCCCCATCCCAAGGATGGTTTCAAAAAAAGGTTCATTCGACTCCTTTGCAATTGTCTCAACTTTTGTGCGCTTGAAACCTGCTTTTTTTATCATTCGATAAAGCTCATTTTCACCAAAACCCAGCCATAAGTCCCCGTAAGAATCTCGAGCTTTCTCAAATTGATGTTTTTTTAGATCCAGAACAATCAGCTTTCCTTTAGGTTTTAATATTCTAAATGCTTCGGATAGAGCAAGTTCTGGATGCTGTGCATGATGCAGTGACTGGCTCATCAATGCAAGATCAACACTATTATCATTTAGTGGAACCTTTTCAATATCGCCAAGTTTGTATTCTAAATTTGAAAAGTTTTTCTTTTTCGCTAACTCTGTGCCAACTCGCACCATACTTTTCGAATTATCGACACAATATACTTTCTTGGCATTTTCTGCCAAGAGCTGAGAAATCATCCCCTCCCCTGCACCTAAGTCTACAATGGTGATGTATGGAACAAGCTGCAGAAGAAAATGACCGATGGACTCCCATGATCTGCCTGGCACATAATGTTTACCTAATCGTTCTGCGACTTCATCAAAATACTTTTCACTTTCCCTGCGTCTACGCTCTAACACGCGAAGTAAACCAGACTGATCTCCTTCCCAAAAATCTTCTTCTGAATCTTCTGAAAGGGCTAAACGAACGATATTAAATTTAGAAGATTTGTCTAAGCTCAAGGTGTAATAAGTCTTTTTCCCATCTTTTCGGTCTATGACCATACGGTTTCGACGAAGTAAAGAAAGGTGAGAAGAGATTCTAGACTGACCCATCTCTAGAATCTCCTGCAATTCAGCAACTGAAAGCTCTTCCTTTGCAAGCAGGCGAAGCATTCGCAAACGCGTGCTATCTGAGAGAAGCTGTAATATTTCCGTAATCTTCATGGCAATATCAGATGAGAATCCAATCTAGCCATGGAGTTTGCAAATAAAATATGAGACTATGAAAATAGCCTACAGCAGACGAACGTAAAAGAGCTACTGGGAATCTACCCAACGACTAAGACTTTCAATTTTCCAGCTTTGTACATTACCCTGCACTTCTGTCTCAACGGATTCGCCCTTCTTTTTACCAAGCAGTCTTTGCCCAAGAGGAGTAAGATAGGAAAGAATATTATTATCAGGATCACTATCCCAGGCACCGAGGATTACATATTTTTGATTGTTGCCGGATTTGGAATCGATCAAGTTAACGATTGAACCGATGCCCACCTTATCTTTTGGAGCATCAGTAAAGTCTGCAGGTTTCGCTCTCATCAGATCTGTTTGCAATTCAGATTGTCGGGCAAGCAGCAGTTTTTGCTCGTCCTTAGCCATCTGGTACTCTGCATTCTCTCTCAAATCACCAAGTTCTCGGGCTGCTTCAATAGCTTGTGAATTTGCCGGAATTTTTTCTTTATTTAACAGATCCAAATCTGACATTTTTTGGTCATAACTTCCCTGAGAGACGATCAAACTATCATCGGTGACTGATGTAGATGCACCCGAAGAACCTGTACGAGAACCATCACCATCAATCATGCTCTGAATTTCAGGGTGTCGTTTGATAAAACGGGCAAGCAAGGATCGCTTACTTAAATCCTCAAAGCCTGGATTCAGGAGCAGAGCTTGAGCAAGGTCTTTTGCATTTTCAGTCGACCCTTTCGATAAAATAATAGGCAATAATTCCCGGTCATCTGATAAAATTTCTGCAAGCGGAATACGACGGGTTGTTGCATTCTGCAAAGACTCATAGTCAATGGCAGAAAAAACTGCTGTTAACAGGCGAGGATTAATCAAAGGGCTTAGAATTTCTTTGAACTTGGAAAGTTCACGAAATTTAAGAATCCAAAGTAAAACAGGGGCTTTCAGCGTCTGTTCATCCAATGCTTTATTGAGGGAAGATATAAGAAGCTTGGGCTCTTCTTGATCAACGAGAAAATGAGCACATTCTCCAGAAAATTTAAATGCGGTATTTTGTAAGAGAGTTACGACTAAGGTCTTCCAGTCCCCCTCGTACACACGAGTGACCAGATCAAGGAATCTACGGTGAAACTTGGTTGGCATTTGATCTGCCAAACCAGATAGGTCGTCTTTACATTCCTCCAAAATAGAAGCGGATGTAGGCTCTAATTTTTCGACATCTTCCTCAACATCTCTTGCAAGGTTGTTTCGAACCCAAATACCATACAAGCGATCCGCTTGGCTAAGATTTCGGGCTTCCATGATAGCAACAGTCAACTCGTTTAACACTTGCGGCAGGTCTGCTTGTAGGTCTTCTTTTTCAGCCGCTAAATCAAAAAGTTTCTCCGCAAGTATAATTTTATGTTTTGATCTTTTTTCATCAAAAAAGTCCTGTAGAATTTCTTGCTCAGGCTTAACTGGCTCATCACGAAGAACATAAGGCTCAATTTTCTTGTTGGGAACGGCGACACGAGGATCTTTGACCAACAATTTCTTCGTGGCTGTCCACCATTTCTTACCTTTAGCTGGACCGAGAAGAAACGCCATAATCCTCTCAATTTCTCGAGCCTGCGCACAACCATCTTCGCATGTGGATAAGATCTCAACAACAAGTTCAACTGGTTCTTTTTTCGCTATGGTTTCAATTTCGGCTGGATTAGCACGATGTTTTGAAAGTATGTGGTCTTCAGCTAATACTTCTAATTTGCCGATACAAAAGATGGGGTCCATGGCATGACTTTTTCGATCTTCCTCTTCGAAATCGATGAGTACCATGCCACGGTCGTGATCAAAGCCAGTAATTTGGCCAAAACCCCAACTACGATGGATGCAACATGCACCTTCCTTCATTGCCTCTAAGGCAGGGCGTGATGATTCAAGTGATGGATCTTTTTCGACCAATTGGTCGATAACTTCGGGATTCATTCAGTAATGGGGGTCTAAATAATTGTTAAGCAAGTATAAGTTTTTAGAACCATAATCCTAATAGTTGTATGAGATTTGGCGAGTGAAAAGCTTTGTGGTCATGAAATTGCAGTATTTTCATGGCTTGGTTTAGCAATTCTAAACATGATCACAAGGGGAAGTATTAGAATCATTGCCCCGAGCAAATAGGCAACCTTCGACCCATATGCAAAGTATGCAAAACCAGCAAGCATAGGACCACAGGCACGAGCCATCGAGCCCGATGACCTGAATACGCCAAGGTGAAAGCCCTGATCACCTTCGCCAGAATGTAGGGATGTAAGTGCCGTAAGTGTAGGACTAATTAGTGCAACGCCAGCAGACATTAAAAACAAGCCACTGTAAAAAATATTAGTCTCAAAGGATTGGGAAATAATGACAAATGATATGAAACCTAAAATAATTCCCAGCATTGCCATATTCTTCTCGCCAATTTTCCCAACAAAGCGACGAACAAAGAATCCCTGAACAAATATTAAAGTAAGGCCAATAAGTAAAAACATTTTACCTAAACTCATTGGATCATAATTAAATCTCTCAACAGCCAGAAAAGTAAGAGTAAATTCCATGCCGCTAAATGAAATCATATACAGCAAATAAACAAGGCAGGTATTTCGGACATTTTGATTTGCAATTTTACCGAGTTGGAAAATTGCTGGTTTCGGTTGCCCATCCAGGTTTCTTTTTTCTACACTTAAAGTTTCCTTAAACCTAGTAATCACCCAAGCCCAATTAATAAGGGCAAGGCACAGACTGATTAATGCGGCTGCAGAAAATGGGTTCAGACCAAAAGTTGCATCACTTGTTTCCGCTAAAACCCAAGTAGAAGCAAATCCCCCTAAGGCAGGTCCTAAGATAAAACCAAGCCCAAATGCAATACCGACTAAAGCCATGCCTTTAGATCGTGACTCGCGGGATGTAACATCTGCAATTGCTGCAGTTGCCACCGATAAATTCCCACCAGCCATTCCGCCCAAAATCCTTGAAAGAACTAACACCCAGAAATCTCCAGCAAAAATCCATAACGCATAACCCAAAGCAGTTCCACCCAAGGTATAAATTAAAATAGGTCGGCGCCCAATACGATCTGACAACCTCCCCCAAACTGGAGCGAAAAAGAATTGCAATAAAGCATAAAGCGATCCAAGTGCCCCCCCAAATATTACGGTTTCAAACCGAAATGAACTTTCAGGTGCAAATCCTTCAAAAGAAAAAGACTTCATGGTCGTTACAAAATCTGTAACCATGCCACCACCCAGAACTGCTTCTCGACTTAAGTAATGGTCAAGCATCGAAGGGAAAAGTGGAAAAAGTACTGAAAAGCCAACCATGTCTAAAAAAATGGTCAGAAAAACTACAGCAAAAGTGGATCGTTTTCTTCGGTTTGATTGTTCTATCTCTGTATTCATGCAGTAATTCTAGACGCTCCTTGTTTTGGAAAGCTGTCGAAGTGCAACCAGTACATTTTCTGGCACTAACCTCGTTTCTCGGTCTCCATATAAATGAACTTGCTTGATTAATTGAGAACTGGTGAAGAAGTACTTTTCGTTTGGCATCAGGAAAATAGTTTCCAGATCAGGATCCAGATGCCGATTCATCTGAGCCATTTGAAATTCATACTCGAAGTCGGAAACAGCTCTGAGTCCACGAATTAAAACCTTGGCTTTTTTGGCGATGGCATAGTCCACAAGCAGACCCTTGAAAGGTTCGACGGTCACATTCTTAAAGGAAGATATGTTTTCTTCCAAAAGGGAAACCCTCATGGCAAGACTGAAAGCGGTGTCTTTACCGGCATTGCCAGCAGAAACAGCAACCACAACTTGGTCAAACAACCTAGATGCTCTTGTCAGAACATCCAAGTGACCATTTGTAACCGGATCAAATGTACCTGGGTATAAAGCGACTACCATAACCTATTCACCTTATCACTCCATTTAAATACGTCCACCCTCAAGGCATTCTTGCTTGAGATTGCAATGTGGCAGATAAAAGGTTAAGGGAAGGTATTAGATGAATTTACCCAACCTACTTACCTTGTCGAGGATTCCATTAATGCTGATAATTATTGGCTTGTTGTACCCAATGCCTGAATTATCCTTTGAATGGTCACATACTTTAGCCCTAGGGTTGTTTCTTTTTGCAGCGTTGACTGATTGGCTGGATGGGTGGTTGGCTCGTAAATTTGGTCAAGTTTCTGAATTTGGAAAATTCATGGATGCCTTAGCTGATAAAGTTCTAACTTTGGGGATGTTTACCAGCCTCTTGGCTTTAGGTGCCCTTCCCATATGGACCCTTTTCCCTATATTACTAATTTTATCCAGAGAACTTCTTATCACCGGCCTCCGTCTCGTTGCAGCTGGCAAAGGAAAAACACTTGCCGCCGAAAAAATTGGTAAGATCAAGACAGTCATTCAATTAACCTGTATTTCCCTTACCCTGGGAAAACTAGCTTTGGAAGTTGACCTATTGCCCTTACTGGCAACTGATCAGCACCAGCAACTACTCAGGCTTCTTGATTCTGCGTCTCTACTTACCCTCGTCCTTGCGTCCTTTATTACCGTAGTATCTGGCGTTCTTTACATGGGAAAATACTGGCGTTACTTTTTAGACGAAGATTGATGCGAGATTTTTTCATTTTAAACTTTGCCACTCTCGGGCCGATAGGAAGAAAGTTTCCAGCCCCTGGCACTATGGGTTCATTTGTTGGGCTCCTTGTATTTGGAATACTTACGGGATATTTTCACTATTCTATAACTTCTGTTGTCTTAGGATTCATCCCTCTTCTTTTACTTGGGGTCCCGCTATGCTCTCGGGCCGAAAAGATCATGAACAAATCAGATCCAAGTGAAGTTATCTGGGATGAATTTAGCGTAATGCCCTTTATTTTTCTTTTTTTGGATGAAGCATACCTGCACCAGAGCGATATTTATTTTTACTCTTGGCTTACCATTGGTTTCGTCCTCTTTCGCTTTTTTGATATTATTAAACCGTTAGGTATTAGTAAATTGCAAGACCTGCCAAAGGGTTGGGGTGTAATGATCGACGATTTTGCCGCGGCTTTAATAAGTGCTGTGATACTCGGCCTTTTCCAAACTTTTCCTTTGTCTTTTTTTTAAAAACTCTCTGTTATCAAATATTAGATGAGCGATTCAAGAGAAAGCGAAGGTAGAAAGATGTACGAATTTGTGCTCCAAGTTTCCAACAAAATGGGCGTACATGCCCGCCCTGCTGCTATGATTGTCCGTATTGCCTCTCGTTTCTCAGGAGAAATTTGGGTAACCAAAGAAGATGAAAGGGTGAACGCTAAAAGTATAATGGGACTCATGATGCTCGCGGCAGCAAGAGGAACCAATCTCAAATTTGAATGTGAGCAGGAAATTGCAAATAATTTTGAGAGCGAAATGAGTGAACTTTTCACTTCCAAATTTCAAGACGAGTAAATCTAGGCAATAATTTTAGCGACTCGTTCTTCGTGAAAAGTATTCATGGCCTCTTTTATTTCATAAGGCCTTCTCATGAGAAATAATTTTTGAGAAAACTCGATAGCCTCCTTCATGGAAAACCTTCGAGCAAAAAACTTTAGCTCGGGCAATAGTGGCGAACTGGCACTAATAGAACCCACTCCTAACCCGAGAAGCAAGGGAAGGAAATGAGGATCCCCAGCAATTTCCCCACATACCGCTACAGGTATGTTTTTCTTCTTTCCCGCATCAAATATTACCTTTAGGGAACGAATAACCGCGGGATGATGAGGTTCATACAAGTAAGCTATCTGATTATTTACTCGATCGACAGCCAGTAGGTACTGAACAAGGTCGTTGGTCCCAACACTGAAAAAGTCAACTTCATCGGCAAGCATATCCGCAATCATAACAGCGGAAGGAGTTTCAATCATACAGCCAACCTTGATGCCATCATCAAATACCTCGCCATTTTCTTTTAGCTGCTTTTTCGCCGTAGTTAAAAATTCCTTTGCCCGGATAACTTCTCCAATTCCACTAATCATAGGAAACATTAATCGAATAGGTCCATGGGCACTGGCACGAAGAATAGCCCGAAGCTGGTCAAGGAAAACATCAGGATTGCGAAGGCAATACCTGATCGCCCGAAAACCCATAAATGGATTTTGTTCATCTGTATTAGATATACCGCTTAGAACCTTGTCTCCTCCAATATCAAGAGTGCGAATGGTTACAAACCGGCCTTGGGCTGCATCGACAATTTTTGCATACTCTTCGTATTGCTCATCCTCACTAGGAATTTGATTTTTTCGAAGAAAAATAGATTCTGTTCTAAATAGCCCAATTCCTTGGCAATCATGCTGAAGCCCGAGCTCAACTTCCTCTTGAGAATCAGCATTGGCTAAAAGATTAATTGCCTGTAAATCCTTGGTTTGAGCCGGTAGCTTTGATTCTTCGACCAAGAGATTCTCTATTTTTTTACGCCTAACATTTACTTTTCCGTATCGGAATAAGGTCGACTCTTTAGGGTTAATAATGGCGACCCCATCAAAACCATCGATGAGCAAATAATCCCCATCTTTTATCCGATCTGTAAGCCCACGCAATCCGACAACTGCAGGCACACTGCTGGCACGAGCCATAATCACTGCGTGACTTGTCATCCCCCCCGTGTCTGTGGCTATACCAAGAATTTTGGACCTATCCAAGGAGGCTGTATCGGAAGGGCTTAAGTCTTCAGACACTAAAACCTTAGGTTCATCAAGAAAAGCAGTCCCTGCTGCGGTTGCACCAACCAAATTACGGAGTAACCGTTTTGAGATGTCTTTAAGATCAGAAGAACGCTCACGCAGGTACTCGTCTTCTAATTTATTAAAGAAATCCATGTACTTGCGCGTGACTCGGTCAACACACTGCTCCACATTATCTCCACTATTTTGAACCTCGTTTACGACATCGTCAATAAGGGCTTTGTCTTCGAGAACTAAGAGGTGAGCATCAAAAATTGAGGCTTCTTTTTCGCTTAAATTTTTAGCCACATCCTCCCGAATTTGACGAATTTGCGATTGGGTAATTTTGAGAGCTTCCTTGAACCTCTCTATTTCTGATTCATGGTCACTTTCTTCGACCTGATATTGTAAGACCTCCACATTGCTATGCAGGAACCTAAAGGCAGGGCCATGAGATACACCAGGGGAAGCAGGTAAGCCGTAGAAGATAATTTCTTCTTTTTGTTCGTTGGTGTTTTGCGGTTTCATTTAAAAGGATAGGATCTACTATGTAGGAATCTTGCTGGTTGGGGAAACAAATTCTTTCTTTCAAACCTTAGATAATCTGAACTTGCTCGACGAAAGCCTCATCTCCCCATGCAAGCCGGATTACTTTTTTAACCTTCAACCAAGGCGTATTTTCAGTTCCTATACAAAAACAACATGAACCACTCCCTGACAATCGTGGAAACAAGCCAAATTCTTCCTCGATACACCGAAATAATGAAGGAATATAAAGGTGCTTCTCCCAAATAGGAGATTCTAAGTCATTGGATAAAAATTGATCGGTTGAAAGCTTTTGTGATTCCCAATTACTTAACTTTTCCTGAACTTTCTCTGCTTCTGAAAATTTCTTTCTTCTTCCAAAAGCACCGAATATATCAGCCGTTGAAAAACCCAAGGGAGGTTTAAAAAGCATCACTGATTTACCCTGCATTTCTTTGTCTAAAGGAGGAGAAACAGCTCGAACCCTCTCTCCTCTTCCTTGCACCACGCAAAGCCCGGGAATCAAAAAACTCGGACAGTCTGATCCTACTTTTGCAGACAGTTCGATTAATTCCTGGTGGCTTAAAGGATTTTTCATCATTCCATTCAACCCTAAGAGAGTAGCCACTGCATCTGAACTTCCACCTCCAAGTCCTGCCTCAATCGGAATTTCTTTTTGAATCGTCAAATGAAGGCCATCCTTTATTCCTGTAAAAGTCCGCCAAGCTTGCACCGCATCTTCAGCAAGGTTCTTTACACCATCCAAGCGATCAGTCCCATTACAAGCACAAGAAATATGGTTTTTTTTATCAACTCTGTCGATCGTAACCAGATCAGCTAGGTCGAGTTTAGCCATCACCGAGACAAGGTCATGAAATCCATCGGTTCGCTTTCCAATAACAGCTAAAAACAAATTAATCTTGGCAGGTGCCGGTACACTTACTCGTTGAATCACGTTAATTAAACCCATGGATCAAATTAAATAAGATAAATCGAACAAGGACGAGAAAGAATAGATTTGGCTCGTTCTCCCAATCCTACATGATTGGGAATTGTGAATCATTCAAAAACCGAAGTAATCCTAGCCTTAGATGTAGAAAATCGTGCAGAAGCTGATACCATTTTAGATCAGGTCGGAAGCCAATTAAGATGGGTAAAAATTGGTCTACAAAGCTACCTGCGAGACGGCCCCGGGATCATTGATCGATGTGTCCAGAAAGAGATCAATGTATTTCTAGATCTAAAATTACATGACATCCCCAATACCATGTCCAAGGCAATTGAGAGCCTTTCCGTACTTCCAATCAAAATGCTTACCCTTCATACCTGTGCAGGGCCAGAGGCCCTAACATTATGCGCAGAAACCGCGAAGAACAGGATGCCAGAAACTACACTCCTTGGGGTAACTGTGTTAACTTCGATGAACCAGGAAAACTTACACTCCGTCGGGGTTTCATCGATGGTAGAAGAACAAGTAAACCGTCTAGCATGCTTGGCAGAAAGTTCGGGTATTGGCGGGGTTGTATGCTCTCCACTCGAGCTCCCAGTGTTGCGAGAGAGCTTGGGACCAGATATACAATTGGTTACTCCTGGGATTCGCCCTACAGGTTCCGCCAAGGGTGACCAGAAAAGAATTATGACTCCAAAAAATGCCAAAAATGCTGGCGCTAATTATCTAGTCATCGGTAGACCTATTCTTTCTGCTTCAGATCCTGCGGAAGCCCTTGCAGCGATCCAATTAGAACTTAAATAGTTTACTATATCGTTTGATTACCATGCATGGTGCAATTCTAGTAGCGGGGGGTAGTGGTCGAAGAATGAAAAACAATGTTCAGGATAAATTACTACACCCGATTTTACACACCAATGCATTTCGATTGTGTTGTGATGCATATCTAGCAAGCAAAGAAATTTCTTCACTGGTCATTGTCTACCGTGACGAAGTACAAAAGCAAGCTTTGCTAGCGGAGTTAAACCTCGCTCAGAAACATATAATTCCCACTTTTTCTCCCATCATGATCCAAGGTGGTAAAGAAAGAAAGGACTCAGTTCTTAATGGTTTACTGGCTTTGCCAAAAGAGTGTAAATTTGTCCAAGTTCATGATTGTGCCAGACCTATGATTCGTAGTGTAACAATCTCTGCAATCACCAAAGAAGTCGAAAAAAAAGGTGCTATTGTTGCTTGTCGTCCCATGCAGGATACGGTTAGGGAGTGTGCATCTCGAAATACTAATGCCAATACACCACAAAGCACCAAGACATTAGATCGAAACCGATTATGGCTTATGGAAACACCGCAAGCAGCCAGAAAAGACTGGCTCGTTAAAGCTTTACAAGAGGCAAACAAAAGGGAAATCTTTATCACGGATGAAATAGCCGCCCTCGAATTACTAGAGAAAAAGACTGCCTTTTTACAGCTTGAATATCCAAATCCTAAGATCACAAAAGCGGACGATCTCAACCTAATTGAATACCTTCTTCAAAAAAATGATTAATCCACAAATACGCATTGGACATGGGTATGACCTTCATCGATTGGTAGAAGGCCGAAAATTAATATTGGGAGGTATCGATATTCCACACACTAAGGGATTATTAGGGCATTCAGATGCTGATTGCGTAATTCATGCCCTAGCGGATTCAATTTTTGGAGCTTTGGCACTGCCGGATATCGGGCACTACTTCGCGGACACTGACCCGGCAAATAAAGACTTGGATTCAAATATTATCTTACTCAAGTCTAAACAAGAATGCATCCGAGCAGGATACGAAATTGCAAACATTGACTTAACTATTGTGGCACAGAAGCCGAAGATTGGACCCTACATCAAGAAAATGAAACAAAAACTAGCGGCAAGTCTGTCGATTTCGGAAGCTTGCGTAGGAATTAAAGCAACAACAAATGAAACTCTCGGACCCGTTGGTCGCGAAGAAGCCATTGCCTGCTTCGCCGTAATTTTGCTGGAGAAATCCAGAGTGGGGTAAGAAATAGTTTATTTCGAGCCGAAAAAGCGCTCTATTTCAGCTGCTGCAGACTCAATACTGTCTGATGCATGAGCAACATTGCGCATTCGGTCGGTACCTAAGTCACCACGAATTGTACCTGCAGGTGCGATCGTTGAATCTGTTGGTCCTAATAAATCACGAACTCCTTGAATGACATTTTCCCCTTCAAGAATGAGGGCGAGTACAGGCCGTGCACTCATAAATGATGCAATCTCTGGAAAAAAGGGCAAATGAGCCACATGAGAGTAATGCTCTTTCAGTAAAGCATCATCTAGTTGTATCATCTTGCTAGCTACAAGTGAATATCCGTTATTTTCGAAACGAGTGATTACCTGGCCGGCAATTTTGTTGTCCAAACAATCAGGTTTAAGAAGAATCAAGGAATTTTGCATGACCGACACCATACAATGTATCGCCGATGTGGCGATCAAAGAATACAAATAGATTAATCTTTTACAGGCTTATCTTCTTCTGACGAGGAAGATATAGTCAATTTTTCTTTCCCTTTTGCCTGTTCGAAGCGAAGCCCAATGTTATCGTCTTTGTCAACAAGGACTTTGATGGGCTTATTTTTGCGAAGGTTTCCCGCAAGAAGTGCTTCAGCTAAATTATCTTCCAAATACTTTTCGACAGCTCTTCGTAAGGGCCGGGCACCAAACTTCTGGTCGTATCCTTTCTCAATGAGGAATTCTTTGGCCTCGTCTGTAACATCGAGCTTGAGCTTTTTCTCAATCAGGCGATCAGAAACTTTCTTCAATTCAAGTTCAACAATGGAATACATACTCTCTTTCGCAAGTGGCTTGAATATAACAATCTCTGTCAAACGATTTAAGAACTCAGGTTTGAAAGATTTTTTTGCTTCATCCAGTATTTTATCTTTTGTATTATCAAAATCTTGATCCGCATCTCTCATAGAAAATCCCATGGAGGTATTTTTCTGCAAAATGTGGGCTCCTACATTGGAGGTCATAATCAAAATAGTATTTCTGAAATCAACTTTCCTGCCAAGGCTGTCAGTAAGTCGACCATCTTCTAAAATTTGTAATAATATTTGAGCTACGTCTGGATGGGCTTTTTCAATTTCATCAAACAAAATAACCGCGTAAGGTTTACGGCGTATCGCTTCAGTCAACTGTCCTCCCTCTTCGTACCCAACATAACCCGGGGGGGAGCCAATCATACGGGAAACAGCATGTTTCTCCATATATTCGGACATGTCTATTTGGATAAGGGAGTCTTGATCTCCAAAAATACGTTCAGCTAAAACTTTTGCTAGGTGAGTCTTACCCACACCAGTTGGTCCGAGAAACATGAAAGAGCCAATCGGGCGTTTCGGATCTTTTAAATCCGCTCTCGAACGACGAAGAGCTTTGGCAATAACTTCAGTAGCGAAGTCCTGTCCAATCACTTGGCCTCGTAATTCTTTTTCGAGTTGGAGAAGCTTTTTAGATTCTTTGGCTTCCATGCGACTTAAAGGAATCCCTGTCCAGTCCGCAACAACTTGTAACATGTCATCCTCATTTACTTCTGCTTTGGTCTCATCCCGGGACTTTTTCCAATCTTCAAGCACACGGTCTCTTTTGGCACGGAGCTTCTTTTCTTTATCCCGGGCTTCAGCAGCTTCTTCAAAGTTTTGGTCTGAGATTGCAGACTCTTTAACCATACAAACTTCCTTTATTTCATCCGATAGGTCCTCAATCTCTGGAGGACGCTTTAATGACTCCATACGACTTCGTGCACCAGCTTCATCGATTGCATCGATCGCTTTATCAGGAAGATGCTTACCTGTAACATACCTATCGGTAAGTTTAGCAGCAGATTCTAAGGACTTGTCAGTAAAGTGTACATTGTGATGCTCTTCATATTTTGGACGTATTCCTTTGAGTATCAAAATGGTATCATCCACAGAGGGAGCTTCTACCTTAACAGATTGGAACCTTCGGTCTAAGGCTGAATCTTTTTCAATGTATTTCCTGTACTCCGCAAGCGTTGTAGCGCCGATACATTGCAACTCACCACGGCTCAATGCTGGTTTGAATATATTGGATGCATCCATCGCACCTTCAGCAGCTCCGGCACCCACAATGGTATGAAGTTCATCGATAAAAATGATAATGTTTTTGGCTTTTTTGAGCTCGTCCATCACCGCCTTAATTCGCTCTTCGAATTGACCACGATATTTTGTGCCAGCAACCATTAAAGCAAGGTCAAGAGTCACCACTCTTTTATCGACTAAATTTTCTGGAACCATGCCAGAGGCGATCTGTTGGGCAAGTCCCTCAACGATTGCAGTTTTTCCAACGCCTGCTTCACCAATGAGAACTGGGTTATTTTTTGTGCGGCGACAAAGGACTTGGGTCATGCGACGAATTTCTTGTTCGCGACCGACAACAGGATCCATTTCACCATTCTTAGCAATTTCCGTGAGGTCACGACCAAAAGCCTTGAGTGCAGGGGTTTTTAAATCTTTTATTTTTTCTTCGCTTTCACCACCGCCCACAACCGAAGATTCAGTTTCTTCAGATGATGAAAAATTTGGATCCAATTCGGATAAAATTTCATTACGACAACGGTCTGCATCAACATCTAATGATTTTAAAACCCGAGCGGCTACACCTTCACCTTCACGGAGCAATCCTAGCAGGATATGTTCGGTGCCGACATAACTGTGGTTCAAGCTTTTTGCTTCTTTTCCAGCTAGAGCTAACACTTTCTTGACCCGTGGGGTGTAAGGAACATTACCGGATGGCTTCGCTTCTGGGCCCAACCCTACCTGTTCATCGACTGCCTGTCTAACCGTGTCTAGGTCTAGGCCCATTTTCTGGAGCACATTGACTGCAACGCCTTGTCCTAGGTTTATTAAACCGAGTAATAAATGCTCAGTCCCAACATAATTGTGGTGAAAACGATCAGCTTCTTTTCGCGCAAGGGCAAGAACCTGTTGAGCGCGAGGCGTAAAATTACTCATTGGTTCGGACATAATAAATTATATAATAGTTGTGGAATTAAAGTCAACTTAGCCGTCAGTTTTGATAAAAGGGGCTTTTGCAAATTTTTGGCGTAAGAGAGAAGCTCTTAGATAATCGCGGTCGTCTGGTTCTACTGGTTTACCAGCAGCCAGTTGCACATGCCCTGGCTGAATTTCGATAAACATACGATCAGCGGTTGAACGATAGGAGTCAGGCAACATCTTAAAATCCGCGGCTAGGCGAATAAGCGAAAGCAAATCCATAGCCTCGGCACTTTGAATTAAATGACAGGATTTGAGAGATCCAATCGCTCGACTGATTTTATCAATAAGGCGACGGCCATCATCCTGAAGCAACTTTTTCCGGGCAAACTCTTCTTGCCTGACCAAGTTTTGCAAAGTCTTATCAAGGCGTTCAATAATCGCACTTTCAGACTCCCCCAGGGTTTGTTGATTAGATATTTGAAATATACTACCGCTCGCATCCGATCCCTCTCCAAAAAGTCCTCGTACAGCAAAGCCGAGTTGGTTTACCGCATTTACGACTTTATCCATATTCTTGGACATCACCAAGCCTGGTAGGTGCATCATAACCGATGCCCTCATACCCGTGCCAAGATTAGTTGGACAGGCAGTAAGAAAGCCAAGATCTCCGTCATAAGCATAGGAAACTTCAGACTCTATATTGGAATCTAGGGCATCCACCCTCTTCCATACCTTGCTAAAATTCAATCCTGGTTGAAGAACTTGGATGCGCAAATGATCTTCTTCGTTGATCATAATGCAGCAATTGCGATCTTTAGACAAGATAATGCCCGATGCCTCATCCATATCCGAGAGTTCACGGCTAATTAAGTGTTTTTCAACCAAAATCTGGCGCTCTAATTCACTAAGATCATCCACTTCAACAGCATAAGAACTATCCAAGTCTTTAATGTCGTGCATTGCTTCCATACACTTGGTCAAAACGGCACGCCGTTGTGACGTTTCGGCACGACCAGGAAAAGGAAACTCTCGAAGATTTCGGGCTAGTCTGATACGGGTACTGAGGGTAACAGGTATTGCTTTTGGCCCCTTGGCTGAGGAAAAATCATCATTTAATATATCATTAAACATACAGCCTACCCTTCCACATTCGCCTGTTCCTTACTTTCAAGCTCCTTTAATTGGTCTCGTATCCGAGCAGCGTCTTCGTAATTTTCTTCTTCAATTGCCCCCTGTAATTGCGAACGCAATTGACTGATAGACTGTTCAAATTGGACACGAGACTTTGAGCCGGCAGGTATCTTACCTAAGTGTTTATTGCCAGCGTGCATACCGTCAAGAAGCGGGTCTAGGACAGGGCGAAACACATGGTAACACGCTTCACAACCGAGCCTCCCCCCTTTCTTGAATTCGCTATGGGTTGTCCCACAACTTTCACATGTCATAGGAGAATCTGAACCTTCAGGAACATCGGAAGCATTCTCCATCAAATTACCAATCGATAAATTTTCTGGATTGGTCACGCCCTTGGCCTGTGCACAACTTTCGCACAGATCCATCTTGTGCATTTGCCCGTTCAAAATTTGGGTCAGATGTACAGTAGCTTGTTTATCGCATTGGTGACATTTCATAAAACAATTAAAAACATAAAGTGTAAGTTATAAAATCACAACGCAGATGACGCGCCAACTGCAAGAATGAGGTCCTTGTAGGCACATTTTTAAGGTTCCTAGAGAAAAACACCATCGCTTTTAACTCTCTCACGAAACTTCCCGATCAGAGCTTGCGTTACCTCTCCTGGTTTCCCCGACCCAATCACACGATGGTCTACTTCCACACAAGGAATGACTTCAGCTGCGGTACCGGTAAGGAAACATTCCTCTGCGGTCCAAAGGTCATACCTTGTTAAAGCCTGTTCTTTTACTTCAAATCCAAGCTCGGTAGCTAAGTCCATAACAGCGGCACGGGTTATGCCGCGCAAAGAGCCAGAATCTAAGGGAGGCGTAAAAATAGTACCTTTACTCAAAATAAACACATTATCTCCTGTACACTCCGCTATCTCTCCCTTGTCGTTTAACATTAAAGCTTCTTGAAAACCAACTCGCTTTGCTTCAATTTTGGCAAGTATGTTGTTAAGATAATTTAGGCTTTTAACAGCAGGAGGTAAGGCCGATGCGTTAATTCTTCGGGTCGCAACGGAGATAATTTTCAGCCCGTTCTCATAAAGTTCTTGAGGATAAAGTTGTATCTCATCGGCGATGATAATGACACTTGGTGGCCCACAACCGTCTGGGGTCAGTCCAAGGTGACCCGCCCCGCGGGTAACCACCAAACGCACATAACCATTTTTTAGATTATTTCGGCGGCAGGTCTCGCAAACTGCCTCAGCAAATCCCTTACGATCCATAGGTAAATCTAACAGAATGGCTTTGGCGGAAAACTCCAGGCGCTCAAGATGTTCGTTTAACTTGTAAACACACCCATCGTAAAGTCGAATACCTTCAAATACCCCGTCTCCGTACAAAAGACCGTGATCAAAGACAGAGATTTTAGCATTCTCTTTGTCTACGAGTTCCCCATTCAAGTAAATTTTCATGCTTTCTTTCTTCTCATGAACAATTTTTGGCCCTTTGGCGAGTACCAAGAATAACTTTTATTCACCTATTCGCAATTAAGGTCTCCACAACGGATGGGTCGGCCAGCGTGGAAACATCTCCAATCTGATCTGTTTCGTCCGTGGCAATCTTTCTGAGAATCCTCCGCATGATTTTACCCGACCTTGTCTTCGGAAGGGCTGGAGCCCAATGAATCACATCTGGGGTGGCGATCGGACCAATGACTGTCCGCACCTTTTGCTTTAGATCTGCCCGCAAATCTTCGGAGTACTCAACTCCTGCATTGAGGGTTACATAGGCATAAATTCCTTCCCCTTTCACATCGTGGGGGAAACCTACCACAGCAGACTCAGCGACTGCTTCGTGTGCGACCAAAGCACTTTCAACTTCTGCAGTCCCCATACGGTGACCGGATACATTAATGACATCATCGACACGGCCAGTAATCCAGTAATACCCATCTTCATCACGACGACACCCGTCACCGGTAAAATAAAAGCCCTTGTATTGGTCAAAATAGGTATCCTCAAACCGATTATGATCCCCATAAATTGAGCGCATTTGCCCAGGCCATGAGGCTTTTATTGCCAAAACGCCACTAACTCCATTTCCCTCGATCACTTCGCCGCTCTGAGGATCGAGAATAACTGGATTTACCCCAAAAAATGGGAAACTGGCCGAACCAGGTTTTAGGGGTGTGGCTCCGGGAAGAGGAGTGATTAAAATACCTCCAGTTTCTGTTTGCCACCAGGTATCTACGATGGGACACCTTTCCTTACCTGCATTGCGATG
>JAQWWZ010000001.1 GCA_029254745.1 Opitutales bacterium | reverse complement strand
CCTACCTAAAAATGGCAATCTACTTCGCCGAAAATGAAGACCCCGACCAAAAATTGCTCCACCCGCAGGAGTGGATGGACTAAGTTCGGTTACAGGGAATTGGCATCCAGCTTTTGCCTCGCTCTTTTTGCCTGCCAAACCATGAAGCAGCCGTAGCCAAAAAAGAGAAAACCATTGAGCATAACCATGGGGTTTTGGTTTTCTTTTACCCCAACTCCGAAAAGGACTGCGCCCACAGTGGCAAATACCCATCCAAACCATGAACGGTACTTTATAATCCTGCGAAAATGGGTAACTTTTTTTGCTTTTTGCTCGTCGGTAAGGGCAACCATTCGTGCATTATAAAAAAAAATTAATTGGAGTCGATATCATCCTGCCCTTTTTCTTTAAGCGTCTGGTTAAAAAAAGAAAGTTTCTCGTTTTCTGCGTTTATAATACCCAGTAATAATTGGGCACGCCTGTGTAACGATGCTTGCTCCAGCATGCCCTGCTTATCATCGGTGTCCCGGCAAATATGATGAGCCGCAAGATCCACAAAGGAACAGGGATCTTCCAAGGGGGTTAACATGTCCAAGATTTCCTCAGAAGCAAGACCGCCCAACTTTATATTACTTTCCAAGCTCTTTAAAATATGAGTCCTGACTTCAGGAACCGTTTGTTCGACCACGGTGTCCAGCGGCTCAATATCTAATATTCGGTAAGGTTCTTCTTGGGAAATGGAATTTATTCTGACCCGATGCAGGCCTTGGAGTAAAACAAAGGAGGTCCCATCATCATGTTTTTTGGAAATACGAACCAAGCCAACCGTGGCAATCTTGTAGGGTAGTTCCTGATCCACTTCTTCGGCCAAGACATCTTCCCGCTCTCGGGCAATGGCAAACATACGATCTTGTGCAAGCACATCATCAAGCATTTGACGGTATCGTTCCTCAAAAATCCGCAAGGGCATCATAGCACTGGGAAAAAGGACCACCCCGCGTAGGGTCATAGCAGGGAGACTTGTGGGGATTTCGATATTTATTTCTGACATTTGTAATTAAGTTTGTGGACTGAAAGACAAAGGACAAATAACTCAGGCTGTTTCACGAAACAATCCTGAAGACTCTTGGAAGAAGAGACCTGCAATTGAAGCGGGTAGTAAACTGGCCAAAGTGCCCCGATCAATGACTTAAACCCAAGACTGGCAAGGTCGGACCGTCTATCCGGTGACAGTTCCCCAGTGTCCAAGGCTTGAACACCTACAGACATAAAATTGGCAAAGCCACAGGGTGCGAAGGTGGCAAGAAATACAGATTTCCAGGATAGATGATCAGAGCCAGAAATTTGGAACAACTCATTTTAGAAACAAAGGGCTTCACTAATAACCGAGCTTCCGTTTTCCCAACAAATACATTTGCGGCTGCAGACAGGCTTTCCGGACCAGATAACTTCATACCTCGGCTTAGTACCCATGCCATGATCCGAACCACAGCTTGTAAAATCCCAAAATAATATAGGAGGGAAGAAAGTGCAGAGAAAAATAAAATGCTGGGGAGGGCCATGAAGGCGAAAACAAATCCTTGACCTTGGAAGGCCTGATTCATCGATTCGATATTCGACTAAAGACCAAATGACAAAGCCGGCTGCATCGATGGATATTTTGAGGGCAACGGCAAACATTTTGGCTACCCCGCCAAAACAGCTTTCAATCCAGGATACCCGCAGCACGACACAAGCAATCAAAAACTGGAGACCCAAGCCCCCAAAAACAACCCGAAGATCAATCTTCTTTCGGTTTAAACTTTAGTAAAAGGCAATAAGCAAAAGTCAACAGATGCCTACAAGTTCCCTCCCAAAATTACTGATGCGAAAATAGACGCAATGGTCACCATTGCATAATCATAAGGGATGGATGGAAGTGGGTACAACTTCATCTGTGCATTACACACAACTTAAAGTCGGACACGAGAAGCCCCTCCAGCTCCTAGTAAAAATGAGGGAAGAGAAGGTAGCTCTTCTTAGGTTTAAAGCTTGAGGTTTTCTTTGATCGACTGAACCGCTTTTTCCACATTGGTCCGATGACCAAATGCACTGAGGCGAAAAAAACCTTCCCCTGCCGGACCAAACCCAGAACCTGGGGTACCCACCACATGGCATTCATTAAGCAATTTATCAAAGAATTCCCAAGAGGATAGCCCGTCGGGAGTTTTGAGCCAAACATAGGGAGCGTTATCGCTCCCGTAGGTGGTAATACCCAAGGAAGTGAGGCCTTCATTGATAATTCTTGCGTTCTCCAAATAAAATGCAACCTGTTCATCGGTTTGCTTTCGACCCTCTGGGCTAAGGGCTGCAACCCCGCCTGCCTGGACAACATTGGAGGCTCCATTGAAAAAGGTATTTTGCCGACGCGTCCATAAAGCATGAAGTTTTCCGGGTTCGGAGTCTTCGGTCTGACAGGCTTTGGGCACAATTGTCCAAGCTAACCGAACTCCAGTAAAACCAGCAGTCTTTGAAAAACTGTTAAATTCTATAGCACACTTTTCCGCACCTTCAATTTCATAGATCGATCGTGGGAGATCCGGATCAGTGATGAAGGCAGCATAAGCCGAATCAAAAAAGATAATGGCTTTATGCTCATTGGCATAGTCAACGAATGTTTTTAATTGTTCCCTTGTAGCCACCGCACCGGTAGGGTTATTAGGACTGCAGATATAAATGAGGTCAACTTTCTGTTTGGGCAACTCGGGAAAGAATCCATTTTCCTCCGTGCAGGGCATATAAACCAATCCTTCATATCCCTCTTGGGTGGCCTGCCCGGTACGGCCTGCGATCACATTGCTATCCACATACACCGGGTAGGCAGGATCCTGGACTGCAACCACACAGTCATCCGAAAAAATCCCCTGAATGTTTGCCGAATCAGACTTGGCCCCGTCGCTTACAAAAAACTCACTGGGATCCAGGGATAGCCCACGTTCAGCGTATAATTTTGCCAGTGACTCACGGAGCGGAGAAATTCCCTCAGATGGGCCATAACCCGAATAAGATTCAGCTGCACCCAATGCATTGACCCCATCCCTTAAGCCCTCCAGGACAGAAGAAACAATAGGTTCCGTGGTGTCACCAATCCCCAGGCGAAGGACTTGGGCATCCGGATTCTTTTCCGAAAAGGCGTGGGTGCGTTTAGCAATCTCCGGAAAGAGATAGCCCGCAGCTAATTTGTCGTAGTTTTGATTAATTCTAGCCATGATTTAAAAACTGATTGATGATGAGAAAGTTCAAGGTTTTGGCAATTGGGAATGCTTGCTTTTTTTATTCACCTGCCTGCAAAAGCAACCCGTGAGTACGGGCCACCCGGAAAGCAAAAAGGAAAGTCCACATGCCAAGCCCCAAATAAACAACATTTAAGCCGAGGGCTTGCAGTAATAAATCCTGCCGCCAAACCCCTTCGATAAGCAGGGCACGCATCCCCTCAAAAACATAAGTGGTGGGAATAAAACTGGCCACATCCTGCATCCATACCGGCAAAGTGGATAGCGGATAATAAATGCAGGAAAAGGGAGCGATTAAAAAAGGTAAGACCCAGGTCAAGCTTTCAGCACCCAATCCATAACGGATAAGAATAGCAGTTACAAATTGCGACATAGCCCACCCGGTGAGGACCAGGTTAAAGAAAAAGGCAAAGAGTGGGAGGCCCATATCAAAAACGGATACACCAAAGAATGGAATCGCGAGTAAGGCGGCGGGAATCATACCAATCAAGGTACGAATCAAAGAAATACAGGCCAATCCGAGCATTAACTCCCATGGACGCAGCGGGGCAACGAAAAGGTTGCCCAAATTGCGGGACCACATCTCCTCCAAAAAGGAAAGGGTGTAACTGATATGAGATCGAAACAGGGTATCCCAGATAAGGACAACCGATATAAGCACCCCGCCCGCGGTAAGCTCCGGACTGCTTGGGGCAAAATGCTTGGAGACGAAGCCCCACATCACCATCTGCATGGTGGGCCAATAAGCGATCTCAATGATCCGTGGCCAACTACTGCGCAAAAGAAAATAGTAGCGGGTAAAAAGGGCAAGGATGCGCCCTTTTGAAGAACTTTTAAGCTCAGTCATCCTTTTTTTTCTTTCGGTTTACTTGGAGAAACACATCCTCGAGGTTGTCACGGTTGTATTTTTCCAAAAGCTCCTTGGGGGTACCTTCTTCCACGAGCCTGCCTTCTTTCATCAGGAGGGCTTTGTCACATAAGAGTTCCACTTCCCTCATATCATGACTGGCAAAAAGAATGGTGGCTCCCTGTTCGTCCCGGTATTGGCGAAGAAGCTCTCGGATCCAGGAAGTAGTATCAGGATCCAAGCTGGCTGTTGGCTCATCGAGTAAAAGGAATTCGGGCTTATTGATGAAGGACTTGGCTAAAGATACTCTTGTTTTTTGACCCGAAGACAAACGGCGAAGGCGTTGGTTTAATAAATTTTCAATACGAAAAGACTCAGCTACTTCTTCAACCCGTTTTTTGGGGTTAACCACCCCATAAAGCTTTGCGTAAACCAGCAGGTTTTCCCAGACGGTCAACCTTTGCGGAAGGTCAACGTAAGGAGAGGAAAAATTCATCCGATTCAAGACAGAAAAACGGTTTTTAATAAAGTCTTGGCCGAAAAGATAAATACTCCCGGAGGTCGGCCGTAATAAACCCAAGAGCATCGAGAGAGTTGTTGTTTTGCCCGCACCATTGCCTCCCAATAAAGCGGTGATGGATGCCTTCTCCAAAGAGAAGGCGAGGTCATCCACCGCACTTACACCACGAAAAACTTTGGTAAGAGAATGGGTTTGGAGAATAGGTTTCAAGGAAATAGGTTATAACCATTTACATCCGTAGGCATAGCGGAAGTTTTGCAAAGAGCAATCAGTCTTTGGTTATTTGGTTGAGTTTGTCTTCCACAAATTGGGCGGCTTCTTCCAAAGTTCGATCTTTGCAAAGAAAATCAAATCCGAATAGTTTCGTTGTGACCTTAACCGATGAAAAAGGAAAAGGGATCACAAAGCCATCCCATGATTTTAGTCTCAACGCACGGGTATACTCAAAGGAAAGCAAAAGAATCGGTGCTTTCGTTATCTTCGCGACTGCTATAGCCCCGGGTTTTGCCTGGTACTTGGGTCCACGAGAACCGTCGGGAGTAATACCTGCATCGTTATGACCTACAGTAATCACTTTTACCAGTTCTCGGATGGCTTGCATGCCACGCCGATTTTGAGAACCTCGAACCGCACGAATACCAGTCCACCCGTAAAAGGTTTGAAGCCATGCACCATCTTTACTGGCGCTAATGAGACCATATATTCTTTTATCTTTCCGATAACGGTTGTGCCACTCACCCGCTAGAAAAAGCCGATTATGCCAAAGGGTAAGCACAACTGATTCGGGATGCTTCCCCAATTCATCACGGCCATTTTCTTGAGCGTAACGCATGCGAATGGACAATGTCCAAAGCCGATAAATTACCCCCAGAGGGATCAAAAAAATTTTGACGAGCAAACCCTTTTTTCGAGGAGTACTGCCCTGCAGGACAGGTGGCATACCAATTAAAACTCGAAATCTAACCCAAGCTCTGCAATGTGGGCGGGGACTTCTTTTTCATGGGCGTATCGGTATCCCAATCGTAAGGCAATCATCTGATTAAAATTGTAGGCCAATCCGATATTACCGGTTGCAAAAAAACCATGGTCTTTTCTTTCCCTGGGGTCCTCCACCAAAGTTAGATAATACCCAAGACCCAAGCCGATATAGCCGTCTAAATTCCCCCATAATGATGCTTCATACCCCAAGTCGAGAAATCCAGCAAAGGTTTCGGAACAGTGGCGAAAGTATTGCCTGTGACTGGGTCCAGGATAGATAAGGTTATATTCATAAGAGGTCTCGTGGTGGCGATGCCTTTTGTACATTCCCCCCAAGCCAAAGCGAAAATTATTCTTTTCGAAACCACCTGCAACAGTCAAACTTACACCAGGGTCGTAGCGCCGATACCGTTGTTTATTGATCGGGGGTGAAGATGGTTTGTGCACTTTATATGGAATTGCATAGCCTGGGGTAAGAATAAAATACTTCCCAAGCTTGCCAGAACCACTATGATTATTTGGATTAAATAATGCTTTCGTTTTCCCATCTTTGGTGTAGGTACCGGGGGCTTCCACTTGAAATGCAAGCTGGTTTACAGGGTTTTGCTCTTGAGGTTCAAAAAGATCTGAGGAACCGAATGGAGGAGAAGAAGATTGCCCCTGTTCAAAAGAATCCCCTAGTTGAGAGCCTCTCGGTGCTAAAGATTTGTAAGTTTGACGGGAACGGGGCTCATACAAATCCTTTTTTGTAGGACGAGTTGGGTTAATTTCCGTATTGAAAGGTTTGCTAAAAGAATTACCCCGAGAAAGACCATAGAAAATTTCATCAAAACGGGATTGCAAGTTGTGAAGCCGCTCAGAATAGTCATTTATTTCACTCTTCATCCCGTGGATGCGTTGGCGTTGGTAAAAACTTTTGTCGTCTACATTGTCAAAGTAGTCAGTGACAGGTTTTTCGGAAGACAATGCGGTGTACCGGTTACCTGTATTGTATTGACCGAACAAAAAGATAGGGACGAAAAAAAGAGCTGTCAGAAAACTTGCGAACTTCTTGGACATAATTGATTAAGAGTGGTGGAGAATGTCTATATGCAAAAAGGATTTTATCTTTAAGCAACCCCAAAAAAAAATCTTTCTCAATTTCCCCGCTTTTTGTGCCTCTCAATACTCCTAGTAAAAAAGATAAAAAGTATATGGTAGGCTATAAAGTATAAAATGTTTACCAGGATCCCTCCAAATAAAGCTGTGCGTAGGCCATGCTCTTGCTGAGCCGCTTTTCGATAGGCTCCCAAGTTTGACTTTACCACCTGATCCCGCGACATCGGAATTCGGGCATCATAAGCTTCGGGGGGAAGGTTTTGAGCCAAAATCGAATTAGGAACAACTGGCTCAACAGCTTGAATAATATCGAGATATGGGCGTTTGGCCATGCCAAGAATTGGCCCTACTTTGATACCTCCATAAAATGTGAGCTGTATGATGATGGCTGTGACAAGCAACAGGCCTTGGGATACAAGCCACATTTTTGTTTTTAATTTCATTTAATATTTCAGGTATTTTTGGTTAAATGCTCTTTATAAAGATAATTAGTCCCGCACCAAACAAGATATAGGTTGCCAAGTTTTCAAGTTTCGAAAAGAAATAGTGTAGGTAGATGAGGAAATTTTGGATAATTTTAGTCTTTGTACTTGGGACTCTTTCAGTTGTGGCTGAAAAGTCACATGTGGTGCAAAAAAATGAGACCCTTGGAGGCATTGCGGGCAAATATGGGGTTTCGACCAGTGCCTTGCAAGCAATCAACGGAATTTCCAACCCAAATCTTCTTTATGTTGGAAAAAAATTAAAGATTCCATCGGGAACATCCAGTGAAATTACTCACCAAGTCAAAAAAGGAGAAAGTTTGGGGAGTATTGCCAGCCGTTTTCGTGTAAAAACATCAACCCTCGCCTTGATTAACAAGATTGACCGACCGGACTTAATCAAGATCGGCCAAAAATTGATCATCCCGATTAAAGGAAGCACCTACACCCCTCCTCCGCAGTTGCTAAGGTCATCAACCCTGAAGTCACTCAATGCCATCAGGCCAAAATCCGGAAAATGGAAGAGAATAGTAATTCATCACTCTGCGACCCCGGTGGACGACGCCATGAACATGCATCGCGTACACAAAGCTAGGGGTATGAAGAATGGGCTGGCCTATCATTTCGTAATTTCAAATGGGTCGAGAAAGGCTTACGACGGTGAGGTTTACTTGGGTGGACGGTGGAAAGCCCAACTCGATGGTGGGCACATGAAAAAGCTGGCATGGAATCGGGAAAGTATTGGAATCTGTCTGATTGGAAACTTTGAACTTCGCTCTCCAACCACCAAGCAGATGACTGCCCTGGAAGGCTTGTGTGAATACCTCATGAAAAGGTGCAAGGTTTCGAGGTCACAAGTAACGACCCATAAAATACTCCACAAAAACCATACAGTTTGCCCGGGAAAATATTTCTCTTTGCCCAGCCTTATTAAGAGGATATCTTCCTAGCTTCCAGTAAATTTTCTGGGTTTGGGGAAAGTAACACCTTCCCCCACCTGGACTCCATATTTCGCTTCAGGGCCAATTCGAAATCTTCCAAGGGAAATATTTTGTCGATCGGATAGCGCACTTGGTCAAGAGCGAGGGGTTGAAGCACATGCTCAATGGCATTTCGTAAACTTGCCGGAGTTTGTTTACTTTTCCAACGATCCAACCAAAACCCCACAAACCGAATATCTTCAAAAATCAATTCTCTCGTAGGGAAGCGTATTGGTGAACTATCCATGGCCCCAAAAGTCACGAGCACCCCACTTGAACGAAGAGATCGGGCAACACGCAGAGAACTCCTTCCTCCAATGGAATTGAGTCCCAGTGCACATTTTTGCCCCTTGGTAATCTCCAGCACTCGACCGGGCACTGCGTCGTCATCCAACAAAACATGTTCCACCCCAAACTCCTTCATTTGATGTAATCTTTCTTCGGTTCGAACCAAACTGATACAAGGTACCCCTAGCATTTTAGCAAATTGGATTACCGCTAAGCCGACAGCAGAATTACCTGCATTTTGAATGATAAAATCTCCCTCTTTCAAATACTCAAAATCATGCAATAAGCGCCAGGCTGTCATGGGATTAAGGATAGCAACAGCCAACTGTTCAGGAGGCACTAAAGAAGGAACGAGTAGTAAGTTATCTGTTTGCGTGACTACAAATTCCTGCCATGCACCTTGAGCATCCGGCATCGCCACCAATTTACCAATAACTTTTTTATCCACTTCGGCCCCGGTTTCAATCACTTTGCCTACCCCTTCCCTGCCCCCAACCGCAGGGAGATCACGAAGCTTTCCATAGGAGCCATTTATCAGGCCAAAATCTGAGGGATGGATGGTGGCAGCCAACATTTGAATAAGCACTTCTCCTTTGCCTGGCTTGGGCATAGGTAACTCCTCTAAGGAAAGAACCTCAAGTGGATTCCCTCGATCTTGGTATAAAATGGTACGATTTCTCATGGGCTTACAGTTTGCTGAGTGTCGAACCGTACGAACGCATCCAATCTCCCGCTCGCTTTGCACCTTGTAGGCGGTGCCTCCCCGGACCTCAGGTTAATAATTTCAGTCGGGGCTTGAGCCACGGCTTCAAGGATAAAGATATGGAATGAAATCAATAATTTCACTATTTTCATCCCGCTACTTGTTTCAATCCTTGCGGAACATGCAAAACAAAAAAAATATTTTTGCTCTTTTTTGTTGGCAGAAGTGAGGAACTGAATCAAGGAATACAAAATGAAAGTACATTTCTTCTTTTTTACATTGATCGTAAGCCAAGTACTTGCTGATTATGAAAAGAAGATCATCAAAGCCTTTACCCAAGTTTCTGCCCACGGAGAAGGTAACATCAAAGCAGTCGAAGCCATGGATTGGGCAGATCAACTGCGACCCAATTCGATACCCTCTTTACTCCATGCGATGAACCAAGCCAATCCCGTGGGAGACAATTGGATTCGGGGTGCCATCGCAAAAATTATCCATGCTACTGACACCCTTTCTTTCCCGAGGGATCAAGTAAAAGCCTTTATCGAGGACAAGAAAAACCAGGGAAGCTCTAGGCGAGCTGCCTTTGAAATTCTTCACAGAAGTCGTCCCGCTAGTGCCAAGACTTTACTTTCATCTTTTTTGACTGACCCCGAGCCCTCTCTGCGCAGAGAAGCGATTGATGTAATACTCGAAGATGCAGAGAATTCACCCCTCAAAAAGCAGGCCATTTTACTTTTTCAAAAAGCACTGAAAAATGCCCGGGATGTTGACCAGATTCAAGAAGCAAGTGACGCCCTAAAAAGTCGTGGGCAGGAAATAAACCTGGTTACATTGCTAGGTTTTAAAACTAAGTGGGATATACTCGGCCCCTTTGACAATACTGAACGAAAAGGTTTTAACAAATCGTACGAGCCCGAGTCAGAAGCCCGCCATAATAATTCTTACCAGGGAAAAAAAAGCCAAATCCAATGGAGCTCTTTTTCCTCCAGTGATCGTCTTGGTCTGCTTGATTTAAATAAACACTATGGGGAACTTAAAGAGGTTGTAGCCTATGCTAAAACCTCTTTTTATTCAGCAAAACATCAAAAAGTACAATTTCGGCTTGGGTCTAAAAATGCTTGGAAGATATGGGTAAACCAAGAATTACTTTTTGCCCGGGATGAATATCACCGTGGAGGCACACGAGTGGACCAATTCCTTATCGACGGAGAATTACAAAAGGGAGAGAACCAAATACTTTTAAAAATCTGTCAAAACGAACAGACCCAACCATGGACAAAAAACTGGGAGTTTTGCTTTCGGGTTACCGACTCTTCCGGGCAAGTTATTGAAGAAGTATCAACCAATTAAATAGATTAATATAGAGGATCATGAAAATCATATGTAATCTACTTTTTATTTCCCTCTCCCTCTTGTCTGCTCAGGCAGATTGGTTATCCTTTCGAGGCAGTGCGGGAAATGGGTCATCAGACCTATCCATACCGGTAAAGCTTAAAATCAAGGGAGAAAAGAGTTGGGCTCAAGATATTCCGGGCAGAGGTTTATCGAGCCCGATTGTCATAGGTGATACCGTCTATCTATCCGCTTCAAGTGGACCATACCAAGAAAACCTGCTCATTCTGGCTTACTCTTCAACCGATGGACTCCAGCAATGGCAGAGAACTTTTAAGGCTACAGGGCGAACGGTTTGTCACAAAAAAACATGTGTGGCTGCTTCCACTCTGGCGAGTAATAGGAAGGTTATAATTGCTCAATTCTCATCGAATGATATTTTTTGCCTCGATCTCGCGGGGAACTTAAAGTGGACCCGGGGCCTTACTTTTGACCATCCAAATATTGCCAATGGTCTGGGTATGTCCTCTTCTCCTGTGGTTGTAAACGGGGTAGCCATTGCCCAAGTTGAAAATGATGCGGACTCTTTTACCTTCGGCTTGGATGTTACAAACGGTACGACCATATGGAAAAAACAACGCCCCAAAAGTGCCAATTGGACATCTCCCGTAGTTATGGCAAAAAAGGGACAGGCTCTGGTAGGCTTACAGTCCAAAGAAGGAATGACCGCCATAGAACCCAAGACTGGAGAAACCGTTTGGGATTATCAGGAGGGAGCCTCAACTATTCCTTCAAGTGCGTGGGCAGAACAAGGAATTATCTTAATTCCATCAAATGGGATCACCGCTCTTCAGCTTGATGATAAACTCCAAAACTTTCGCCAAATTTGGGAGGACAACAAATTAAAGCCTGGCACGGGAAGCCCCTCCTGTCATCGTGGTTCCCTCTATGTCATCAATAATGCGAATGTATTAAGCTGTGCATCGGTTAAGACGGGGGAAATTAAGTGGAGGCTGCGCCTTAAAGGGCCGATTAGCAGCTCCCCGTTAATCGCGAAAGGATATCTCTATGTTTTTAGTGAAAATGGGCTTGGACAAGTGGTTAACCTCCACGCCGAAAAACCTGAGGTCGTCCACACCGTTGATCTGGATGCAACCATACTTTGCTCTCCCGCGATCACCCAAAATGCCATCCTTGTTCGCTCCGATAATAAACTTTGGAAACTAAGTAATTAACAAACGGAAGGATCGACCTTATGGTGTAATGGTTACGGTCTCTAATCGATTTTTTAAAAACTGTAGCCTGTCCTGAGAAATCTGACACCCCCAAAGGTGTAGGCTCTTCAACTTTTCGAAGCGTACGAGAGCACCGACGCCATAATCTGTAACTTGAGTACTCGAAAGATTTAAGCTCATGAGATTACTCATAACCGCCAAAATTTTTACTCCCTCATCTGTCACCGTACTTTTACGTAGATTGAGGTGGGTCACTTGGCTAAATCCTGCGAGAATGGAACAGCCCTCGTTTGACAAATCAGCCCCACGTAAATCAAGTTTCACCAAATGCTCGCTTAGAGGTGCCAATTTTTTCAAGGTCTGGGTATTACATTTTGTGCCCGACGAAACAATCCGAACTTCCAATAAGGGACTGCCGATGCCAATAGGACGAATAAGCAGGCTGGTGGCTTCCTCCATGCGATCAACAAATGCCTCTGGCAGTGCCTCAATCCCCAGAGCTAAATCTTGATAAAAGGTAATATGCTTGGGCGTGTATTTCTCTTGCTCCAGATCTCTTTTGGATAATTTATTCAGTCCATCTGTTGCTCCTACCCATGAACCAAAGTCAACGCCTTGGGCAATCCATTTACGAAAGGTCTCTTGTTGCCCTGGGGTTAGAGGTTCTCCTTTAGGGGGCATATGATCGTCGTCATCGAAAGGCAAAATTACGCGGGTGTACAAGGAGCTCTGGCTCGGGTGATCCACAGAGATCACAGCCCCATCATCACTACCATGCATAATCTGAGCAGCACCATCCAACCTGAGTCCAGCTTTGGGGTACTTCAATCTCCCTGCCTGCTCATAGGGAGCACGATGACACTCGACACACTTGTCTTGAAGGATAGGCCAAACTTCTTTTTCAAAATCTACGACCCCAACTAAAGAAAAGTGAAACGACAAAGTAAGAAAGCTCCAAAAAATAAAACTTTTATTCATTTTGCCTATGTAAATCGATAAAGCATTTGTTTTCCAGCTATTAGAACCTTTTGGTTTAAGAAAAGTTTCATAGTCCTGAAATAAAGCAGTTGGAAAAATGATTAATGCAAATTAGGTATACAAGCAGAATGTCTACTGTTTTGTTCTGATTTTTTTACTGTTGGAGATACCATTTCGGCAAACTTCTTTTTTTATTGGAAACTGAATATATACCTCTACTGCTCGCGCTTGCTGCTGGATTATTCTATGCAAGCAGTGCCGTTCTTTGCAAAAAAGCTTTAGAACTCGGTGCCGGAACCATTCGTTCTTTGGTATATTCCAATATTTTTATGTCGATGTGCTTTCTCCCCTACCCTCTGCTTGCCCGGGAGACCATTCAATTTCATGATATGCCTACAGGTGCTTGCCTCGGACTCCTCTTTTTCTTGGGACAGTTTTTTTGCTTCCTAGCCTTAAAAAATGGAGAAGCCAGTTTAATCACCCCAATCATGGGCTCCAAACCAATTTTTGTAGCAGCCTTTATCGTACTCCATGGATTATCAGAAGGAGAAGTATCCTGGAAAACTTGGGTGGCATGCGGACTTTCAGCCTTTGCAGTCGCTTTATTGTGCTGGCCTTCAAAGAACTCCACTCTTTCATGGACTGGACTTTTCCTTGCTCTTGCAACCGCGGCAACTTTTGGGCTACTCGATTCCTTGGTCCCCTACTTCACTCATCAATCAGATCCGGTTAATGTTCTCTTTTTTATTTTTGGATCGGTGGGCCTTTTTTCACTTTTCCTGATTCCATATACCGAAGGCAATTTTCTACAGTTCAGAAAAAAAGCAGACCGGTGGATGTGGGCATCTGCAATGCCAATGGGAGGCCAAGCCATATTGATGTCAATGGCCATTGGCCTGTACCATGTGCCAACGGAAGCAAATATTTTCTATGCCTGTCGCGGATTGTGGGCCGTGCTATTAATTGCTTGGCTTGGGAAAAAAATGATGCTCACTGAAAGCACACTATCTACCTCCACTTTAATGAGAAGGGGATTAGGTGCGAGCCTACTCATCGTTGGTATTTGGCTAACCAGTTTTCAATAAAAAATTAGGGCTTCCCCTTTTCCCAGTCCTTCAATCTCTGGACCAAAATATCCAATATGTATGGGTGTTGGCCCAAAAGCTCGGTACGGGCAACAGATTTGGAAAACGGGGAACAAATTTCTTCCAGATCCCCACCTTTTCCTGCATGGCGACCAGGGGATAAGAAAAGTTGAGCGACCACAATGTCCTCCGCATCCCGAACAGACCAATCATTGAGAACACTCTCTAAAAGCGGATTATTAAAATCATACTCAGGTCCATCACGCCTTTCCATCGAGCATGTTGAAAAAGCTTTCACCCGATCCGAAAGTAAGATTTTCACTTGTTGCCCGATTTCCTCCCTAATTTGATTAACTGACCGGAGAGGAGTTCCATGATCCACAAGGGCAACCAAAGGCTTCTTGAAGTTTTTGGCTACAATAGTTTCCGATATACGCTCAACAAGAGCACGGGCAATTCGATCATCACCTGGTCGGTGCAAGCATTCCAGAATACGAAAAGATCGAGAAGAGTCTTTTGCTTGCCACGCTTGTAATTTTTTGGGAAGCCAGTCGGTAATTGCAAGGCTAGGACCAAAAAACAAGGGGATCATCACCACATCTTCCCAATCCATAGGTTCATCCGATTGAAAAAGGAAATCCATAGTCTCCGCCCGCGCACCTCCAAGTTTTTGACTATCGACTTTATGGGAATGCATGAGTCCCACTGGTCGGATAGGTAAATCGGTCTTTAATTCCAAAGCCTTGGCTATATTTCGAAGGTTGATCGTTGCCTCCGGATTAAGGGATCCATTATCCACTAAGAAGTATTTTGTGTCTTTCAATTATTTTCCCATTGACGAACCCAACCCTGCGTGCAAGAAAAATCGTGTATTGATGATCAAATATGGGAATTTGATCTTTAAAAATTAAAAGCGGGAAAATAGTTATGAATAATTGGTTGTGGAAAACAGGTGTGATTGTGTTGGCAGTCGCTTATTCGGGTTGCTCAAAAAATACAGGACCTTCACCAGAAGATACTGCACTCATTAAGGGAACTGACCGAGGTTCTTTCATCGGATCAGTTGACAATGATAATTTGGAAAGCGGAGAAGACGAACTCTCCCCCGTTGGTGCAACCATTTCCGGGTTGAATGGATCGGGAGAATTACTACCACAGGACTCGGTCTGGTCTGACCCAGACGCCTTAGCCAATGCAGAATCTCCTTTTGAGCCCATTTATTTTGGCTTCGACCAATATGGTATTGGATCCGATGAAAGGATCAAACTTCAAGATATTGCTTCTTTCTTAGAATCAAATCTTGACGCCCGCATTCTCGTGGAAGGCTTCTGCGACTGGAAAGGAACTCCTGCTTACAATAAATCACTTGGCGACCGAAGAGCATCCAGTGTAAAAGACTACCTTGTTGACTTGGGGATCGATGGAAATCGTATAGATATATTCTCCGTTGGCGATGAACAATCCACTCCTAACGCCGATCCGAGTGCTGCAGGATTGGAAAGGAAAGCCCAGTTTCTTGTCCTAAGGGATTCCTAAAGATGCCTAAATTTTCCGCCAGCCTTGTATCTACTTTACTAGGACTATCTGTAATATCATCCTGCTCAAAGAAAGCAGCCCCAGAAAGTACCCTTAACCGAGGAGTAGAAGAAGTAGATACTTCAGGATTTACTGATCCAAGCCGTGATTCCAACATTGCAGATAATGATTTTTCGCCTGCTGGATCGGTGCTCGATTCCAACCAACTTGGTTTTGATGATCCCCTATCCCCTCGGGATCCTGCTTTGGAAGCTTTTAGCGACCCGTTAAACGTAATTCGACCTTTTGATGCAGTTTTCTTTGGTTTTGATCAGTACAATATTGTAGCTGATGAAAGAACGAAACTAGTTGAGATCGCTGAATTTATTATCTCCAACCCAGAAGCTCGCATTCTTATAGAAGGATATTGTGACTGGAAAGGTACACCGGCTTACAATAAGGCATTGGGCGAAAGAAGAGCTAATTCTGTAAAAGAATACCTCGTTGAACTCGGGGCAGACATCCGGAGAATTGAAACGGTTTCCATTGGAGATGAATCAGCCATTCCCGATGCAGATGGAACTCAGGCAAAACTAGATAGAAGAGCTTCGTTTGTGGTCACCAAGGGTGACTCCTAAATTCAACCCTGAACTAACCGGTGGATTCAGGGTTAGTTGGCAAGTTTTTCGAAAAAACCTGTAAAGGTATCAATTGCTTTGTTAAAAATCCCAAGGTGAAAACTCTCATCTGGAGCATGTAAGTTATCTTCATTAGTAAAGAGACCTAGCATCAAAGCGTCCAGTCCAGCCACCTCTTTTAGATCACGAATGATGGGAATACTACCACCCTCTCTCAAATACAAAGGTGTGCTTCCAAACGATGACTCTACGCAATTTTCGACGAGAGGAAATGCTTTCTTCATTAAATCTGACTCCTTTCCGGAAGAACCGGGTTTACTGGGGGGAATGACAACATAAGGGTTCCCCCCACCCTTTAGATCAACCTCCACACGAACCGAAGATGGGCAAGCTGCTTTTATAAAATGACGCACTTTCTCAGCGATATCACTCTCATTTTGGTCGGGCACTAAACGACAAGTAATTTTCACAAATGCTTCCGCCGGAATAACGGTCTTAGATCCTTCACCCTGATACCCACCACCAATGCCATTAAATTCAAGGGTTGGGCAAAAACGGATGGCTTCAAGTGGACTGTAACCGGGAGGAGCAAAGAAATCTTTTATTCCCAAAAACTCGGCATAGTCATTTTCCGAAATGGGCAGTTTAGAAAGTTCTTCGCGTTCCCAATCCTCCGGGTGCATAACTGCGTCGTAAAACCCGGGAACCTGTACCTTTCCCTGCTCATCATGCATACGAGAGCAAATTCTCATCAGTGCCTGTAATGGGTTAAGTAAGGCTCCACCATGAACTCCGGAGTGCAAATCCTGCTTGGGTCCAAAAACCCGAACTTCAAGGGCAGTTAAGCCTCGTAAACCGGTGGTCACAGCCAATTGCTTAGGGCCTGGGCTGCCCGTATCCGAAACCAACAACAAATCTCCTGCCAAACTTTCTTTATGTCCTTCCAAAAAACCTCGAAAACTCGGGCTCCCAATTTCTTCCTCACCCTCGATTAAATAAGTGATATGAAGGCGGAGATTTGGGTTTTTCTTTAAAGCACGATGTAAGGCCACCATGTGCACGATCTGTGGTCCTTTGTTGTCCGCAGCACCCCGACCGTAAAGCCTCCCATTTCTTTCCTCCGCTTCGAATGGCTTGCTGGTCCATAAATTCAAAGGGTCTGGCGGTTGCACATCGTAGTGACCGTAAATAACCAGTTTTGGCCAAGATGGGTCACCTCGAGTAGCTAAAATAATGGGATTAATGGGAGTATCCACCAGGTTGACATCAAAGCCTAGTTCACGAAGCCGAGCACAGGCAAAGTCGCGAGCGCCGACGATTCCCTCAGCATAATTGGAATCTGCAGAGACACTGGGAAACGAAACATAATTGGATAAAGCTTGCTGTGGGTTTTCTAAAATTGAATTCATGGGTTTGGGGATTCTCCCCGAGCGTTTTTGGCTTTTACATAAAGAACATAAGCATGGTCCATATTTGACTGAAGAAATTCGATCCGGTTACCTGGGTTTGGATGGGTAGACAAAAACTGTGGCATTTTCCGCTTTTTCCTGCCCTGCATTTTTTTCCAAAAACTAACAGCAGCCCGTGGATCATAGCCCGCCATAGCCGAATAAAAAAGACCGCGATGGTCGGCTTCTCGCTCTTGGGATCGACTAAAAGGCAGAGCCATGCCGACAGTTGTCCCCGCTCCGTATGCACCGCTGGCAAGCAAACGATCCGAAGAGCTTTTGTCGCGCATCGCCGTGTTCAAAATCACGCCACCCAAGGCAATTCCCATGGCTTGGGTCATCCTTTTATTGCTATGTCTGAATGCGACATGGGCGATCTCATGTCCAATGACGGCAGCCACTTCATCTTCATTGCCCCCCGCCAGTTCAATCAGTCCGCTATTTACGCCAACCTTGCCGCCGGGCATGGCAAAAGCATTTGGTTCATTTTTTTGAAAAACCACAAACTCCCACTCGGTCCCAGGCAAATCAACCTGAGCGACTCCGGTTATTCTTTTTCCAACTCTCTCAATCATTGCCTGATGGGAAGCATTGGATGAAATTTTTTCATTATCCTTCATCGCCTTGAACTGGCTTTTTGATCGTTTAGCAAGATGCTCATCAGAAAGCATCGCGGTTCCGCAACTCATGAAGAGAAAGCAAACAATTGTAAGTAATGAAGAATAAAAAACTTGGGTCATCTATTGAATGTTATCTTACAATTGGAAATCACCGACTTCCCAAGGCTTTAGTGCTTAAAATGTCGAGTGTGGGTAAAGACCATGGTCATGCCTCTTTCATTGGCAGCAGCAATCACATCCTCATCACGAACACTTCCGCCAGGCTGGATCGCGGCTGTCGCACCTGCATCTGCTGCAGCGATTAAGCCATCTGAAAAAGGGAAAAATGCATCGGAGCAAACAGCGGCACCTTCAAGACTTAATTTTGACTCACCCGCCTTCCACACTGCAATTTGGGAACTATCCACACGCGACATCTGGCCCGCACCTACTCCAAGAGTCCGTTCATCCCCGGCATAGACAATAGCATTGCTTTTCACATGTCGTACCACCCGCCAACCAAAGATCATTGACCTCCACTCCATATCTGTTGGCTGCCTGTCTGTAACCACTTCAAAAGACTTAGGGTTTATTTTTTTCTGGTCTCTGTCTTGGGCCAAATAGCCCCCTGGAACCGTTTTAATTTCCTGTAAGGTCTCGGCTCCAAATCCAGCTTTAGATACCAGAAGGCGAAGATTTTTCTTTCGCTTAAAAAGATCAATGGCTTGTTCAGTAAATCCGGGTGCAATAATAACTTCGCAGAAGATTTCCGCTATTTTTTCAGCAAGATCCAGATCCAATGTATTATTGACCACGATAATACCTCCAAATGGAGCCTGACGATCGGTGGCAAAAGCATGCTCCCACGCATCCACTAAGTTATCAGCACTGGCAACCCCACAAGGGTTCGTGTGCTTAAGAATGGCAACAGTTGGCTTTTCAAACTCACCGATTAAAAAAGCTGAGGACGAAATATCCAGGATATTATTGTAGCTCAATTCCTTTCCCTGAAGCTGTTCGAAATGATCAAGAAAGCCACCATAAAGAGCGGCTTGCTGGTGAGGATTTTCTCCGTAGCGCAAGGGCATTGCTTTTGGAGCAACCACTTCTAGGACTTTTGGAAAGCCTGAAATAGTATCAAGGTCGGGTTCGGCCTGCTGTTTTTCCCTCAGAAATGCGGAAATTGACTGGTCATAGCTCGCGGTTCTCGCGAAAACTTTTTGAGCAAATTCAGATCGTACCTGTTGTAAATCAATTCCACCTTGGCTTAGGGCAGTTAGTGCTCGCTCGTAATCATTGGGATCACATATCACAGTAACATCGCGATAGTTTTTAGCGGCACTTCGGAGCATAGATGGGCCTCCAATATCAATTTGTTCAATCGCCTCTTCTAAAGTTACTTCTGACCGGGCAATTGTATCTTCAAAGGGGTAAAGGTTCACCACCACTAAATCAATCAATTCAATCCCATGAGATTGGGCGGCACTCACATGCTCTGCATTATCGCGCAGGCAAAGCAAGCCCCCGTGAATATTGGGATGCAAAGTCTTCACCCGTCCATCCATCATTTCTGGAAACCCAGTCCTCTCACTTACATCTGAAACAGGAATACCTTCCTTCCGAAGAAGTTGAGCGGTTCCCCCTGTGGATAGTAAGGTAAAGCCATGCTGGTCTACCAAAGATTGGGCGAATGGGACCAATCCAGATTTGTCACTTACGGAAAGAAGAGCATATTTTTGCATTCATTCTCTTGTGCTGCCATCTAGCTTCTGAGCAAGCGAAATCTTCAATTTTTATGATACTTCAATTAAGAATTGGTCTTTTGCCGAGAGATGTTATGGTGGAATTGATAATAAAGAGTGAGTGAAAATAGCAGAGAATTAAAAGGGTTGAAGGCAACCTTGGAGAAATTAGTCCATCATCGAGAGAAATCAAAAGTCAAGGGGCTCAACCTGCATGCATTCATCTACTTTATTACCATTCGTAATCTCTCGGACCGAACCGTCACCCTACACGGCAGAAAATGGGTACTATCTAATGATGACGGCACAACCACCGTGATTGAAGGAGAAAAAATAGTTGGAGAAACTCCGATTATTGCTCCTGGAGAGAGTTTTTCCTACAACAGCTATCATGTTACTCACTTATCCGCTCAAGCATCTGGTTCTTTTCATGGGGTTGATGAATTCGGTGAGAAACTACATGTGCGCCTAGATACTTTTCGTCTAAAAATCCCCCCTGAATCTGATAGCGTAGGAGAAAACCCACTATCATGAAATTTACTGACTTAAATCGACATGGCGGCATCGGGGCCAATTGCAGCTTATTGGAAATTGGACCTTTTCGTATTGCAATCGATTCCGGTCTTCATCCCAAGTTTGCCGGGCTTAATTCTACACCCAGCCATGATTTCCTGGAAAGAAATTCGTTGGATTTTATTGTTCTCACCCACTGCCATTTGGATCACCTGGGAAGCCTCCCCCTACTTTCTCGGGAGCACCCGGATGCCCCTGTCTTACTAAGTTACGCCAGTTCAATCCTCGCACGCCGGATGCTATCCAACTCCATTGCGGTCATGAGGCGCCAACGAAATGACCTCAACCTACCCGAGCTCCCCCTTTATGGTCGAGGAGATCTTGCATCTCTCTATGACAGGATGAAGCCCTTGGCTATCCAAACTCCACTGGAAGTACAAAAAGACGGGCATCTGCTTAAAGTTACCTTACATCACGCAGGACATGTGGCAGGCGCTGTATCGGTTGCCTTGGAAACCAAACAGGAAAAAGTCATGTTCACCGGAGATGTGCTCTTTACTGATCAAAGGACACTTGATGGGGCAGAAGTACCCAAAGAAAAGTTTGATGTTTTGATTACCGAGACAACCCGAGGAGGGACGCCTCGAGATCCCACTCGTTTTCGAGAGTCTGAAATTGTTTCTCTACTGGAAGGAATCAGGTGTACTTTAGACCGTGGAGGTTCTGTATTGATTCCAGTCTTTGCTCTTGGGCGAATGCAGGAACTACTTTTTATTTTAGATGAAGCCTTCCGCCAAAATACTTTCCCTAAAGTTCCCGTTTTTTGTTCGGGGTTAGGTATGGATTTGGTCAATCACTTTCATGAGATTTCTAAAAACACGAACCGTTTACGCTTTAATCGCAGAGTGTTAAGATCCATGGGAGCACGCCCACTTCCAAGAAAGCTTGAGCCTGGTCGGGAGCCACCAGTGAAGGGTATATTTTTAGTTAGCAGCGGTATGCTTGTCGAGCACACTCCTTCTTACATCCTGGCCTCTGGGCTTTTACGAGACGATCGGAACTCTATTTTTTTTGTCGGATACTGCGATCCAGATACCCCAGGTGGCAAATTATTGGAGACTCCACAAGGAGAAGATTTTCATTTTGAAGTGGTTGATTGTATCGAACCCAACCACGCCGATGTTCGCCGCTTCGATCTCAGCGGTCATGCAGACCGGGAAGAATTGCTGGCCTACGCCAATAAATTATCACCTAAAACAATATTTTTACACCATGGTGACCCGGATGCCCGCTCCTGGTTTTCTGAATCTTTAGCCGAAAGTGGTGCCACTATTATCGACCCTGAGCCCTTAAAAACCTATGAAACCTGAGCAACCCCAACCTTCTTCTCTTGCCGAGCAACTTGAGCAAGCTTTCACCCGACCTTCCGGTCGTGATATTGACCAAATGCGAGAAGTCAGTTTTCAAACTGATATCGCACCCCATGCTAATGGCTCTGTCCTTTGCTCTTTTGGTCATACTCAAGTTATCTGTGCCGCCATGATCGAAGACCGTGTTCCCGGCTGGATGAGGCAACAGAAAATAGACGGAGGGTGGCTAACGGCCGAATATAGCATGCTACCCTACTCTACCCTGTATCGGAAAGACCGCCCCATCAGTAAAGGCAAACAGGATGGGAGAAACATTGAAATCCAACGGCTAATCGGTCGCTCCCTCCGGGCCGTGCTTAACTTAAAAAATATGCCGAATAAAACATTATGGATTGACTGTGATGTACTCCGTGCAGATGGGGGCACCCGAACTGCATCTATTACCGGTGCATGGCTAGCTACCCGAATTGCAATTAACGGTCTCCTAGAAAGCGGGAAGTTAGAAAAAGATCCGATTGTAGATCACTTGGCAGCTATCAGTGTGGGCGTGTACAATAACCGCTGCATTCTGGACCTCGATTACCCCGAAGACAGAGATGCAACCGTTGATGCCAATGTGGTGATGACCGGATCTGGAAAATTTGTTGAAGTACAGTCATCCGGAGAAGAAGCAACTTACACCCGTACTCAACTCGACGAATTACTTGGACTGGCAGAAAAAGGTATTAACGAATTGGTGGATCTTCAAAAAACTAAGCTAAGCTGAGAACACTACATTTGAGCTGTTGGCTTTTTGTAAAAAAACCGGTTGGGCCAAGAATTTTCCATCCGTAAATTGCCGGAAATCCCCAAACTTTTTTTCTTTGGTCTTGCCCATATTGTATTGTATCTGGACACAATACAAAGGACGGGAGCGAGAAAAAGGAATCGCAAGCACTTTCCCTAAAAGAAAGGTTAAGGCCCGGTCTATCATCCCCATGTGGTTCTAGATTAGTAACGCCCGTTAATGTAAAGATCGCCCCATGTGCTCATCTCCTTCTTGGGATCCCAAAGCTATACCAGAATGGTTAGACAACCCTGTGCCACAATCCAACATTCGCTTTCTTTTTATTGAGCCATTTCCCGGATCTTGAGAAAACTCAGCATCTTCGATGCAAGTCACTATCTGATGGCTTGTTTAGACAAGGAGGAAAGCGAAAGGAGGAAGTTAATTACAGTCCCCCGGGTAAGCACAGCAAGGCAATGGACAAGAGGAACATCCATTGGAAACCTAGAATTGCAAGTCACAGATTATACCCACAAAATGGATCAGAGGTTGTATGAGGTAATACAGGATACAGATGAGTAGAGCAAAGAATACTGATACGGCCCAATCAAGGACAACTACAACAAGCATGTAGAAAAGCAGAGGGTGCCGGTGCTGATTTTGCGGTCAGTCGATTGGATCGTTTGAGTCCCTGACAGATATCTTTACCACAACTCAAAGAAGCAAGCATGCAAAGTGCTGTTGATGCTCATGTGTGTTCACTTGGTAGAAAAATCAAGAGTACCTCATCACTAGATTTTTCAATTATGGCAATGATTGCAGACAACGAGCGACGAAACATTAAAGAATGTGTCAATAGCACGTGCAGGAACAGGACTGGGACTATTGGTAATGGTTTTTGACCCAAAAGATGTTCAAGCGAAAAGTTTGGAAAAGTAGTACTTTCATGAGTCTCGATTTAGCGAGGTGTTGAACCATCTCTCCAATTATCGTCATCATAATAATTCGGACTAGTTTCTTTGGTACCACCTGTTTCGCTAGAGCTACTTTCAGCATAGGGTTGATTTTTAAGTTTGTCCTTTTGAGAGTGCCCTGTAGGCGTTAATTATGCACCTTCTTGAGGAGATTACCTTAATTGCCACCATCAGTGTATTGGTTACCTTGGTTCTTGGCCGATTAAAATTGCCGGTCATTGCTGGTTTGGTTCTTTCAGGTGCTTTAGTCGGGCCCAAGGGATTCTCTCTCGCTCATGACCCTAAGTCAATCGAGGTAATTGCGGAAGTAGGAGTTGTCTTTCTTCTCTTTACAATCGGGCTTGAATTTTCTTTATCCCGGTTACGCCATATCTTCCGCCAAGTGGCATTAGGTGGATTACTCCAGGTGAGTGTAACCGCTGCCGTAACCACGGTCATTGCCCTTTGGCTTGGTTGCTCTCTGCCCGAATCAATCACTTACGGTTTTGTTTTTGCTCTTTCCAGCACCGCCCTTGTACTTCGCACATTAAGTGAACGAAATGAACTGGATGCACCACATGGCAGGTTTATTGTAGGAACCCTGATCTTTCAGGATCTGTGCATTGTACCCATGGTCTTAATTATTCCCCTACTAAGCCAAGGCCTGGATAATCCGGAAACATGGAAGTCCCTCGGCATGGCAATGATCAAAGCTACGGTCATGGTGATTGCTTTATTTGCCTGCTCAAGAAAACTGGTACCCTGGCTTTTTAAAGCTGTGGATGCCAGTCGTAGCAATGAAGTCTTTATTCTCACCGTACTATGCCTGTGTATTGGCACTGCGTATCTCACATCTCTAACGGGACTATCGTTAGCTCTCGGAGCTTTTCTGGCAGGTATGATTGTAGCTGATACCGATTTCCGCCATCGTGCCATGGGTGATATCCTGCCCCTACGGGATGTGTTTGTAAGCTTTTTCTTTGTTTCATTAGGCATGTTTTTTGACTTTGAGGTGATGATGGAAAAACCTGCCCAAGTTGGTTGGCTACTTTTGGCCTTCCTTGGAGGGAAGGGTATTCTTGCAATCTTGGCTGCCTCTTTGATGCGCTTCCCCCCGCGTGCTGCCTGGTTGGCTGGTGTGGGCTTAGCTCAATTTGGCGAGTTTGGCTTTATTTTACTCCAGTTAGCCACCCAAGAAGGAGTCGTTTCTAGTGCAGCGGTTCAACCTTTACTGAATGCCGGAATCATCAGCATGTTTCTTACTCCCCTTCTCGTCTATAAAGCACCTCACTTTACAGCTGGTGAACGGGCACTTGATCCCCTAGCCAAATTGCTCAGAGCTCGCAGTGCCGAAGAACTTGAAGAGTCAACCTTTGGGCATAGCGACCACGTTGTTATCATTGGCTACGGACTGGCTGGCCAGTTTTTAACCTCAAGCCTCAATGAATTAAAAATCGAAGTGGTTGCCCTTGAAATGAACTCTGACAATGTGCGAAAAGGAAAAGAGGTTGGGGATCCGGTATATTATGCGGATGCAACCAGTGAAGAAGCTCTTGGGCATGCCCATGTGGAAAGTTGTCGAGCCATTGTAATTATGATCAATGATCACCAGGCAACGGAGCGGGTATTGTCTACGATTGAAAGAATGGCGGTGACCGCTCCCGTTTTTGTCAGAACCCAATTTATGAGAGGATCCGATAAACTGAGTCATCATGGCCGTCACCAAGTTGTGGCTTGTGAGGTAGAAGGTGGCTTGGAGGTTCTTTCCCGCGTGCTAAGGAAGTTAGAAATTCCCCGGAATTTAATTGCCAGGGAAATTAATCGGGCCCGAGAAAGAACCATGGACTCGGAACGCGAGTTCTCAAGTGCTCCCCTGCCCCTAGATCAACATACTCAACTCAAGAAACTCAAAGTCGAAACCCTGGAATTAACAAATAAAAGCTCCGTACTAGGAAAAACTCCAAAGGAATTAGATCTGGCTGATGATACAGGTATACAGATTGTCGCGGTTAGCCGCGAGAACGAGCTTATCTCCCACCGTTTGAGCGATGTATGCCTGCAAGAAAAGGACATTATCTACTGCATTGCCAAAGAATCTGACTTTCTCGTCTCTTCTGAATTGATTACTGGATAAGCTGAGATGGGGATAATTTCACTTTCCATCTACCCTTAACTTTTTTGTCTTTTGATTTTTTTGAAAAGGATTGATAAGTCGAAATTTCTTAACCCCTTTTATTTGCACTCCACTAAAATTTAATCCAATCATCATGAATACCACTCCCGCCTACGCCGCCTTAGAAGCCAAAGGTAAAGTAAATCCTTTCTCGATTGAGCGTCGCGACCCCGGTCCTCACGATGTTCAAATAGACATCGAATATTGCGGAGTTTGTCACACCGACTTGCACTTTGTAAATAATGATTGGGGCATGAGTCAGTATCCGATTGTTCCAGGGCATGAAATTGTTGGGCGAGTGTCGGGTGTCGGTGATAAAGTCGAGAAGTATAAACAAGGCGATTTAACAGCAATTGGTTGCATGGTAGGGTCTTGCGGAACATGCCAATCATGCCAACGCGGCAACGAGCAGTACTGCCAGAATGGAATGACTGCAACCTACAACAGTCCTTCCGAAGATACAGGTGGTGTAACTTTTGGTGGCTACTCTAAGTCGATTGTAGTCCACGAAAATTTTGTCTTACATATGCCTGAATCTCTTGAGATTACCGGTACGGCTCCCTTGCTTTGTGCAGGGATCACCACCTACTCACCACTGAGACACTGGCATGTAGGGGAAGGAATGAAAGTGGGAATTATCGGATTGGGAGGATTGGGGCATATGGGGGTGAAGTTTGCTCACGCCCTGGGTGCTCAAACAGTTATGATCACCAACTCTGAGTCCAAAGTGGAAGATGCCAAACTTCTAGGGGCTGACGATGTGCTGATTGCTAGCGATGCAGATGCAATCCGTAAGGAATGTGGAGAATTTGATTTTTTGCTAAACACCATCCCTGTAAACCACAACATCGATCCCTATTTGGACCTTCTCAAAATTGATGGGACCATGTGCGTTGTGGGTGCAATAGAGCCTTTAGAACATGTTAATGCGGCTCAGTTAATCTTTGGCCGTAAAAACCTGGCTGGCTCCTTGATCGGTGGCATCAAGGAAACCCAAGAGATGCTCAATTTCTGTGCAGACCATTCTATTATTTCCGAAGTGGAGGTTATAAAGATGGAGCAAATCAACGAGGCCTACAAAAGATTAGTTAAAAGTGATGTGAAATATCGATTTGTTATTGAAATGAACAGCCTTTCTTAGATTTATTTATCTCAAGGTACTGATTTTATCTACGATTTTTGGCTGACTTATGATTTATTTTAAACAAGTAAAAACAGATGACCCAACTTTAAGCACTGCGAATACAACTTTGAACGGTAGGAAAAGAGTCTAAACACTCTTCGTAAATAATCTGCCCCACCAAAGAAGCATTTCTTAAATTCCCCCTGTTCAAGCCGGGACATTGTACTGAGGATTATAAGTTTTCTTTTTTATGTCGCCTTTCGACCTTCGATCATAAGAGGATGCTTTTACCTAGCTTCCATTATTGAAGACAGTCCCAACCCTTTATCGAGTAAAACGGCTTCGGCACTAGCTTCACTTCTCAACAAATTCTCCACAATCCCCCGAAGGACTTCGATTAATTTTTATTGATACTACATGGATTGATCATCCTTGTAAGTTGGGTATATTACTCCTCATTTTCCTGTTTCCCTCTTCCTTGGAAGTCGGGCATCAACCAAAAAGTTTTCTTTTTTTTCTGAAAGGCTTGATAAAATCATGTTTTGAGGACATTAAGATGATATGAAATATATTCTACCCATCCTACTTTTCTCTCTAACCTTTAACTTTGCACTCTCAGCTAACAAAGAATGTGCCATCATGTTGGGTGACGAAGTTGACCCAGAGGAATTTTCTGAAATCCTAGGGAAAAAAGTTTATTTTTGCTGCGGAAGCTGTGTAAAAGCCTTCGATAAGGCAACCGCGTATTATCTCAAGGCTGTACCAGAACTCTCCAAACTCTTCTCAGATGCGGAAAAAAAGGAACTAGGGGTAGATAAAGTAACTTTGCTTGATCAACGATACTGCCCAATCTACCCGGAACGTATTGTTAATCCCGAATCCAAGTCAGTTGAATACAATGGTAAAACCATTTACTTTTGGTCGTCCAGTGCACAGCGCCGCTGGAAGCGGGATCCAGAAAAATACTTTAAGGAAGCTATGGACCGGGGTCACCTTCCTCAGTATAAGTAAATTTATCTTATATTTAAAAAAACCACTCTTCGGAGTGGTTTTTTTTGGCTGTGGCAAATGTTTTTGCTCACAAGCCTTTAGGGACTAGGGCAAGAAGAGTACCCTGTTTACACTCTATCTTTACTTCGTCCGTCTCGCATAGATTGCTTTGACTGAAGCTGCCCGTAGGAGAAAAGCAAGCATCTTTACTTTCCCAGCACAGCCCTCTTGAGTGAACACCGTGACATTCAACCAAAGGAAGAATACTTATCGTTGCCCCTTTACGTCCAGAAAGTACAAGAGGAGTTGAAGGAGTAATTCGCCGAATCCATTCACGATCATCTTCAAAGGAAAGTATCCAAGATGTATCTGCTTTTATCGAATTAAAAAGGTTTGATAAAAAGTGGTCAGAACGATTCCCCAAGCCTCCCAAAATAGTGAGATATTGTGTCTGTATATTGCACGCGAGCCAGTCACATGCCTTTTCAAAGTCAGTATTATCCTGATTGTCTGCGTGATGGAGAAGAACACCAGGAAAATCTTTTTCCACACAATCGCGTTCCTGAAAAGAATCAAAGTCTCCGATCACAACATCCGGTAATAAGTTAGCATGGCGTAACGCATGCCACCCCCCATCGACTGCAATGACATGATCAGACTCCTCTACTTGCCACCTGAGTAATTCCTCAGATGGAGGGGAACCATTTAGAACCATAAGCGTCTTTTGCACAAAATCCTTGCTCAAGAACTAAAGAAACCGCGCTGCTTTGCTGAAATAGGCATACCAAGCTTTTCCATAACTAACAAGAGATCATCCCAAACTTTACGCTTACTGGTTTTACTTGGGTTATGCAATAAGTAGGATGGATGATATGTGACCATTGTCGGGATGCCTAGAGCTTCACTCCACTGGCCACGACAATCAGAAAGTCTCCTTTTAGGATCATGTCCAAGTAAAGCATCGGTCGCCACCTTCCCTAGGCATACTAAAACCTTCGGTTTCACAATCTCCACCTGAGCTCTTAAATAAGGTAAACAAAAAGACATTTCATCGACGCTCGGGGGCCGATTGCCAAAAGCTTGGGTATGAAGGGGACGCCAATTCATAATATTCGCTAGGTAAACCGACTCTCTAGACATACCCATTGCCCCAATGATACGATTTAATAAGTCACCCGCAGGTCCAACAAATGCTTCACCTTCCTTTTCTTCATCCACGCCCGGAGCCTCCCCACAAAAAAATAATTCGGCGTCGAGGCTTCCACCCCCGAAAACAATATTACCGGTAGGGCCAAGTTCCCGATTACATACTTCACAGGCCTTGACTTTTCCCCTCAACCATTTCCACTGATCCAGCTTGCTACCCGCAGGGAGGTCTAGTTCAGGAGGTGGTGGAAATTTTTGCTTCGATTCATGAGTTTCAAAAGCTGAGATTTCTTTTTCCTTTGTTGGTACAGTATGAACTGGCTGGATATGAACTGGCTCAGGTAAAGAAGTTGTCTCTTTTTTTTCCAGAGGCGGGACTGAGGGATAAGGGATGGCAGCCTTAATCTTCTTTGCCACCGGAGTAGAAATAGGACCCAAATGATTCGATAAGGCCGTAAGGGTATCATCTTGTAGAAAAATTTCACGAACCCCTTCAACCCGTTGTCTTTTAAGCTCTTCTAAAAGCGCGATGGTGGCATCTTCTGGGGTCATTACTGCAATTTTCTTACAGATGCACCAGCCAGTTTCTCGACATATTTGGCGAGCATATCAAACTCCAGGTTGAGAGAATCCCCTGGTTTTAGTTTCGCCAGGTTGGTCTTGGTAAGAGTATGGGGAATCAGCCATACCGCAAAAGAATCCTCCAAAACATCGCAAACAGTCAAAGAGCATCCATTTACAGCAATGGATCCTTTATCTACCAAGTAACGAGAGGATGCAGGGGGTATACCGACTTGAAGATAGAGGTTTTTCCCTTGTTCTTCAAAAATTTTGATTACACCGCGAGTATCCACATGCCCAGAGACAAAATGTCCACCGAGGCGACCATTTGCAGGTAAAGCACGCTCGAGGTTCACAATATTTCCTTCTGTAAGCTCTCCTAAGTTTGTCTTTCGAAGGGTCTCCTCTAGCAGTTCAAAAATCGCAACATCTGTAGCTTGTTCACATAGAGTAAGACAGCAACCATTGACGGATATACTTGCCCCTGGTTCTACTCCGCTACCATCATGAAAAGGATTAGAAATACATAATTCCCATGCATTTTTTTTCTCTTTGAGCGATGTAACTTGCCCAACTTCTTCGACAATGCCTGTGAACATAATGCTTTAGTCTCGCTTAGTGTATGGATTTATTGTTGGAAAGATAATTTGATTCATGAGGGCTGCAAGTTAACTTGTATAAAATAATATGATAAATTCGATCAACACCATTGTTTGTGCTATCTTTCTATTAAACGGTTTCTGCTGTATATGCCAAGGTAAACGCACCCAACTTTCACCAAGCGCTAATCTAGTACCGACCGACTCCTTCATTGTCGTCTCTGTAGATACTCAAAAATTACTCGATAAATCTAACATTTTGTCGAGTGGAACCTGGAAACCGATATGGGATCAATGGCGGGCCCGTTACCCTGAAATTCAGGAATTATTGGATCACCCTAAAGATAGTGGTATAGATTTAGAATCCCCCCTTCAGTTTTTTGCTCGGTTACAGGGCAATCCCTACCCCACACCAGTCTGGGGTGTATTGGCTTCTGTAAAAAATGGCAAGAAAGCAGATTCACTGCTTTTACATTTTGCCGAAAAATTGAAACTTAAAGAAAAAGGTGGGAAAAGCCTTAGACTGGGAGGAGATATACTTCCGTTTGAAATAGGAAGAAATGGAAAATGGACCTATGCCCTTGGCTTAATTCCAAACCCTAAAAATCCTCTTTCCCCCAGTTTTGAATTACAAATCGATCAAGTTGTTCAAGATATATTCAGCAAACATAAGAAAGTCCCTCATACTCTCTCCTTGGAAAAACACTTTGCCCAAACAGCAGACGCCTCGATTTATTGGGAAGGTGTTGGGATTTCAAGACTTTTGGAGGATTTCTTTTTTCAAGATACATTTAAAAGCTTACTCCCTGCTTTTGATTTTCTCACTCATCGTCCATTCGGGATACACTTACATTCTCGGCAGGGGAAAATTGATGCATCTTTTTTTGATTACTCTGACGTAATCGTTGAAGAAAAGCCTACCTTTGACTCCGAATACAGCCAGCAATCCTTAAAGATTTTAGACCGAGTTCCAGGAGATGCTCCGATCATTGCCAACATTGATTTCCCTCAACATGTTTTTAAAAGCTCGGTATCTTCCATTGTTCACTCTTCCTTGCAATTTTTAAGCAATGGGAAATTCGACACTTCTACACCACTTCCCGGATTTGAAGCTCCCCTTTCTGAATTGCTCGATGCTTTTAGTGGGAAATTTGTTATTGCCGGAGGTGATCTCAAGCTTAAGCCAATCCCTGCCCAGTCCATCCATGGTTCTTTACTGGAACGATTCAAGACTTCTTTTCTGCTCGGGTGTCACATTAATGATTCATTTTCAGCCAAACAATTACTTGCAAGTATTCGTTCTTCAACCGCCCTAGTTTCAGTGATTAAAGCGAACCGCTTAAAGATCATTGAGTCCGCGGATATGTTATGGATATGCACCGATGATTATCAAAAGGAAATTGAAGCGAACCAACCAATCTATCAATTATCATATGAGCGCAGGCGAAGGCTCAAACCTTCTCCTTTTTCCCTGGATATTAACATTTCCGCCTTCACACAGAGCGCAAGAGAAGAAGACGACTTACACTTTGGAGAAAACAAAACCCTTCGAGTTTTTGACCATTTCACCAGCCTTACTCTTAAGAAAAAACCAAATGAAATAGCGTGCGAAATTGACCTACACAACCCGACGAAGCAAGGACTTCAAGTTATTGTAGATCTTTGGGGACAAGAAATCATAGAGGCTCGCAATGACACTTTGTATCGTGCCATTGCTCAAAATGACCTCAATGCATTAGCTCAATCAATCGATCAGGGTGCACTCATTAATGCGAATGACCGACTTGGACACACTCCGCTTCATTATTGTGCATTCAAAGGTAATGCTCGCTTTGTCGATTACCTATTACGCAATGGAGGAAACCCCAATGTGAAAGGCAGGCATTATTCCACCCCATTGCATTCCGCAGCTTGGGGGAGAAATATTGATGTATTTGAATTACTGTTGGAAGATGGGGCAGAAGTTGATGCCCGAACCGATGAGGGAGAAACCCCAGGTATGACAGCTGCCTTACGAGGTGAAAAAGAGATGCTTGAAATACTTTTTGCACTCTCAGCCGACCCACATGCCAAAGATGATCATGGTTCAAACATGCTCGACCTAGCTGCTGCGGGTGGTCATGAAGATATTGTCCATTTACTTTCTCAAATGAAAGTGGCCAAAAATCACCCCCTTCATGTCGCCGCTGGATTAGGAAAACTAGAACTAATGAAAGACATGCTGAAAAATGGTCATAATGTAAATGAAACTGATTCTTTTGGTGCAACTCCGTTACTGATCGCAGTTGTTTCTAATAAAATGGAAATAGTTCAATTTTTACTTTCCCAAAAGGCAGATCCGAAGATTACGGCAAAAGATGGGTATACCTTAATGCATGGAGCTGCATTCTCCGGAAGCAAGGATATGGTGAAGTTAGCTTTATCTTACGACCTAGATGTAAACCCCCGATATGGGAAAGATGGGATTACACCGGTAGATGTTGCAGAAGATGAGAAAAAAGCCTTGCCGTACTTACGCTCTTTGGGCGGGAAAGCATCGTGGGAACTTGCTCCTGTCCCTCATTAAAAAACCTAAGTTGGGCATGAACCGACCTGACCAAGAGAAATGATGCCCTTCCCTCTCTTCATCAGCTCCTTGTCGACATGCTTTGCATGCGGAACAAGTACATCTAGATAATCCCAGAAGCGACTCGAATGATTCATATGCTCAAGATGAGCAAGTTCATGATAGATGATGTAGTCACCCAAAGGAAAAGGCAGTAAAAGGATTCGCCAATTAAGAGAAATCGTGCCCTTTCCCGAACAAGAGCCCCATCTGGATCGTTGATTGCCAACTCTGCACTTAAGTGACTTTTTTTTAACATGCTGCTCACAAAAAGATAATCGCTGAGGAAGATATACTTGAGCTAATCGGATACACTCCTTTAACAGCCCTAATTCCAGGTCAATAACAGAAGGAAAAGAAAAGGAAATGTATTCAGAGCCAATTTTTTTTATGGTTCGCTTTCGCTCCTCCTCAACCAACCAATCCACTTGTCTTGCCGCTTCATCAAGCCAAATAGGCTGACCTTCTAGAAAATATTCTGATAATTTTTTCGGCTTCGGTACCTGGAGAGATTTCGTTCGGACCCAATCTTTTTGTTGGGCCAGAAATTCTTTTCCGCCTGCAATCGACGACCAGCGAGGAATCGTCAGAATTACTTTTTGAGGCTCCGGGACCTTTATGTTAATTCTCTTGGATCGAGGTGACCGCCGGATTACACATTCAAAGTCAAAGACTTTATCTCCAAAGTCCCAGGAAATATGCTCAATTTTTTCGGTCATCAAGCTTTATATTCTGAAGCTTCTTGACTTGTTGAGAAGAAAACCTGCGCAACGCTGATTCAGGATCAATGTTCGCTTTACTGCAAGCACCTACCCACTCAAAAAACATGCGTCCTGCTTTTTCCTCACTTAATTGCTCAGCATGATCACCAACAGTTGTCTCATTCCATTCTCCATGATCAGCCAATTCCGCCTTGGACGCCCTCTTGTAGACATCAAGGGCATACATCATTGCAGGTAATTGAGGGGGGAGACTCTTAAAAACCTCGGACTCATTGACCACGATACCTCGAGCTATTTTTTCCTCCGCCTTTATTCTTTCCCATCGTTGCAGGACCTCGTCTGCTGACTTCATACGGTCATCCTCATCACCAAAAACATGAGGGTGCCTGCGAATTAATTTTTCGTTGATACCCCGGGCCACATCCTCAAGATCGAATTTTTCTTTTTCCTCAGCCAGCAAGGCATGAAAAACTACCTGAAGAAGAAGGTCACCAAGCTCTTCCTCCATCAATGGATAATCTTCAAGATCGATCGCCTCTAGCGTCTCCGATGCCTCTTCAATCAAGCATTTAGCCAACGATTGATGAGTTTGTTCCTGATCCCAAGGGCAGCCATCTGGTGCACGTAGTTTTGCCACAATTTCTCTTAGTCGTTGTATTTCGCTCACTCTCGCGCATTGTGAAGTAAGGTAGAAAAGTAGGCAACCCATTCTCCAACATCTTAGAGTTAGTAAATAAATCCATGGATAAATTAGCGGAAATTATGAACTGGAAACGCCAAGAAGTATCTTTGCGTGAACGCCCTGTGAGTGAACAAGAACTTCACAAACTTGGAGAACGCCTGGACTGTGGTATTTCTTTCCATGATGCCCTCGCAAAGCCTGATGAGCTATCTATCATTGCGGAAATAAAAAGAAAGTCTCCATCTGCTGGTATGATTGCCGACGGGGCATCCGCTCTAGAGCAGTCGAGGACCTATTACAACGCTGGTGCAGACGCACTATCGGTTTTGACTGATGAAAAATATTTTGGGGGTCGATTGGAGGACCTGTGGGAGGTCAATGACTTCCTTCGCGAACACCAAAGGTTCGTTCCTACCTTGCGTAAAGATTTTATGGTTCATCCCATTCAGATTCTGGAAGCTTTAGAGGCTGGTGCCCGGGCGATCCTTCTTATCGTGAGGGTTCTCAATGACGAAGAGCTTAAAATGCTACGCGGCTATGCTGATGCCGCTGGGATGGATTGTCTATATGAAGTGCATGAACTACATGAATTAGAAAAAGCACTCCGGCATGAACCCAGAATCCTTGGGGTCAATAACCGGGACCTCACCCGTTTTGTTACGGATCTTGGCACCACCGAGACACTCTTCCCCCAAATTCCTGATGGAATTATTAAGGTGAGTGAAAGTGGGATCACTCAACCGGAAGATGCCTGGCGTGTTAGAGAAGCAGGGGCCGATGCGGTTTTATGTGGCGAAGCACTGATGAAGGCTGAAGATCCTGAAGCCTTCATTGATGAAATGAAAAATAGCTAATGCCTAGCTAGAATTCAACTCTTGCGTTGTACTCGTATGCCTCTATCTCCATCTGAAACTCACAAAGTCCTCGAATCAATTGGTCACAAACCCAAAAAAAAGCTTGGGCAGAATTTTTTAATTGATGGCAATATAGTAAAAAAGTCTTTGGTCATGGCCGCTCCTTTGCCGGGAGACCCGATTGTTGAAATCGGTCCGGGGTTGGGTACCTTAACCGAAGAATTATTAAGTCAAGGCTACCAAGTACACGCAGTAGAACTGGATACTAACCTTGCGGCTTTTCTAAGGAAAAAATTCACTAAAGAACTAAACAATAATACTTTTATCCTTACGGAAGGTGACGCTGTTAAAGAACCAACAGGTTCGCTTATATTACACAATGACACTTTTCGTATTGTAGCCAACTTACCCTACGCAATTTCATCGCCATGGCTTGAGTCTATTTTAGGCGGGGAAAAAATACCGCAAAGTATGACACTCATGCTCCAAAAAGAAGCATCAGACAGAATGTGGGCAAAACCATCGACCAAGAACTATAATGCCCTGAGTATATTTCTGCATGGCGCTTACACATTAGAGAAAACCCACGCGGTATCTAAGCAATGCTTTTACCCAGTACCCGCAGTTGACTCCGTACTGATTCATATGAAAAGACTTGCTGAACCTTTCTTGTATCAAAAGGATACCCGCAACCTGATTCGGAAAGTTTTCACCAAAAGAAGAAAACAAATTGGAGCCGTAATTAAACAGGAAAGCTTACAGTCTCAGAAAATCTTGGATGCTTGGCTCAAGCAGACAGGTTTACCCCGTACACTACGGGCAGAACAAATCCCACCAGCTGATTGGCAAAAATTATCACAAAATATGTCCGGTTAGGCTGCAACTCCGGAACCGCAACACCTTTTAAATTTCTTTCCGCTTCCACACGGACATGGATCATTTCGCCCTACTTTTGGAGCATCTCGGACAACTGGCATTGCAATTTTTGAAATTTCGGGTGCATCACTTTCCACCACTTGCTTTGCTCCTCCCTGCGGACCAGCAAAGCGATCAAACCCTCGGGCACCTGATTGATCGGGGCCAGTAGTTCTGGCAACATCCGATAGAGAGGACAGCATATTTTCAAATGCGGCCAAGTTGGTGGATGAGCGAAACATACCAGAACAAATATCAGACCTCATGGCCTGCATCATTTCCTCAAAGGCCCGAAAAGCTTCGTTCTTATACTCGCTTAATGGATCTTTTTGTCCATAACCGCGTAAACCAACACTTCGGCGTAATTCCTCCATCTCAGTTAAGTGGTCCTGCCAGTGCAAGTCAGCGGCATTGACCACAACATAACGCTCTAAACTTTGAATCTGTTCCGGATCTTCAAGTTTACGCTTTGCTTGGTAAGCATTGGTAATTTTTTCTAAAATTAAATTCTTGGCCGTCGCTTCGTCCTTTCCCACTAATTCATCTGCCTTGAAGGAAACTGGGAAAGTCACATTCACCCAGGTTGCGACCAGTGCTTCCAACTCTGGCATGTTTTCCAGCTGATTTGCTTTAAACTCAGTTTCTGGAATGGATGCCAGGCGGGACTCCAATTCTTCTTCGACCAATTCAAACAGTATATTACTTGGATCTTCCTCCAAGAGGGTGTCATTACGAATGGAGTAAACGATCTCACGTTGCCGATTTAATACGTCATCATACTGCAACAACCTTTTGCGGATAGAATAATTTTGCTGCTCTACTTTTTTCTGAGCATTTTGAATTGACCAGTCCAAACTCCCATGTTCCAAGACTTCATTGTCGTCAAATGACTTTTCGAGCATTTTGGACATAACACCTTGGTTTGCAAATAAACGCATCAAGTCATCCTCCATCGAAACATAAAACCGTGAAACGCCTGGGTCTCCCTGTCGGGCACAACGACCACGAAGCTGACGGTCAATTCTCCTAGACTCATGTCTTTCGGTACCTAACACGAGCAGACCACCGAGTTCCTTGACCCCTTCTCCCAATTTAATATCTGTACCACGACCCGCCATATTGGTAGCAATGGTAACCGCACCCTTCTGTCCAGCCTCGGACACAATTTCTGCTTCTCTCTCGTGAAATTTAGCGTTGAGCACGGTATGCCTTATGTTGGCCCGCTTCAACATACGACTAAACACTTCCGATGACTCAACCGATGCAGTTCCGACCAGAACAGGTTGCCCGGTTTTGTTTGCTTCGGTCAAGTCCTCCATCACCTTGTTAAATTTTTGCCTGCGTCCTTTGAACATCAAGTCATTCCAATCTTTTCGAACACAGGCTCGGTGAGTTGGAATAACCATAACGCCAAGACGGTAAATATCATGAAATTCTCCTGCTTCGGTCTCAGCCGTACCAGTCATGCCAGCCAGCTTTTCATACATTCGAAAATAGTTTTGAATAGTGATCGTTGCATAGGTCTTGGTTTCTTTTTCGATATTCACCCCTTCCTTTGCCTCCACCGCTTGATGTAAACCATTACTCCATCGACGCCCCGGCATCAAACGACCGGTATTTTCGTCTACGATCATCACTTTTCCTGATTGGACAACATACTGTTTGTCTTTTTCGTATAGTCCATAAGCACGAAGTAATTGGGAGACCGTATGTATCCGTTCACTTCTAACCTGAAAATCTCGCTCCGCCACTTCACGATCTCTCCTTTTATCATCTTCTGAAAGATCAGCTTTACGGTCTATCTCCACATACATCGTGGCAAGGTCAGGGATCACAAAGCCTTCAGGATCATTGGGACTGACCAAGGTTCTACCTTTTTCGGTTAAATCTGCTTGTTGGTTTTTTTCATCGATAACAAAATGTAAATCCTCTTTTAACTCGTAAGCCCTTTCTTTGTTGTAATCAGAATTCATTTCCAGATCGAATTTCTCAAAACGCTTCCGAATTTGAGCATCTTCCATCATTCGCAAGAACTGGCGATGGGTTGGCATTCCTCTTTTAACTTGGTAAAGTTTTGCGGTCGCTTCGTCAGCCCCATCATCGTCCAGCTCTTCGGATGCAAATGCGTTTTTAGCTTCCTCTGCCAACTTATTACAATGCCTGAGTTGGGCATCAAATAACTTCATCACCGCTGGCTTCATCTCTTTAAAGGGCAACGGATGATCTTCCCGCATCGGCCCCGAAATGATCAAAGGAGTTCTGGCCTCATCAACCAAAATGGAGTCTGCTTCATCAATGATACAAAAATAATGATCTCGCTGAACCTGATCATCCACACATGTGGCCATTCCGTTATCCCTAAGGTAATCAAAGCCAAATTCCGAAGCGGTTCCGTAAGTGATATTTTTTTGGTACATTTCCCGCCTTTCAGCGGATGGCATATTGTTTTGGATACAGCCAACCGTTAGACCAAGATATTCAAAAAGTGACCCCATCCAGTGCGAATCCCTACGGGCAAGGTAATCATTCACTGTAACCAGCTGGCAGTTTTTGCCACTCAAGGCATTTAAGTAAAGGGGGCAAGTTGAAACCAAGGTTTTACCTTCCCCGGTTGCCATTTCGGCAATATGTCTTTCATGCAGGGCCATCCCACCAATTAACTGGACATCATAGTGAATCATTTCCCAACCGAGTGGATGGTCACAAACTGAAATAGTATGACCACACATCCTTCGGGCCGCATTTTTAACAACGGCAAAAGCCTCAGGAAGCATGGACTCCAAACTTTCCCCTTTTTGAAAACGATCCATAAATTCTGGTGTTTTTGCCTGTAACTGTTCTTCGCTTAATTTCTGAAATTCTTTTTCCAGCTCGTTAATCTGACTAACAATAGGAGCACACTTCTTTAAATACTTTCGATGGTGCCGTCCTTTAAAGGACTGAAAAATAGATTTTATCGGGGCAATTGGATTCATGAATTTAAAAGTAAGTGTTACGCACCTATACGCTCTTTGAAATAAGGAATGGTTCGATCAAGGCCCTCACTCAGCTCAATTTCAGGCTCCCAATTCAGGATTTTTTTGGCAAGAGATATGTCTGGCTTGCGCTGAGTGGGGTCGTCAGATGGCAAGGGCCTTTCAACGATTTTGGATCCGGTCTTAATTTTTCCAAGTACAGCATCCGCTAGCTCACGGATTGTAAATTCAACCGGATTTCCAATATTCACTGGTCCCACGGTGTCATCCTGCTCCATGGTTCTCATCATCGCTTCAATTAAATCATCCACAAAGCAAAAAGATCGAGTCTGGGAGCCATCACCATATAAGGTAATATCTTCCCCCGTAAGAGCTTGTACAATAAAATTAGAAACAACGCGACCATCATCGGGCAACATTCGTGGACCATAGGTATTAAAAATTCGAACTACTCGTATATCAACATTATTCTCACGATGGTAATCAAAAAATAAGGTTTCCGCACACCGCTTCCCTTCATCATAACAAGCCCGCAAACCGATGGGATTGACATTCCCCCGGTAACTTTCAGGTTGGGGGTGCACTTCGGGGTCACCATAAACCTCAGAAGTGGAAGCCTGTAGAATCCTGGCTCCCACCCTTTTCGCTAAACCCAAACAATTTATCGCTCCCACCACCGATGTCTTTACTGTTTTGATCGGGTTATACTGGTAGTGCACCGGGGAGGCCGGACAGGCTAAGTTGTAAATTCGGTCAACTTCTGCCTTTAAAGGGTCGACGACATCATGCCGAATGAGTTCAAAATTTGGATTCTTCAGCAAATGGGAAACATTTCGTCTTCTTCCTGTAAAGAAGTTATCCATACACAAAACTTCATGATCCTTTTCAAGTAATCGCTCGCATAGATGACTGCCTAAAAAACCTGCTCCTCCTGTAACTAATGTGGCCATAGCGTTCCCATACTATCATGAAACAAAAATTTGGAAACCTTCTTTTCTCGTTCCTGCCCTAGCTTTTATTTAAGGCCCGCAAGACCTGAAAAAGAGCCTGGGTTCCTTTTTCCTCAAAATTCATCTTCTGGGCCTCCTTGTAAAATTGACTGGCTAACTCCAACCTCTTCAACTTTAAGCCGATTTGCGAAGCATCTGCTAGGGCAATTCCAATATCTTTGATAAAATGTTTAATCAAAAAACCAGGTTCCCAGTCCTCATTCACCATCCGGTGCCCAAGCTGGGATAAGGACCAACTACTTGCTGCTCCATTACTGAGAAGAGTAATCACTTTCTTCAAATCCAAGTTTGCACGCTCCGCATAAAGCAGACTTTCCACCGTTCCAATCATGATGGAAGCGATCAAAATCTGGTTCGACATTTTTGTCTTTTGGCCTGCACCAGCAGAGCCGAACCATTCCACATCACTAGCGAAAACACGAAGAATTGGAAAAACTTGATCATACCCCTCTTTGGTACCACCACACATTACAGCAAGGGTTCTAGTACGGGCACCAATATCTCCTCCACTTACTGGCGCATCGATTGAAAGTACATTTTTTGACTTCATCGAGGATTCTACACGAACCGCAAGCGCAGGGCTAGATGTCGTCATATCCACCACAGTGGCCCCACTCTTTATCCCCTTGATCACGCCTTTTCTTCCAAGTAACACAGATTCCACATCCCCGGGGAAACCAAGGACCGAAAAGACAACTTCCGATGACATCGCAACCTCTGCAGGAGAACTCTTCTATACCGCACTAGCAGCCTCTAGTGCCCCAGCTTTTTCTCGCGTTCGAGAAAATATAAAGAGCTTATAATCAGCACGGATTAAATGCATCGCCATTGAAGCACCCATGACTCCCGCTCCAAGCCACCCGATACTTGGTTTTCTTATCATAAAAAATAAAAACTGGTCGGGCCGGCGAGATTCGAACTCGCGACCCCTACACCCCCAGCGTAGTGCGCTACCAGACTGCGCTACGGCCCGACCTAAAATGCAAAATATGCAATATCGCAACCTGTGCTACATCCCGGTTTGAGTCAAGACAAAGCCATATCTATCAATGCATTACCTGGAGGGAAAATCTTACCTCTAAGAAAGGAAATAGATTGCGATGGAGATTATCATAACTCAGGATAAAATGCATGAAATCTTACGCATGCTTTACTCTACTTACATCCTTTGTATTTTTCCTACCCTCGTTGTTTGCCGACAAAGTGGAACCTGCCAAGGATGCAGTTGTATACAACGGAAATCACTACAAAGCATTTCTTGATACCAACAGCACCTGGTGGGAAGCAAAATTTGCATGCGATGACATTGGTGGCGAACTAGTCGTGATCAACGATGCCAAAGAAAATGAATTTATTCGTAAACTTGCCAAAGAAAATCTCATTTGGTTGGGTGGAACTGATGAATTTGAAGAAGGTGTTTGGACCTGGGACAATGGAGAGGCATTTACATTTAAAAACTGGGACGACAATCAACCCTCCGCTACTTCCGGTTACAACTTTCTCATCCTCGATGGCAAAAAAGGGAAATGGTCAGACACCACTGATTTTTCCGCTAAAGTAAAAGGATATATTTGCGAGTGGAAGGGTACTGCCTCCAAGAAGAAAACCAAATAGCAACAGCGTTCAGTCCTTCAGATCTGTATGATTGTTTGGCAACTTTTTATTGCCCAGATTCGTATGCCTTGATCCATGATTGTGACCAAGACTGAAAGCTTCCGTTGAGTATCTTTTGTCGGGCTGTTTCCATAAGGCGTACATAAAAACGCAGATTATGAAGGGTTAACAATACACCAGCCAGAGATTCCTTTGCCTGAATCAAATGCCGGATGTAAGATTTACTGAATTCCTGAGATGCAAAAGAGTCGGTTTCTTCATCCAAGGGGGAATAATCGTTCTTAAATTTCTGATTTCGCAAATTCATAGTCCCTCGTGAGGAAAATGCCATACCGTGACGTGCGGCTCGACTGGGCATTACACAGTCAAACATGTCTGCCCCCATACCAATCATCGCAAGCAATTGAGGAGGAGTTCCAACGCCCATTACATAGCGAGGTTTATCCTCAGGCAAGATTTTGGCCGTCCAATTCACTTGCTGAAGCATTTCTTCTTCGCTCTCGCCCACACTTACCCCACCTATGGCATAGCCAGGAAAGTCGAATTCCATTAATTCCTCGGCAGACTGAACACGAAGGTCATGAAAGCTACCTCCCTGGACAATCCCAAACAAATTTCGCCCTTCTTCCAAAGCCTTGCTCTCTCCCCACTCTTGCTTGCATCTCTCTGCCCACAAACTGGTTCGGCTCACTGCTTTTTCCATTTGCTCCCGGCTAGCCTCAGCAGGGGGGCACTCGTCCAGGCACATCGCGATGTCAGATTTTAAGCCATCCTGTATTTGCACTGCTTCTCTTGGACCTAAAAAAATCTCTCGACCATCCAAATGAGAACGAAAACGGACACCTTCATCCGTCATTTTCCGGAGTTTGGAAAGGCTAAAGACCTGAAACCCGCCGCTATCTGTAAGGACAGGACCTTTCCAATTCATAAAAGAGGAAAGCCCCCCAGCCTGAGCAACAATATCGACCCCGGGACGCAAATTGAGATGATAAGTATTTCCTAAAATAATCGGACATTTAACTGTCTCATGCAAATCCTTTGGCAATACCCCTTTCACTGTGGCCTGGGTACCAACAGGCATAAAAACTGGGGTCGGCACAATGCCGTTGGGTAAAGTGAGCGTCCCAGCCCTAGCCCCCGACTCCAAAACCTGGTTGAGGGTGAAATTGCTAGGTTTATACTTGGTACTTTCTATTATCATACTTCTCTTACCCATACTTCATTTACTTCTGTCGGTAAACTAGAGAAAACTTGAAATTTAGGATACACATGAGATGATCCTAGTTGTGATCGATAAAAAAAGTACAGGTTATGACATTATTGGGGATGTCCACGGGCACGCTGAACTACTGAAAAAACTTCTGACTTCACTCGGGTACAAAAGTGGAGAGTTTGGATTCATTCACCCAAATGGCAGGAAAGCAATTTTCGTGGGAGACCTTATCAATCGGGGACCAGACACTACGGGTACCCTAGACCTTGTTCGCAAAATGCATTACCATGGCAATGCCATGATAAGCGTGGGAAACCATGAATTTAGGCTCGTTCAGCAACATGTAAAAAAGGGACACCAGGAAGTGAAAGAACTGGAACCCTTTATTCCTTGGATTCGATCATGGCCTCTTTTTATAGACTTTCCAACCTTTAGAGTGGTTCATGCCGCATGGCACATCCCTTCTATTTCATTCCTGCAAGATGCAAAACTTTGCGATGATAACTTCATCCGCAAAACCTTAGAAAAAGGGTCTGACCATCAGGAGGCTATTCAGCAAATTCTTTACGGACTTAAAGTTAGCTTACCCCAAGACCTTGAAATGAAAGACCGTTTTGGGATTCGCCGGAAAAAAGGTCGTATCCAATGGTGGAAAAACCCACATGGACAGTCATATGCAGACTACCTACTCTCTCCCATGTACCCTGCCCCTCGAGATAAATATCCCCCCCTCGATGAACTAAAAAAAGTCTCACCCTATTCATTTCCGGAAAAACCTGTATATATTGGACATTACTGTCTACCGCCTGAAACCCCTAAAATAAACGGGCAAGTCGTGTGCGTGGATGGCTGTGTTACCTGTGACAAAAAGCTTTGGGCCTATCGCTTCAATCATGAAGCTAAACCCCAGTGCAGGCGATTGGTATCCGCATCTTTAGATGAATAAAATTCACTAAAACTCCTCTGGGTTAGTAATACCTGGAAGATTAAAACTATTTTGACCAGCCAGCACATGGCTCAAAGCCTTTAAACTCTCAGAGTCCGAAAGAGTAGAAACACGACCATCGGTCAAAAAAGTTGTACTAAATTCAGGCGTCGTCCAAGGCCGCTACACCGTCCAAATGAGCAATGTCTCCCCAACTCACCAAGTTCCATCCATTCTTTGTTTTCTCCAGCCTATTAACCGAGCAATTCAGAAGAAGAAAATTTCTTTCAGCTTCCAGAGGGATTTGTAAGATGTAACGAAAAATGGCACCCAAAAATCCACCATGAGTAATCACCCCTATCTTTTTCCCCGCGTGCTTGCATGCCATCTCTTCCAAAGTGTTCGCACAACGTTCGTAAAACTGACGAAAGCTTTCACCACCAGGGACCTGATACTCTGGTCCGTTATTTCGAAAAGATTGATACTCACCCGGGCTCGCCTTAAGCATCTCCTCAGTGGTTAAACCTTCAAGTACACCAAGGTCTAGCTCACGCAACGATTCCATCAAAATGGGATGCCAACCAGATGGACCTCCAACAAGTCTGGCGGTATGCTGAGCCCTTCCTAAATCACTAGAATAAAAATAGTCTAATTCTTCCCCCTTCAAACGCTCCCCCAAAGCAACAGCTTGTGATACCCCTCTTTCGCTTAAGGGAGAATCTGCGTGCCCTTGCCATCGACCGGTTAGATTCCATTCGGTTTCACCGTGCCTGATCAAAATTATTTTTGTGCCATCGCTCATGTAATGAACACAGTATCAAGTCATGGCAATTGGGTCAGCCTAAATCCATAAAAATTTTGGATCGAACAGCATCCCCACATTAGTCATATAAGAAAGGTAACTGAGCATAAGATGGTAAGGATTTTTATTTCAAATTTTATTATATTTATTACCTGCCTTGCTGTGCCTAGCAGTTGCAGGCAGAAACAAAAGCGGACTTTTTCGGAAAGGATTAAGAATTATGAATCACGGGCAAAAACCTTTCAAACATTAGCTGACCTGCAAAGCTTATCACCACCCTACCCTTCCCATGCTTTGTTAAACGGACAAAGGCCTCATCACCAAAAACTTAAGTCAACTTACTTCCAAAAAGCGAAAAAATATCGAACACTTGCGGATAATGCTAAAAAAAAGGCGGGTGTAGATCACAGCTTCATAATCGAAAAAACAAACAAGTAAAAATTGCTATTTATCCGAGGGAAAATCCCTGTAATTCCAGGGTGGAGTCCCCTTTGGATCAGTTGCAGATGGACTCATTCCTAGCCCAAAATCCTTGGGTTGCATGCCTAGATTCTTCCAGTAATTTTTGTCTTTAATAAATCCGTAAAAAGAAGGGTAGAAGGGATCAACATATGCAACATTTGCCTTTTGGGGTACTTTTCTGCCGGTTAAGAAATGGGCTGCATTGACAAGCATTCTTCGTAAGTCTTCGCTCACCAAATCCACTGATGACCCCATAGTTGTGCAAAAGGTGGTTCCTTTTTTCCCGTTTGGCGCAGTGTAAGGATGCAACCAAGCGAGGGGTTGCATAGGTTCATTCTTCGAATCAACCAATTCGGAATTGGGTGCCAAACTTTTCGTAACAGCACCCCTCATCAGGATGGTATCTTGAGTGGTTAGTGAGTTAATTCCATACACATCCGACGGTGCGAAAACATCTGAAACGCTGGAGAGAATGGGATGGGATGCATTGGAAGGCTCAACCACTCCACGTGCTCCCTCAACTTTGTGACGACCGTGGTGACTAACCCATCCTTCACCCATTATAGCAGGACCAAATTGCCCAAATGGAATCTTACCTCCAAAGCTTCCATTGCCGGTAAAAGCATGCGTTGAAGTTCTTATGCCGATAACTGGCTTTCCAGCGTTTAGAAAATCGGTGATGTGCTTAGCATCTTCTGAGTTAGGTTGCCGAAACCGAGTACCAATAATCATCAAGTCCGCAGCTTTTAGATGATGCCACCCGCGGATTCCCATCTGATTATTTGGATCAATATATTTCCCTGAGTTGTCCCAAGAAAAAATAACCTTACACTCAAAGCCGTGTTTGTTGGAAAGGATTTTGGCCAACATCGGCATACTTTCTTCCGAGCGATATTCTTCATCACCTGCAACCAGTACGATCGATTTCCCTTTTCCAGGATCATCATGACCTGGGAAGTGTAAGATGTCATGGTGAGCCCCAAATAACAAGACGGACAGGTGTAAGGAGAGGGAGAAGAGAGCTAAAATTTTCATTTATAATTTCTTAGTTTGGTTATTTTTGTTTTTGGTCAAACCCGAGTGCAGATTTAGTGGAATTGTAAGCTGACTTGCTTTTGTCAGCTAGATAAGATCCAGCTTTAGACAAATAACATCCCGACCCTATTGAAACACAAAAAAGAAGGAAAGAGGAAAAAAGAATTTTTAATATTTTCATTGGCGCTAAGGATTGGGGTTAAACAGTAAAGATACTTACATTCAATTTTTGGTAGTCGACAAGATAAAACTTACTCCCACATTCACCCAATGAGTTAAAATCTAAAAATAAAGCTCGACTAATAAGGTTACAAAATCTATGAACATTTCATGTTCAAAAACATACCATTTAATCGTGTGGAATGGGTTACCAGTACTTTTCTTATTACCACCGCTTTACTAACCTGCACCGCTGTACCATGGTATTTTTGGACCTTCGGATGGGACTGGATCATTTTCTCTGTATTCCTATTTTTCTATTTGGCAACTGGCATGAGTATCACACTCGGATACCACCGCTTGTTTTCTCACCAAGCATTTAAAGCAAAATGGCCCGTAAAACTGTTTGTCTTGCTCTTCGGTGCAGCTGCTTTCGAAAACTCAGCCCTCTGGTGGAGTGCTGAGCACAGAAGGCATCATAAACATGTCGATACAGATGATGATCCTTATGACATTTCCAAGGGGGTGTTCTGGGCTCACATGGGTTGGCTGATGTTTAAACTCAAACCCGAACTTCCTTTTGACAATGTAGCCGACCTCAAAAAAGATAAATTGGTGATGTGGCAGTTCAAATGGGTACATCTCATTTCGTTTGTTGTAAGTTTTGGTGTCCCGACCCTCATTGGCTACCTATACGCTATCGGTACTGGAAATCTTAGCCCTACAGCCGGTGCGTTAGGAGGCCTTCTCATTCCTGGTGTTGCCCGAGTGGTCATGGTTCAACACGCTACTTTTTGCATAAATTCACTTTGTCACATGATTGGTAACCGACCCTACTCAACCAGCCATAGTGCTCGTGACAGTTGGATCGCCGCAATTTTCACGATGGGCGAAGGTTATCACAACTATCACCATGAATTCCAATGGGATTACCGAAACGGGGTCAAACCTTGGCAACTTGACCCATCAAAATGGATTATCTGGATCCTCTCCAAGTTTGGGTTAGCAAGTGATCTTAAACGCGTCCCCCATGAACGAATCTTACTGGCGGAGACAAAAGAGATCAAAAGAAAGGTTAATGCCCAACTTTCGAAATTCCAAGATTTGGTCAGTGATTCGGCTAACGAAATGGTTGAGCAAACCATTTCTTCACTGGAGCATCTACTAGTTCGCCTTAATCAGATCACAGGGGAACTACAAACAGCAGCGAAGGAAAAAATACAAATGTCCAAAGCAAACCTGAACAACATGAGTCGCGAAATTCGTGCTATGACTCCACAGGTAGAGTCCTTTACCAAGCTTTCAGCTTCCTCGCTTTAGAATTAAATTTTTCTTGGAAGATTGCCTGTGTCCTGCTAGTCGCTGTCGGTTCCATCAGTTCCCTTATCCCAGAAAAAAAGCATGAAAACAGCAGCAACAGTAACTGCCATGAGGGCTGGAAACATCCAATAATCCTTCCACTCAACCATAGTAGATACAAGTAATTCGCTTGGTAACCCTGCCGGGATATTGACTGCAAACATTTGCCCAAACTGTTCTAACATATTGTTTGTTCCTTCGTCCCTTAAGGCATTAATAGACTGATCCAGTTCACCAAAACCCGGTACGCCCCTACCCCATGAGGTAAAGTCAAGCGATATCCCAAACAATGAGGATGGAACTTGGTAAAAAATGCCAAAACAAACGCCATATCCCACATACATACCCAAACCTTGCGTAAAAAAGACCAACATGCTTTGTGCCTGATTACGAATAGTTGATGGTGCCTCTTTATCCGTGTACATAAATCCAGTCACAAAAAAGAAGTCGTAACATATACCGTGCAAGGCAATGCCCATAAAAATCATCCATTGCACTTGCTCAGGTGCACCGATTGAAAACAAAGTATACCGTAAAACCCATGCGAGCATACCAATTAAAATCATTTTCTTTACCCCCAACTTGCGAAAAAAGAAGGGTATCAAAAGCATAAAAAAGATTTCAGATATTTGCCCGATTGCCATGGTAGAAGCTGGTTGAACAAAGCCAGTATTGCCCAAATAATAGCTCATAGTTCCGTAATAATAGGCCAAGGGGATACAAATTAGAGTAGAGCAAAGAATAAAAACAAAAAAGGCGGGGCGCTTTAGGAGACTAAAAGCGTCGAGCATAAATAAATCCCTTATATTCACCGGCTTGCCTTTAGCAGGTGCAGGCGTGTGGGGTAGGCAAAAAGAAAAGCCGCCTAGGATTAGGGATGTGGTGCCAGCCAAATAGAAAATTTCAAATTTTGCCGACCATCCCAAAAGCCCAACCAAAAAACCTGAAGCAATCCAGCCAATCGTACCCCAAACACGAACCTTTGGAAACTCCAGTCTGTCCAAGTTTGCAAACGCAATCGAGTTTGCCAAACCAAGAGTTGGCATAAAACACAACATGTTTCCAAGTAAAAGGGTAATCATCATATCCCCATTGCCAGCACCTAGAACTTCTGGCACCATTAAAAGTAAAATACCTCCAACTATGAATAGGAAACCCATCACAACCTGTGATGGGAAAAAGCGATCCGCGATTACAGCCAGAAATAAAGGAGCAATCATCGCTCCGAGGGGAGCGGCACCGTAGGCGGCAGCAGTGTAAGCCCCAAACTGATTACTTCCGAGGCACAAGCCAAGAGTCGTGAACCAAGCTCCCCAAGTAAAAAATTGGAAAAACATGAGAAAGCAAAAACGAATCAGAGAGCTATTCATTTCTCATACATACAAAAGGTGCATAATTTCAAGCAAACAGAAAATATCAAGGAAGCGAATAAGAGGTTAATACCCATCTTCAACTAACAACTCTTCACCCTCATAAAAGACAATCCTCTTTAGAACTGTGCCTATTTCTGAATAGTACATCCACACCCCATGCTCTTTCCCTTTGTTAAAGCCTCCTTGCTCTGAACGAAGCCCATTTTCATGCCACCAAGTAAAAACCCCCACTTCCATATCATTTAGGTATTGTCCCTTACTCGCAGGCTTTCCACTTGGATAAAGTTTTGTAAAGCTTCCGTGTAATTTACCTTTTTTAAAGGAGCACCTTCGATTGAGATTTCCATTTTCAAAATATTTTTCATATGGGCCATCTCTCAGACCATCTTTCACGCTATATCTCAACGCCAATTTTTTGTTATCGTAAAAGCTGTGCACGCCACCGGAATAAAGAGTGTCCCTGGCTTTTAATAAATGCAAATTATCTTCATTTACACCCAAGTCTGCTTTTTTAACGAAAGACAGATCATCAAAATCAATTGTAACCTCCTCAATAACTACCTCCTCTAAGAATACTTCATCTGGATTGATACCGGCTATATCCTTAAGGGCAACCTCAGGTTTATCAGATTTTAAAACTGCAGGATCATCGGTCGAGCTTGGTGAGCAACCAATAATCAGAAAAAAGCTAAAAATAAAACCCAAACCAGTCTGGGGATTCTCCCGTAACATCCGTGTATAATATGAAGGGCGAGGACCAAATATTGATTTCATAGCAAGTTTAATAAAAAGGTAGAGGATATTCTTCAATTTCAGAAAACATCAAACACTTAAATAAAGTTTTTAACATTCTATGAGTGATTGGAACCATTCAAAATCACCAGAAGGGTCACTCTGTTGTCAAAAGTAGAAGTAACCAGATCGACCTAATGGGGTTCACCACCACAGCGGTCGCAGAGGCATTTAAAACTCCCTGTAATAGTTACATGGTAAGCGTTTGCTGTATAATAAGAGTACTTGAAAACACTTTATATTTCTGCAATAGCTAAGGAAATGAAACTTATCACCAAAACACTCCTGATCTTTTGTTTTTTGATTGCTACCATAGTATCTCCTGCAAATGAGAAATTAGATCCTAGGTGGATTCAGGTGACCGGTGAAGGTGTGGTCGAAACTCCTGCCGACCTTGCCATTCTACGCTTCGGTGTCTTGACCACATCGAAGAGTGCAAAAGCAGCAACCCGAGCTAACAATGCCTCTATCGCTGAGATTATTTCTGTCCTCAAAGAAAAAGATATTCAGGAAGATGACCTTGAAACCACCCGTTTTTCACTTTCCCCTCAACATCAGTATCGCAAAAATCAATCACCCTTGGTCGTAGGCTATCGGGCAACCAATACCCTCATGGTAAAAGTTCGGGATCTTGACCGTGTTGGGGAATATATGGAATTGATTATTGAATCTGGAGGAAATAATTTTGAATCCCTTTCATTTACCGTTGAAGATACGCAGGCAATGGAAGAAGAGGCCCGGATCTTAGCTGTAAAAAACGCTCTTGTAAAAGCTGAGATGATGACAAATGCATTGGACACAGAAGTTGGGCTACCTTTGACAATCCAAGAAACTTCACATTCCAACCGCCCCATCCAAGCTAGACGTAGCATGATGGAGTCTGGTGCAATGATGGCCAGTGATGTTCCAATTCAAGCACCTCAAGAACTCATTATCCGGGTTCGTGTGCAGGTAAAGTTTGAAATAGAGTGATCTTCGGAGTGCAAGGAACATAGAATCCTTCGATAATTTCATCGGGATTGCAGGCGGATGAAATTATTTCTAATCCCACAAGTTGCCTTACCCATAACAAGGGATGAGCCGGGGAATTCGGAACCGAAAAGGTAGCCATCCGGTAGTCTTTATTAAGGTGGCAACCCATCAAAAGCGTCTGACTATCAGGTCTGTAATCGAGAGACAGACCTGTTAGATTAGTAAATTGACAAAAATCCTCAGCTTAATCTCGGTGATAGGGTGTATTCTTCAAAGTTTTCATTGTGGATTATTTGGGTAATTCTTTTTTCGTGCACCTTTTCATATCGCTTTTTGCTTGGAACCGAAAACCCGGAAAAGGAGGCTATTGAAATGTTACCGGGCACTCTTATTGTTGCCTTGCTATTAAGTAGCCTTGCTATTCGGGTTCTAGTCTTTCCCAGATCGCTAAATAAACTTCCGGTTTTTGTAATCGGTTTGGCCTTAGCTGAATCTATATCTTTAATTGGTATTTTTGAAATGCCTTATTATCAAGACCTTTTCGTCACCATGTCCCTTGCTTGCATCTTGGTCTATCTTCCATTTTTCACAAAGCTACCAAGCCCGGATTAATTTAGGCTCTAGACCAAGAACCTCAGAAACATATTGGATTCAGTTGGAAAGTTTCTCCAACTAGCAATTGCGTACAGTTTTAATCATTCATTGTCCCCCCCCCAGGATGACAGCAAGAGGAGGAATTACAGTTCAATGTACAAGTAACACACCCGCCCCTCTGCCTGAAGAAAACAGGGTTCCCGAAAAATATTGACCGATAGTATACCCACTTTCCTGGTCTTACAGATTACCAGATAGAGTGCAATGACTACTCAAAACTAATTTTCCTGAAAAAACATCAGAATAAAATTCACGACTAAGCCAGCAAGGCAACCGATCATATATCCTCCCAGCACGATACTCGCAGCTAACCCAAATGCATCTTGCCAATTCTGCACCATTGCCTCCACTAACCTTGGAGTAAACCAAACAAGGAAAACAATCGCCATGGTTCCGGCAATAAGATGCATCCTTTTGAAATTACTCACCGACAATTAATAGTCTTCGATTGACCTTTTCTACAAATAAAAAAATTAAGCTATGTCCCGATACTCAACTTCAGCTAGATCGCTATTACGGGAATCACTGAAATGGATTCTTACACCACTGCGGAAATGAAAAACCTAAATGATTTGCCTCAATGAGTTTTCTTTAGAAAAAGCGTAAACTCATGTCGGTTATAAGTCAGGTGAGTGCATGCAATTTGCTTCAGACCACCGGCCTTTGCCCTTTCAATCGCTCGGTGATAGAGGGAATTACATTCCTTAAAAGTGGTGACGCCAGGAGTTTTTAAAGTAAATAAAATAAGACCTCCTGGTATCAAGCTTTCAGATAATCGGACCACTTGCTTCAGTGAAACTTCCACATCGCCATTCATATCACAGAGCAGACAATCAAACTGGGCTTGCGGAACAGGGTTATAGCGTGCCACATCCCCCTTCTTAAAACTCAGGCCCCTACGACCCTTGAGGCGCTCATCCAGAGGCGCTCGATCAATTGCTGTTACTTGATACCCTCGCTCAAGCAGTTCAGAAGTCATCCCACCCGGACAAGCTCCCAATTCTAACCAATGACTTCCCGTAGCTGGTAGTGGTTGGTGCAGCTTCAGGTAATGCAATGCCTCCGCTATTTTCGCTCCAGCACGACTAATGGTATGAGGTGCTTTTTGGCTGATAAATTTTGTTCCTCCAGGATAAAAACCATTTGCCTGCAAAGGACTATGCACTCCACAATAAAGCCCTTCCTTCCCGACTAAACAGAAGAGACTTTGAGCTTTTGGGTTCTGTCCTTCAACATCTTTAAATGCCCCCAGTTCGTGGGCGAATAACTGCAGCGTGCGTCCTCGAAGATTAGACGCCATAGACTTGTAAGGGTTGTGAGTCGAACTGGCATCTAAAATCCCTATGAAAATGCCCTGTAAATTACATCCACCGAACTTCTGAAAAAGGGCTCTGGCTCCTTTCTCTACAAAATCTTTCATTTTTTCCGGCCGACAGGGCCAGGCATGGTCCATCGCGAGATTCCACCTAATGTAACGAGTCGCGTCTGAACTTCGGATTTTACTCGGATCTTCACATTTTAACAGAAAGTATTCCTGCCCTAATCGTTTTGTCAGAGAAGCATCAAGATCGGAGATGATATCATCTGCAAAATGTTCAAAGTTTTTCGAAATACGAATCAAGCAAGCCGTCGTAGGTGTCGAGGTAGAAATGGGTGTGGGTGATTCAGTCAAGTTTTCAACAATCTTGTATTTCACTAATTGATCAACGATTAAATGTCGGACTTATTTCTTAGCAGCTCTTTCTTACCACCCTAAAATCTCATCTTTAATGGGAGCAATATAATTGAAGCTTAAAGTAAGTCGTCGAACACCCGGTACCTCGCGCCTGGGCAGTACGGCAGTTACACCTCCCTCAAAAGTCTGATTCCGACCCAAATCGGAAGTTTATGAAAAAAAGGATTTTTTTATCCGCCAGGAGGTCAGCGGTCTGCTGCAGGTGGCGAAATCGTGAATTTTAAATAACGAATAGGCCGCTCGCCCCGACAACCGAGTGGAACGAGAGAACAGAGAGCATAGCGACCGTGCTGCAAAGCAGTGGGTGCCCTAGGGCGGCAAGCACCAATGTAGGTGGTTGGTTCTGCCGCAGGCACCCCGACAAAGTCGGTGGTTGTTTACTCTTTGTTTTCAAAAGTCAGAGCCCGCCATCATTCGTTCGATTCCAGCCACTTTCAAAAATAAATCTGACTACACTTTTGAAGCAAAGATTTTTTACCTGCATTAAGGAATCATTTTTTATAACTGACTAAATAATGTCAAAGCTGAGAAGTCTTTTTAGAAATATCATGACTTCATGGTCTACTTGCTGTCAGTTTATCATTAAAAAATGTCAAATTATTCAACATTATTCATCTTAAAATATAATTTATAAACTGCTAAATTAAACCTTCTTCTGCTCCATTCAAAACTATTCACTTAGTTCAAAATGGCGCGGGAGGTGGGATTCGAACCCACGACCACCGGTTTAGAAGACCGATGCTCTATCCAACTGAGCTACTCCCGCTAATATTGAAACATTCGAGAAAACTTTTTGATTTAACTCGGACGATTTATTCATTTTGTATTATTCTTATCATTTCGCAATGACAAAGGATTTTATTGAAGGGTAAAACAATAGAACTTTCCATATACATCTGACTGGTGCTGCTTGTTTGAATTAAAGATTGAACTTACTTAAATGAAATCTGATTCATCTCGCATGCAACAGTTAATAAAAACCATCAATGCCGGTTTGTAAGCGGATTCACATAACTCTCCCCTTTTGGTTTGATCTAAACAGTAAATTCTCGCAGTTGAAGTAATTTTTGGCCTTAAAGTAAATAACCAGACTTTTTTATACCACAACCATGGGGTAGTAAAATAGTGTAAGAATGATGGTGGTGTGCCCGGGATTGAAGGACCTCAAAACAAGTGAAGCATATAAGGTATCCCCTTCGTAATAAGAGAATCCGAGTATTTTTATCTTTTGGCGATCAATTACATTCCAGAAAAAAACACGTGTGATGGTCATAATAAAATACTTGTATAAAAATTATACAGGATTTCTGATCGGTTTGACTTGGCTTTCTCACCAACATATTTTGAGTGTAATTATATTTTATCAACAACTCTTACATTTATGAAACTTGAAACTCTCCTTCTTATTAGTTCTATCTTTTATTCTTTCTCAACCTCGCAGGCTTTAGGCCACTGCCAAGTACCTTGTGGAGTGTACACCGACCAGTTGCGTTTTGAACAAATGCTAGAGGATCATAAAACCATAGATAAAGCATCAAAACTTATCCATCAGTTGAGTGTCAAAAATGATGCTCAATCCCAAAATCAATTAACTCGTTGGGTGGCGACGAAGGAGTCTCATGCCTCGAACATTCAAAAGATAGTGGCGGAATACTTTTTGATTCAGAGAATTAAATCCAGCGCCCCTCATTACAATAAATTGTTGGTTGCTTCTCATGAAGTACTGGTAAGTGCGATGAAAACAAAGCAAAGCGTGGAAGCAGAAGCGGCTAAGTCATTGAAAGAGGCTATCCTCAAACTGCACGAGGAATACGAGCGCAAAAAGTAGCCAAATCCGGTATTTACTTGTAAGTTGTGTAAAGAGGTCCGAGTTTCTCACACGCTCTAAAATCAGCTCCTTCCTGGTCGGCAGTTCCAAAGGCAGTCCACGAAGATGGGCGAAATATTTGTTCGCCTTCCAAGTTATGCATGTAGACAGGTATGCGAAGATTGGCAGCTAAAGTTACAAAGTCAGCTCCCACATGCCCCGGGGTCATCACGCAATGGTTGGAGCCCCAGGCGTCCATAACAGAATAAACACTTACAAAAGCTCCTTTCCCGGTAAGGCGAGGAGCAAACCATGTAGTTGGCCAGGTTGGGTTGGTGCGCTGGTCCAAAGCATCATGCACATCTTGATCAAGCTCAACGGTGTATCCCTCGGCAAGTTGCAGGGCGGGACCAAGGCCTTTTACAATATTTAAACGGGTCATTGTGACAGGCATACCTCCTTTTGTTTTATAGCGGGTAGACCAACCACCCCCCGGAAAGTATTCTGAAATGGAAGGATGCCAGCTCGTGGATTGATTACAGGCTGCAACTTCATCATCAGTGATTTGCCAATAAGGTTTCATCGTCGGGCTGCCTTGAGAATCACACTGTTCTCCAGTGCCATCCAAAGCAGCGGGTCCGGAATTGATCAAATGAAGAATTCCATGCGCAGCAAGACCTGTCAGCTTTTTCCCACTGACACGCTCGACTGCCTTGGGGCTCCAATATGTGCGGAGGTCTGCAAATACTTGAGCTGAGTGGGTGAGCAACTGACCAAACAACATACAGACGCCATTCAGGGCATCATTTTCAGTGGCAAGTACATAAGGTGGTCGTTTTCCGTTCCAATCCCAACTGGAATTGAGGACGGCTTCCATAAAATCACCATTGGGCATATGATCAGTCCATTGCCTCTGCCCCTGGAAACCTGCGGCAATCGCGTGATGTCCTTGTGCTTCTTCCCCCCACCCTTTTTCTGCCAACCTAGGGTTACCGACCATAAGGTCACGGGCGATCAGGCACATTTTTATAGAGGTCTCCCATTCTTGGTCTAATTGAGACCGGGTCCTTTGCTTGCCTTCTGCGTTGTAATCAGCTCCCTCAATAAAGTTAGTTTTTACATAATCTTTTGCCCGTTTATATTCTTCTTGATCAAAAAGGTCCGCATTCAAACGCCGGGAAAATTCGGACATATCGGTAAATTCAACCCGCATACCTAAGTAGGATTCAAAAAAAGCTGGGTCTACCGTAGAGCCTACAATACCCATAGATGTGCCTCCCATGGAAAGGTAGGATTTTCCTCGTATTATCGAAACTGCAAGCCCAGTACGGATAAAGCGGAAGATTTTCTCCTGCACATCTTCGGGAATGGAATCATCGGATGAGTCCTGTACATCCTCTCCATATATTTTATATGCTGGAATTCCTTTTTGGGCATGAGCAGCGGAAGCCGCGGCTAAGTAAACCGCACCTGGCCTTTCCGTTCCATTGAATCCCCAAATTGCTTTTGGCATGAGTGGATCCATATCCATAGTTTCAGACCCATAACACCAGCAAGGGGTCACGGTGAGCGAAACACCCACCCCTTCACGGGAAAATTGATCTGCGGTCTGGGCGGCTTCTGCCACTCCACCAATGCATGAATCGGAAATCACACACTGCACGGGCTCACCATGGGGGTATGTTAGGGTTTCCTGAATTAAGGAAGCTACCTTCTTTGCTTGGTTCATCGTTTGCTCTTCCAGAGACTCCCGGACTCCCCCTAAACGCCCATCAATGGTGGGGCGAATCCCTATTTTAGGTAAGTTTTTCCAAATGGCTTGTGATTTCATAAATTAAGATCTGAGGACGGCGAGACCGCGCATTTTACCGTATGCTTGATCCCACTCATCGGAGGGATTAGGTTCATACCTTTGAGGCTCGAAAGAATTGCCTACAATCTCCCTACCCTGGGCAAGGGATGAAATTTCCCCCGCAGCCATCATTTGAACTAAAACATTACCGACAGATGTTGCCTCTACAGGCCCTGCAACCACTTCACATCCTGTAGAGTCGGCGGTCATTTGGTTAAGTAATTCATTCTTGGTTCCACCTCCAACAATGTGAAGAGTTTGTAAAGATTTGCCTGTCTGGCTTCGCAAATTTTCTAGGACTTCTCGATATTTCAAAGCTAATCCCTCAAGAGCGATCCGGACGGTTTCATTTTTAGTCGATGGAGGTGCTTGTCTACTTTCTTGGCACTTCATACCGATTTTGGATGGCATATCTCCCATGGAAGAAAAAATGGGATCATCCACATCAATGATGGAGGCAAATGGGGTTGCTTCCTTAGCCATATGAGTTAGCTGAGTATAGTTGAAATCTTCGCCCATACTTTTCCAATGGCGACGACATTCTTGTACGATCCATAGTCCACTTATATTTTTGAGGTACCGAATATCTCCACTGATTCCAAACTCATTGGTAAACCCAAGCTTTTCGCTGATCGGATCACACAATGCCTTATCATTTTCCACTCCCATTAAACTCCAGGTACCTGAACTGAGGTAGGCAAAATCTGATTCTCCAACCGCGGGTACACCAGCAACTGCTGAAGCAGTATCATGAGAGCCCACGGTATAAACTGGCAGGTGATCGCATTGAATCTTATTCTTAGCTGCTCCCTGTACGGGGCCTACAAGATGACCTGGTTCCCAGAGCTCTCCAAGAAAACAGGTAGGAAGCCCAAGGCTTTCCAAAAATTCTAGATCCCATGTACGGGATTCTTGGCTGAGCATTTGACTGGTACTTGCCATCGTTATCTCATTTCCCTTTTTTCCCGTAAGCCAAAAATTTATAAGATCTGGAGTAAACAGCATCTGGTCTGAGCGATCCATGCATGCCTGGCCCGATTCTTTCTCCGCCATTAATTGAAAAAGGGTATTGATAAATAAGGGTTGTATCCCGGTTCGAGCAAAAGATTCCTTCCGGTCAACTTGTCGATGAACTAAGTCGAGCATCGGGAGAGTTCGCTCATCTCTGTAATGATATGGCATTCCTAATAGATGCCCATGGATATCAAGATGTCCATAATCCAGCCCCCAGCTATCAACACCGATTGATTGAAGGCTTTTCCCATACTCGGCTTGAGCCATGGCTAAACCAATTAGTATTTCATTGTACAAGCCTACAACATTCCAATGAATGGATCCATTTAACACAACGGGTCCATTAGGAAACGAATGAATGACTTGAAGCGATAAAGTATGGCCATCAAAATTTACAGCCAGGACTCGACCGCTTTCCGCACCTAGATCAACAGCAATGTATGTTTTTTTTGAATTCATCTGGCAAAAATACAGGTAGAGAGCGTTTAGAAAACCACTCTGATCATGCCAACTTCAACATAAATGTAAAACAAAGAAAGAAGAAAGCATTCTCATCAGATAAATGCTAGAAATATAATAATTATTTTGAGCAAATCTAATTTTGAGGTACGATACTAATTATAAATTATTATGTTTTTCGATCCACTATTCCTTCTTGTTATCATGATAGGCATGGGCTTCAGCCTCTATGCATCCAGTATCACCAAGGGCCGTTTTAAAAAATACAGCCAATTCACCACTCGCTCTCGCCTCACGGGTGCAGAGGTCGCCAAAAGAATATTAGCTGATAATAATATCCACGATGTGCGTGTGGAGCGTGTAGGTGGGAAACTGAGCGACCACTATGACCCGACCAGTAAAACTCTACGGCTGAGTGCTGATGTTCATGACCGCAACTCAATGGCCGCCTTTGGTGTAGCTGCGCACGAAGTTGGCCATGCCATTCAGCACGCTACATCATATGCCCTTTTATCTTTTCGCTCAGCTTGGGTACCGGTGGCAAATTTAGGGAGCGGACTTTCCATGATTGTGATCATGATTGCTCTTTTTATGGGTGGAGCTCAAACCGCAACCGGGGCATCACTTTCCTGGCTAGGGGTTTTATTATTTGGGTGCACTACTGTTTTTACACTCGTTACTCTGCCCGTTGAATTTGATGCAAGCAAACGAGCCCTTACTTGCTTGCAAAAAGGAAATTATGTGGTGGATAAAGAGCTTGAAGGAGCAAGAAAGGTATTGAACGCCGCGGCCATGACCTATGTTGCGGCATTTGCCAGTTCCCTACTCATGCTTCTTTATTATGCCTTTCGGCTAGGATTACTCGGCGGACGTCGAAACTAAACCTTGGTCAAGTTCATCTGCTCGCAACTCAATGCGAGTGATAGACTTTGGTAGTCGGTAATTGGCATCATCAAATGCTATAACACAGCCCTGCATGCCTACATCCCCTTCCGCAACCGGACAACGCCGGGGCATACCATCCAAAAAACGGCCTAGGCAGGCATCAATTTCCCTTCCAAGCACGGACTCCCGGGGCCCGGTCATACCAAGATCTGTCTGGTATGCGGAACCGTTGGGAAGTAAACGGCCGTCCGCAGTAGGAACATGTGTATGGGTGCCAAAAACAAGACTAACCTGGCCGTCTAAATGCCAGCCCATGGATTCTTTTTCTGATGTGGTCTCAGCATGGATTTCACAAATGATCACATCTGCCTTTTGACCTAATTTATTCGATAAACTCTGAGCAGTAACAAAGGGGCAGGATACCTTTGGGCCCATAAAAGTACGACCAAGGACAGTGAATACAGCGACCTTTATACCACCAGCATCAGAAATAAGATAATGGCTTCCTGGGTTTGAATCTGGTAAGTTGGCGGGTCTGCAAACGAAATCCAAGTCATCGATCTCATTATTAAAATTTTTTTGATCCCAGACATGATCTCCAAGAGTAATGGCATCGACGCCAGCCTTCATAATTTCACGCGCTGTTTTAGCGGTTATACCTGCACCTCCGGCCGCATTTTCCCCATTAGCGATACAGAAATCGATCTTTTCTTTTCTTCGGTAGTCAGCAAGAAAATCGGTAAGAAATTTACGACCGGGGCGGCCGACAATGTCACCAAGTACAAGAATTTTCATTTAATTTGAATATTTAACTTTATTTATCACGAAGATCTTTTTCCAAAACTGCAAAGGAAATAGCATACCTCCACTAGTTAGTGCTTTGAATATGGCGTGAGCAACCTAGCATCTATCTTGCGTATCTAGGCAAAAGAAGTCGAAAACAATCTTGCTGAGACTGAGATCAATCACTTCTGCCCCCACAGCACCGTCTGTTTTTAAATCCAGACATTGAACCATGCCAGCAAGCGATCGGCGAGTAAGGATTGAAGTAAGTAAGGTCATTTTGAAAAGCCCATTTTTTGGAATTATTGCGAATTAAGCACCAGAGCGAGTAAATTCTCGCTCTACAACAAAGCAAGGAAGAGCTTGTAAAGCTGCTTTCCAGAGGGCTTTTTCGGGTCAGCGATAGAAATAAAAACTTGCTTGGGAACAGTGCCCAAATGAAGAATCATGCAAGGCTACCGGTTTTGCTTCATCAAATTCGGTATCTAATAGCATAATACGAGTCGCTCCAGTCGAAGCCCTTTCCGTGTAATACAAATGGCGACCATCCCTAGCCCAAACTGGTTGCATACCATGCTTTGTACCTTGGGTTAAAATCCTGGTCTCCCTTTTGGCAAAACTATACTCGCACACTTGAAAACCACCTCCAACTGCTGCGGTAAATGCAACCCGTGTCGCATCTGTAGGGTTCCATGATGCCTCTGTACAATGGGAACTAATATTTGTAGGTATCCGTGAAAGTCTTCCCGTAGATAAAGAAACTTCATATAGTTGAGGACGTCCCCGACTATCTGAGGTTACAATCATTCTTCGCCCATCAGGAGACCAGCAAGGACCCGATTCATTACTCCGGTTATTGGTAACCTTTCGAGGTTTGCTACTCAAACTTTCGGCCAGCCAAACCTCCGGATTTCCTGATGCAGATAGGATTAATGCAACTTGATTGGTACGGGGATTTTGAACCGCTCTTAAATTACTGCCTTTATAACTTGCGACATTAGAAATTTTACGGGATGAAAAATCTAGATGGTATACATTATTAAATATTTTTCGATTACTAGTAAAGAAGACCCCTTTGCCTGCATTATCCCAGCTCGGATTGAAAGTGATTTTGCCAAACGATGTTTGCGGACGAGCCGTGCTCATTAAGGCATCTGAAACAAAAATTTCTTTATTTCCTGATAGCGATGAAAGATAAGCAAGTTGACCATCAAAAAAACCGTGAACCCCGGTAATGGCCAAAACCATTTGGTCTAATGCTCGAAAAGTTGCCTGCCTCATTGAATTTCCTTCTTGTGAGAAGGTTTTTATAATTTTTCGCGGTTTTCCCGAAGAAATTCGAACTTGGACAATGTTACTTCCTTGAGAAAATAAAGTAATTCCAAATTGACTGGATTGAGAATTTGCTAACCGAAGCGCTCCGTGAGCTTGAATGGCTCTGGTGGCAAGGGGGAGTAGATCTTTTTGTGTACCTTCGATATCCAATGCAATTTGCTTCTTGGCAAGTTCTCCTTCGATTGGACCAAGTACAATCGTCGAACTACCTTGGCCAAGAACCGAAGTACATCCAATAAGCCCAAGCGAAATTATCTTCATACTAAACCAGTAAATATCCACATTCATACCTTTACCATCTAAAACTTACCGTATCTCGCAAGCGCAAACACTCGCTAATGATGAATAGTAATTTCGGGAACAAAATTTATAAAACTTAAATTTTGCATTGCCATAGTCATGAATGAACCCTTGATGATTCCATTAATTATGACAACTGAAGAAGACATTCTCGTTCTTTTAAAAAAAGTAAAATATCCTGGGTTTAGCAGAGATATTGTTTCCTTTGGGCTTGTGACTGATGTGAGCTTTACCGATGGCTATGCTAAAATAAAAGTGGAAGTAAGCGGAGAAGACTCCACTCTCCCAAATACCATAAAGACCGGGATTCAAAAAGTTTTAGAGGAAGCACCATCGGTAAAAAAACACGACATCCAAGTCATTTTCAAACAAGACAAAAAGGGAAATACTCAAAACGAGAAAAACAACCTTGCCGGAGTCAAAAGAATAATCGCGATTGCCAGTGGTAAAGGAGGTGTGGGTAAGTCAACCGTCACCGCAAATCTTGCCTGTGCTTTAAGCAGGCAGAGTGGAGATAACGGAAAACCTTTTTCTGTAGGTGTCATGGACTGTGACCTATATGGACCATCTATTCCTTTACAACTTGGGATATCAGAACAACCCACCGCACTCGAAGAAAATTTGCTGGAACCCGTTGAAAATTATGGAATAAAAGTCATGTCTATGGGTTTGCTGGTGGATGAAGAAACCCCAGTTGTTTGGCGTGGTCCTATGGTTATGAAAACAATCCAGCAATTCGCATCTAATGTTGCGTGGGGAGACTTGGACTACTTACTGATTGATCTCCCTCCAGGGACTGGAGATGCACAACTCTCGTTAGCTCAGATTTTACCATTAGACGGAGTTGTAATTGTGACCACCCCACAAAAAGCAGCGGTCGATGTAGCCAGACGCGGAGCGAGAATGTTTTCAAAGGTTAATGTTCCCATTTTGGGAGTAATAGAAAACATGAGTTATCTTCTTAACGAGAGCACCGGTGAAAAAAGCTTTTTATTTGGCCAAGGTGGTGGTCCTTTGACTGCACAGAAGTTGGAAACTGTATTCTTGGGTGAGATTCCTCTCGTAGAGGAAGTGAGACAAGGTGCAGATCATGGAATTCCTACTGTGATAGGAAATCCTCAGGGAAGAGCATCACAATCCCTGGCAAATATTGCTGAAGAGATTGTAAATATTGTGCCCGTTGGGGGGCAATGAAAGGATTAACTCTTAATCTCGCGATGCAGAGTATGGCGGCGAAGGAAGCGGTTATACTTTTTCTTCTCAACTGGGTCCGTTTGGAGCTTTTTATTTCTGGATGCCATGTAACGAGAAGGAGGTTTTCCTTCTTTGCGTGCTTCTGTGCATTCAAGAATTATCGTATCTCTAGCCATTTCTTATGTGTATGGAATCGTAGGACATCGAGCAATGCTAAAATGCTCTAATTAAAAATATGATTTGAATTTGCAAATCATTCATCCTTACTTCAAATTTATCGTATGGACAGTTCATCTAGCCAAAGTATCTCGAATCTTAATGAAAATGCATTTAAAGAGATTCAAGCAAGCAGAGATGAAGCTTCCAAATTAGATCTGCCAGAAATGGCTCAAGATAGCTCTCAACGGGTTACAAAATCTCCAGAGCCTCTTGAATTAGGTGGGAATCTGCGTGGAGAAGATTCTTTGGAATCCCAGCTAGAATGTCCCCAAGCAGGGAATCCTTTACCAAGTGTCGATAACCAAGACGACGCGGGTATAGATTGTACAAGAAAACCAGACTGGGAAGTCGTAAAACCAACGAACCTGCCACCGACAGTTATTCCAAGCCAATTGCATAATGATAAATACTGGGACGAACGCAGCTTAGACGAGGATCTCCAGAAAAAAGATCTCCACAAGGATTTAGTTGAAAAAGAAGTACAAGCATTCAACCGGGCTGCCGAAAGAGGCGAGGATTTTAGTCGTTCATACCGGAATGAAGTTATGGACCCCTACTACAAAAGCGGGAGTGATCCATCAGAACCCCCGTCTTCAGGGAACAGCTTAGATTCCTTTATTTAGGTTATGGAAATGCCCACTCGATATGAAATTATCGGAAACTCATTTGCCATACTTTGGGCAGATGGGCAGGAGGATTTTTTGGATGCTTCCTTTCTTCGTCAACATTCCCCAAGTGCTGATCAGGCAGGTGAGATGGATATTTTCGGAAAAATCAGGGGTGGAGCTTCCAACAATGAAAACTTTGACCATGTTATTATCAAAGATTTCCATCTCATTGGAAACTACGCACTTCGCCTAGTTTTTAGTGATGGACATTCAACAGGTATATATTCATGGGAATACTTTAAGTCGTTGAGAAATTTAGATTAAATTAAAACAAATACTCGAGTAAGATTCCAAGTCAGGCAACGCCCCTACCGCTATTCTGAATAAAATCAATGATTTCATTCAGGACAGGTTTATCTGCTATACTCTGATCATCCGACAAAATAGCCAATGCTTGGCTCCGATTATAATCACTCTTGTAGATTTTTTTGAAAACTCCGCGGACTTCATCGATTTCATCACTCGAAAACCCATTTCGCTCCATACCGATTTTATTAATTGAACGGACTTCCGCTGGAAATCCATCGGCAAGCATGTAAGGGGGGACATCTTGTACTAATTTTGAACACGCAGAAACCATACAATGCTTACCAAGACGACAAAATTGATGAACGCCTGCATTCCATCCTACATTAACATGATCCTGAACGACTACATGCCCCCCGAGTGCGGAATGACTACTCATTATTAAATGATTACCCACTTGGCAATCGTGGGCAACATGGCTGTATGCGAGGAATACATTATCAGACCCGATCACAGTTAGATCCTCTTCTTCAGTTGCCACATGGGCAGTCACATATTCCCGAAAGATATTATTATCTCCGATTTCGAGACCTGGCTCTCCGCCTTGGTATTTCAGATCATGAGTGAGTCCCCCGATCAAAGAATAAGAATGAATGAGATTCCCCGAACCTAGAGTAACCCGACCCTCTACAGTTGCATGATGAAAAATACGACAGTTATCGCCTATACTAGCTTGTGGTCCAATCATCGCAAAGGCATCGATCACCACATTCTCACCAAGTTTTGCCTTGGGATCAACAATCGCACTAGAATGAATATTTACGCCCATTTAATCTTAAAAAGCATCTTTCCCGTCAACAATCGAAAACATTAAGCTAGCAGAGGAAACAACTTGCTCCCCTACTCTACAATCTACACTTGCTGTAGCTATCTTGTTACCTCTGACTTTTTCAAGTTTCGCAGTAACAATCAATTGATCACCTGGAACTACGGGCTTTCGAAATTTGACCTTATCCGCACTCATAAAAAACGCGACTTTACCCTCTGCCGATCCTCTACGTAATAAAAGAATGCCCGCAGCCTGAGCCATTGCCTCAAGCTGCAAAACTCCTGGCATTACAGGATGACCAGGGAAATGCCCGGGGAAAAAAGGTTCATTGATTGAAACATTTTTAATTCCAACTAATTTTTGATCCCCTTCAATGGATACGACCTTATCAATCATAACAAAAGGGAAACGGTGGGGTAAAACATCCAGTACCCTTCTTACATCAAGCTCAGTCTCGTCAGGTAATACAAATGACTTACCCTTGGCAGGTGAAGAGCTAGCCGCTTTGGGTTTCTCTGCATGACTCATTAACTCGTGCAACTTCGTCGTCAACCTTGCATTAAGAGAATGTCCCGGGCGAACTGCTATGATGTGAGCTTGTAAAGGTTTTCCTAAAAGTGTCAGGTCGCCTACGATGTCCAAGATTTTATGCCGAACAAATTCATCCTCAAAACGAAGGGCTTCCTTGGATAAAATTTTATCCCCCTTTATAACAATTGCACTATCAAGACTGCCGCCACGAATTTTTCCAAGTTTCAACAGTTCCTCAATGTCTTCATACAGTGTAAAAGTTCGAGCGGGTGCTAGCTCGGCCAAGTAGATTTCAGGATCTAACTCAATCGACAGGTGTTGAACATGACTCGCCCGTTCATCGGTCGAAGTGCAAGTAATCCGAAACCCATCGTAGGGCAAGGCAATCATCGAGCGGTTACCATCGGTCACGGATACAGGACTGGGAAGTTTAAAGAATTGCCTTTCCTCATCCAAGTCACATGGCTCAGCCTCAAGAATAAGATTAGCAAACGGTCGTGAAGAACCATCCATAATAGGCGGTTCACTCGCATCAAGGTCTATAATCGCATTATCGATCCCAGAACCTGCCAATGCACTAAGGACATGTTCGATCGTATGAACTTTTGCATTGCCATTGGAAATCGTTGTGCTTCTGACCAATTCGGTAACATTCGCAGCGATGGGCTTAATTTCTGGCTGTCCATATAAATCAATCCTGCGGAATACATATCCAGTATTCGCCTTCGCTGGCTTGATGGTAAGCGAAACTTCTTCTCCGGTATGTAATGATTTACCGGTTATACTACGCTCTTGGCGGATGGACCTTTGCTTGATGGACATTGATTGAAAACAAAACACCTATTTTAACATTCAGCAGATGTAAAGATAGAAGCATGAATTCTCCAAGCTTGCTCCTTTTTTAAATTAGCCTTAGACGAGAATGGAGATGTTAAATTCGGAAAATAAAAAAAGAAAAAAACCGTTTAAAAAAAGATTTAAGCGGGAATATTACAAATTTGTGGACAGCTTTGTTCGCTCACACGGGATGCAGAAGCTAGTTTTGAGGCTGGTCTATCTCGTTTGCTTTATCACGACCATAATCTTCGCGACCTTGTTATACCTAGAAACCAGATAATTCTTTTGTCTGTGAGGCTGATTATCTTGTCGGGGGCAACTCATTTAACTTTTTACCATTTTTAAAAGTTTTTTCCCAAGTTCTAAAAGCATTTGCCTTTTCTTCATCAGTGATCGACAGATCATCAATGTAATCCATGAAATTATTGTACCCATTTGCTACAAGATAATCCCCAAGCTCCTCATTTGCCGAGGGGTACCCCGAAAGAAAAGCCACAAGACTTTCGACTTCCGGTATCCTTGTACGTTGATTACCAATAGTTACTCGCCCACCTTTGGCTTTCATAACCTGCAAGGAAGCTGCGTCGCTTACAAAGCAATTGTATGCCATAGAAAACCTTTTTAGTTTCGTAAGGGGTTCAGTGAACCTAACATCGTAGATCATGTTGTAGGAGAGAGACAGTACTTCCAAATTTGTAAGGGTTTCAATTGGTCTTACCTCAACCAGTTGGTTACGTTGTAAATGTAACTCTTTCAGACTCGTCATACCACGAAGAGGACGCAGGTCAGAAAGCCTATTTTCGACAAGGTAAAGATATTGTAACCGTCGAAGTTTACCCAAACCGGCAAGACTCGAAATTTTATTATCAGATAAGGAAAGTCTTATTAAATTTTTACAATTTTGTAGTTTAGAAATGTTCCTCAACTTATTTCCAGAAGCAAAAAGAGTAACTAAATTGGGCAAATCTTGAATCGAATCTATAGATTCGATGAGATTATTATACAAATAAAGATGGGCTAGTTGGGGAAGCGATTGAACCTCGACTAGAGGATCGATATCTCGCTTCCCATTTCCGCTCTGATCATCAATGGGTTCACCTTGGTCGTAAGTTTTATTTTTATTTTCATCTACATAAGACTCGATGCGTCCAAGTTGGTTTTGCTGGGCATAAAGGGTGGTCAAGGACTTCAGGCGGTTGAGACCTTCAAGATCAATCAATGAATTTTTAGAAACATTTAAAAAAGTAAGATCAGTTAAAAACTCGATGCCGGTAAGACCAAGTAGTCGGTTATCTGCTAAATTCAGCTCCCGCAAACTCCACGGTCCTAGTTTGAGACGCTCGACCAAAACTGACAACTCTTGGATTATTTTCACTTTTTGAGCTCGGGGTACTTTATGGTCTTCCAAGGAGAGTTGGACATCAACTACCTTCTTTCTCATTTTACTGCCGGAAAGAGAAACCAATTGGCGAAGGTTTCGAATACGATTACTAGATAGATCCAATTTCCTTAAGTGTGCAAGATCTGAGATCGGACTTAAGTCCTCTATGTGATTGTCCCGAAGTACAAGAATTTCCAAGTTAGTCGCATGTTCCAGTCCAGTTAAGTCCCTAATTTCAAGAGAGCTTGCATCCAAGCTTCTTAAGTTATCTTGTAACTCTTTCTTAGTTAAGTTTTCTCGAGAAACTCCCAATGATTGGCAAATCGCCCGTTCTAAATTGAGTTCTGGAAAAAGGATTGGCTTTCCCTGCAAAGTAAAACAACCGCACAAAAAGAAAAGGCCAAAGATAAACCTTCCGGCATCAGGAAATGAGGTGGAAATATAAAGTCTCACCTTTTAAAGAATCGGTTGATCCATAAAAAGCTTTAGCACTAACGTAAGCGAACAACTAAATCCTTGGATTCAACCGAGTCTCCGACAGCTACAAGAATTTCATCAACGACTCCATCTGACGAAGCGTAAAGAGTAGTTTGCATCTTCATTGCTTCAAGAACTGCAACTTTTTCACCTTTGGCAATAGTTTTACCGACACTCGTTGCGATGCCGCTGACCATGGCTGGTATGGGGGCTGCAATGTGAAGTGAGTTAGCTGGATCTGCTTTTTCTCTGGCTTTGGTCTCACCTTTGACACTTTTATCTTGGACCATCGTGGTTCTTGCCTTTCCGTTCAATTCGAAGGTTATAGAGCGGACGCCATTTTCATCAGGTTCTCCAACATGGAGTAGTTTTACGAAAAGAGTCTTACCTTCCTCGATCTGGATGGAAATTTCTTCGCCAGGATTTAGTCCATGAAAATAAGCGGTCGTCGGGAGAACTGAAACGTCGCCATACTTTTCCCGAAACTCTCTGTATTCCTCATATACTTTTGGATACATGAGAGATGAAAACAAATCATCATCCGTGGACTTACTACCATACTTTTTCTTGATCTTTGTTTTTTCTTGTCGCAGATCAATTTTAGGGGCCGTAGCACCAGGTCTTCCACGTAATGGTTTTCGATCCCCTAAGATTACTTTCTGTACATCTTTGGGCCATCCCCCTTTGGGTTGCCCGAGGTTTCCAGACATCAAGTCTTTGACCGACTCTGGAAAACCAGTTTCTGGAGGTAAATTAGCCAAGTCTCTTGGTTTTACACCTTTGGTAATGAGAAAGATAGCAAGATCACCCACACATTTACTGCTGGGTGTGACCTTGACAATATTACCCAAAAGCTCGTTAACCTCCTGATAGGTTTTAACAACATCAGGCCACCTTTTACCCAAGCCAAGAGCAGTTGCCTGCTCCCGCAGATTGGTGTACTGACCTCCAGGCATTTGGTGTTGATAAACCTCGGCGCTTCCAAATGGCGGAGAGGTATCGAAGGGAGCGTAATATTGACGAACGGCTTCCCAATAGATAGACAGCTCGTTTAAAGCATCTACTTGAAGACCTGTCGATCGAGGTGCGTTTTGTAATGCATGAACAACCGAATTTAAATTTGGTTGGCTTGTGCACCCAGACATAGAAGAGACCGCAAGGTCAACGACATCAACTCCGGCTTCCGCTGCTTTTAAAACAGAGGCTGACGCAATACCGCTCGAATCATGGGTATGAAAGTGAATCGGTAATGAAGTTTCGTTGCGAAGGGCTTTGACAAGCCTGTGAGCCGCAATCGGATGACAAAGTCCAGCCATATCCTTAATTGCTAAGATATGAGCCCCCATCTTCTCCAATTCTTTTGCCAAATCTACATAATATTTGAGTACATATTTTTCTTCACTTGAGTTGGTAAAATCACCCGTAAAACAAACCGCAGCTTCGCACAGAGAATTTGTTTTCTCAGCTACAGTTTGCATGGCCACTTTTAAATTTGGTAAATAGTTAAGAGAATCAAATATACGAAATACATCCATTCCTGCTTGGGATGAATGGATGATAAACTCACGGACTACATTATCAGGGTAGTTGGCATACCCAACGGCATTGGATCCTCGTAATAACATCTGAAAGAGTACATTGGGGATTTTTTCGCGTAGGGTTCTCAATCTTTCAAATGGACATTCGCCAAGAAAACGCATGCAGGTGTCAAAGGTAGCACCGCCCCACATTTCAAGGCTAAAGAGACCGGATAAGCGACGCGAAATAAAATCAGCCACGGATAACATATCGTGAGAACGCATACGGGCCGCAAAAAGAGATTGGTGAGCATCACGTAAAGTGGTGTCGGTAATCATCAAAGGCTTCTGGTCTCGCATCCATTGAGAAAACTTAGGCGCCCCCATCGATAACAATAAATCTCGGGTACCTCTAGGTGGTTCAGCTCGAGCATCATGCTCGGGGACAATCAGTGGGAGAGGATTACTAACTCGCTCTCTTCCTTTAACCTGGGGGTTACCGTTTACAATGACTTCACCAAGATAACCAAGTAAGCGAGAAGCTCGGTCTCGTCTTGCTTTGAATTGAAACAAACTCGGGGTGATATCTATCATCCGCGTTGTCGCTTTACCCTGAATGAAATCCTTGTGAGTGATTACATTCTCCAGGAAAGGAATGTTGGTTTTAACCCCCCGGATACGCATTTCGCGAAGAGATCGATGCATCCGATCCAATGCTTGCGGTAAATCTGGACCAGAGGTGGTAAGCTTAACCAGTAAAGAATCGTAAAAAGGGGTAATAATCGACCCCGTATCACCCATTGCACCATCGAGCCTGACTCCAAAACCAGCTGCAGATCGATAACTTAAAATCTTACCATAATCCGGAGTAAAATCTTTCTCAGGATCTTCTGTAGTAACACGGCATTGAACGGCGCATCCATTGCGAGGAATATGATCCTGGGTAGGAATACCAATCCGCTTTCCATGAAGATCATGTTCCATGGCGACCAAGATCTGAGAACGAACAATATCAATACCAGTAATTTGTTCAGTCACGGTGTGCTCGACCTGAATTCTTGGATTCATTTCGATAAAGAACCATTCATTGGTGTCTTGATCCAATAAGAATTCAACCGTTCCTGCATTATTGTAGCCGACATTGTTTGCGAGATCCACACCCGCTTGGCAAAGCTCATTTACAACCTTAGGATCCAGCCCAATTGAAGGAGCTACCTCGACCACTTTTTGGTACCTCCTTTGAACTGAACAGTCGCGTTCATGCAAGTGTACAACATTACCCTTACGATCACCCAAAATTTGAACCTCCAAATGCTTGGCTCGCCCCACATATCGTTCAAGGAAAACAGAGGAATTCCCAAAAGCTCTTTCGGCTTCACCTTGGGCTTCTTCAAGCATAGATTTTAAATCTTCTTCTTTGTGCACCACTCGCATGCCCCGGCCTCCTCCGCCAAAAGCAGCTTTAATAATCAGCGGGAACCCAATTTTTCGGCCCCACTTGAGTGCTTCTTTGGGATTAGCAACTGGATTGGGTGTTGCGGGCAATGTTGGCACTCCCGCTTCATCCGCCGCTTTTTTAGCTGCGACTTTATCACCCATACTTTCTAAAAGTTCGGGAGATGGTCCAATAAAAATAATTCCAGCATCTTCACAAGCTCGGGCAAACTCTGCATTCTCGGAAAGGAAACCATAGCCGGGGTGAATCATATCCACTTTCTTTTCCTTTGCCAAAGAGATGATAGACTCGATATCCAAATATGCAGCCACCGGACCTTTTCCCTTTCCAATGAGGTAGGCCTCATCAGCTTTAAAACGGTGCACTCCAAACCGATCCTCTTCAGCGTAGATTGCAACTGTCCGAAGATTAAGTTCGGAAGCTGAACGAAAAATACGCACGGCTATTTCACTACGGTTTGCAACAAGTAATTTCTTCATAATTTAACTGAATAAAAATTGGGGGAAATGATCATCTTAAATGCCTTCTCGTATAGGTTTGTTCAACGCAAAAAGAAGACTAGCTTCCAATTACATTTAGGATTGGAACAAGTTTTACGGATAACCATTTGTCAACAAACTCGTTCATACCCGCAAAAAATATAAGGGCTGCTACAGCTAAGTAAGGGCCAAAAGGTACTTCTTGGCCCCAAGAAACGGGATTATCGATTGTGTCTACTCCTCTTGCTTTAACTTTCTGAAATATCATCAAAGGTATAAGCATAGCACAACCGACCATAGCACCCCCGAAAATGGTGAAAATCGCTCCTTTCCATCCACAAAAAGCTCCTATACAGCCTAATAATTTCACATCCCCCTCACCTAGCGCATCACGATCAAATATCCGGTACGCAAATGCACCAATCCAATACAGAACAGACGAACCGATCAATAGACCCATGAGAGAGGTAAAAAGGGAATGTAAACGAGAAAAAATATCCACGCCCTCAAAAGAATGAAGAGATGGGTAAGCAAAAGAGAAAATCAAACCAATAATAGCTCCTCCCATACTAAAGCGATCTGGGATCGTCATGGTCTCAAGGTCGATAATAATAACCGAAATAAGGATAAAACTAAATACACAACCCACTATTCCGATATCCCAGGACAAGGAAAGTATCGAAAGGCGAAAAAAATAGGCAAACGACAAAGAAGTTATTAATTCTACCCAAAAATATCGTGCTGGGATGTTAAAAGAGCAACATGCCGCACGCCCTCTTTGGGCAAGCCAACTGAGCAGGGGAATATTCCGGTACCAGGCAATTGATTGCTCACACTTTGGGCAGCTTGATGGAGGAAATACCACAGATTTGTTACGGGGAATACGAAAAGCGCAAACATTGATAAAACTCCCAGCTATCGCACCAAATAAAAGGCCAAAGCAGGTTATTAAATGGACATCCCCAAGGTATTCGATCACGCCCTCACCCCACTATACATAGCAGAAACGCTGACACTTTCCTGGGTCCAAAGTTCCAGAGCCCGTGCAGCTTGATGTACTAACATCGATAGTCCATTTGCATGACTCATCTTACCATATTTAGCCTGCTCAAGAAGCTTCGTTACAGCAGGGTTGTAAATCATGTCATAGATCTTACAACTGGGATCAAATCCATCTAATTCAATGGGGCAAAGGTCTTCCCGTTTTAAACCCAATGATGTGGCATTAATTATAACCAAACCTTTAATATTTCCTACTTCGTTGGGTAAACTATCTAGTGCAAAAGATTGAATTCTTTTACTTCCAAAAGTTTTGCTCAGAACATGCACAACTTCAGTTAAACGACCGATTGATCGATTTGCTAACCATATTTTTTTGCATCTGCTTTTCAAACATTGGGCTGCTGCTGCCCTAGCAGCCCCCCCTGCCCCGAGAATAAGAACCTGCGCATTTTCTAGCTCAACTGAAAGAGACTCCCTCAATCCTGCCTCAAGGCCATATCCATCGGTATTACAACCATGCCATCCATCTTCTTTCCATACCAATGTGTTAACCGCTCCCATAATTTCTGCAGCAGGATCAATAGAGCTCAACAAAGGTAGAACTTCTACTTTATGAGGTATGGTCAAATTTAACCCCTTATATCCACAATCCCATAACTTTGGTAATGCTTTTCCTAAATCAGAGGCGGCCAACTCGACCTTTCCATATTTCCAGTTTTTAAACTTTTCGTCATGAAAAGCCAATTGAGCAAGAGCAGCATTATGTAGATGGGGACTTAATGAATGATTTATTGGAAAACCAAGTACTGCCAACCCAACCCGTCCATCTGCTAATGGCTTTATTTGATCCAAAGTAAGCTGATTATCATGCATTTGATGCTAATCTTTGGACGCGTTCAAATTCTTTAACAAAGCTACTGAAAAGGTTTGATTTTTCTGAATCCTTAGAGAGCTCAAAATGATAAACCAAATTCCTGCACCCTCTGCATAATGTTTCTGAAACGGTTACAGGAAGTAAGGCAGAACCAGAATCCTCAATTGAAGAATGTTCAAGAAAATTCTCCATCTGATCTAACTCTAAAATTTTCCCACCCGACCAGGCATCAACATAAAAAGGTTTTTCCTCTGCAAAGCATCCAACCATAAAACGTCCAGGTAATCCGATAGGATCCAACTCCAAGCCAATCCTACGGGCAATAAGAAGGTATATCACAGAGAGGGTGATCGGTAATCCTTGTCGACGGTCTAGTACCCGGTGTAAGAAACTATTTTGAGGATTTTCGAAATTTTTCCCGGATCCTCGGAATCCATATTCGTGAAAAAGAACACGGTTCAAGAGAGCACATGTTTGACGCGGACTAAGTGGAGGAGTAACCAAATCTCGCACACGATCGGCCAACCTATCCAGAAATAAAGTCGCTGAGGTGGCCTGAAAATTTGGATACACAGTACGATCTAATAAGAACCATCCGGTCTCTAATTCATATCTTTGGGAGCGTATAAAATTCAAGAAGTCACCAACTACATCTGCCCAGCCTAATGACTTGTTGATTTCTTGAGCGTGCTTTGCTAGCAAACGGTCCGCTCCATCTAAAATATCTTTAAGAAAGGTTTTCCCTTGGTCTGGAAAATCCTTGAGTTGCTGTATCACAGCTTTTCTGACCAAGGGCGTTTCATCATCAATCAGAGCTTTGATCGAATTGAAATTTGTTTTCTCAGAACTATTCATTGATTTTTATATACCCTTGGATTCTACCATGGGGCAAGAAATCTTATTCGAAAACAGAAATTAGCGTCTCCCAAACAAAGCAGAACCCACGCGCACCATAGTACTTCCTGCAGCGATTGCCTCTTGCATATCCATACTCATTCCCATTGAAAGTTCTTTTAACTCTACATCCCACTTTTGGCATAAGTCATCCCTTAAGGTTCGCAATTTTTGAAAAGTGGTTTTGGCGATATCTAAATTATCTGGCGCATAGGGAGCAATTGTCATAAGTCCCTCAACTGCAATATTTTGCTGTGAAAGTGCGAACTCAAGCAGGTCATCAACCACTTCGACAGAGCACCCATATTTAGCTGGATCACTCCCAGCATTTACCTGAAGAAGAATAGAGGTTTTTATTTTTTTTTGTAGTGAAACATCATTAATTTTCTTAAGTAGTTTTCGGCTATCAACTGTCTGAATCCTGGAAAATTCGCCTACAACTTGTCTCGTTTTATTTGTTTGTAAGTGCCCAATCAACTCCCAGCACACTTCCGATATTCCAAGTTTTTTTTCCAGCGCCTCTTGTACCCGATTTTCTCCAACCCTCATTAGCTTAGCTCTCTTGCAGTAGTCAACTACACCAGCGGGCCAATTTTTGGTAACTGGCAACAAAGTAACATCATCAGGATTTCGACCACTTGCCCTGCAGGATTCAGCAATTTGACTTTGGATTATATGTAAGTTATCAAGAAATTTTTTTTCACTTATCATTAGTTAATGAAATATATTAGATTTGCCTATCATAAGTTGAGGTAATAGTAATTACTTATGCACATTCAAAATTTTAAGACCTTCTGCGACTTAGTGGAAACAAAAAGTTTTTCCAAGTCTGCTAGGTTAAATGAGGTCACACAGTCTGCTGTAAGTCAACAACTTAAGGCAATGGAATCACAGTATGACATGCTCATTATTGATCGAAACCAAAAGAAATTTAGGCTCACCCCGCAGGGCACTGCTCTGTACTCGACTTTTAAGCAAATTTTATCCTTGTACGAAAAACTGCACTGCGAGATTCAAGAAATGAGGAATATTGTCAGCGGTACGATCCAGATATCTACTGTCAACAGTATTGGTCTCCATGAACTGCCCCCGTATTTGAAGAAATTCATTAAAGAATTTCCTTCTGTTAATGCCCGGGTCGAATACCGCAGAGCAAACCTTGTCTACGAGGATGTGTTGCATGGTTCGGCGGATGTTGGATTAGTTGCTTTCCCTTCGCCTCACAAAGAATTGATAATAGAACCTTTCGCTAACGATGAATTGATCGTGGCAATGAGTCCGGAAAACAATCTCGCCCAAAAGAAAATGCTCACCATTGACAACTTAAAAGGAGTGGATTTGGTTGCCTTTGAAAAAGATATACCCACACGAAAAGCAACCGATGAAATTTTGGCCAATGCAGATGTAGAGGTCTCAGTAACCATGGAGTTCGATAATGTTGAGACCGTAAAGCGTGCTCTTGAAATTAATGCCGGTCTAGCCATCCTACCGGCTAGCACAGTGAGAAATGAAGTGGAAAGAAACCAACTTGTTACCTACAAACTTGAAGGTGGTATTCACAACCGACCACTCGCTGTAATATACAAAAAAAATCGAGTTATCACACCTGCCCTTCGATCGTTTGTAGAACTTATGAAAAATGAACCGACGACCAACCTCTAGGTCGTAAATCCTTATTTTGTTCTTGATTTTAAGCTCGCAGTAAAGCTTCCGACGACCACCTTGCTGCTTATTTTAATCGGAATTTTCTCTTCATCGTCAGCATACCACACCTGTAAAATTCCATCTGGGCTTTTTTTGAAAACCCCTCGCAAGTTCTTCATCTCAGGAATAGCTTTATATGCGTAAAATGTACCAGCAGGAACTTTTATTTTTTCCCTCTCTGTTGTTTTAACTACAATATTTTGAATTTTCTTACCGTCGCAAGTGGGAAGATTTATTTTTAAATGAGAAGATAATTGACCAATGCGGAAAAAATAAGCAATGGCAAGGGGATCAAAAACCTTTTTCGGTATTGGTAAATAAGAAGTTATCCCTCCCTTTTGTTGATAGGTGGCAATATTTTTTTCGTAATCAAACTGCACAAGAATATCTCTTTGTGTCCGTCCTTCTTTTTGTTTTTTTCGGTAGCTTAAAGAACGACTAAAATTCGATGAAACTTCTGATTGAATTTCAGTTCTTACCTTGTAAATTTTGTCTGCAAAGGAATTCGTCCTTACCCGGAATGACAAATGATATAGGGGACCGTCTCCCTCTTTTTTCATAGGCAGGACTTCCAATGTAGCTGAACCAACAGGGAAATAGCCCCATTTCAATTCATACTCTAACTTTTCTCCTGGTTGAAATGGTATTTCATTTCCAAGTAATGAAACCTGGAAAATAACTGCTACATAAAGCAGGGAAACAAACCGGTAAATCTCAAAGCCTAATTTCAGTGACCTACGGCGACGGGATTCAATTTCCAGATATCTTTGGCATATTCGGAAATTGTACGATCTGAAGAAAATTTACCTGATCCTGCAACATTACGAACAGCCATAGTTGCCCATTCCCGAGGATTTTGAAAAACTTTATCAGCTTTTTCTTGGGCATCAACGTAAGCCCGATAATCAGCCAAGACACAAAATGGATCTCCCCACTCAAGCAGGCTCTTGGGCAAATCCTCTAACAAATTTCCTTCTTTCGGGGAAAAATAATCAGAAGAGAGCCAATCTAACACCGCTTTAAGTTCCGCATCACTTTCGTAAAAAGAACATGGATCGTAATTATTTTCTTTCAAGCTGTTAATCCCTTCCACAGTTTTTCCAAATATAAAGATGTTATCGTCTCCTACCTCTTCCAGGATTTCAACATTAGCCCCGTCCAATGTACCAATCGTTAACGCACCATTAAGAGCAAACTTCATGTTACCCGTCCCAGATGCCTCTTTTCCTGCAGTTGAGATTTGCTCTGACAAATCTGTAGCCGGGATAATTCTCTCAGCCGAGGATACTCCATAATTCGGCCAATAAGCCACTTTCAGCTTATGCCCAATTCTCTCGTCGTTATTGATTCTATCACCCACTAAATTAATCGCATGAATAATTACCTTCGCTAGGTGGTAGCCAGGAGCTGCTTTGGCTCCAAAAATAAAAACTCGGGGGGAAATATTGAGATCAGGGTCATGAAGTAACCTGCGATAGAGCGTTAAAATATGGAGTAAATTAAGATGCTGCCTTTTGTATTCGTGCAAGCGTTTGATTTGAGAATCAAACATAGCATCAGGATTTATATTTAAGCCCATTTTGTCCGCTACAAGGTCAGTCAGGGTAACTTTATTCCTCCTTTTGATTGCAAGAAATTGGTCTTGAAAAGATTCATTTTCTGCAAAAACCTCCAACCCTCTTAGTAAATTTAAATCTTTAGTCCAACCTGTGCCAATCGAGTCATTGATCAACTCTGACAACTCGGGGTTACAACCAAGAAGCCAACGGCGTGGGGTAATTCCATTTGTTTTATTATTAAAACGCGTTGGATAAAGATCTGCGAAATCAGAAAGTAAGTTTTCTTTGAGGAGTTGCGTGTGAAGGGCCGCAACTCCATTTACAGAATGACTCCCAACAACTGACAAATGAGCCATGTGAATCAGACCGTGCGAAACGATCGACATATTATTAATTTTTGAACCATCACTGGGCCAACGACTTTCCAGTTCGTCTTTGATAAACCGTCGGTTTATTTCTTGAACTATTTGCAGGTGCCTAGGAAGGACTTTTTCAAATAAGCCTTCACTCCAGGTCTCCAAGGCTTCAGGGAGAAGGGTATGATTGGTGTAGGCGAATGTGGATTTAACGATTTTCCAAGCGGTATCCCAGTCCATTTTTTCCTCATCCACAAAAATCCTCATAAGTTCGAGAATCGCAACAGCGGGGTGGGTATCGTTAAGCTGAACCACTACTTTTTCGGGAAACTTTTTCCAGTCTTTATGGCTCCTTTGAAAACGAGCAATCATATCCTGTATGGAACAAGCTACAAAGAAGTACTGCTGTACCAAGCGAAGTTCTTTCCCATTTTCAGTCTCATCATTGGGGTAAAGCACTTTGGAAATACTTTCACCCATTGCTTTTTCTCTGACCGCTTCTACATATCCTCCTTGGTTAAAAACTTGTAAATCTAACTCCTCGGAAGCACGAGCTTCCCATAATCGCAAGAAATTTACGGTCTCTGCTCCGTATCCCACAATCGCTAAGTCATAAGGAACACCCTCTACATATTTGGTACTTACCCACTGAGGGTTATAGTCACCCCGATCATCATAGGAATGTTCAACATGGCCGTACAACTTAACACGCCGTGCATACTGGGGACGCATGATAGCCCACGGATTCCCGTATTTGAGCCAGTCGTCAGGATGCTCCACCTGCCTACCTTTTTCAAACTCCTGGCGAAAAAGTCCAAACTGGTAATAAATTCCGTACCCAATCGCAGGTAAATCCATGGTTGCCATCGAGTCTAAGAAACAGGCGGCTAATCGGCCAAGCCCTCCATTACCAAGACCCATATCGTGTTCTTCTTCGCTCAACAAATTGAGTTCGAAGCCAAGTTCAGCAAGAGCTTCTTCAGTTGCTTTATATAATCCAAGGTTGCAAAGATTTGAATTGAGCAACCGACCCATCAGATACTCCAAGCTTAAATAATAAACGCGTCGGGCATCTTCATGGTTATGAGTTGCCTGAGTCTCGATGAACCGATCCACCACTTTCTCTCGAACAGCGAGACAAGTTGCCATCCATATTTCTCGTTTGGTAGCATTATCAAGATGCCTAGCTAAGGTAAGACGAAGTTGACGTTGGATCGCCTCCTTCATTTCGCTAACTTGAGTGCTGGATGTTAATGGATTTTTAGCCTTTTCAGGTGATTTTTCGGTAACCGTTGCCATGAGTGGAATTGATAAGTAGTTGAGAAATAAAACCCAACATAATGTGCATTCTTACAAGGAATGCGATCAATAACGAAAAGTTAGATAGCTTTAATCGGTTTTAAAACGGTGAATGGTCGTATGAGTGTAAGTATCCCCCGGTAAAAGAACGCAACTTTTCCACCCTTCTTCTCCCTGGTGGTTTGGGCTGTCTGGATAGATTTGAGTTTCTAGGCAAAGCCCGGAACGGAAAGGATAAGGCTTGCCTCCATGACCAATGATTCCATCCAGATAATTACCCGTGTAAATTTGTATACCTGGCTGGTCAGTTAAAATTTCCAAAACTCGTCCGGACTCTTTTTCTCGAAGGCGGGCGGCCAAAGAAAGGCCATCGTTATTTTGGGGGACTATCCAAGTATGGTCATAGCCTTTTCCAAATTTAAGTTGGACATCTTTCTGCTCAATACGAGCTCCAATCAAAGTTGATTTCCTGAAATCAAAAGGAGTACCCGCGACCTTGGTGGTACCAATAGGGATATTGGTTTCATCGGTTGCCACAAAACGACTTCCTGGTAGGGTTAATTCATGCCCTAATATGTCTCCATTACCTTCACCTTTCAAGTTAAAGTAGGTGTGATTGGTAAGATTGATAATAGTGGCTTGATCAGTCTTGGCTTCGTACTCAACTTTGAGCTCGTTATCATTGGTCAAGGTGTATGTAACCTTGCAGTCTAGATTACCGGGATACCCCTCTTCCCCATTAGGACTTTTTCTCGTAAATATAACCCCCGTCCCAACATCTAAAACTTTGGCTTTCCACATATATTTATCAAAGCCTTTATTTCCGCCATGAAGGTGGTTGGGACCGTTATTTGTAGCAAGCTTATAGTTTTTACCACCAATGGAAAATTTACCTTCAGCAATACGGTTCGCATAACGCCCGGTAATACAACCAAAGTAAGGACTTTTTTCTACATAATCCTTGATAGTAGAAAAACCGAGGCTGACATTTGCAAATTCACCATTCCTGTCAGGAGCAAATATTTCTTTAACCGTTCCACCATAATCTAAGAGACTAACATGCATACCATTTGCATTTGAAAGTTTATAAAGGTTCACCTGGGTACCATCCGGTAAGATATCAAACTTGGTTTTAGACACACTCATCGGTTTTGGAGTTTTCGCCTTGGTGGATTTGTCCCCAAAGGCGTCCTTTGTTTTTTTATAAGCATTTCCACTAGTTTTCTTAAGGTAGTTTGCACTTTTAGTAAAAGTATCTTTTGTTTTGTTAGACATTTCAGAAAGGCTGCAACCGAGATTAAATATTGAAAAAGAAAGAACCATTAAGACTATTAAATTGAATTTCATATGAGCTTTTCTCACAAAAACGTTGGCTAATGGGAAGAAAAAACTTAAAGATTCCGACCAAAACGATTTTCAATATCTCTTTTTGGTGTTTCGTAGAATGTGGGTTTGCCCTTGGGGCAATTGTATGGATTTCTACATTCTAGCAGAGTCTCAGCTAACCTAATGACTTCATCATCGGAAAAAACTTTTTGGTAAGAGTGCTCACTGGTGGCTTTTTTAACAAGAGCCTCTTTGGCAAATCTTTCAGGATTCATCGTACCACCGCTTTCTCGGGCTATTTCAAGAAAATCCTTCAAAAAGCGGATGGTATCACCAGGGTCTACCCATTGAGGGCAACCTTGCACTCGAAAAAAGTTTCTGCCAAATTCCTCCAACTCAAAACCTACTAGTCGTAGGGCAGCTAAACTTTCACTTAAATTCTTCTGGTCAATCCCATCGAGCTCTAGCGACTCCGGAAATAGAAGAGACTGCGAATCGGAATTCTTGGTATCATGAAATGTATCTTCTAACTGCTCAAACCTTACCCTTTCGTAAGCAGCTCTGGCATGAAAATAAATAATACCATCAATGGATGAAAACACAGCAAGATCTCCATGAGGTTGATCAAGGAATCGCCAAATGGTGTGAGCTGAATCTCGAGACCCAATTCGTTTTGCATCACTACCTCTGGTCGTGCCCTTGGAATTGTCTTTCTGTTCAGGAGCCAAAAGATTTGATTTGTCCCCAGGTACAAGAACAGATTTATGCTCTGAAGAAATCGGGCTCTTGAATGGCCGGTCATTTTTATAAATCTCACGTGCGGTTGGATCTATTTGAGGAACCATGCGACCGGAGTCTCTATCTTTCTCGCGAACAATCTCAGGCACACTTTCATTCGCATGAGACCCGAGCTCTTTGTTGCGTGTTAACAAACTCTCAATCAAAAAAGAGCGAACTTTGAAATCATCACGAAATCGAATTTCTCTTTTGGCGGGATGTACATTTACATCAACTAATTCTGGATTAATTGAAAGAAAAAGAATTGCGGGAGGAAAGCGACCTTTGGGGGCATAAGTGTGGTAAGCTTCAAGAACGGCATAAGTAATAGTCTTACTTTCAACCGGTCGTCTGTTTACGAAAAAAAGCATTTCCTTTCTTGTACTTCGACTTTGACCGGGGAGCCCCACCAGTCCATCTATGCAGAAATGATCGTCACGATTTGTAATCGGAGCAAGCACATCTGCCAAAGCTTTTCCAAAAATTTCACCCACCCTTTCCTGGACATTTTTACAAACGGGAGAACGAAAAATAGTCCTGCCACTTTCAATCAGAGAAAATTCTATCTTGGGATGAGCAAGGGCATATAATTTCGCGAGATGAATGATATGGGTTGATTCCGTAGCTTCCGTTTTGAGAAATTTTCGCCTCCCAGGGACAGAATTAAAAAGATGTGAAACTTCTATTCTTGTACCCACGGGCATTCCACAGTCTTTTACATGAATCATTTTTCCACCGTTAAGAAAAATTTCGCTGCCCTCTTGTCTTTTCTTTGTCCGCGTTCGCAAGAGAAATCGACTTACGCTCGATATTGAGGGTAAGGCTTCCCCTCTAAATCCAAAAGTTTGCACTTCATTTAGGTCAGACGCTTTCCGAATTTTACTAGTCGCATGCCTTTCTAAACTAAGCAAAGCTTGATCCGCGGTCATACCAGAGCCGTTGTCTTCAACCCGTAGATATGACTTTCCTCCGTTTCGAAATTCAATTTCGATTTTGTTAGCTTCAGCATCTATACTATTCTCAATTAGTTCTTTTGCTACAGCCGCTGGTCTTTCCACTACTTCACCTGCTGCAATTTGATTTGCAACACGATCAGTTAAAATCCGGATTTCAGGCATACTTATTCCGTAAAGGTAGGCATCCACCTCGACAACGGGAAAATATTCTCCATTGTTATATGTTTGGGAATAAAGTCGAAAACTTATCATTAATTTCAACATGCCAAACAAATTAAATACAGAGAAAAGTCCTTACCTACTCCAACATTCGAATCAAGAAATCGATTGGATGACATGGAGTCCGGAAGCCCTAGAAAAGGCGTCCAAGGAAAACAAACCTCTTCTTATTTCAATTGGATATTCTGCCTGTCATTGGTGCCAAACCATGTCACGGCAGAACTTTGAAGATAGCTATATTGCCTCACTAATGAACCGGCATTTTGTGTGCGTATTGGTCGATCGTGAAGAAAGGCCGGACCTTGACCATTTCTATATGGAAGCGATCCGAATGTTTAATCAATCTGCAGGATGGCCTCTGCACGCTTTCTGCCTACCCAACGGAGAACCCTTTTGGGGTGGCACTTTTTTCCCAAAAGAAGATATGGGTCAAGGGCTCGCCCCATGGCCTCAAGTATTAATCCGTATATCTGAGCATTTCCGAACCCACCCAGATGAACTTACAGAGAATGCAAGTAATGTGATGAAAAACCTTGCTCATGGAAATCATGCTGAAAGTTCAAGCTCTGATTCTTGGAATCCTGAGCTACTTATTGATGCAGTCGATAAAATTTGTACCCTTCACGACGACGAATTTGGTGGGTTTTCTCCAGCCCCCAAATTTCCAGCCTCCATGAAAATTGATTTTTTATTGGCTGCATTGGAATCAGAATATGCCAAAAAAAATCCCCTGATCTCGGAAAAAGTTAATCATTGCGTGGTCACAACATTAGATAATATGGCACATGGCGGAATCTTTGACCAAGTCGAAGGTGGTTTTTTCCGCTACAGTGTCGATCCTAAATGGTCCGTTCCTCATTTTGAAAAGATGTTGCTCGAAAACTCACTCTTGCTGTCTACTTACGCTAGAGCTTTTCGTAAATATGGTCTACCTCGATATAAAAAAGTTGTACAGAAAACCTTGGCTTGGCTTTTTCAGGAAATGGGTAAACCCTGCGGGGGATTTTCGTCTTCAATTTCTGCAGAATCTGAAAATACAGAGGGTAAATTCTACACTTGGACAGAAAAGGAACTCAATGAAATCTTGGGAACGAAATGTGCAACTCAATTCATGGCAAACCTTGAGGTTATAAACGGAGGAAATGCCCCCCTTTTTCACCCTCGCTTAGGAGATGATCGTGCTTGGAATGCTGAGGTCGAGGAAAATATTCTGCCTAAACTGAGCCAAGCGAGATCAAGCAGGCAAGGACCTGCTGTAGATGAAAAACGAATGATTTCGGCAAATGCGATTTTAATCCGAGCCCTTATCGATTGTTCAATTGCGCTGAAGGACAAAGCATTACTTGAGCAAGCTTGCGTATTGGCTGACTGGATGAAGCGGGAGCTGCAAAAAGATAAACAAATCCTGCCCATTACTTACCCAGGTCACCAAAATCATAAAAATTCCCTCGATCCGATTTTAGACGATTTTGCATTTTGGGCTGAAAGCCTTTTACACCTTGCCTCCGTCAGTGAATTCGTGAGACCGAATAGCTCACCAGCATATATTGACGATGCAGCTGCCTTTGCTGAACATTGCATGACCTTTTTTCGAGATGACAGGACAGCTGGTTATTACCTTTCATCTTTCAACGCAATATCCCCACCGCCAGTGCAAAAAAAATATTGGTATGACAATGCCTCACCTTCTGGCAATTCCTCATTATTGCGAACCTTCTCGCAACTCTACCAGTTTACAAAAAATAAAAAATGGGAGGCCGAGTATTTGGAAGCAAGATCGGCTTTTCCAAACCTTGCAAAAAGAAACCCCGAAGGTGTCAGTTATGCCCTTACATCAATAACTGAAGAAACTGTTGGTCTAGTGAAAGTGACAGCACCAAACAGTTCGAAGGAGGAAATATTTGATACAATCGGTACCCACCCATACCGGCCTATTATCTACAAATTTACAAATACTAGTAGTAAAATCGAAATCGAGGTGAAAGAGCACATAGAGGAAGTAAGCAACACCGAAAATCTGATGAAGAAACTCTTCGGCTAATTCTTTTTACCTTTTAGTAAAAGCTTACTTTGCGTTCTCCCATCCTCACTCAATACTTTCTCCGCAATTTCCTTCAGGTCAAAAGATTCATTGTGTAAAGCTTTATGGGCAATTTGAATGGCCGCACGAATCAGTTTCGAATCGGTTTTGATACGATAGCCTCCTGACGATACAAACCTCTCGATACTGTCCAATAATGACAAGTCATCCTTGGTTAAAGTTATAGTTCTTACAAGTCTTTCGGTCGGTTGCTGATCGCTCATAACATTTATATCTACACTAAAAACACCAGATACGCAAATAGATTAAAACACTAAGCAGGCAAACATGGGGAGATTGTGTGAAAAACGCGTACCACTCAGCTAGAAATATAAAAGTACTGGTCCCAATATCCCAACGGGATAAAGCCAAATACAATAATCTTTTGTAGGGGAATAATTTCTAACCAGCGTTTTGGTTGATACAATTTAAATCTTCAAATGATTGCTTCAATCTTGAAACAAAAGTCTGCTCACCAGATCTTAACCAAGCACGGGGGTCATAAAACTTCTTATTTGGTTTATCATCTCCCTCTGGGTTACCAAGTTGTGCCTGTAGATAATCCTTGTTGGAGTTGTAGTACTCATGCACCCCTTCCCAGAAAGCCCATTGCATATCAGTGTCTAAATTCATTTTGACCACTCCATATCCAATCGCTTCTCGGATTTGATCACGAGAAGAACCAGAACCACCGTGGAAAACAAAGTGAATAGGTTTGCCTGACAACCCATGTTTTTCTTTGATGTAATCTTGTGAGTCTAAAAGTATTTTGGGGGTTAGCTCTACATTACCAGGCTTGTAAACTCCGTGAACATTACCAAATGCAGCCGCAACTGTGAAACGATTACTAACATCGGAAAGAGTTTCAAAAGCTTGATTAACCTCTTCCGGTTGGGTGTACAAACGTGCTGTATCGATATCAGTGTTATCAACACCATCCTCTTCCCCTCCAGTAACTCCGAGCTCAATTTCGACAGTCATACCGAGAGCGTTCATTCTCTTGAAATACTCTTTGCATGTGGACAAGTTGTCGTTAATGGGTTCTTCAGAAAGGTCGAGCATATGAGAACTGTAAAGTGATTTACCCTCCCGAGCATGAAATTTTTCGCCAGCATCCAATAATCCGTCAATCCAGGGGAGCAATTTGCGGGCAGCGTGATCGGTGTGAAGGATAACTGGAACCCCATAAGCTTCTGCCATCGCATGGACATGCATAGCACCAGAAACAGAACCTGCAATGGCAGCCTTTTGTTGATCATTTGAAAGGCTCTTCCCTGCGTAAAAAACGCCACCACCATTGGAGAACTGAATCATAACTGGGGAATTTACTTCAGCGGCAGTTTCTAAAACTGCATTAACGGAATTGGTGCTAACAACATTTACTGCGGGTAGTGCGTACTCATTTTCTTGCGCGTCGTTAAAAATAGCTTGCACACCGTCACCGGTGACTACACCTCCAGGAAATTTTTTACTCATAATTTTTGGTATTTAAACAATCTTTCTCACATAAGCTTGAAATTCAAGCAAAACAAAAAGTTAGAAAAATATTATAAAACAAGATTCAGTCTAGAAGGTTTCCTACACTTCCGTCGCCTAAAGCTTTTTCAACTTCATCGAGTTTTATAAAAGTAGTTCGGGTATGTGGAAGTTTATAGCGTTTAAAAACTCCTTTCTCCAAAAGGTAGTATAATTTCCTAGAGGATACCCGAAGTGCTTTCGCAGCTTCTGCTACTCTTAAAATCTTAGGAACTGGAGGTTTTTGGATTTCTGCAATTCCTTTTTCTTGACGCGCTGTTGACTTACAAATTTCATCAAGTTTTTCAGTAATGGCCGACACCTCTCCTTTAAGCTCTGACAACAAATGAAAAATAATTTCGTTTTCAGCAGAATGTGTGTTTTTCATCCCTAGTTCCGCCTCTTTCTGAAATTTGAAAACCAAAGCATCCATTCTGTTTTTAAAAAACTTTCGGTGCCTTTTTTTTTCAATCAGCCATGTAATGCAGTGTGATGAGGATCTTCCCTTCGCAACAGAATAAGAAACTTTCATTTATAATTGATGACTTTGTCAGAAATAGATAAAAACACAATCATCATCCCCTTACATATTTAGACAATGAGCGACAAGAATTTCCCCGCAGTAGTTAAAGAAATTTACCAAAAAGATTCTCGATATGGTAAAGGTGCTTACTACTTTATAAGAGAAGCTTTAGACCATACTTTAAAAATTATTGAAAAAGAAAAATCTAAAAGTAAGGGTCATGTCTCTGGCACGCAATTACTTGACGGGATTCGAGATTACGCGTTAGACAGATTTGGTCCTATGACTTTGACGCTCATGGATCATTGGAATATAAGAAAGTGTAAAGACTTTGGGAATATCGTTTTTAATCTAGTAGATTTCGGTATTTTGGGCAGAACGGAAAATGACTCCTTGGAAGATTTTGAAGGGGGTTACAGCTTCGACGAAGCTTTTGAACTGCCTTTTATGCCCCAAGATTTGCAGGACAACTAGCTCGGATCAGGTGGTGGTTGATTAACCGCTCAACATAAAAGCCCAAATAATATAAACCAGCAGAATTAAACCCAGTGCTTTGAAAAATATTGCCCATGCCAACGCGTGCTTTCCCGTCCCAAAAACGCCTCCTGTTTTTATTGGCACGGGGTCATCTGCGGTACAAACCGGGCAATCTGAACCATCTAATAGATGCCACTCAAAATCACAGTTTTTGCATACCTTAAAATCAGACATCGTAAAATCTTGGAGTTCTATAAAAGTCTTGCCCTGAAGCTTATTTGCTAGAGAATTTCAATTCTTGCCCGAATGTTATGATTTTAAATAAAAAACTCAGTAAATACCATGTACTCCGTAGTCTTCTCTATTTAACTGTATGTTTCACTTTGGTCAATCCTCTGATTTCCTCTTTCGCTAAAACTAAAATTTTACAGGAAAGCCTAGCCAGAATTCAAGCTAAAGCTTTAAAAGGTGACATTTATTACCAAGGAGCACTCGGGCTATTTTATAAAAATGGCGAGCATGGTCTTCCCATTGATGCAGAAGAAGCAACTCGTTGGGTCAGTATGGCTGCCAATAAAGAAGGTGCATTTGGTCTTGCCACACTTGCTGCGATTGAACTTGAAAAAGGCAAAGCCGAACGAGGCAATTTTCTTTATGACGAAGCCTACCTTCACTCTAACTTAAGAGAACTAGGAAAAGACCATGATCCACTTGCTTTGTATTGCTTGGGCATGATGGAAATGGATAACCCTCCCCGAAATATCCCTAAGGCATTACGTAACCTCGAGAAATCTGCGGACCTTGGATTTGCTACGGCCCAAGCTACTTTAGGAATGATTTACTTCGCAGGTATTGGAGTAAAGAAAGACTCAAATATCGCACTTAAATGGTCATCCATGGCTGCTCAAAAAAAGATTCCACTGGGAATGTTTTATCTTGGTTTGGCTTACTCGATTGGAGATGGTGTAGAAATTAATGACGATTTTGCTATCCGTTGGATTCGAGCTGCTGCAGAGCGAGAACTTACCATGGCCCAGCTTACTTTGGGCATGAAACTAGCCCTTGGTGATGGGGTGGATCGAAATCTAGAGCTTGCAGTACAATGGCTACGGAGAGCCACCCTGAATGGATCAGCTGAAGCTGCACTTCAACTCAGAAAATATGAGAATACTTTACTCAGGCTTAGTGGAGCACCTGTTACATTTGCTAAAAACCAACCCGTAAATGAGATCGCATCTCAAGCAGTTAATTCCACACTCAAGGTAGATAATAGAAGTAAATATTCAACGGAAGAAAACTTGGACTACACATCATCAATTTCTCAAAATGATGCAAATCAAGAACTTTCACTTCATCTTCCTGGTCAGTCTATTGCCTCAAACCAGAGCCCTTCAAATGAGTCCTATCTATCGGTAAATAGTGCTGAACAAAATGATAAGGAATCTTTAAATGAACTTGGGTTGCAAGCTTATAAGAATAAAGATTTCAAAAACTCCAAGCAATGGTTTGAAAAAGCGGCAAACCATAAACATCCTGAATCTTTAAGGTATCTAGGAATTCAATATTTTCTGGGTCAAGGAGTCCAAATTGACTACCCAAAGGCCGCGTTTTGGTTGCAGGAATCGACCAAGGCAGGTGATCTCGAAGCGTCGCGGTATCTTCGGATTGTAAAGCAGTTCCGATAGTAGACTGCACAATATCTATTGGGCCCATGCCGCATCTCTAAGGGCAAGCTCCAGGTGATTTTCACCTCGTTGCAAGCTCACAGCTTTTGACCAAACAATACCAACCTACCCCATGCTCGAGGCTCCAATCACGAAGTAATTTCCACTTTCAAACTTTTCTACATTAGCTACAACAATTGAATTAGTTAAACGACAAGGAATCTTTAAATGCACTTGGGTTATAAGCTTATAAAAATAAAGATTTTTAAAGCTCCAAGTAATGGTTTGAAAAAGCGGAAAACCATAAACATCCTGAACCTCTAAGGTATCTAGGAATTCAATATTTCCTGGGTAAAGGAGTCCAAATTGACTACCCAAAAGCCGCATTTTGGTTGCAGGAATCGATCAAGGTAGGTGATCTCGAAGCGTCGCGGTATCTTCGGATTGTAAAGCAGTTCCGATAGCAGACTGCACAATATCTACTGAGCCCATGCCGCATCTCTAAGGTCAAGCTCCACCTGATTTTCGCCTTGTTGCAAGCTCACAGCTTTTGACCAAACAATACCAACCTGACCCAAGCTCGAGGCTCCAATCACGAAGTAATTTCCACTTTCAAGCTTTTCTACATTAGCTACACCAATTGAATTAGTTTTAAGCCGGGTTAAGCTCGTTCTTGCCAATGCATTTCTAATAGCAGCGGCAACACCTGGGTATCGATAACCGCGTTGAACTGCCCGGGCCCAAAACTCAGCATATGAATTTATTCCCTCGTTCGAGGGTATCCTGATTCGGGCATTTTCCATGATAGAATCAAAGCTTTCGCGGACTAAAAAGAATTCAGTAAATCCAGCAGGTCTTTTCTTATTATTGAGAAACTGAACTTCTGCCTTTAACTGCATGGTGGACTGTCCAGACGGTACATTCTGCACAACAGGGGCATTGAACCTTACCGGATTAGGTGAGGAATTAGTTACAGGATTATATTGTGATCTTGGTAAAGTTGATTGAAATGAGGAAGATCGGCGGCTTGGATTGTTGTAGCTTGGTTGGAATGGGGCAGTAACGCGACTTGAAGCTCCGGAGTAAGAAGGTTGTATTGATGCAGGGGTAGACCTGCGACTAGAATTCAGACTAGCTGAAGTACTTGGAATGGAAACGTTTACAGTTGAATTGCCAGTACCTCCGCGCTGTAAAACTCGGATCGCTTCACGGGCAGCAATAAGTGCTTTTTCAAGGGAGCCAATCTTACCCCGTGCATCTTCTAACTCTTCATTTAGTAAATTTACTTTTAAATTTGCTGATTGTCCTCGTTCTATAATTTCTTGCTTGATCCCTCGGGCATCAGCTAATTGTTTACGCAAATCCTGTACGCGTGACCTTTCTTGATCCAATTGTATTTGAGAGGTAAGGTTTTTTTGATTCAGGTCTTGAACGCGGCGATCAAGTCCATCACGACCTGGTGCATTGGCTAATTTGCGGAACTGCTCCTGTAATCTTTGGTTTTGCTCCCGTAAGGTTGAGAGCTCTGCAATTTGAAGAGGGGAAAGCTGTGGTAATTGGGTACCACCGGAAGAAATTGGAGACATTCTAGATGGCAGCCCTCTGGATAAAGATTGAGACTGACGCAGGTTTTCTTCTAAGGATGCAATTCTGCCCTGGGCAACTGCTAAATCTCCATTTAGCCTTTGTACATCAAATTTAGCTTGGTTTTCCCGATCAGTCGCAGATTTGGCAAAACCTTGAAGTCTTATGACTTGAGCCCTTAAAGCCGAGCTGTCGGGTGCGATACCAGGGCGAGTGCTTTCGGCCAATGCAAGTTGCTCTGTGAGGGCATCAAGTCTTTGCTCACGGTCAACTAATTGATTTTTAAGATTTGAGATATCGCCCAGAGATTTATTTAATTCAACTTGAAGTTGATTATTTGCCTGACCTGCTTGATTACGGGCCTGAACCAAGGAAATCTCATTAAGCTTTCGGTTCTCAGATTCAAGGATTTCAATCTGTTCTTTCAATCGAGCAAAATCTTGCATGGCATTTTTAAAATCAAGATTTAATCGGGTGCCATCTTCTTGGCTCTTGCTAAGTTCAGTTTCCAATTCTCTAACACGAGGATCTTCTAAATTTCTAGCATTTAACAAGTCCTGTTGAAGTAACACTAACTCGTCTTGAAGATCTATCATTTGAGAGTTATCCTGTAAGGTATTATCGTCTTGGCTGGAGCCGAGGGACTCCCTCAGCAAGTCCTCTACTTCTTTCCTTAAACCCTCTGAATCCTTTAACGCACTTGTTAATTCAGTAATTCTCTGCTCTGCTTCTTTTTCTGATTCTTTAGCATCTTCGATAAAGTTTCTAATCTCATCATCCGTAATGCTTCCTGTCGGCATTTGCTCCATTTGAACAAGCTTTTGCTTTGTCTCCTCTAGTTCCATTTGAACTTCCATACTTTCAGCAACCGCATCCTGTAACTGATTCTGCAAAGCATCCATGGAAGGATTGTTAGTAATCACAGAATCTTCATTTTCTACCTTCAGTTCATCAAGTTGAGACTTCAGTAAATTTATCTCATTTTGTAGAACCATCACAATATCTTCAGGAATCTCTAAAGAAGGTTGGCCTACAGAGCCTTGCATAGCTTTTGACAGTTCAAGTTCTGCTTCTTTATTTGTAATTTCTTCGACCGCATTGATTAATTCTTGTTGCCCCTCTTGGTACAATTTCTCCATCTCTTTAATTTTTTCAGAAGCTAAAGATAAATCTTCAAATAATTTGGCAGTTTTTTCGCCCTGAGCAGCCAAATTATTTTGTAAGACTGAAATAGTTGCATCAGCTTTGGCAAGTTCATCCTCAAGGCGGATGATTGAATTGTTATCTAAGCTTACCTCATCATTCTCCATTCCTGTTTGGGCTGTTTTCTCAATTTTGTCCAAATCATCAAGGGCTTGACTAAGTTTTCTTTCAAGAAGAGCCATGGTCTCTGCTTCTTCATTACTTTCTGTCCCTTTTTTACTGGAAAGTTCGGTCTGTAATTCAACGATAGTTGCCTCAGCTACTGCAAGATCATCCTCCAATCGAAAAATTGATTCATTATCAAGATTCACTCCGATGACACCTTTGGAGCCTTGCGCATTTGCTTCAATTCTGGCCAACTCATCGAGTGCATGACCAAGTTTACTCTCAAGCATTTCAATGGTGCCCTTTTGGTCCCCACTCGACTCATTATTTGCCGGATTTGAACCGTCTTTAGCAAGTAACCGTTTAAGTAAAAGTTTATTTTCCTGACGAAGGGCATCCACATCGATAGCGGGATCTCTATTTTCAAGTTCGTCGAGCTGGTTCATTGCATTTGCCAATTCTTTTTCAAGCAGGTCAACTGTCTTACCTTTTATTTTATGGATATTTGCAAGTTCATCTCTAAGTCCCTGGTTCAATCCACGGGAATTACTCAATTCATTTTCCAAGCTCACAAGGGATGAAATCCCTGTATCCTCAGAATCATTAAGTCTTTGCTCAAGGTCTAAAGTAAGCGCATCTGAACTCCGTAATTTCTCCTGTAAATCAGCAATTAAATTCTTTTGAGATAAGCTAGAACCTACACCTTGTTCACGTACAATGGCAATTTCCGCTTCAAGATCTTTTACTTTATTTTGCAGGTTAACCTTTTCATCTTCAGACCGCTGTAACTCATTAAGTTGAGTAGACATTGCATTCGCAAGTTCAGACCTAAGATTATCTACTTCCAGATTGACTGATTCGGCTTCATCGAGACTTTCCTGCAAAATTCGAATGGTCCCCAATGCTTCCTGCAGCTGAGAAACCGCCTGCCTAGTTTCGACAGATTCTCCTAAGCCAGCAGTTTTCATCCGAGCTATTTCATCTCTCGCTGCATCCAACTCACTTTTAAGTTCAAGTAGAAGGTCTTTGGAATCCCTAGCTTGGAGGACAAGGTTTTCCTCTTCCATCAACAATTGGGTTTGGGTGTCCTCTAGTTGTTGCTCGAGGTTGATAATCGCAAGAGAGCTACCCTGTTTAAGATTGTCACGTTCTTCTAAAGCAAATACGAGCTCCACTTTTGCTTTATTTAGTTCATCACGTAGGGATGCTACAACCATATCCATGCTTCCAGTCTGATTGCTTTGAGTTGCTTTGGTCTGATCTAAAACTTCATTTAAATCATTAAGTTGCCCGGCAATTACTTTAACAACATCAAGCTCTTCATTTAATTTTTTCTTTTCCTGACGGAGCTGGGCAATTTCGTTATCTTTACCCTCAAGACTTCGCTCTCGAATATTTAATTCATTGATGGCTTGCTTCTGACGAATCAAGGCGGCATCTAATTCCATTTGGAGACCATCTATCACCTCGGTGGCCCGACTTTGCTCAGTATCAAAGCGAGAGGCCAATGATTGCATCCTAGCCTCAGAATTTGCGAGGTTCTTCTCCATTTCATCAACAAACGGAATGGCTGGTAACTGCCCCAATGCAGCTTTACTTATTGCTTCTTGGGCAAGCTGTGCGTCTTCTTCCAGTCTTTTAATAGTGGTAGCAAATTCAAATTCGCGAGTGGCCATACTCTCTTGGGTTTTAGCTAGCCCAATCTTGGTATTTTCAAGTTCTATCTGAGAATCTTGCAATTCATTTTCAAGGGAAATGACTTTTTCTGCTAGTTGTCGGCGTTCTTGTTGGTTTGATGCTCTCGCCTTGGCAACTTCCTTCTTTGCTGCATTGAGGTCAATGAGCAGTTTGTTAACATAGGCTGGACTAGCTGACCGCGAAGGGCTAGCCCCCACTTCTTCCAAACTACTTCTAAGTTGCAATAGTTCTTTCTCTAAATCTTCTTTGTCCCCAAGGTCGACTTGCATTCTCACAATTTCACCCATTGCTTTTCTCAATTCATCCTGGAGGTTTAGGTATGTCTCAGATGAGGCATCCTGAGGTACATTCCGTGCCATTTGTAATGCCCGTTTGGTCTGTGTAAGTTCTCTTTCTAAGAGTAAAAGGCGTCCTGAATCAGCACCTGAAGAGACAGCGGCTACACGGGCATTATCCAGCTCTCTCCTCGTACGCTCAAGTTCAGAAGTAACGGAACGAATCATGGAATTGGATCGTTCTTGCTCAAGCAATAGGGATTGACGCGATTGACGAAGATCATTTCGCGTCCCATCTAAATCGCTTTGCAGCTGTGTTATCTGTCTACTTACGGTGTCTGCATTCGGCAATCTTCCATCGGAAGTATTCCAGAGAGAATTTTTGGTTGTCTCAAGCTCGCTAACCATCATCTCAGATTCACGCAGGTTTGTCTGTAAGGATACAATTTCACGATACGCTTTCCGTAAGTCTGTTTGCAAGTTTGCCGTATCCGTTGACAATTCTGTGCCTGTATTTTTCGAATCTGCTAATTCTTCCCTAAGCCTGCGAATCATATCTTCAGACGGAGTGGAAGGAGCCTGATTGGAAGGACGCACATCTCCGGCATTACTTTGAATAGCAGAGCCTATATTTTCACCAGTTAGAGAGACAGCTTCATTTGCTTGAATGACTGAAGCTAAGTTCCTCCCAGTTTTTGTAAAGGGCACAGGAGGAGGAACTGCAGTAACAACTGGAATTATAGGTGGTGCGGGAGCCACCCTCATTGCATCCACTTCTCGAATCAATATATTAAAACCAGTATTAGCATCGCTGATTGCATTCGAGGAAAGTTGATCAAGGGCGTTAATTTCATCAGATGATCGTTGAAGGTTCTCTTGTAAAACCGTAAGGGCAGGCATCGCCTCATCCATTCGCCCCGCGAAATCATTTTCTAAATCTTGATAAATTTTATCTGCCTCCAGCAATCTGCCCTCTACGCTAGAAATACCTTTAATTAAATCTCCTGAACGCAATTTCCATGCATCAGCAACAGCTTGTAAATTGGAAGATAAACGAAACTGTTCCTTCTGATCGGTTAAAGTGGCAAGTTTACGGTCTACTGCACTGTACTTTGCTTCAAAAGCATCTGCTGAGCTTTGGGTAGATAAGGTACTAATCCTTCCCTTCAGTTGCTTGAGAGATGTACCTATAAATTGAGATAAATCATCGGAAGATTGAGAAGTGGCAACCACATCTTCTGTAAATTGACTGAACGCTAATGATACAAGACCTATAAAAAAGATGGGCACCCCTAACCATCCTTGTCTGAATAAAGAAAGGCATATATTTATCATGACTTTGAGAATGTTGATGACAGGTTACTTAGCAAGACTTGAATTAATCCTTAATTTGACTTTCAAATATGGTGAAAAACAAAAAAAATGCTTTTGGTTTACTAAAATTATACATGAGGCTTAAGGATAACTATGAAAAGTAAATTAAAAAATGGTTTTCCTTCTACTCCATAACTTTTTTACCAATAGCTTTTCTAGCAGAGGCAAGAATTGGAAAAGGAAAAACGAATCTCGAAGTACGATTATCTAGATCAGATGGGCTACTGATAAAAAATCCAAACTTTATTTTTAAAAAGGAAGGTATTATCAAAATCTAGAAGGATATTTCCATAATTTATCTAACAGTACGCCTATACTTTAATACTTTAGACGGCGGATGTCCTAAACCATTAGAAACTGGAACAGGAATAGAGGATGGATGGGGACTTCATGCGATCTACTACAAAAACATAAACTTGGTTGAAATCTATCATAAATTTTTAGTAATTAACGATTACCAGACGAACCAACTTCTGAATTGCCAAAAAACAAAATCATTTTTGGGTGAAAAAAATCTAGAAGAGAGCATAGAAACGACTTTCTTAGGTTATGATTAATATCAGTCAGTACTATCGTGCACTCGCAAATTCAAAAGAAGGAGGGCAAAGCCCCAATCAGGATAAAGGGTCACTGAGTAAGAATGGTGCCCGAGGAGGGGGTCGAACCCTCACATCCATGGGATACCAGATCCTAAATCTGGCGCGTCTACCAATTCCGCCACCCGGGCTTAAAGGAGATAATTAAATATAAATCGAATAAATGGGCAAGTTTATTGCCGATTAGAAAGTATCTCCAAAAGGACCTTGCCATATACCAAAAACCAAAGACACAAAGGTGAGAACAATCAAAACGAATTTGATCATAGCGATGTCTGTTAGTTTCGTCCAAGCATCATGCTTGGGTTCGTCATCATTGAAAACAGGACGGGGATGAAATACAATTTCGCGAATCCAACCAAAGTAATAAAAAATAGAAATAACTACGCCCACAATCATCGCGCCTAGAGAAAAATATAACTCAGCTTCCAAGGCCACACTTATAAGAAGTAACTTACCGATAAATCCAGCAAAAGGGGGAATGCCTGCCAGTGAACCGATTCCACAAACAAGTGCAAATCCTAACAAAGGATTTTTCTGGGCTAAGCCCTCGTAGTCTGAAAACTCGTGTTCATTATCATCTTCAACATCTGCCAAGCTCATTACACCGAAGACCACAAAGGAAGCGACAAGGTAAACAAACATATAAAAGAATAATACCCATACCGCACGGTCACTATCACCGGGGAAATGCATAGACGCCATAATTGCAACCAACAAATAACCTGCGTGGGCAACACCAGACAATCCGAGCATACGTTTAAGGTTCCTTTGGGCACAAGCAGCAAGATTCCCAAAGAAAATAGTGAAGGTAGCTACAAAACCAAGAAGGGGTAAGATGAATTCACTAGCACCTGCAAATGGACCATTCACTAAATTCAACAATACAAAAAAGCCAGCAGCTTTCGAGGAAACTGACAAAAAAGCAGTTATGGGCATGGGCGAGCCATGATAAACATCAGGCACCCAAATCTGAAAGGGGGCAGCCCCAATTTTAAAAGCAATGCCAGCTATGACTAAAACGATACCAGTACGAATAAGAAGATGGTCTGAATTCTCACGGATCAGATCACCCAAGTAATCAAAGGACAATGGATCACGAAGTTCAGAGCCAATGAAAGATGCCCCCCACATTTCCGGATTGGAAGCAACTCCGTAAAGCAAAACAATACCAAAAAGCAAAAAGGATGAGCTCAAAGCACCAAAGAGTAAGTATTTGATTCCTGCCTCAAGTGATTTTGCCGAGTTTCGATCATAGGCAACCAAGGCATAAAAGCAAAGTGCAACGCATTCCAAAGCGACAAAAAGCATCAGAAAATGACTGCTTTGGCATAGCAACATAAGACCAGCAGTTGCGAGCATGGTAAGGTGATGAAACTCCCCGATTCTAAGTGAATTCTTCAGTAGATACCGATGCCCAATAATTGAAACTAACAAAGATGCTACTAGGAAAAAACTACGCATAACATCACCCTGGAAACCCTGACTGAGCATTCCAGAAAATGTTTCACGGTCAAAAGTATGGTGCCAAGCTAGGTAATCAAAAAGGTGAAAAACTAATAAGCCGGCTTGAAAAAAAATGGCTAATTTACCTGAAAAACCAGTTTGGGAGTCAGCTTTGTAAAATAAATTCACCCCAAGAATAACCAAGGCACCAATGGCAAGGGATAGTTCAGGCCAGATTTCGAACCATAAGTTTTGTTGGGAAAATGGTAGATAAGCTTCCATTTTAATCTTTCAATTGAAGGGACGGGGTTTCAGTATTTTTCTCTTCCTTGGCGAGACAACAAGGTGGGAGTGAGCTTCCTACAACTTGAGAATCCACGGCATTGTATCTATTTTCTATCTCTGAATCAATTCTAGGGGAAATAGTGAGGGGCCATAGACCAATCAGGAGCAGAGCCAAAAGAATAAGGCTTGCAGGAAAGATTTCAGAGAAACTCAAATCGGAAATTTTCTTTTTACTCAAGATACTCTCCAGTTTTTCGCTGGGTTCACCGTAAAAAATGCGAGCAACTGCTCGTAAACCAAATACAGCTGAAATAATGATTCCCAAAGCAGCGAAATAAAGAAAAAATTGCGTATCCGGTTGCTGCCCTAGGGAAAGGAAAACTCCAAATTCACCCCAAAAATTTCCGAAACCGGGTAAACCTATTGTAGCGAGAGATGCAGCGACAAAAAAACAGGCAAGTAAGGGGGTTTGCTTTGCAAGCCCCCCCATGTCAGACATTTCAAATGTATCTGTCCGGCGTTGGATATAGTGTGCTAATAAAAACATTAAGGACACAGAAAGACCATGGGCGACCATCAGCATTATCGCAGAGGATGCACCAAGAGAAGAACACACACCGATCCCAAGAAAACAATATCCCATGTGCATGACAGAACCATTGCCAACCATCGACTTCAGATTAGTTTGAGCGATGGCTACCATGCCCACAAACAAGACATTTCCCAGAGCTAACCAAAGTAGCAAGGTGCTCCAAGACTGAGCAGACTCTGGTAGTAAAGGAGTTGCAACCTGGATAAGACCGTACAAACCAAACTTCTTTAAGACTCCGGCATGAAGCATAGAGACTGAAGTGGGAGCCGCATCGTACCCGCGTACGGCCCAAGTATGAAAGGGAAAAAGAGCAACTAAAATACCAAAACCAATGAGTAGGAAGCCGAAGATTTTGGATTTTGTGGACTCAAAAAGATTTGATTCAGCAAGGGCAATTGATAAAGAAGGAAAATCAAAGCTTTCTGCATCCACAAAAGTATTAATGGCCACTAACCCAGCCAACGATAACAAGGCACCAAGAGTAAGGTAAATTGTAATCTCGAGAGCAACACTACGACGATCACGCCCTCCCCACAGCCCAATCATGATAAAGGTTGGTATCAGTGCAAACTCATGGAACAGGTAATAGAAAAATAAATCAACACTTGCAAAAACTCCCATAAGTCCAGCTTGCATCAATGATAGAAGAGCCAGGTATAACCGAATCCTCTCAGCTCCGGAATTAATGGCAGTAAGACCTGCGGCAAGCCCAACAATCCCAGCCATTGCAAACAGAGGTGAGGATACACCATTTAAGCCAAGATGGAAATGAATCTTAAGTTCCTGCAGCCCCATACCTGTACACAAAAATTCGAAAGCATAACCATTCGCACCTTCTTCAAAGCGTACAAATAATAGAATACCTGCGAGAAATGGGAAGGTAAACGCGACATATGCGAGCTTCTTTGCAAAGCCATCAGTGTTTCCAACACCTACAAAAAGCAAAAAAGAAACAAATGCTGGTATAACAATCGAACCTAAAAGAAGAAACTGATCTAAAGATAACATTACAAATTAATTTCCAAAACCGATTGCATAGGCAAGAAAACCAATGATCCCAAAGATAAACCAAAAGGAATAAGTGTGAATCTTACCCGCGTAGCATGCTTTTGCTAACAAAGCAAAAAGTGCAGATATTCCAGCCGAACCACGGACTAAAAGACCGGAGATAAAAAGTAATTCCATGACCTCAACAAAGCGGGCAAAAGGGTCTTGGATTTTGGAAACATAGAAGCCATAAATCTCATCAAAAAATAACTTACTTTTACAAAGATCATAAAAAGCAGGAAACCTGACTTTAAGAGGTTCCCCATTGAATGCCCTTCCATAAAAAAGTTTTGCAGTTCCTCCACCGATAATCCAAGCCAAAGTACCAAGAACAACCATCCACAAATGATTAGGCATAGCTGCCACTTGGGATATATCTTCAAGTAAAACACCCACAATAGCTTCAGGAAACAAGGCATGGTACCCACCAACGATTGAGAGAAAAGCTAAGACTAAAAGAGGACCGGTCATAAGAACGGAACTTTCGGTCGCTCCCTTGGAAACATTAGAACGAGAGTTCCCCTCGAAAGTCAAAAAGTACAGGCGGAACATGTAGAGAGAGGTAAGAAGAGCCCCGGCATAAAGCAAGACAAAGACAACCATGTTTGAATTGTAGGCACCCAAAAGGATGGCGTCTTTACTGAAATATCCGGATAAAAAGTTTACTCCAGATATAGCTAAAACACCGACTAAAAAGGTAAGTGCGGTAATTGGCATTTTTTTGCGAAGACCACCGTATTTGAAAATATCCTGCTCATGATGACAAGCATGGATGACAGAGCCTGATCCCAAGAACATCAAAGCTTTGAAGAAGGCATGTGTCATTAGGTGAAACAAAGCGATACCAGGCATACCAAGTCCAAATGCAGCCGTCATATAACCGAGTTGAGAAAGCGTAGAATATGCAAGTATTTTTTTGATGTCACTTTGGCCAAGAGCACAAAAACCAGCAAAAAGTCCCATCGTGGCCCCAAGCGTAGCCAATAAACTTAAGGCATCAACGGTGAACATGAAATCAATCCGGAAGAGCAAATAAATTCCGGCTGCGACCATGGTTGCCGCGTGTATAAGAGCAGAAACAGGTGTAGGTCCAGCCATGGCATCAGGAAGCCAGACATGTAAGGGAAACTGGGCAGATTTACCAATAAAACCACACGCCAAGGCCAAACATAATGTGGTGGTAACTAAGCTGGGGTCAAAGTCTACAAGATTTCGGATTTCCTGCAAATTGACAGTTTGAAAACTCCAATAGGTGAGAACAATACCTATGAGAAAACCAAAGTCCCCCACCCTGTTAACAATAAAAGCTTTTTTGGATGCTTGAGCTGCTTCGTCAGTAGAGAAATAATGAGCGATAAGCAAATAAGAGCTGAAACCAACTAGCTCCCAGAAAACAAAGATCATGATGAGGTTATCAGCCAAAGTAATTCCCAGCATAGAGAACATAAAGATCGAAAGCCCCCCAAAATATCTGGCTTTTGCATCATCATTGTGCATGTAACCAAGACTGAAGATATGAATTAAGAATCCAATAAAAGAAACGACGAATAAAAGTAAACGGGCAGCACCATCAATTAAAAACCCAAACTTAAGCTCCCATCCTGCCAGCTTCAACCAGGTCATTTCCCAAGCAAATACCGTGTCACCAGTCTGGAAGATAATGTAAAGAGAGAAGACAAGAATTCCACCAGCAGTTGCAACAGATAGAAGAGATGCAACATTTCCATTTTTTCGTAGAAATAACAATGTTACAATTGAAGACAACAAAGGGAGCAAAAGTACGCTTAGGATAACAGATTCCATACCTTTAGTTTCTCAATAAAGTAGCATCTTCTGAAAAGATGCTTTGTCGTTTTTTGTACAGGGCCACAAGCAAAGCGAGCCCCACCGCTACTTCAGCAGCAGCCACGGTCATGATAAAAAATACAAAGAGACTACCATCGAGGTTAAGGCCGACTCTTGAAAAGGTCACTAAGGCGATATTTACCCCATTGAGCATGAGCTCAAGAGACATGAGAACAATTAGCAGGTTACGGCGAATGACTACGCCAAGAAAACCGACACCAAAAAGCAAGAAGCCAAGAAATAAGAAATAATGTGGCGTTACACTTTCCATTACTTAGCTAAGACTACTCTCCCGTACAAATTTTTTACTGAGAATGATCACACCAACCATTGCAGCAAGTAACAAAAATCCTGCTACTTGAATAGGAAGCATGTATTTAGAAAAAAGGCCAAAACCAAAGCTTTTAACACTTGTGGAAAACACCAAACTTTCTCCCAAAACTAAATTTCTGTCGTCCAAAGAAGGCCAGCCTGCACAACTACTACAGTCTGGGACAGAATTAAGTACCAAGATCAAAGAAAACACTACTAAAATACCAAAACAGACAATCCCAGCAAGCCCGGACAATAACTTAATTTTTGAACTTTTAGCTCCTTCTGGCCCCACATCCAAAAGCATGATAATAAAAAGAAACAAAACCATCACCGCTCCTGCATAGACTAATACCTGAAGAATCGCTAAAAAGAATGATTCCAAAAGGACAAATAAACCAGCAACGCTTACCATCGAAACGATCATAAACAAAGCAGCTGATACTGGATGCCGTGAAAATATCATTAAAAGCCCGCCACCTACTGAAAGGGTGGCAAAAACTAAAAATAGAAAATCGATTAGGTTCACAAAGGTTAACGAATTTGAGCAAGCAGGATTAAGGACTCGAAATATATAAGCCTTAAAGGCGCAAAAGTCTCAACACCAAAAAGTAAGTTTAGTGAGAATTCCCCTCCTGCTCAGCCTTTTTCTTTTTGTCCCACTTGTAGTGCTGATCTGGAACCACCCCACCCAACTCATAAAGTTTTTCTTTGTTGTTGATCATTTCTTCGCGAGAATACCCAGATGATGAGTATTCCTGTTGAAGAAAAATGGCCTCTTCTGGGCAAACCTCTTGGCAATAACCACAATAAATACAGCGGAGCATATTAATTTCAAACTCTTTGGGCGCTTTTTCTACATGCTCTCTATCTGCTTCACCCTCAGGAACTTCACCAGGTGTGATACGAATTGCTTTTGGAGGGCAAACAAACTCACAGAGTTGACAGGATACACATTTTTCACGGTTGTTTGGATCCTTAACCAATGTGGGTACACCCCGATAATTTTGGGGAATCACAGGTCTTTCCTCTGGATATTGAAGGGTCACTTTTTTCTTAAACATGGTAGAAAAAGTGGTTTTCAAACCAGTTGCAATCTGAGGCAAGTAAGTGCGCTCAGATAAAGAGAGAGGTTTGCGTTCAAGGACTACAGTTTTTGCCATAGAATAACTCCGTCTAAGAAGCTGGTTGATCCAGCCAGGTTACTAAAATTACATAGAATAAAAGATTCACCAGTGCTAAAGGAAGCAATTTTGTCCAACCTAGGCTCATGACTTGGTCATAACGAAAGCGAGGCAAAGTCCAGCGCACCCAGATAAAGAAAAATATTAACCCGATAGTTTTGGCTAGAAACCAAACGACTCCAAGAATAGAACCAATCCAGGTACTAGGCCATGGGTCTGCCATCCAAGGCAAAAAATGCCAGCCTCCTAGAAAGATAGTAGTGAAAATAGCAGAACCAATCACTATGTGAGCGTACTCCGCAACAAAGAAAATACCAAATTTAAAACTGCCATATTCAGTATGAAAACCTCCAACTAAATCTGTTTCAGATTCAGGCATATCAAAAGGCAAACGATTGGTCTCAGCAAATAATGCAATCATAAAAATTAGAGCGGATAAAGGCTGGACGAAGACAAGCCACATTGACTGGTTTTGAGAATGAACAATCTCCACAAGACTCAAGGCGGCTACATCAATTCCTGGTTTACTTACCCACAGGAATATGGGTAGCAAAGATAGTCCCATGGCAAGTTCGTAAGAAATCATTTGAGCGGATGAACGAATACCGCCAAGAAAAGGATATTTACTATTAGAAGACCAACCAGCTAGAACAATACCATAAACTCCGAGGGAAGAAACAGCTAAAATAAACAAAATACCTACCTCAAGATCTGCGAGCATCAACGGTATACGGTCACCAGTATCGGTAAAAAACTCCCCAAAAGGAAGAACCGTCATCGTAGTCAAAGCTGGTACCAAGGCAATGATTGGAGCTAGGTAATAATAAACCTTATTAACATGCCCGGGTACAATTTCTTCTTTAAACAAAAACTTTAACCCATCAGCAAGAGGTTGAAAAATACCAAGACCTTTAAGAAAAGGTCCAATCAAAGGAATGTGCTCGATAAAAGGAAGCACCGTACGGTTTGGCCCAACACGACCTTGCATCCATGCGCTCACTTTTCTTTCAGCAAGTACGGAATACCCTGCCATCGTCATCACAGCCCCAATCATCATTAGGGAAAACATGACTTTAATCGCAACAATTTGCCAAAGCTCTAAGCTGTTCCAAAGTTCCATTTTATTATGCTTCTACTTTAGTGGCTGGTTCGAAATGCAAAGCTTTTGATTCCACGAATGGTAAATCCGACCATTTCGAGCTATCAAGTAAGACTGCATCCTTTCTAACATCGGTAAGAGATATTTCTTTGAGGACTGAACCACTGACATTATTCATTACCTTCCAAACTGAATTTTGATCGGGGCTTATTTCCTCATCTTCTGTGAGGCCATTGTGTAAACGGGACAGAAGAGACAAATCAGGAAGAACGCCTGCTGGTCCAGGTACAGCTTGGCGAAAAACTTGAGCATAGAAACTACGATTCACAAATGTTCCAGACTTTTCAAAGGTTGTCAAACTTGGTAAAACCACAGAAGCACGATTGCTAGTAGAATTTGTATGAGTGCCGATAAAAACAATCGGGACACCTTCAAGGTTTGCAATATCTACTTGAGCAGCCTCCAAGTCCTCATCAATCACCAATAGTACGTCCAGTTGATTTTGATCAAGGGCTTGGGATAAAGAAACTAAATTATCCTTAGGGTAATTCTGAGTAAAGCCAGAAATCAACGCACCCCTGAGATTTGGAGTACGATCTGCAGATAATAAAATGCCATCATCCTCTTCGAAATGCCCCCTGATGAAGTTTACCGCATTCGTCTTGAGAGAAATTTGGTTCAATAAAAACTGTTCTTCTAAACTGGATTTACAAGAACCTACAATTCCTATTTTTTTACCTTCAAGCAAACGGATTGATTCAATAATTGCCTCATCTGCGGTGCAAGGATTTTGATCGATACGGGATGACAATATGCGATTGTTAGATTTAACTGACTTGTAAAGCTCTCGCCCACTGTCTGGCATCCAGCTGTCATTGACTAAGTCATTACGCCGAGGAGTAATCCTATAAAGTTCGCCTTCGCGACTAGACACGGTGGTGTTGCACCCGGCACTGCTCTCTGGGCAGATGCTATCAGCATCTTTCAAGAACCAAACCCTCATCTTAAAGCGAAAATCAGAGCTTGTGAGGGCACCAACAGGGCAAAGGTCAACCGTGTTTAGAGAATAGTTGTTATCCAACTCACGACCAGGAAAACACGTAAGGGTTGAAAAACTTCCACGATCAACAAAGCCAAGCACATCATCCTTGGGAACTTCTTGACAAAAGCGTATGCATCTTGAGCACAGGATGCAGCGTTCATCATCCAAAGTCACCCGAGGCCCAAGTCGTGTTCTTTTGGGCTTTACATTTTTGCGTTCTACAAAACGGCTGTAACCACGACCGTAGTCAGTTGCAAATTCCTGCAGCCTGCATTCTCCGGCCTGATCACAAATTGGGCAATCTAAGGGATGGTTGACCAAGAGGAATTCCATAACTCCCTCCCGGCAACCTAAAACCTTTTCGGATTCGGTCTTTACATGCATACCTGGAGAAACATTGGTCGCACAGCCAATAACAGGTTTGGGCACCCACCCTATCCTAGGGCTTCCATCGTCATCTAAGATCGCCTCCCCGGTTTCACGGTTTCTCATTGGTGTCCCCATTTCAATCAAGCACATCCTGCAGTTACCGGCTACACTAAGTTGTGGGTGGTAGCAGTAATGAGGAATTTCCTTACCATGTAGTGCCGCAGCATCAACAAGATTCATACCCTCGGGCACTTCAACTTCTTTGCCGTCTAAAACAATGGGTACAACTTTACTATTCTTTTTAGAAATCATAATCAGATGAGTTGTAAGGAAGATTTTTTGCGCTCAGGGTTTTTGACTTTATCTTCAAATCGGTCACGGAATTTTGCGATGAAACTCTGGGTTGGCCAAGCTGCCGCTTCCCCAAAAGCACAAATAGTACGACCTTCAATTTGATTTGCAACCGAGAGCAGTAGGTCTGCGTCTTCCTCGCGCGCTCCACCGTCACACATGCGTTGGGTGATTTTCCGCATCCATAAAGAGCCTTCTCGGCAAGGAGTACACTGACCGCAGGACTCGTGAGCATAAAAAGCATTAATATTGGCCATAGCCTCGACCATATCAACCGTGTCGTCCATGACAATAATCCCACCCGAACCAGACATAGTACCAGCTGCCATCGGACCATCGAAATCAAGCGGTATGTCTTCGACACCCCAATCAAAATCAGTTCCGTCTTTTAATTTTCCGGAAAATCGTTCGTCAGCTCTGAGTATTTTGGATGATGAACCTCCAGGAATAACAGCTTGCAAAGATCGACCTGGCAGTAGTCCACCGCAAACATCATAAATCATCTCGCCCATAGTTAGAGCACCGCACTCAAATTCATAATACCCTGGTTTTTTGACATGGCCAGAAACGCACCAAATACGGGTTCCCGTATTGTTAGGCTTTCCGATTTTAGCGAATTCATCGCCTCCTATTTCCATGATGTGCTTCACATTACAAAGCGTTTCCACATTATTCACAATAGTAGGACACTGATACAGTCCAAGTACCGCGGGGAAGTAAGGGGGTTTAATCCTAGGATTGGGACGCTTGCCTTCAAGAGATTCAATAAGGCCAGTTTCTTCACCGCAAATGTAAGCCCCTGCACCCCGATGAACCACCAGATCACAGGAAAAATCACTCCCAAGAATTTTATCACCACAAAAACCTTTTGCTTTGGCCTCATCAATGGCTGATTCCAAAATACGAGCCCCTTCGAAAAACTCTGCCCTGATGTATATAAACGCTTGCTTTGCCTGAATGGCGTAAGCGGCAATCATCATACCCTCGATCAATTGGTGAGGGTCTTTGTGAATGATTTGCCTATCTTTAAAAGTACCTGGTTCAGACTCATCCGCATTGCAGATCAAGTAGATTGGCTTGCCGGATTTTCTGTCCAAAAACTTCCATTTCATGCCAGCAGGAAAACCTGCTCCACCACGTCCCCGAACGCCAGATTTAAGTACTTCTGCCCCGATTTCCTCAGGTTTCATCTTAAATGACTTTTTTAGCATCGCATAACCACCTTCTCGAAGGTAGCAACTAATTTTGTTTGAGTAATTTGGATCATCTGCATTTTTTAAGATAATCCTTCTCTCAGTTGGCGTGCTTTTGTTACTCATTTTGTCGAAGGTTTTGATTTAGGTGCCGCTTCCAAGTTAGAATCTTGAACGAGAGCATTTTCATAGCTGACAAATTTCTTGGAGGTTTCAAGTGTACCGCTCGTGAGAAGATCAGCAAGTTCTCCTGCTTTGACAGAATCAACATTTTCGTAAGTTTCTTCATCGACCATGACCACTGGACCTTCTCCGCAATCCGCGAGGCACTCCATAAACTCAATCGAATACTCCCCATCGTCTCGAACATGACCTTCTTTCACCCCAAGCTTTTTCTCAAGTGCTTGGCAGGTGGCATAAGAACCACGAAGCGCACAAGGCAAAGTTCTGCATACGCGGATGTGCTTTTTACCCCAAGGCTTCTCTCGTAACATCGGATAAAAAGTAATCAATTCTTGGATGTTGATTGGCTGCAATTCCAGCTTATCCGCAATCCATTCACAGGCTTCCAAATCAATGGATCCAAGTTCGTCTTGAATCAGGTGAATAATCATTAAGGCAGCACTGCGTTTCTCCGGGTATTTTGGAATGAGTGCATCAATCTTAAGAATTGTTTCTTCAGAGAGGTTCATGTTAATAAATTTTATCGGTCGCACTCACCCATAACAAAGTCAAGGCTTCCAAGGATGACGGTAATGTCAGAAAGTAGGTGACTAGGAACAAGTTTTTCTAAAATGCTTAGGTTGCAAAAACTAGGTGCACGAATTTTGAGACGATAAGGAACGCCTCCACCCCTGGACACAATGTAAAAGCCAAGAGCTCCCTTGGGGTTTTCAGCTTCAAAATATACCTCTCCAGATGGAATCTGTGGACCCTCAGTCACAATCATAAAGTTTTGAATAAGCTCCTCCATATTGTTCATTATCTTATCTTTGGGTGGAGCAAAAATCTTCTTGGCATCTTCTGCGTACCAAGCACCAGAAGGAAAATTTTGGATGACCTGATTGACGATGCGAATACTCTGCCTAACTTCTTCTATTCGGATCAGGTATCGGTCATAACAATCTCCACGAGTACCAATAGGTACATCAAAGTCATACTTCTCATACCCAGAATAAGGCTTATCTTTACGCAAGTCTAAGTCTATCCCAGAGGCTCGTAAGTTTGGACCAGTCAACCCGTAAGCCAATGCATCCTCTTTAGAAATTTCACCAATTCCCTCGGTACGGTCAATGAAGATACGATTTCGGGTCAGCAATTTTTCAACTTCGTCAATTGCCTTGGGTAATTGATCACAAAACTTAGTAACCCGATCAAGCCAACCATCGGGAACATCCCGGGCAACTCCCCCTATTCGAGTATAACTGGTTGTAAAACGGGCACCTGTCAATTCTTCGAAAAGGGTGTAGAGCTTTTCCCTTTCGGTAAAAGTATACATGAAAGGGGTCCATGCTCCTGCATCCATACCAAACACCCCCATACCTAAAAGATGGCTGGAAATTCGGGCTAGTTCGCAAACGAGGACGCGGATAGCTTGGCATCTTTCAGGTATATCGAGATTAGCCAGCTTTTCGACCGAGATAGCATAGGCAACATTGTTGGCTAAAGGAGCTAAATAGTCGAGACGGTCGGTGTAGGGAACAAATTGATTGTAGGTCATGTTCTCAGCAATCTTTTCATCGCCGCGATGTAAATAACCAAGAACCGGTTCACACTTTTCAATCATATCACCGTTAAGTTCCATGATTAACCGAAGAACGCCATGAGTCGTGGGGTGTGAAGGGCCAACATTTAAGGCCATCCTTTCCTCCCCCTCAATTTGACTCATACCAGCAGCTTGCCGGGCGGCAACATCTCCAATAGAAATTTCTTTAGTGGTGGTGCTCATACAGGTTTTTCAATTTGTTCGGTCCAGCTTTCATCTTTAGCTCGAGGCTCGGCGTCACTCATAGGACCGCTGCCAGGAGACACAAAAGGTCCTCCCATCATGGGAGCCGGTTCGACAGAAGCACCTGTTGCTTCCACGACATCAGCGGCTGGCAAAGGGGTATCAATACCCGCCAAAGGAAACTCTTTACGCAAAGGATGATACGGGTACTCATCCCACATTAATATGCGTTTTAAATTAGGGTGTCCCGTAAAAATAATCCCGAACATATCAAAAGCTTCGCGTTCATGCCAATCAGCCGCCGGGTAGATTGATGCAATTGAATCTACCTCAGGGGATTCGTTATCCAAGCAATCAATGTGAACACGCAGATAGTCGTGGTGGATACGAGAGTAAAAATGAGCAACAACCTCAAAACGGATATCGGCGGTATCTCCTTGATCAATCGCAGTCAAATCAACAAGAAGCTCGAAAGCCTCCTCTTGGTTGAGAAATTTTGCAAAATCTACCCAGTCAGCAGGTAAACAGGAAAGGGTCAGGCAATCAGCGTGGGAAATCTTGGAAAGATAGTCGTGCTTAGCCAGCAGGCTGTTGGTAAAATCTTGATCGATCATAAAAAATTATTCTGCAACTGCAGATGCACGTTTCTTCAAATTTTTCACTGAAGACTCGTTCCCGATTTTGTCCTGTAATTTGATCATGGCATCCAATAAAGCCTCTGGCCTTGGTGGGCATCCACTAACATATACATCCACAGGAACAATGGTATCCACCCCTTGCATTACTGCGTAAGAACGGTACATACCACCCGTTGACGCACAGGCTCCCATCGCAACTACCCACTTCGGATCACCCATTTGATCATAAATACGGCGAACAACTTCTGCCATTTTGTAGGTGACGGTACCTGCGACAATCATACAATCAGATTGGCGGGGTGAAAATCTCATTACCTCCATCCCAAATCGGGAGATGTCATAGCGAGAGGCAGCAGAAGCCATCAATTCAATCGCACAGCACGCCAAGCCCATGGGCATAGGCCAAACCGAGTGTTTGCGGATCCAGTTAATTACAGCGTCAGCTTTGGTAACAATTACATCACCTTCCACCTTGCCGTTGTATGCAACTTCATTAGCAATCATTCCTTCTCTTTTTACCTAAACTTAAACGACAGGCAAACACCAAAAGACCTTCAAGCCTGAAAAACTTACTTTTTCCCACCTCTCGAATTTTATTTTTAATTTTGAGCGTTGACGATCAGCGGAACCGAAGACATTAATTAGCCTTTAAATTTCTAGCTGGAGAGGTGACAGAGTGGCCGATCGTGCAGCATTGGAAATGCTGTGTACCGCAAGGTACCGCGGGTTCGAATCCCGCCCTCTCCGCCACACAACCGATTCTATGTATTTCGGATGAAAACCTTTGGATTTTCAGAAAACACAGCCTCCGGTATATCTAAATGGGCAGGTGCAGAAATTAACTCATCCTGACCACTTATTTTAGCCTTACCGGATATTAATATGGCAGTCTGCCCATAAAGGTTCACACTTTCACCCTCGGTAGGAGCGGTAACATCTCCCTCGTTTAACCATCGACGAAGACGCATTTGATCCCATCCGTTGTACGGATCTTTGGTACCAAGTAGGTTTTCTGCAAATCTCATCCCGGCGGTCTTCCACAGGCTTCCAGAAAGTTCAGGAGATTCCGTCATAATTCCCTGCATCGACTCCCTAGTAAGCCAAAGTGCGGTTACAGAGGAATCGGCCATAACATTAGCGGTTCTAGGAATTCCGCCTAAAACAGCCATTTCACCGATTACAGCACCACGACCCATAATATCAACCACAAGGTCACCGATCGAGACTTTTACACTTCCGCGTGTAATTACAATCATACCATCTCCATCGTCGCCCTGCTTCATGACAGTATCTCCAGCGTTATAAGCCTTAGGTTCAGAAGCTGCCACGATTTTACCGATTAACTCTTCTGGCATACCTTTTAGCCAGGTAACTTCTCGTAAAACTTCTTCTGATTCGGGAAGGCGAAGTTCTAAGGAGCTTTGCATAACATCCTTCATCCTTTCTTCCACCGCTGTAATCATACGACTGGCTTCATCTGCTTCCAGCATACCATCCGATTTTAATTTTTTAATGGTATTACGCTCATGATTGAGAACCGAGCGAATGGCATCTTTTGTCTCTATACCCACAGTAGCTTCAGGATAATTCTCATGCATATTCCGAATATATTCCAGTCCTCGTAAACGATTCTGGCGAATTTCATCCTTCAATAATCGTGAAGCCTTCCCAAGCTTATCTTGATCCCCTGAATCATCTAGTTCCTTCACAAGCGTATCTACCATCTTGGCCATATCCTGCTGAGCAACAACAAAGGCCTTTGCTGCATCATAGCTCACAGTGATTTTGTCCGTGAAATGACCTTTTATGAATGGAACATCTCGAATAGCTTCCGTTAGCTTACTTACCCCACAAACTTTATCTAAATAATTTCGATCAGTCATTGGTACTTTACCCTGCAAATCTAGAAATTCACTCAAGTTATTATCCAAAACAGCAACCGCACGAGCACTCAATAAACCGGCCCGGAATTGGCCCCAATAACTACTTCTTTCACGTTCAAGTAACCTTCTTCGGGTTTCAGCAAGGGTGTCCATTTCCGCCATTTCGTCAGAAGTCAAGGGATAGGCCACCGGATCAGGCAAATATTTCCTAACGAGTCCCCAGTTTGCACCGCTTAAAAAGCGATCATCCTTAAGCAGTTCCATTTCGTTTTCACAACCTTGGGCTACATTTCCAGAAGCATTTGAGAACATAAGCTTCTTAACTGCAGGCAGTTTAGTCAGGCCAAGAGCGTTAACTAACGGACCAACGGTCGTAGCATTAACCAGTAAAGTAAGAAGTACAATCCCAGAGATCAGAAATAAAAACTGATCTCGCACCCGAGCAGAAATACCGACCAAAGAAGCTTGAGCTGTAGCACCCGTACCCTCCCCTAAAATCATCACAACTTTTTCGCCACTGGCAATTTGCTCTCGGAGCTTAGCTGCATCTTGAGAACTTTTATCTCCAAGACTTTTAATGGCACGTCCCTCACTTTGAGATATCCCCACCACTTGACCCTGACGAACTTCTACTTCCGCGTGAGCCATAGATGTGCCCTGATACAAGTTTACATTTTGCCCCCCCCCTACAAGGCTTGCTTGGCTTTTGTCGACAACAAATGCTGAGGTCGTATCAGATACGTATCCAGAACCACTTTCGGATACCGTAAACTCATATCTAAATTGTTCCGAATACACTACGAGAGCTAGAGCCAACCCAATTGCTCCGCGAAGAGCTCCCCACCACACTACAACCGCATCTTTGCCAGGAAGACCATAACCAGCTTTCTTCATCAATGGATAGAATGTACCCATATTGATTGCGCGAACTATATGGATGACAAGGTAAACCAAGCCAAGGATTGCAAAGTCCATACCCGTGGGATTTGCATTTTGGGCAATGACGACACCAACCACTATAAAAATGATCACATTGGCAACAAAGGCGATTAGTTCCCAAAACTCATGCATGAAGTGTTCCACCTCTGGACTGATCCGGGTGCGGCCAATACCGGCCATAACAATCCCCAAAGCAACCAGCCCTAAAACTCCGGACACATGAAAGAAATGCTCACAAATGAAAAATACCGCGTAGGAGGTGACGAGTACCACCGTGATTTCGATCATGGGGTCATTAAACACCTTTCGTACCCATAAAATCGCAATCAGACCAAGAAGTACACCGATTAAGCCACCCGCTGCCCCAATTTGCCCAAAACCGATCGCAGCCGTGCCTAAGAAACTACCAGTGCCGGTAAATGCCTCAGCACCCGTAACTACCCCAATTAATAAAACAAAAGCAACGATGGCAGTACCATCATTTAAAAGAGATTCCCCTTCAATCAAAGTGCCTAGCTTTTTGCTGGCTCCCAGATCTTTTAGCAGGGCAACCACAGCAACCGGGTCCGTGGCACTAACCACGGCCCCAAAGAGCATGGAGGCGAGCCATATAAAAGCCCCAGCCTCAGTATTCCATTCTGAAAGAACGCCTCCCTCATCCCCGAAAAATTGAATTAAACCAAAAAAAGCAACACCTGTCATCACCGTAGCCGAGACAATACCCGGCCCAGCTAAATAAAAGGCATTAAGGAAGGACTTTTTGAATGTGTGAACATCCAAGGCAAAACCAGCCTCAAAAATAAGAATAGGGAGAAAAACATAGAGAATGAGGTGACCATCCAAGTTCCCCCCCCAAGTAATCGCACCACTTAAAGTATCAATAAACTTGGCCCACAAGCCCGTTGCATGCTCACTATGCTCCGCTCCATGACCACCATGTGGCCCATAAGCACGATTAAGAGCACCCATTGCTAAACCGATTAAAAGGAGGAGAACGGTAAAAGGTAGTGGTATCTTCTGTAGGAAGTGGCGAGTGGCCGCTCCTATGACAAGGGCCACAATCAAGAAAAATAAACCGTAAAGATAATCATGACCGCCACCAGAGGCTAAGATCATTGGAGAAGAAATCATAAAATTCATAGTAAAAATGAGTTTAGTGAGGATTAAAAATTATTTTCGTAACAAGCGGCTTGGAAAGGGTCTTGGCTCAATGTCTTTCTTCACGGGTGATAGATCACTACCTGAGACTACTTCCGGGGTGGCCGGTGTACTTACAACCAGTCGCTTGGGCGAACGACCGAGCAACTCGGCAAGAGGATCAGAGGAAGGGATGAAATAATTTTTTATGGGAGAATTTGAACCATTAGCTTCAGGCACTAGCAAATCTGGGCTAGTTTCTTCTCGTTCAGATACAGATTCAGAAGGGATAACCTCAAAACTGTCAGCAGATTTAGCATCTCCTACTTCGGCACCGTAGGTCACCCCAATGGATTCGGATTGGGCTAAAGCCACACTTTTAAGTGAACTTGAAAAAGAAGCGTTATTGGGGAAACCTGACAGCAGGTAAGAGCTATCGACCAGGCTATTTAAATTAATATTTACTTTTTCTCCAAAACCCCGGCCACCGGGCATGATAAATATCAATTCTCCGGGTAAAACTTCAAAGGCCTCATTCGATTTCAGATCCACCGCATCTAACCGGCCTAAAATCGTAACTATTTTAATCCCACCGTTGGTTTCAACCTCAACCAAAAAACAACCAGCCCCATTGAGTCGAACTTCAGCTTCCGGGCCTGCTATTTTAAATGAATTGTTGATTTTGCGAGAACGCATCATCATAGACCCCTCGCTTAGCTCAACGCCCTCTTCCAAAATAAGGAATCGGGTGTCCGCTCCAAAACGAAAGTTATAGCCAGAGCATAAAGTTTCCAGTCCACTTCTGGGTCGTACAGAAATTGATTGATCCTTGGGCAAAAAACTAGCTTTTGTAAGTTTTTGCGGAGTAGCATCTCCATCCTTTACAACAGCACCGTCCCCTTGAGACAACAAAAGGAGATGTGAGGATTGCCCCAGTAAAGTAGAGCAAAACATGATACTTGCTGAAAGCAGAATAAGTAACCTTCGCATGGGGAATGATCAAAAACAAGGTTTGGGTGAAGGTCAAACCTTCAAAAGTAAAATTTTACACGATTTTTTGCTCTGCTTTTTAAGATAACCGTAAAATCCCAAAATATTTACAAAAAAGCTCAAAGGCCCTAGCCCCTTGAGAGGAAGACTAAAAATCAAAAGTTTCGATAAACAGAGCTTGAATAATCATAATAAATAGAATGGGATCCAGATTTGCTGGCAGTCAAATAAATCCAGTTACCGGAATCGTAAGACCACAAATAAGGCCAGACTCCTTCTCCGGTCCAAAGCCAACCCATTCCTTTCTTCCATAGCCATGTGCTGCCTCCATTATCCGGAGAAGCATAGAGCCAATGAAAAGAACTATGAAAAAGCCATCCATGATCATGATACTTAAAATCCCCAAACCAAGGGGATTGAAGCCAGCCCCCTTCCCTCTCCTCTACTTTCCCCCACCAAAGAATTGGAGGTGAAGGAATCTTTAGCCTTTTGATTGTTCCCACATTCATTCCCGCCTGATTTATTGCATAGGCTTGAACATATAATCGTTTAGGGAAAGGGCTTTCGTGTAGGTGCCAGGAAAAGTCAGGCTCGGTATGGACTGGCAGCCTTACCGTTTCTGGTCCCATTGGATCGATTCGTAATCGAGAGGAAATGAAAAAACCCACCTCTTCAAGCTTCCCCCCTCCGTTATGCAATACACGACCCGATAAGTGAATTTCCCCCGCATCTGAAATTTCATTTAAGTTTGTGTAAACAATAGGCAGCAGAACCTCGCCGGGAACAGCAGGTTCCGTGGGGTCCTCCGGCATTTCAAGGATACCAATGACTAAGTCCATTACAGCACTGCTCTCCCCATCACTGGCTTTGATGCTGACCTCATAGAGGTTATCTTGGTTGGCATCTTCCGCCCATTCATAATCTCGCGGGGTGAAAAAACGTAAATCTCCAGTGAACGGATCGATTTCGAAGAATTTTTGATCCAATCCCCCATTCAATGCATAGGATATAGAATATCCTCCCAAACCGCTTGCCTGAATTTGGACTATATAATTCATATTTTCTTCCACCTCGATAAAATCAGGGTTTATGAAAACAAGGTCACCCATACCCGGACCGCCCGGGTAACCCGGATCTGTAGGGTCTTCCTTCATCTCCAAAATACCAACAACTAATTCAAGGAATCCACTATTCTTCCCATCACTGGCTTCGATCGTCAACTCATAGAGATTGTCCAGGCTGGCATCTTCTGGGTGATCAAAATCTCTCGGGATCCGAAAACTTAGCTTGCCGGTAACCGGGCTAAGTTGGAAGAAAAAGGAATCCGCCCCTGGCAGCAAGTTGAAGATTAGGTCTGCCCCCCCAACCCCACTGACAATAATATAAGTGACGAACTCATCCTTTTCCTGGACGCTTATAAAAGATGGGGTATTGAAAGAAATTGAACCCGTATTAGGGGGTTTCCCATCGTCTCCGGGACCAGTATCATCAGTATGTTTGCTTTCGCCCACAATCCTAAAAGTTAAAGTACCTTCAAAAGTTTCACCCGCATCCATTTCCATCCAGGTACCCTCCGCAAAATCCGCTTCCTGGAAAGTCAAATTTATTTCTTCCATCCCAAACTCTGCGGCCCCCAAAGTAATAAGGGCAGTCGTTGCAGAGGTTTTATTGTAAGTGTAATGCT
>JAQWWZ010000050.1 GCA_029254745.1 Opitutales bacterium | reverse complement strand
CAGGGAATAGAGTCATCTTCTTTAAGTTCGACAATAACTTAGTTGATGGAGTTTGGATCAGCCAGTAATTTTAACCGTTGGTCTCATAGACGAATCACCGACTACCCTTTAAAGTGCTTGGGTATGTAGTAAAAGAGAAAGGCACGAAACGGGGGGAGTCACCCTAGAATTTTAAATGACATCTGCATTATTGAAGTATTCTCCAGCAAATTATTTCTCGCGGTAAAGAACTGATATGAATGAGCAGAAAAAAGAACAATGCTTTTTCTTACCTTTAGCTGTTACACCCCAAACATATGGGCGGGAATGTATAAAAGGTATTTACCAATCGCACTGCGTTTGGTTTGAAAATGTAGAAACTACACTTAACCGTAAAAGTACAAACCTAGTTGTTAGGATTTGATGACGCGAGGAATGTCTTCACGCCAGAGGAGTAACCACGGTCAATAAAAACACCATCAGTTGCACCAACAACTTCATTTCCTCGTGCACTTGTTCCGGAAGAAGAGGTTCTCCACCCACCTCCTGAAACAATAGCTTGTGGGGCAGTACTGTATGAACCACTTCCAGAAACACTGGAAATTGCACCCGTTGATGAAATCACCCCGATACATGCAGTTGCGTGATTAGCTGCCGGTCCACCACCACCAATGCAAAAGAACTTTGCATTTGCGGAGTAGCCGCTGCCTTTCGTTCCGATTGCCCAATTAGTGGTGGCATTACTTGCAAGAACATCCTGCTCGTTGGACTTAAGGTTCATATCCCTAATCTTCTCAATCACGATATATCCATTTGCACTATCAATAATTTCATGTGTACCATTCAGATTAGAGTAAATAATTACACCGCTCCCGTTGGCAACATTAGTACCATTTTCATCTACTTCAGAAGCTCCATCATCACTCAATTTATATCCTTGAATCGAAGAAAGAGTGATCTTAAACCCATTCAATCCATTATCAGTTGTTGGCAAGGCGTTTGCAGTACTACCGCTAGCAGAAATCGTTAATTTAGAATAGTTAGAGTCATTTCCGCTGATCCCTGCGGTATCCCCAGTTACTGAACAGGACGCTATCCCAGTTATGTCGCCGTGGCCAATGAAGAAATCAGTAGCTGACATGGTCCCAGTGGAAAGCTTACGAGTCGCAACCTCATGAGTGGCACTTACGCTGGGGTTGGTCCCCGAATCATAATAGTAAGTCGTCCAAGTTCCGCTTTGTAAAAGCGTGATAGTGTCCATATTTGTATCACTGGCACTGCTGCCAGGATTAAATTTTGTTGTCCCTGATCCAATAGATGTTGATGGGATTAATTCACAAATCATCAAATCTGTGCCGTATGGATTATTGGTAAGGATTTGTTTGTCGCCGGCTGGAAGAAATAATTTTTGATCATTAGTTTGCACTGTACCCTCAAAAGTAAAAGTGACATTGTTGGCAGTTTTCTTTGCAATTAGAAAAGCCTCATCAGGGTAGACAACTTGATTAGACTGTACTCCTAGATCGTAGTTTCTAACATTATACCAGCCCCTTTTCCAAGCAGGTTCGTAATTACTTCCAGCGAAACCGTATGGGTAATATGTGCTATAATCTGTATCCCACAAATAGACCCAGTCTACATCATGAGGTGTTCCGTATGACCAACCGCTCGGTAGTTGAGTCATATCAGTCCCAAATAAAGACCCGAGGGTAGTGGCAGGGATAACTTCGACGGTGTCTCCTACTGCGAAGTAGGCAGAGGCTGTTGAACTTTCTCCATTTGCGAGGCGTGAATAATCTAGGGTTAAAGATGTTTGCGTGTTTGTAGAAATTAAAAAATAACGCCCATAATTAGCACTGCCAACGGTTGTATTGCGAAGAAAGTGGGGACCTCCTATAAGAGTGACTACAGGGGCATCAGTGTAGCCTGAACCAGCTGATACAGAGACTGCTGTAATTTTACCGTCCGAATCAATAGTTGAATTGGCCTCGGAAGCAACCCCTCCGCTGGAAGGCGCATCAATGATGATACCGGGAGGATTATTGGCAGCAAAACCAGTTCCTGTACTATCAAAACCACCAGGATAAGTAATCGTAACCGAAGAACCCGCAGCGTTGGCAGTTAAAATAGGCAACTGTACATCTTTGTTAAACACATTGTTGCCTGCAAATGGGTAAATGGTAGCATTATTTTCATCCACTCCCGTAGCAAAATTTACATTTGAGCTTGTAACTGTGTCAACAACACCGGTGTAGACTGGGTCACCGAGCATTGATGCACTCGCAATCATGTAGGTAGGATTTGAAGAATTCCCAGAATTGACGGTGAAAGTGTTACTCGCGGAATACCCACCCACACCGCTGGACCAAAGTTGACTGGCGAATCCAAATAGGGAGAATAGGGAGAAAAAGAAGAAGGATTTGTTGGTCATGGCTTTGATAATTTCGTTAAGGACTCAAGTAGTATTAGCACTAACTTAATAAAACATACATGAATCTTTAACTTTTTTACAAAGAAAAAGAGGTTTTCCTGGCTGTTTTCTCGCAAAAACACACAAAAGAAGAACATATTGTTCTTTTATCAATACTTTAATTACCAACCATGAGTAATCTTTTTATGAAAATAAGCCCAAGCAAAAGGGAAACTAAATTGGGTATCCACCACCCAAAGTATGCAAAACTAAGATTGGAAAGTAGATTGAATGATAATTGACCCAAACCAAAATATCCCAAGCATACAAATATTCCACATGTCATGTTAATCATAGTCTCCCGTTTACCTTTTTGAGAAGCGATCGGAAGTAAAAAGAAACAAAGAAAAAAGGGGGAAAGACCTAGAGCAAAACCTTTGCTGATAATCGTTTTGACTTCTTTTTTCGTGGCGGTGTCCTTCGTTTCACCTAAAACAGTAATTAGCTCCAATAAACCCATTCTTTTCCAGGTATTCTTCAGGGTTTGATGTGAAGAAAAAAGGTTAATCACAATTGGGTATTTCCACTTTCTAAATGATACAAAAAAAGAAGAACGATTATTGCTTTTTCTTTCTTCACTGAAACCCGGTTCCACATCAACATCGGTAAGATTGAGGATAAGGTTTCTTTGATCATCACTTCTTGTAGTTGTTGCTTCACCGGCGTGCAAAACCGAAGAGATGGCACCATCATCCTGCTTCATGACAATCCTTACATTTTTCCAAACATCGCTTTGGATCTTACCCACAGAAATCGATATTTTAGAAATTCCTTCATCGGCTAATTGTCCGATCCCTTCAAGCCCTGGTGTTGCACCTTTTGAATCTACCTCAAATTCGACCTGTCCTTTTTGAAGTAATAAATGGTTAAGATTTGACCAAACAATTTCCTTCTGGCGTGCATCAAAAAGAGTGCGGTTTTTAGGAGCCCAATCAACCTGTGCAAAAGTACTTACAATTGATAAACAGAAAGCTAAAAAAAAGACCGGTAACGCCCATTGTAAAAGCCCAACACCGTGACTATTTAAAGCCACGATCTCGCCCTGCGACGCCATTCTGCCAAGACTGAACAAAATAGCTAAAGCGAAGCCAAACGGTAAGCCCATGGAAAGGGAATAAGGAATTAGATAGCCAATAAGCTCTACAAATGAAGTGGGTGAGAAGGTGAAAGACTGAATCAATAAATCACCATGCTTTTGAAGATTCCCGTACAAAAGAATACAAGTTAAAACAAAAGTATTCCCCAGAGTCGAAATCAATAACTCTTTAAAAAAGTATTTCCCGAGGATTGACCTGTTCAAAATACTTCAGATTTGAGTAATGCTTTAAACTTGAGCAGATCTTCCGGTGAATCGATTCCTACAGTCAAAGAATGAACAATGGACACAGAAATTTTAGCACCCCACTCGAGAGCTCTTAATTGTTCTAATTTTTCAATTTTTTCTAGTTTGCCTGGGCTTTCACGGCAAAAACGCTCAAGAAAGGCTGATTTATAACCATACAACCCGATATGTTTAAGAGGAATTGCTCCTGGCTCCTCCCCTTTCCACTTTCCTTCTGAATCACGTAAATATGGGATGGGCGATCGAGAAAAGTAGATTGCATATCCTTGGCCATCACACACAACTTTTACTTGGTTGGGGTCTAGAAAATCAGCTTCTTCTATGAAAGGTACGGCCAGGGTCGACATATCTGCTTGATCTGGAATCAAGGCAGTAACCAAAGAAAGGATATGCTGCCTTTCGACCAAAGGTTCATCCGCTTGTACATTGATAACGGATGACGCTTGAATTTCTTTGTTGGCTGCCGCTATCCGATCGGTTCCTGATGATAGACATGGGTCTGTTTCGATCACAGAAAAACCTGAATCTTCTAAAATCTTTCTTAATTCCCGTCCATCCACCGCAAAAATCAGCTCAAATTCTGGAGCAACTTTTTTGATTCTTTCAGCAGTCCATAAAATTAGGGGCTTGCCCTTGACTTCTTTAATTAACTTTTCGGGAAAACGAGTAGAAGCAAGCCGGGCTGGGACAACAATAGTTGGCAATTTCAATTGTTCATTCATGATTTCTGGGTAATAGCACTTCTTGAGTTGTCCCTATCTTGAGCAATAGCTATAATAATATCGATTATAATTTTCATATGACCACAAATTTCCCAACTTCTACCGCATCTGCCACCCCATTCGATCGCTTCTCTATCCCTGATGCTCAGGGCCGCTTTGGTCCTTACGGTGGATCTTATGTTCCTGAAACTTTATGCCACCCCTTGCGGGAACTTACCGAGGCTTATGCCGACGCAAAAAAAGATCCTCAATTTGAGCAGGAACTGAAATCTATGCTTAAATCTTTTGCCGGCAGACCCACTGCACTTTATTACGCGGAGAGGCTGAGCAAACAAATTGGTGGAGCTCGGATTTTCTTGAAACGAGAAGACTTGCTCCACACAGGTGCCCACAAGATAAATAATGCACTTGGACAGGCATTGCTCGCGAAAAGAATGGGAAAGAAGAGAATAATTGCAGAAACGGGAGCGGGCCAGCACGGGATTGCAACTGCCTCGGTGTGTGCACGATTTGGTTTTGAATGCGTCATTTACATGGGAGCAGAAGACATGCGTAGGCAGGCTCTCAATGTTTTCCGAATGAAGCTAAGCGGAGCTGAGGTAAGGGGTGTCGAGGCTGGAAGTAAAACTTTAAAAGAAGCAATTAACGAGGCAATGAGAGATTGGGTTACCAATGTCAGAGACACTCATTATATCCTTGGTTCAGCCCTTGGTGCACATCCATACCCTGGAATGGTGAGAGATTTCCACCGAATCATTGGTGAGGAAACCAAAAGACAATTTCTTGATCAGGAAGGCAGATTACCTGATGAAATGATTGCCTGCGTTGGCGGAGGGAGTAATGCCATCGGTTTCTTTTTTGATTTCTTGGAGGACTTAGATGTACGGCTTGTAGGGGTTGAGGCTGGCGGCCGATCGCTTGATGAAGGCGAGCATGCCGCAAGATTTGAAGGTGGAAAACTTGGCATTCTACAGGGATGTAAGACTTGGATTCTGCAAAATAAAGATGGACAGATTAACCAAACCCACTCCGTTTCTGCCGGCCTTGATTACGCAGCCATTGGGCCTGAGCATGCCTTTTACCGAGACCGGGAAAGAATAGATTTTGCTAATGCAGGGGATGCGGATGCACTGGAAGCTTTTAAAATGCTTTCATCTGAAGAGGGGATATTGCCTGCGTTGGAAACTTCGCATGGATTGGCTTACGCCTTTAAGAGGGCTGCCGAACTTCCACAAGACCACATCATCTGCGTCAACCTTAGTGGTCGAGGAGATAAAGATGCCGTGGAAGCAGCACGTGTGATGGGTGTCCGAGATTTGCCAGATATGAGCATATCATGAACAGCATGACTGGGTATGGTCGAGCGGAGGCAAGTTCAGCCGACTACAAAATTTCCATTGAGGTATCATCCGTTAACAAAAAGAACCTGGAGGTGACTGTCAGTTCGCCCAAAGAATGGCAATATTTTGAATTTGTCGCTACTTCATTTTTAAAGAAAAAGATTCATCGTGGGAGGGTGAGGGTTGCACTTACTGCAGACACATTGGGATCATCGTCCAAAGTTTCAAAAATTTTACAGGGAAAAGAGTTTCAAGAATTAATTAAACAACTTGAAAATTTTATTCAGAAACAAAACCAGTCCTTTGACCTGACTCCTGAGATCGTACTTCATGCCTTACAGCTTTCCACTAAAGAAAGTGTTTACCCTGAGGTATCGAGTAGCGAAGAACTGCTTTTGAGTACTCTCCTTGAAGCAACCACATCGATGATCGAAATGAGAAAAAAAGAAGGTGATGAAATTCATACCGACTTCATAAACCGAATCCAAAAGCTTGCCGGTATGATTGAGCAAATGGAATCTGAGTCTAAAGATCTACCCGAACTACAAAGAAAAAAGCTTTTAGAAAAATTAGAAAATGCAAATCTTGATATTGATCCATCTGATGAGCGTGTCCTTAAAGAGCTAGCAATCTATGCAGAAAAAAGTGATGTCTCGGAAGAAATTACTAGGTTAAAAAGTCACCTTTCCCAATTTACTGAGACTTGCACTTCCTCTGGAAGTGTGGGCAGAAAGCTCGAATTTATTCTGCAGGAGATAAGCAGAGAATTAAATACCTACTGCTCTAAATCAGCAAGAAGCCAAGGCACAACAGTCTCACTTGATGCCCGAGTGGAGGTTGAGAAGATCAGGGAACAAGTGATGAATGTAGAGTAGATACTCATTCTACTACTCACGACTGATCCATTATCTTCTTGTTTTCTTTGTCCTTCTTGGCATCGATTAATCCGATAATCATGTAACTGAAGGCCCCGATAAATATAGCTGAATCTGCAATATTAAAGACAGGGTAATCGTAATTAATAACAGGAAGGAAAAAGTCAATGAAATCGACAACCTCAGCTGGTTTTCGAAATAAACGATCGCCTAGATTTCCAGCAACACCACCTGAGATGAAGCCAAAGGTAAATTGGTGAGCGGGTTTGTAAAGCTCAAGGGCATTTCGAAAAAACAGAATGGCCAAAAGAGCAGTAAGGGCTAACACGGTGAGTGCCTCTGGGTAATCCGATAGCATGCTCCAGGCTGCCCCAGGGTTTGTAATGTAGGTAAACTCTAAAAGATTTTTGTGTCCTTCGAGTAGGTCGATAACGACCACTGGGTTGGAACGCAATGCCTCGGCATCTTCAACGACTACTGTCTTTGTCCACTGGTCTAACCCGAGAACTACACAGAAAAGAATCCAAAAGCGTAGGTACTTCACTTACCGGACAAAAAATAAATCGTAAGAAGAAAAAAAATTACTCCTCTACACCCATGGTTGAATCGGAAATCGTTGCAAATGTCCCACCCCCTTTGTCTACATCCTTACGCTTACTTTGCTCGTGCAAAGTCTGACCCTCTAAAGAAAAACGGGTAAAAGGCACGACTTTCAAACGAGCCTTTTTTATGGGTTTGTGAGTCTCCTGGCAGATTCCAAAAGTTCCATCAAAAATTCGATCAATTGCATCTTCGATTTCCTCAAGAGCTTCTTGCTCATTTGCAACCATCGACAATGCCACATCTCGATTAAAAGTCTCGCTTCCGGCGTCGGAGGAATTAAGAGATAACTCACCAGAAGACTCACGAGCCTTAGCGCCAAGAGTATCCTGGGACCTCTCCCCTAGTGCGCCCTTCAAACTAGTTCGCAGAGACATTAAGTTTTCATAATAAGGTACTAGGTCTTTGGGCACCTTCTTTTCATCTCGGATGATACGGGTTGATACGCTGGGAGTACCGAAGCCCAGTATGTCATTCACGGATGCAGTCAGTAAATTCTTAACTTTTGAAACCTGTGTCGCTGGTTTCACTACCTGATTCTCCACAGGTGCTACTTTTACTGCCTTCTTGGCAGATGCTTTCTTTTTAGGGGCAGACTTTTTATTTTTGGCCTTAAGAATTGCTCTGACCTCATCTAAGCTAAATCCTTTAGATTCTCGCTTTTCTTCGACTTCCTTCAATTTAGTCTTAGAGGCTATTTCCTTTACCTTAATCTCGCCTGCAGCTGGCACGGATGGAAGCACTTTTTCTTTCTTTGTTACAGCACCTGGCTTGCGACCTCTTTTTTTAGATGTGGCTGTTACACTATCCGCTTTGGCTTTTTTGGGAGAGGGTGCTTTTGCTTTCCGAACTGATTTGGAAGCTGGTTTAGTAACCTTCTTGGATGTAGTGGTTGAAGGAGTAGATTTTTTCTTGGTCATAGAGCTAAAAATGGTAGAAAATTAAAAAATCAAGAATTACGAGAAAGAACATCGGCACAACGGGGGGAGACTTCGCCCCATGGTTCAACTGAAATAAGTTCAGGGACCCAACGCCAACTGCGTGGGCAGCGAACGCCGGATGCATGCTTAGCCGATACAGTTATTTTTGACTGCGTATCATCAGCTACTAAAACTACGCTTGAAACAATAAAAAATTCTGCAAGATCTAAGGCATGACGGCGAAGTACTTCAGCAATTGATTCATTAGCGGGAAATCTAATTTCCACTTCCGCATCCAGAGACTGGCCTATTTTCTTTGCAGATCGCAAGTTCTCGAGGGACTCGTTTATGTGAGACTCTTTCAGGCTTAAGATAATTTCGGCATCAGCAACTTTTTCATCATCCAGCCAACTTGGCTGAGACTGTGGCCACGATTGTAGTAGAAGTGAATCGGTTGTAAAACTCTCGCCAGAATGTAGAAAAGACCAAGCTTCATCTGCAGTAAAAGGAGTTAATGGTCCAAGTAGCCTAACAAGAGAGTCAAAAACCAAATAAATTGCGGATTGCGAAGATCGCCTTTTGGGATCATCTGGGTGTAAAGTATAGAGACGATCTTTTATAACATCGTGGTAAGTAGAAGATAGAACCCCTGAGCAAAAACGATTAATGAGCTGAACTGATTTGTGAATTTCGTAAGCTTCAAATGCAGTAGATACATCTTCTACAAGCTGAGCAGTTTTGAAGAGAGCCCAGCGATCAATAAGGTCTAGATCTTCGACGGGAATCAAATGATTGCTTGGATCAAAATCATGTAAAGTACCTAACTGAAATTTCAATGTATTCCGGAGGGTTCGATATGAGCGAACGACTTGACCTAGGATTTCATCCGATAAAGGAATATCTCGGCGAAAATCTTCAGAGCATACCCAAAGTCTCAAAACATCTGCCCCATATTTTTTTATGTAAGAATCTGCGGTTTGAGGTTTACCATCACTCTTAGAAATTTTGCGCCCATCCCCATCAACAACAAACCCATGAGTTAAAATTCTTTTGTAAGGGGCATGGCCATAAGCGATCATACCAGTCCACAAAGAACTTTGAAACCAGCCTCGGTGTTGATCACTACCCTCAAGATATAAATCAGCAGGCCATTCTAAATCTTCTTGGTTCTTTAGAACCGAACGATGGCTGCAACCGGAATCGATCCATACATCCAGCGTATCTGTGCCCTTGCTAAGAGTTTTACCTTTCCAGGCTGCGGGCATTTCAAAACCTTCAAGTAATTCCTCTGCAGACAGTGAAAACCAGGCGTCAGTGCCCTCTGTCTCAATACGTTCTGCCAAAAAGTTTATCAGCTTGGTGCATAGTAATGGTTCCCCATGTTCGTCATAAAAGACGGGAATTGGCACGCCCCAAGATCTTTGTCTAGATATGCACCAGTCCGGTCGAGATTCAAGGAAACCACGAATTCGGTTTCGCCCCCAATCAGGAGTAAATGCAACATCTTCAACCGCACCAATACAGCGGTTGCGTAACTCATCTTTATCCAAAGCAACAAACCATTGATCCATTGCCCGGAACACAACCGGTGTCTTACTCCTCCAACAGTGTGGATATTGATGATGGTGAGATTGTTTTACGAGAAGAGATGAGGTTCTCTCAAGAATTCTTAATACTTCGTCGTTAGCTGGACAACCCGTTGATTTCTCTAAAACCGAAACCCCGACAAGCTCGCGAGGTATCATACCATCATCCTCATAACACCCCGAATCTGACAAAGGGCAATAGACTTCAAGTCCATGCTCTATACCGGTCAAATAATCATCAAGACCATGACCAGGAGCAATGTGAACACAACCTGTACCTGAATCCATGGTTACATACTCAGCTGTAAGAATCGGACTCAACCGATCAATAAAGGGATGCTGAGTCTTTAAATTGCTTAGATCTGATCCAACTTTGCTTGCTCCTCTTGTGGCATTGCTAAGATTTAAGGTATCTACCAAGGAGTTAGAAAGTTTTTCGGCAACCCAATAACTTATTTCACCATCCTTAAGCTCAATGTATTGCTCACGCGGATGAACTGCGATGGCTAAGTTGGCAGGTAATGTCCACGGCGTGGTTGTCCATATCACAACATAAGATTCATGATCTTGATCAACTATTTTAAACCTTACGAACACGGATGGACTTACATGGTCTTGGTATTCTATTTCTGCTTCAGCCAGGGCAGTCCGGCAAGGGATAGACCAGTAAACTGGTTTCTTACTACGGTAGACGAGGCCCTGATCAACGAAGCTCGCAAATGTTCTTAATATCTCTGCCTCATAGGCGGGGTTCATTGTCCGGTACTCCCGATCCCAATCAGCAAGCACGCCAAGTCTTTGGAACTGGGATCGTTGCGTTTCGATAAAAGAAGAAGAAAACTCCGCACATGACTTTCTCACGCTTAAAGCATCTAAGTCCCCTTTTTCCTTCCTTAGCTTTTTCGTCACTTTGTGCTCAATAGGTAACCCATGGCAATCCCAACCGGGGATGTAGGGCGTTCTATATCCCTTCGCTGCTTTGTAACGAAGAATAGAGTCTTTCAATGTTTTATTCAGTGCTGTTCCTACATGCACATCACCGTTTGTAAAAGGTGGTCCATCGTGGAGGACAAACGCATCTCCCAGACTGTTCTTTTTTTGCACAAGATCGTAGAGTCCAATTTTTTCCCAATGCCTTAGTCTCTCTGGTTCTCTATCCACGGCATTAGCCCGCATCGGAAAATTCGTTTGCGGTAGATTTAAAGTGTCTTTGAGTTCGTTTGCCTGATTCATTCTCAGTTAAGCAGAATAATGTGGAATCGTAGGAAAGATGTTTGAATAATCGGTCAAGTCAAGGGTCTAAATTTCCAGCAGCGAATCTCCTTGCTCAAAATTGCCCAACAATTCAGTGTTTAAGGCTTTTATAAATGCAACAGATACTTGAAGAAACTGCGCTTAGAATTGTAGGATTTAATGATTTTCTAAATTTTGGCTTCCTTAGCATTTGTGTCATTATTGGCATTATTTTACTTATAAAAGCAGGTGATACTCTTTCAGAGGCTTCAGCTACGCTTGCAGCATTTATTGGAATCCCTCCAATACTCGTGGGACTAACAGTGGTATCAGTCGCGACCTCAGCTCCTGAATTATTTACATCGATTTCAGCAATAACAAGTAATGCAAAGGGCTTAATTCTTGGAAACATCCTTGGGTCAAATATTGCAAATATTGGTCTTATCCTAGGCATCTCGTTATTGATTAAACCGATGGATATATCGGGGGCGGTACCTGTTTTTCAAAAAAACACCCTCTTTCTCATAACTCTCGGCTTCTCGAGTTATTTGTTTTTTATACCTCCTCATGCAATCACTAGGGAATTTGGAGTAATTCTAGTCTTTCTACTTGTCTCTTATTTGGTTTTCATAAGTTACGAGGCTTTCCGGGAAAGAAAATTAAAAATGACTATGCCGTCTGCAATTGAAAAGGCAGAAGATAAGGGTACCTCTCAGTGGCAACCTATGGTGTTAATCGTGCTATCATCCTTAGGTCTATGGGTGGGGTCCGAAACCTTAGTTTTCGGTTCAAAATCTTTTGCTTCGCAACTAGGAATTCCTGAAGAACTAATCGGATTTTCAATTGTAGCAGTCGGAACAAGCTTACCTGAACTGGCTGCATCCATTGCACTTCTTAAAAAATCTCAAACAGCTATGCTGTTAGGAAATATAATCGGTTCAAACCTATTCAACATTGGACTAGTTGGAGGAGTGGCAGGAATAATTGCACCCATACAATCAAATGTACTAAACCCATGGGTTGATCATATAGCAATGATTCTGCTAACTGGAGTGTTGTGCTATTGGCTCAACGGAAGAAAAATAGGGAAACCCCAAGGAATTATACTCCTTAGCGGTTATGTCATCGCCAGCATCACAACATGGGTTGTAAACGCCTAGGTTAAAAAACCCGAGGTGCGGGGCAGTTACACTTCTTCGCCTACTTGAAAGCGGATAAATTTCTCCACCTTCAGTGACAAACCACTTTCTTTGGCAACAGATTCTACGAGCTCCCCAATTGATTGATCAGGGTTTTTTACGAATGGTTGCTCTAAAAGGCAGGATGTAGAGAAATACTTATCTAGTTTTCCGCTCACAATTTTTTCTATCGCTTGCGGGGGTTTGCCCTCTGCTTGTGCAATAGCGATATCCTTTTCTTTCGCAACAAGATCAGCGGGTACATCATCTCTCGAGACACAAACAGGTGAAGTTGCGGCAATGTGCATGCAAAGATCTTTTGTCATCGCAATAACTGCATCATCTTTAAGATCTTCGTTTGAATCGCTGGTCAAAGAAACAAGTACAGCAACTTTACTTCCGGTGTGTACATATGATTCGACTAATCCATTGCCGGTAGGCTCCAAAACCTGCGAACGGGAGATTCTTATGTTCTCACCAATTTTAGCCACTTGCTCAGTTCTCTTAGCCTCTAAATCAATGCCAGGGGTTTCTAGAAGAATAGAAGCAACTTCAGAAGCAAAACTAATGAAGTCATCATTTTTAGCTACAAAATCAGTCTCGCAGTTCACTTCAACTAAAATACCTTTGGAACGATCTTCGGAAATATTTTGCGAAATGATACCTTCACCAGCATCTCTTCCAGCTTTCTTGGCCGCCGAAGCTACTCCCTTTTTTCGGAGAATAGAAATGGCTTCATCTAAGTCACCATTACTTTCAGTAAGTGCACGTTTACAATCTATAAGACCTGCACCAGTTTTTTCGCGCAAGTTGAGAACATCTTCTTTTGAAATGGTAGACATATCGAGTAAGTTAGGTATTAAATTAAGATTCTTTCGCTTCTTCTGACTTAGTTGGTTCTTCTGCCTTTTTTGATTGATCTGTTGCTTCCGTTGGTGCTTGGGCTTTAACAGCATCAGTCGCTTTAGCAGGAGATTCACTTTGGTCATCCGAAGAATTTGATCTGCGATCATCAAAATCACTTTCCTCATATCCTTCCGGAAGAGTTACTTCAGGCTCGCCTTCTTGGTCCATAAAGTCAGGTTCTTGGGCAACAGGAGTTATATCCATGCGACGAGTTGGAGCTTCCACCCGCTTGGATGAACCACTTTGTATCGAGTCCAAAATTACATCCACAATGATTCGGATCGATTTTGTGGAGTCATCATTTCCAGGAATCGGATGGGTAAGAAGGGATGGATCTGAATTACTGTCTACAAGGGCAATCACAGGTATTTTCAACCTGTTAGCTTCTGCAATGGCAATGGCTTCGTTGTGAGAATCAATTACGAACATAGCTCCGGGTAATCCCTGTAAGTTGAGCATGCCTTCAAAATTTCGGTGCATTCTAGCCATTTGTCTTTTGACCGCCGCACCTTCTTTACCTGGCAACTTGTCGAGGCTACCATCTTCTTCCATACGGAGAAATTTTTTGTATTTTGTCAGGCTTGTTGAAACCGTTTCAAAGTTGGTAAGTGTTCCTCCCATCCAACGATTCACGCTGAATGGCATGTTAGTAGCTGCAGCTAAATCCCGTATAGGTTCCTGAGCCTGCCTTTTGGTGCCAACTAGTAATACTTGCTTTCCCTGAGAAACAACTTCTTCAATGGCTTTCGAAGCCTTCTCTAGTTGATCGTAAGTTTTTTCGAGATCAATAATTGAAATTCCGTGACGATTGTCGTAAACAAAAGGCTTGGATTTCGGATTCCATCTGCGGACTTGGTGTCCAAAATGTACGCCAGCATCGAGTAGATCTTTTACAGTAATGTTCATAGTATGAGTTTTAAAGCCCAAGCTGAACATGCTTGGGAGAAATAATTTTCTTTTGGGTTATGTAAGATTGGGAGCAGGGGCAGGATTTGAACCTGCGACCTTCAGGTTATGAGCCTGACGAGCTACCAGACTGCTCCACCCTGCTGCAAGTTAAGCGATTAATAACTCATAATATCTGATTCATGGCAACAGAAAAAATTCAAAAATGAAACACACTTCATTCATTGCCAAAATAAATTTATTCTGAATGATCATTTATATGGTTAGCCTATCTGAAATTACTCGCTTCTGCAATGAACGTATCCATTTGAAAAATATTAAAGATTTCCCAGGTGCTTTTAATGGATTACAAATCGAGAACAATGGTAAAGTTACCAAGATAGGAGCTGCTGTGGATGCGGGTTATATTCCTTTTAAAAAAGCAACAGTAAAAAATGTGGATTTCCTCATCGTTCACCACGGTGTTTTCTGGAATCCCCCTACCCCATTAGTACAAGCCCATTACCAAAAAATTAAACATTGCATGGATCATAACCTTGCTGTCTTTGGTGCCCATCTCCCTCTTGATTGTCATCCTGAAATTGGTAACAATGTATTGATCGCAGACAAGCTAGGGCTAAATAAAATCGATACCTTTTTACCCTACGAGGGCCAAGATATTGGATTAATTACGGACTGTGATCATACACGAGATCAACTGAAGTCTCGTTTAAAAAAAGTTTTTAATCGAGGTATCCACAGCATGGAATTTGGGTCACAGAACCCAGGCAAGATTGCGATTTTATCTGGATCGGGTCAAAGTGCGGTGGAAAGACTTTCTTCCGTCGGTGTGGATACTTTGATTACAGGTGAGCTCAAACAAAATCATTTTAATTATGCACAAGAAAATAATCTGAATCTGTTCACTTGTGGGCATTATGCCACAGAAACCTTTGGCGTTGAAGCTCTTGGATATGAGCTAGCGCAAGAGTTTGATCTCCCTTTTGAATTCATTTCCACCGATTGCCCCTTATAAGATCAAGGATTGCGAAAACTGAAATATTAAACTTACATGTAAACATGAAAAAAATTGGATTCCTTAATGGTCCTAATTTAGACCGCCTCGGCAAACGTGAGCCTAAGATTTATGGGACCACAACTCTTGGTGAAATCGAACAATTTGTGTCAGAAGAAGCCAAAAACCTTGGGCATAGCAGCAGTGCATTCCAGTCAAATCACGAAGGAGCATTGATTGACAAAATCCATGAATGGGCAGATCAGGGCTTTTTCGGGCTTATCCTCAATCCAGGCGGATTCACACACACAAGTGTAGCGTTACGGGACGCAGTGGTTGCTTCCGGGCTGAAAACTGTAGAAGTTCACTTGTCTAATGTTCACGCCCGCGAAGACTTTCGACACAAATCCCTTATTTCCGGCATAGCATCCGCGGTCATAGCAGGAATGGGGTATACTGGATACATCGCCGCCCTTCGCTTTTTGAGCGAAGAAAGCTAATGCCATTCTTTATTCTCCGAGATTCAACCAACTTTCGAGTTTGTAATCATACATCTGTATTGGATTGGCCGATTGCTCACTAAAATACATCCAACTTCCTGATTGTCCATCTTCGGTAGACCTGTATAGGTAAGGAAATGTAGATTGATCCGTCCACATCCACCCCATCTCAGGCTGAAAATACCAATTGTAAGTATGAGGGATTGTTTGTTGTAAATATTTCACCGCTCCTTCCCCTTGACTAAAAAAGTAGTTGTAGACTGCATCTACAACTACTTTGTCACTGGAATTTGGGTTCATACCCGCGGCGATTTCGACATCGTCAGGAAGACCGTCGCCATCAGAATCAGTGGTGGCTTGTGGAGGTTGGACTTCCCCATCTGGATAAAACAAGGACAGAGTGGAAAAGTCGTCGTACCCAGACAACATCCATTCTGAATACAGCAACTTTCCTGCAGCAATAACCTTGTACTTTGCAGTTGTAAGATCCACTTCTAAAAGTTCTGGGCTTGCTTGCCTAGAGCCCATTGTATCTAGATATTCTAAACTGAAGTAAATAGAATTATCTTGCTCATCAGAGATCATCACGACTTTAGGTTTCTGACCGGATTGATTGTAGCCCCAAATATCGAATCGATCACTGAGTGAGAACAAGTCTGCAACCGATGCTTTATCGTATCCTTGCTCAGACATTTTACTAATGGATGGTTCCCATGTGCCGGTGCTGTATGAATCCGTAGAGTAAGATGGGTAGAATATCTCGCTTCCATCTTCAGATAAAGAAAACGGCTGATAAGAATCATAAGGTTGATTCATAGTTTGTGTTTGCAGGTTGTCATTATCTATTTCAATGACAACCTCAGTGCCATTTGAGGCTAGGGTGTAAAGACTTTGATTCGTTGTAAACGAGGTGCTATTTTCATATTCAATCAATACACGAATTCTATTGCTAGCAGCATTACGAATATGGATTTGAGAGATAGACGCAGAATATAAACTCGTATTATCGGAACCCTTTTCTGAAAACTTTTTGATTACAGCCAAATTTGAACCATCTAAATCGCAGGATACTAATTTTACGTAGCCCTCTAGCATGGAAGTAGTTGAAGATTTACGCTGATCGGCAAAAAATATTTTTCCCTCGCTCCAATCGACGACTAAGGCATCAATACAAAAGTCTACATAATTGGCAGCAAAAGAATCAGAAAGTCCAGATCCTATCCACTCCCGAACGATTGAGCTCGAACGGGTTAGCATATCGTAGCTAATAATCCGAGCAAGATAACGATTCTCGTACATACCAGTCATAGAATCAGTTAAGGCATAAGCAAAAATCAATTGTGTTCCGTCCGGGGAAACGCAAACCTTACTTTCTTCCAACCATAAATTCGAATTCATTGCCGTATCTAGACCTAGTTCAGAAACCAAGTCTTTAGATTTTACGCTGAACAAAATTTCTTCTGAATCATCACCCAAATAGCGCAAAACAACAGACTGCTTATTCCATAAACTAGAAGTAGAATTAGGATAATCTTGGACCGCTTCCCATCGCCAAAAAACCATGGCTCGCTCATCCCAGAGCAGTTCAGCTTCTTCGATTTCATCTGATACACGGCGTTGGGTCCAATCGGGGAGCAATCCTCCCATGGTTGGATCGCTAATTTGATCGGTTATAAATTTATCATTTTTATTTTCCGGTAAAAGGTTTGCTAGATCAACCTCACCTGCAAACAAACGGCTTAGATCAATTCTATCATCACTTGATTCATCATCCAAAATATAAGGACCAGCAAGGGCTAATTCTATGTCTAATAAAGCTTCTCGAAAATCCGCTTCATCCTCAAGATCATCCAATGATAAAGTAAACATCCGATCATCCAGTCCCAAACGATTGTAATTTGTAAGATAGGGAGACGCTACTTGATACAAATCAACTGCCATTTGGAAAAAGACTTTTGCTTTTGCCAATTGTGTGG
>JAQWWZ010000063.1 GCA_029254745.1 Opitutales bacterium | reverse complement strand
AAAGTAATTTGTACTTCACGGGTATGCCCACCTTCATAAATGTCAGGGGTAAACTGCCAAAGAATATTATGAGAAATAGTTGCTTGTCCGAACGAACAAATCAGGGCACCGGTTGGATTTTCAGGACCTGTGTAATAACGGGCAACATAACAATCCCACAAAATGTTACCATGGATAAAAGCGGATGATCCCGAAGTTATAAAAATACCAAAACCTGAATTAGTCTCATTTCCGTTATGTATACGGTCTTTGCAACCATAAATGAGATTATTGACAATGCGGGCAGACGCCCCATTTCTTACTCGTATGCCGATACATTCTTGGTTGATATCACTTAGCGAATCCAGCTTGTACGAATGAATCCTTGAGTTCTGAATAAGGGCTTTGACGGAGCTCCCATCTAGATCAATTCCAATTCCACCATCATTATTGCCCTCAAATTCACAGCCGGTAATAGTGACTCGATTCTGAGCATACAACCGGGCAACTTTTGAATATTGAATAGTAGTATGTGAAGTATTGGCGTCTATATTTCCAATTTCACATTGGGAAACGGTGACTTGTTTATTCGATCCACTTCCTATGCCTGTGATCAAGGATGACATTCTTAGTTTTTGTAGGATCACATTGGAGCCGATGGCTGAGATATTACTAATATTAGCCGTTTGATTCCCCGCTCCACGTATAGTGAGGTCTTTGTTGGTCACGGAAAGATTTCCACCGTGCGAACCAGGAAGTAAGTTAATAATATCACCAGTACTTGCCGAATCGATAACAGACTGTAAGTCTTGCCCCGTATGAACAAAGAGAGTCGCCCCGTGGGCGAGGCCAAGGCCGAGGGTGAGTGGGAGAAGCAGGAAAGTTAGTGGGTTTCTCATGTAAGTGCGTGATTTATGTAATGAAAAAAAGAAGAAAAAAATGGAACTCGATGTTTAAATTAGCGAAGGGAGGTGAAAAGATACCGAAAAACAATAATTTCTTTTTATTAAAGGTACATATCTTACTGTATAATTCACCGAACATATCTTCTTTTATTACTATTTTTGTATATTAGTCAATGGATAGAATCAAGAGAGGGAAGCAGAAGTAAACTCACTCTGGTTGACTCCGGGAGAAAGCAGGGAGAGGAAATGGGATGGGTCGATTGGAGCTTGGAATCCTGCCGTTGACTTTAGGCAAAAAATAGAGATCATAAACGCCTTTCCCAATAATGCTCCATGGCTAACGAAGACAAAGAAAAACTATCCGAAGAAAACGAATTGCCCAAAGATGCTGAACAGGCACCTGACGGGCTATCTGCTGAGCAAGCAGCCGAGTCTCCCTACGACGAAAGAGAGGCGTGGGATAAGAGCAAAAACTTCCTGTTCATGATTTTGGGTGCGATTGCTCTGGGTGTGGCCGGTATCTCCTTTTACAACCAATCGCAAAGCGAAGACAAGGCTGAGAGAAGTTTGCGATATTTGACGGCAAGCTCAGAATCTGTTGGTGCAGAAGAAAGATTTCTTTCTTTTTCCGAGGATTATGATGACAAATTAGGGGGGTTGGCTCTTTACCAAGCAGGTATCATCCAGTATCGAGACAAGAGATACGGGGAGGCAGCGAAGAATTTTGATAGTGCAGCCAAGCGACTTGCGGGCAATGCTTTGCAGGGACGGGTGTTGTTGGGGCATGCAGTGTCCCTGATTAAGCACGGTGAAGATGTGGATGCAGGAAAAATGGCTCTGACAACTTTATCTTCCAATGCAGATGTACTCCCTGCTGACCGAGCGGAAGCAAGTTTCCTTCTGGCGGTACAGGCTATTGGGGAGGGTGATGATGAAGATTATAAAAAGTACAACGACCTACTGGCAGTGGATGAAAACGCGAGTTACTTCTTCTCTCGTTTAGATGAGTTACGACGAACCCATAATTTATTGAAAGTTGCCAAATCCTTACCGGATATCAATGCGGATAAGGGTGCCAAGTTTCTGAGTGCAAATAAAAAGCGAAAAGGAATTAAAGAATTGGAAAGTGGTTTACAGTATAAGGTTATCAGACCTGGAAAAGGAAAAAAGAATCCCAAAGAATCAGACGAAGTGGAGGTTCACTATCATGGTACTTTGATCTCTGGGGAGGTTTTTGATTCTTCCACCGACCGGGGAGAGCCAGCAAAATTTAAGCTCAACGGGGTTATAAGAGGCTGGACTGAGGCCCTGCAGTTAATGAAGGAGGGTGACAAATGGAAGTTATTTATACCTGGGGATCTAGCTTATGGTGAAAATGGAAGCAATTCCATTGGTCCAAATGAAACTTTAGTTTTTGAGGTTGAGCTCTTAAGTATTACCCCGACGGATGAGCTTGAAGTGAGTTCTTCCTCAGCAGATGCAGAAATTAAGTTGTCTGATTCCAATGCCACCCCCAAGGTGGCAGTGGAAAAGCCTTCTCCTCGGAAACCGAAAGCAAGGGCTAAAGACCAAAATACATCGAAGTAAGCCCTTTAATCAAGAGGCGTGAATGGATGCCTTGATTTCATGCGCTTTCTCAGGTCCAAATAACTGCTCCACCAAAGCTAGGCCAAAGGATAGGGCGGTGCCAGCCCCACGTGAGGTGATGATATGGCCACTGACAAGGGTGTCATGCTTTGTGTCAAGCTTGGGCAATTCCTCTTGGGTTGATCTATGTGCCGTGTAACTTACACCTTCTTCCAAAATCCCTGCATCAAGCAGAAGTAAAGGAGCTGCACAGATAGCCCCGACGGGGATATTATCAAAATGAAGGCGGCGAATGAGATCGAGAATGCGGGGTTTTTCCCGTAATATAAAGACAGCTGGACCACCGGGGAGGACGAGTAGATCAAAAGATTGATCGATCACTTCTGACAGAAAACAGTCCGCTCCTAAGGTTATCTGTGAGCGCCCTGTAACCAAGAGGTCATCTCCTGTACTGGCCATAATCACATCTGCTTCTGCCCGACGAAGTAAATTGACTGGGCAGGTGACCTCGATTTCTTCAAAACCGGGAGCGAGAAGGACAAGCACACGCACAGTCATTGGAATCTGGGGGGGGGTGACGAAGAAAAAGACTAGTCTTTAGCCTTCCCCTTCGCGGGCTTGGCTGTTGTCTTTTTTTCTTTCGCTCCAGATGATGTGGAGGGTGAGTCTGACGACTTAGAAGAAGAATCTCCGCTGGAGTCTGAAGACTTGGTCTCCGGGGGGCTTTCTTTTTTATCTTCACCCTTTTTGACTTTGTAATCAGTTTCATAAAAACCGGTGCCTTTGAAAATGATACCGGCTCCTAGTCCAAGAAGGCGTTTTGCTTTGCGTTTTTTACAAGCGGGACATGACTTAACTGGGGAGTCATTCATCGATTGAAAAAGCTCCCATTCGTGCCCACAGGCTTGGCATTGATAGTCGTAAGTTGGCATAGTAAGATTCTAGTACAAAAGATCGAAATGTTATGGGATAAGGGATTACTTCGCGAATTGCAAAGCAGTCGAATAAGCGATCAACACCCAAACGCCAAGGAAAAAAGAGATTCCATAAAGGGGGAGGGCGAGTAAGAAAATTCCCCAGAACGCGATAACTGGAAGCCCGAGTTTTGGCCAGTATGCCAAGGCAGAACGATAGACTCTTTGGATTTGGAAGCTGTTGGCAAAAATATCGTCTTCCAAATAAGCATGAAGAGAGGCTAAAAAAAGAAAGGGGGCGGAAAAGCCTGCGGCAGCCAAGGGGAAATAAGCAATAATACCAAGCATGCCAAAGCTAAGGCCCAATAGGAGCAGGCTAAGTAACCAGCCTGCAAGAAGTGGAATACCTACAAAAGCAAGCAGGAGGAGTAGGAAACGAATGCCGGAGACAAGAAGGGTCGGGACATCCTGCTCCCGCCACTCAGGCAAATCCCATTGATTTGAGTGGCGTACTCGTCGTCCGTATTCAAGTAAATATCCAAAGGCAAAAAGATTAAGAATGGGTATGAAGCACAGGGCTCCCCCCCATAAAACTTTTGGGATCCAACCAGGGCGACCAAAAAGCCTTCCACAGACCGCTTCCAAACTTGGCATAATTGAATTATCATGACATGGTTTGTTGAATCCGCAAGTCATGAATTTCAAAGAGAAGCTATCCCAATGGCAGGTTCAGGTGAACCAAAGCCTCAAAAAATGCCTGCCCTCAGGTGATGTGCATCCGGTACGGTTGCATCAAGCGATCCGCTACAGCTTAGATGCCGGAGGGAAACGATTACGTCCAATCTTGGTCTTGGCTGCCCATGAACTTTTTCCAAATGAACAAAATCCTATGCCGGCAGCTTTGGCGGTGGAGTGTATCCATACTTACAGCTTGATCCACGATGATCTGCCCGCCATGGATAATTCGGACTTGAGAAGGGGGCTGCCCACCTGCCATAAGGCATTTGATGAAGCTACGGCAATCCTCGCCGGGGATGCCTTGCAACCAATCGCGTTTGAATTGTTAGCTCGGGGCTATAAAGATGATCCATTGCTGGGGATGGACTTGGTATCTATTCTGGCCCAAACTGCAGGTAGTCAAAAACTAGTGGGTGGGCAGATGCAGGATTTAATCTCGGAGGGTAAACAACCGGATGCCGAGAATTTATATTACATCCATGAAAATAAGACGGCCGCCATGATCCGTGCATCTTTGGAGATGGGCTTTCGTATTGGCGGAATGGGAGAGGATGATAGCAGGATGAGCAAAATCCGGGAGGCAGGCACGGCTTTGGGTCATGCCTTTCAGGCGGTGGATGATTTGCTAGATGTGACCAGTTCAAGCGAGGAACTGGGCAAGGATGCCCACCATGATTCTGAGCAGGGTAAAGTGACCTGGGTTACCTTGAAAGGAGAGCATGCTGCCCGGGAGTTGGCCGCTGACTATACCGAGCGAGCCCGTCATGCCCTGGAAGCTTTGGGCGGAGATCTTGGTTTTTTGCTGGATCTTACATCTTACATGCTCGATCGAAAAAATTGAAGTAAAGGGTTATGGGGGTGAGCCAAGATAAAGAGGGACAAGAAATTCCCGAGTTGAATTCCCGGGACTGGAGGGAGCGGTTGTCGACTTCTCGCGACTTGGGTACTGGCTTTGCTGCTCCTGGGGGTGAATTTACCCGGGCTTTGTATGAGTGGGCCCTGACTGAACAGGGGTATTTACTGAAGGATTTATTACAGGGGCGAAGGGTGGTCGAACTGGGGGCGGGAATGATGCCGTACGGCTATGCCTTGGCGGCGACTTGTGAGGCGAAGAATTTTGTGGCGGTGGAACCTTTTTATTCCGATTTACAGAGAAATTCGGTGGCTGGATTGATTGAGGAACGGGGAGAGACTTTAAACCGTATTCCCTACAAGGTGGAAGGGGTGGATATGCTGGAATATGTAAAGGGAGAACCGGATGATTTACTTTGTGTGGTGGCTTGCGGAATTGAAGACTGTATATTGCCTGGCCCGGATTACCGAAAGAAGGTGGAGGGTGAACTGGTACGGGTATTGGAAGCGGATGCTTTCTTTTTAAGCTCCCACAGTGATCTTTTCCCCAAGGATTTGAAGAGTGTGGAGGTTCATTTCCCCAGGCCGTCAAATCCACGGGTAACCGATCGGTTGCGCCTGCATGGAGGACCCGAGGCTTTTGATCGTTACGGGAAGAATATCGAGAATCTTAGCCTAGGCAGTCTTTCCTGAGAATTAGTCAACAGGTAGAAATCAATTTGCGTTCTACTTTGATAAATCGAAGCAAACCAAATCGCCTCGGGCATTTCGAATATAAAGGAATCCGTTGGCTAGTACCGGCATGGTCCAGCATTTGCCTCCCATAACCTGTTCACGGGTAATTTCATCAAACTTTTCCGGAGTTGCCTGGGCGATGACCATTTCTCCCTTCTGACCGAGGGCAATGATCCGGTCACCTGCAATCAGAAGTGAGCCAATTTGTAAGCCTCTGTCTGTAACCCGCCATTGCACTTTGCCTGAAGAAAAGTTGAGACAAACAAAGTCCTTGGGACCAGCCATGTGCACATTACCGTCAAAGCCGTAGAGGTGGTCTTGGTATAAAATTGCATGACTCATATGGGTTGAAAGATTTTTATTTTCGTACCGTTTGACTAGTTTATCTTTTTTCCATTCAAAAAGAGCGCAACCTCGACGATAACCTGTGGATATAAAAAGCATAGTATCGCGAACAATTGGAGTGGATGCATTGGTGCGATAGCTGGTTTCCCACGGTACAAAATCCAGAGTTTTTCCATTTTTTGGATCGAGAAGCACAAGACCGTCGGTTTTAAGTACAGCAATAATCTCCTGACCATTGGGGCGAAAAATTGCCGGAGTACCGTACGCAGGGCGATAATTTTTACTCTTCCATATGACTTGCCCAGTACTTTTATTCAGGGCATAGGTGGCACCCGCTTCGATCAGGAGTAAGTCGCCCAAAATATAAGGAGAGGCGGCAAATCCCCATTCGGGCGGTTTGTTCATCCCAGAAATGGAAAGCATGTCTTGTTTCCAGATTTTTCCCCCATTTTTGGTATTATAGGCGTGGAGCAGTCCGTGTTTGCTCAGGCAATAGACCAGGTCACGGTCGATCGTGGGGGTGGAGCAAGGTCCGCCCTCATGGAGGTAGTCGATGAGCGGAGCGGGATAAGAATCGGACCATAGAAGTTTGCCGTTTTTCGGATCGAGGCAGGACACGATTTCCTTCCCGTCCTGTTTTTTCCCGTCATGACCGATGGTGAATAGCCTGTTGTCCGCGACGACTACGGTAGAAAAACCGATGCCCACTTTCTTCTTCCATTGAATATTTTCGAGGGCAGACCCCCAGTTTTTCTCAGTGGATAGCCCATCCTTGGTTGGTCCAAGCCAATGGGGCCAGTCCACAGAAAAGAGGGAAAAGGGTATAAGGAGGGAAATCCAAAAAAATTTAGTTATCATTACGTTGAGATTAACCAAAGGGGATTACTTGAAGGCAGGAGGTTCTTGTATGATTTGAAGATTGGCCTGAGATTGTAGGTTTGTAGCCTCAGCAATAAGTTTATCCACCTCTGTTCTGCCTCGATGAATACCAAAGCTGAGGGTGAAGGTACGGGTTTCACCCGGTGCCAATTTCGGAACCCTGCCATATTTTCTCTCCACCAACCGGTTAAAAGGGTAGCTCGTGCCGGGCTCAATTCCGGTCACATATCCGTCCTCAGGGGATGCGGTGTTTTTCCAGATGGTGAGACAGGGAAGCTCGTTGACACTCCATCGAACAGAGGTGGCAAGATCGTGGAGCCTATTGGTCAGTAGCGCCATTGTGGATGAGTTTTCATCGGCTACTGGCGTTAGCAAATAGAGTTCTTCCATGAAGCCTTCGATGGGCTGGCGATAAGTTTGCCACTTCTGGATGGATTTTGCCGATCGATTATTCATGGGTGAAATCTTACTGGCTGGGGCAAAGACTATGGCCCCTTCCTCTAAAATGGAAGAGCCATAGCTTCCCTTATAAATCAGCTGGTATTCCTGGTGAGAGGAGCCTTGATTGGTGATTTGATCAGATATTTGAAAATGATCCGATCCGGGTATGGTTGAGATTTCGGTAACGAGCTTGAAATTGGGCCCATTAAACGAAGTTTCATATACTGTTCCCTGAACCCGAATACGGTGGGGGGGAGATGGATCGACTAAAATTTTATAGTCGGTGGCAGGCGTATTTTGGATTCGTCCATGAAGGGAAAGGTCTCTCTCCACCTTATTTCCTGTTTTGTTTATATATTGATCGGTCCCCGGATGACCTGCAAATTCAAGCCCGCATCGCGCCATCCACTCGTTGTAGCCATCTTGCCAACCAAGGCCGCTCTGGCTATCAAGATGAATCAATGAGGGGTGTACCACTTCCTTGACCGGTGAATCCCAGCCCAAACGAAGATCGCCGGAGGTAACTTCCAAAATTCCCATTCCACGGGTGGGGACAATGACAATCTTTAATTGGCCATTATTCAGGGTAAGTAATTCAACGCCTTCTTGTTTTCCTCCTTCTAATTTTTTTTGAGTAACGGACCAGGGTGCCGCATAGTCAATGTCCTTCTGATCGCTGGAGCTGGCGAGGTAATGGATTGGGACTGACTTTGAAAACGGGCTGTGTTCGTTTGGATCCTCAGTTTCAAGACTCTTAGGTTTTTCTTTTTCGCATGAAAAAATAAGGAGACAGGTAAAAGAGAAAGCAATTAATTTTTGATTCATGGAGTTCTCTACTTTCGTAGAGCGAAGAGCAGTCAATAAAGGAAACTTTTCGGTCTATTCGATGGATTTAACTGATATAATCAAGCCTTGCCTTCATAATCATGTAAAGTTTTCGGCTTATCCACGCGTCGGTGGCAGCATAATGCATTTGGGATGAAGAAAGTGGACATTTTTGCCAGTTCGAAAGCTGGGCAGACTTGGACAGTCTTTGCTTAAAAAATATCGCGGTTAAACTGCGCAACCCAGTTTGCTCGATCTTCAATGACTTTGCTATGTGAGCAAGATCTTCAAATCCGTCAGGTGAAAACTCCTCGATTTTTTGCAGGTTGTGGATGTCATCCTTGAGGGCCACTCCAGTCTTGATGATTTGTGGGTTTTCCAAGATTTCAACCAACGGTCCGAGTTTAAAATCGGGGTAGAGGCGAAATAAGAAAGCCTGATCCGTAGTTGCTAGTTGAAGGAGTGCGGGTGGGTTGTTTGGACCTTTTTTAAAATTTGGCTTACATTCGATATCAAAGCCTAAAATGGTATGCTTTTTTAAACGATCAACGAGCTGGATAAATGTTTTCGAGTCGTCGGCAACCTCGATAGCTCCGGGAAATCTAATCAGGGGCAATTCATTGATTGTATGTTTGTCCAACCTTTTCGGTATTTCATCATCGGGAGAAGGGCTATGATTCATGCAAAAATACTACAGGGCGATGGATAGCCCGTCATAAGCACTAATAATCTCGGTGGGGAACTTGCGGGAAGAAGGTGCACCCGGGATTCCTGGTTGAGTTTGCTTGATTGCGGTTCTTGAGCTTTGGAGAAACTTCTTGGTATGAGCTTGAAACTCATCCAAATCTTGGTCGCTGGATCCTGGGTCATGGTGGAAGATAGCAAGGGTTCCCACTTCTCCCCTGGCTGCAAGCTCCACTCCCATAATGTTACTTGAGTGACCCCAATGTTCCCGGTTCCCAATCGACTGAGAGTGCGTGTAAGGAGCGTCGAAAATGAGAAGATCAGATCCTTTTATAAAATTTATAAAAGGATACTCTTTGGAGTGAGCCAGGTTACTATGTTCTGCATCAGTTGAGTAGACCACAGACTTTCCTTCGCTGTCGACTCGGTACCCATAGGAAATGCCGGGATGATCTTGCTCAATGATTGTAATTTGGGAGTTGCAGAGATCAATGGTTTCACCCGGTTTGTGAATTTCAAAACTTACATCTGCATTAAAAGTATCCATATCGATAGGAAAAAAAGGAGTCTTCATTTGTCCCTTGAGACTTTTTTCTAGATGTTTGTGGCCTCCATGAAATACAATTTTGTTGGATGAGTCGTAAGCGGGCACGAAGAAGGGAATTCCTTGGATATGGTCGTAATGAAGGTGGGAAATGAAAATGTGGAAAGTTGAATTTTTTACGCCACTCTTCGCAATTTCTTGTCCTAGCGGCCGAATCCCTGAGCCTCCATCAAATATTAAAAAATCTTCAGATCCAGTTTCAACATGAACACATGGCGTGTTTCCGCCCCAACCGTAACCAAGATGAAACGGGAGTTTTTTGTCCACAAATTCTTTGATCTGTCCTTCTGAACGCAGATCTTTTCCACGGGCAGCTAAAAGTGCACCCACAATTTTCTTATTTATCTCGGTGGATGAATAAGCGGTAGGAATGGATCCTCGTGTACCTTTGAAGTGAACTTTCATTGAAACTAGATCCGTTTTTCTGCCTTTCGGGGAAAATAGCAATTAAATTTTTCAGAGATCGATAGGGATGAGTTTTTAATCAAGGTAGATCTTGGCTTGATGTTACGCAAAGTTAAGGTCATTTTCATAATATGTCTCAAAGTTATGATATTGATCATCCTCTTTACCAAGTCGGGCAGTCCACCCTGAGTTTTTCTCAATTGCTCAATTATTTTATGGATCCTTCCTACAAAAGGGGGAATCTGTCTCGTATTTCAGATTTACATGTAAAAAACGGAAGACCTGTTAGTTTTAGGATTGATGATGACTTAACCCCTTTACCTGAAGGTGAGAATATTTCGGATGAGTGCATTCGTTACATGTTAGGTATTCTCCTTTCCCCTCGTCACCTTGAGCGAGTCCTTAATGAAGAGTCTCCGCGCGATCTTGATACCGCGTTTGAGTGGAAGGCACAGAATGTAAATTTCCGATTGAATGTGTTTCGTGACCGAGATGGACTAGCTTTTGTTATGCGTGTTCTTGCCTCGGATATTCCATCTATTCAAGAAGTTGGCCTGCCTTCCGATAAAATCTGGCAAGATATCACAAACTTGAAGAGAGGGTTGGTTTTGGTAACCGGTGTCACAGGAAGTGGTAAGTCGACAACTATTTCTTCCCTGATTAATCACATTAATTTATACCGTAAAACCCGAATCATTACTTTGGAGGATCCAGTCGAGTTTTTGTTTAAAAGCGAGAGTTCTATGGTCTCTCAAAGGCAGGTAGGTCAAGATGTGCCCACTTTTTCCGATGGGCTACGAAGTGCTCTGCGAGAAAATCCTGATATTATCTTTGTTGGCGAGATTAGAGATACGGAAACTGCTTCTCTTGCACTAAGTGCGGCGGAGACTGGGCATTTGGTCTTTTCTACACTTCATACCAGGGATGCCAAGGGAGCACTGAGTCGCATTGTTGATATGTTCCCTGCTGAGCAAACCAAGAGTTTATGCCTGCAGTTATCTTTCAGTTTATCTTTTGTTTTAAGCCAGAAGCTTGTACCAAGAGCCGATGGGAATGGTAGGATTCTGGCCATGGAAGTTTTGAAAAATCTGCCGGCGCTGGGGAATTTGATTAGAACAGGGAATTGGCAGCAAGTTTATTCGACCATGGAAACCCAAGCTAAAGAGGGAATGATGACCATGGAGCAGCATTTATTACATTTGTATCAACATGGGGTCATTTCAAAAGAATCCGCGATCGCTTACACCAATGAAGCGAGCTTAATTGAACGGATCGGCTGATAAAAATCGAGGAGAATTAGATCAATGTACGACATAATGACCAGACTGGGTAAATCCTTTTATATTTTACTTTTTGTAAGCCTTGCATTCGTTTCTATGATTACTTTTTATGGAAAATCTAAACCTAGCAAAAATCAGTCTCTTTCCACGGGGGAGGATAAAAATATGAGCGATCAAAAAACGGTTTCTAAGACTGATGATGAATGGAAAGATGTGTTATCCGAAAAACAGTTTTATATCCTTCGTAAAGCTGGCACCGAAAGACCTTTTGGTGAGGAATATAAAGAATTCAGTAAACAAGGAGAGGGAACCTATGCATGTGCCGGTTGTAATACTGAGCTATTTTCTTCCGATACTAAGTTTGATTCGAAGTGTGGGTGGCCTTCCTTTTATGACCCGGCCAATGCCAAAAATGTAAACACCTTTGAAGATTTTCATCTGGGATATAAAAGAACGGAGGTTAGGTGCGCAGTATGTGATGGACATTTAGGGCATGTTTTTAACGGGGAAGGCTTTGACACCCCGACGGACAAGAGGTACTGCATTAACGGTGCGATACTTAAATTTGTACCTTCCCAGGAGTTACCAAACCCCAAAATGTTGGAGCAGGAATAGATTTGGAATGTGCTTTAATGTATTTATTTCATGGTGCTAAAATTTGCATGGATACATTAGAAAAATATCTTCGTGGTCTGTGCCATTATCTTTTAGGCCCGGTTGTACTTTCACTTGCTTTTAGTTCTCCGGTTTATGCTATAAAAAAAGAGGATACAGAAGCAAAGAGTTTAACCACTGAAAATGGTGTCCGTCATCTTCGGATGCCTGGTTTCGATGATTCTGGCATGATGGCGTGGGAGCTTTTCGCAAACGAAGTTAACTTCCAACGGGATGGAGTTTATGAAGCTTTTGACTTGGTTCTCGACACCATGACTGGCTTTAACGAGTCCAATGCGAAAAGTAAGCAGGGATTATTTAATCCAAATTTAGGGCAGGCCTGGGGAGAATCTTTTTTGGAAGTTCAGGGAAAAGGTTTCTGGGCAAAAGGAAAGAAATGGACTTGGGCCAATAAGATTGAGTCGGGCGATCAATTAATGGCGTTTAAGGAAAGTGGAGAGGTTTTGTTTGAGGATAACCTTCTGATTGAAAATAATAAGGCAAAGAAAGACCCAATCCCGAAGAAAGTAGAAACATCGCTGTTTAACACTCACACCAGTGCCAATTACATTGAAATTTTAGAATTATCCCCAAACCAGAATCGGTTTTTGCTGGAGGGGCAAGTTTTAGTGAAATCCGAAAGCTTAGAGATTAAATGCACCTGGATGGAAATTCTTTTTGAAAAGGATGCAAATACATCCAAGGCAAGTTCATCGATGGGTAAGATTGGAAAAATTATTGCAAGAGGGAAGGTAGCCATGAAGCAGCCGGGGAGAAGATCGTACGCCGATGAATTAGTTATCGAGACTTTAACAGAGAGTGCTATATTGAAAGGTAATGCTCGGGTAGAGGACGATGAATATGGTCTCGCTAAAGGAAATGAGATTGTGCTGGAGAAAGGAAAGCGGAGAGCAAAAGTAATTGGAGGAAAAGATGTGCGCCCGAGCTTACAATTGCCAGAAATTCCAGATTTCGGGTTTCCAAAATAAGAAAAGATCCGATGAAAAAAGAAAAGTATCTCCAAATTTCCAAGCTATCCAAGAAATATGGTTCAAAGCATGTGGTTACTGGTATAGACTTAGAAGTTAGATCGGGGGAAGTTGTTGGCTTACTTGGACCCAACGGGGCAGGGAAGACTACCACATTTTCCATGGTTAGTGGCTTTACCAAACCAACGCAGGGCGAGATCCTGCTCAATCAAAATAATATCACCCACCTGCCTCCGTACAAACGTGCTCAAGTGGGATTAGTTTACTTGCCGCAGGAGTCATCTGTTTTTCGTAAGCTTACCGTGGAAGATAATATTCGAGCAATTGCCCAGACATTAAAGCTCGGGAAGTCTCGAGAGGATGAGCTTGTTGCCCATCGCCTCGAGGAATTAAAACTTTCCTCCTTAGCAAAACAAAAAGCTTACACTTTGAGTGGCGGAGAGAGACGCCGTTTGGAAATAACCCGTGCGCTGGTGTTGAATCCTGATTTCCTTCTTTTGGATGAGCCCTTTGGTGGGGTTGATCCCATTAGTGTCAGCGAAGTGATGAAGATTATCCTTTCACTCAAAGAGAAAGGAATCGGGATTTTTATTACCGATCATAATGTCAGGGAGACCCTCAGGATTGTCGACCGAGCTTACTTACTTTATGACGGTAAAGTCTTGGCACATGGGGATTCGGAGCATCTTCTTAATGATGAAGCCACCCGCTCTAAGTATCTTGGTCAAGACTTTGTTGCCTGAACTGATTTTGTATGATGAAAAGTAATTATTCCAATATCCCTCATTCAGTGGAGAGCATAGCTGTTCGTGAGTTTTTTGAAAACTATGAGGAGCAGCTTCAATTAAGGCTGGTAACTTCGAATAAGACTTTGTCTAGAAGCACCATTAAGGAGAAAAGTGTTAACCGGCCAGCCCTTGCTGTCACTGGATACTTTAAATATTTTGCCCACAAGCGCATCCAATTATTTGGAGCCGGTGAAATGGGCTTTTTTAGGGAACAATCAAGTAATCGCAGAAAGAATGTAATTTCTACGATGGCTTCAAAAAAAATACCCTGCGTTGTAGTCTCCCGTAATTTGGCCCCGACTACTGAGATGATTGAGGTACTGGAAGAATATGGGGTTCCCTTATTTAGAACCTCACTTAGCTCGAAAGCCTTTACTACGGAAGTGACCGTCTTATTGGAAGAAAGGTTTGCACCTCGTTCATCATTACATGGTACCTTACTTGAAATTAGAGGGATTGGTACTTTAATTCGTGGAGAAAGTGGGGCCGGAAAAAGTGAAGCGGCGCTTGCTCTCTTAGAAAGAGGGCACAGCTTAGTGGCCGATGATATGGTAAAAGTTAAGTTATTGAGTGATCATACGCCTGTTGGGTTCTGTGACGAATTAAATAGGGGATTTATGGAATGCCGAGGTATCGGGATCATTAATGTAGAAAAATTATTTGGTAATAGGTATGTCCGTTTAGAGAAGAAGATCGAACTTGTGGTTACCTTGCTGGAGGAGTCTAGTGAAAACGAACTTGAAAGAACTGGTTTAGAACGAAAATATTATGAAATTCTTGGGGCACCTGTTCCCCACATGGAGATTCCAGTTCGGGTTGGTCGAGATATGGCCCGTTTGATTGAAGTTGCAGCCATGGTACAAGCTGCTCGACAATTCAGTTATGACTCAGCCATTGATTTCAATGAAAAGCTTTTAAAAAAGATGAATAAAGCTTGATTTGCCCGGAAATTTTATCCCTCTTTTTTCTCTAAGTACCGAATAATCAATTAGCTCTGTACGACTGCAAATTTTGTTTTGGGTGCAAGCCTAAAAGTACAAAAAACTTATGGACTCAACTATGTGAATAACTTGTGAGGAAGTTTCGTTAATTATCCGAATTTTTTTCTTGGTTTCATGAGGATTCTCCGTCAAAAAGGAATCCATACCCAAACCCTTTACCCTAACCCCTTCCATGTTATAAGTACTCTAGAATTTATCGTAAGTTCATAATAGATAGCACCTTGCGTGAAAAATAATACGATCTCTTTAAGTTTTATTTATAACTCCCTACATTACCCACCAACACAAACCTTGAATGCTTCATCTTCACTAGATTCAAGCCTTTCAAGTACTTGTGAATAATTCTTAAACCCCTATGCCTACTTCCGTTTCAACCCCTGATACCTTTTGGAGTTCATTGCGTGAGCAACTGCTCGAAGTAATCCCTGCTGATACCTTCCGCGTCTGGTTCGATAACATGCGTGTTGGCCATCTTGATGAGGATGGTTGCGAGTTGATAACCCCCAATGAATTTTCAGCCATCTGGATTCGCGATAATTACTTTGATGTCATCCGACAAGAAGCCGATCGTTTGGTTGGTCGTCCTTTCACGGTGGAGCTTTTGGGCGATATTGGTGAGGGTGGTATTGGTTCGGACACTCATGATCGTTTGAAGTCAAAACCTTCAAAATCTTCAGGTTCTAGATTATCTGGCCCTGCCTTAAAAGGTCGATCCTTAGGTATTAACCCCAAAAATACATTTGCTAACTTCATTGTGGGAGGAGGAAGCGAACTCGCCCACGCAGCATGTGTTGCGGTATCCAATGCACCAGCCCATGCTTACAACCCACTTTTCCTTTACGGAGAGACAGGCCTTGGTAAGACACACCTCATGCATGCTGTCGCTCACCAAGCTCTAAACCGAAACCCTGCCAGCCGTATCACCTATGTTTCTTGTGAGAAATTTACCAATGAATTCATTCGGGCTATTCAGGAAAATACCCTTACCAAATTTCGTTCGAGGTACCGAAGCGTAGATTACTTACTCATTGACGACATTCAGTTTTTGGCTGGGAAAGAGAGAATTCAGGAAGAATTTTTTCATACCTTTAATGAAATCTACGAGTCTCAAAGACAGGTTTTACTGACTAGTGACCGACCAGCGGGCGAAATTGATAAGATTGAAAGTCGCCTGTTATCTCGTTTTCAGTGGGGCTTGGTCGCAGACATCCAAGCACCTGATCTTGAAACCCGGGTTGCAATATTGGCGAAAAAAGCGGACGCCATGGAGATTTCTGTGGAGCCCGAAATTATTGAGTTCCTTGCCAAAAATATTTCCAGGAATGTCCGCCGTATGGAGGGTGCATTGACCCGTGTTGCTGGATATGTGGGGTTAACCCGCAAAAAAGCAGATCTCGAAACCGTTCAACGATTGTTACGAGATATACTACGGGAAGAAAACCTGAGTCGTATCACCATGGAAACTATTCAAAAAAAGGTGGTTGATTACTACCACTTAAGAATGGCGGACATGCTTTCCCGTAGACGGCCTGCTAATATTGCTTTCCCCAGGCAGGTTGCGATGTACTTGTCCCGCATGCTCACAGAGCATTCCCTTCAAGAGATTGGTGCCGCTTTCGGTGGCAGAGACCATGGCACTGTTATCCATGCCTGTAAGACTGTTGAGAATATGATGGACCAAGATACTTCCATCAAGCACTCGGTTGAATTCTTAAACGAGCAGCTCTCTCAGTCTATGGAGTAATTTGCCCCTTTCTTTTTACTGCAACTCCCATGTTGTCAATTCCGCCACTGTTATTTATACATAATGCGATATGAGCACAATTGAAGATTCATCCGATACCATTGATTCAGAAAAAAACGCCCCCGCCAACTCTGAGGTCTTAACTGAACCTACTGAAGAGCAGAAAATTGAAATTGCGGGTTGGGTAGCTGACGGTATGGGATTATCTGATGTTCAAAAGAAAATTAATACTGACTTCGGGGTTGTCATGACCTACATCGATGTTCGTTTTTTAGTGGATGATTTAGATCTTACCCTAACCGATAAGGAAGAAATAAAGCCAAAGGAAACTACTGAAGATCCTGCCAACGATGAAGCTGGTGCGGGTGCGGCTCTTGCACCGGCTGGTGTATCAGTTGAAGTGGATCCAGTCACTCCTCCTGGTGCCATGGCCAGCGGTTCAGTTACTTTTTCTGATGGTGAAAATAAGAAATGGTCTGTTGATCAATTTGGAAGACTTGGGTTATCAGGAGGCGATGAATCCTACAAACCATCTGACGAGGATGTCATGGAATTTCAAAAGCAATTAGACGCTTCCCTCCGCGGAAGAGGACTCTAATCAACTGCGGGTGGGCCCGCTAGTCCGGATTCCCCCCCGGATTTCTCCTCGACCTATAGAACCGAAATTTCCCTTAAACATCGGATGTAGGGGGCGACTGTTGGGCATCGACAGCCACACTCTCAGTAAATGCCTCTTCTTTAGCGGATCATCATAATCCGTGAATGCGGTCCTTCGGTGGAGGGTGATCCAGTTATTAAGAAAAAGCATGTCACCCTTGCTAAGTAAGATTTTTGTCTGTAGCTCGGTTCTCTCGCAAACGGAATCGAGAAAGTCCAAGGCTTCCTCTTGGTGGTTTGTAAGATTGGGGCAATCAGGGTCTTGGTTGGCTCGGTCAATCAAAACTCGTAGGTAAGAACAGGCAAAGAAAGTATCTTTCCAAGAAAAAATAGGTTGCAGGCAATAAGGTGAGGGGTTGCACGAGTCCATATTGTGCCTTTTGAATGGAAAGGGAGAGCAAAGGATTTCATGCAAATCCCTACGTTCTTTAAAAATGATTCCTTCTACCTTCTCGCTCTGAATCATTTGATTCTCACCTCCAGACTTGGCTGGTTGCAGGCAAAGAAAACCAATTACATCACAGCGGTCACTATGGAAGTTTAATTTGCGATTAGAATAAGGACCCCGTGCACTTAGGTCTCCTGTGGCCAGGCCATGATCTTGGATATCAAGAAGCAGGTCACCTTCCGTATTTTGAGAAACCGGAGAGCCGATTTCTTTTGATAGTTGCAGGAATAATTCTTTTGGGTCTTTTTCTAAGTCATTTGCTTGAAAAGGGTTGGGTATATAGTTTATTCCAGAACAGTATTCGAGCTCCTGTTGTAAGGACTCGGCGGAAAACCATTCAAATTCTCTATTCATCGATACTGTACCCATATGAGTTCGTGCGAAAAAAGCAGTGAATTTATTTCCACTACGAGTGCAAAAATGAGTAAGTTTATGTGTGCAACTTTAGTTTTGAGCAATGGCGCCTAAGGCACCCACCATTTTCATAAATAAAGAAAAATCAAATTCTTTCTTCTCAATAGTTTCAAGCTCGGGCCATGAAGGAAGTACCTCGAGGATGTTTGCCTCACCCCGGGCGATGGATGAGATTGAAAAATGGCCAAATTGAGAAGACTTCAAGTTGCCCTCAAGGTCAAAAGTTAGACTCGATAGTAAAGCTTTTTGGTCTCCTTTAGGGAGAGACATTATGGGGAAAGTTGTTTCATTATCCAAATGATCAGTTGCCTCCAGCCAGATCATCTTACTTCCTAAAATATGATTACATAAAACCTCACGGCCTTTAGTGGTCGCAATGTAAGGGTTTTCAAGAAAAGCACTTCCATTCTCAATAAATTCTGAAAAAGATGATCCAAAATTGAGGTTGAAATTGTAGCTAAAGGATCCTGTGGAATCATCCCGTTTAATTGTCACACTCGGCATAGGGAGAGCTCCTTGGCTTTTAAAACAGTAAATCTTATCAGATTCCGGGGTAAGGATTTTTGAAGAATTCCCAGTACTCTGGTATCCCATAAATAATTGGTTGTCTTGCCAGTATTGGATTTCGAAAGTTTGTTGAGTTTTAGAAATGCCAACGAGGATTCGATGCTGGATTTTCCTCCCTTCTTTTAGGTCACTCTTCCATTTTGTTGTGATCGAAAAACAGTCAGCCTCCTGGTTTAATTGCTCTATGGCTTTGCCGAGAGCGGCGAGCAGCACCGGCTTTCTATCTTGGGAAAAAGTAAGGCCCTTGGCATAGGATTCCAGTATTGCCTGCCAAGACGGATCTTTTGCCCCTTTAGCACCATTTTGAAGGACTTCGATAGCTTTCGTATGGTCGTTATCGAGGTGATGGGAGAAGGCGAGTAATGCGAGGACTGAAGGGCTTGTAATTTTCGCAGGAGGTAAGTTTGAAATTAAATCCCTGACCCTTGAGGTATCAGGCAAATGACCAAACAATATTTGCTTTGCCTGGAAAATGATCATTTCTTCAGAGTTCGCTTGTAGTGGGGTGAGTTGTGCTTGATAAAAGGCGAGGCAGAACTTTGCATCACTGCCAGAGATAAGGGAAAGTAAATGAATTTTTTCGAGGTTGGTTCTCTCACTTAATACAATCTTCAATGTTCGCCCAATAGGACTAGTTTTTTCCGAAATTTTTTGGAGTGAGCTTAGGGTCTTTTCTTGGATTTCCTTTACATCAGCTAAGGAGGCAAAAAGGTATGCCCGTAATCGCAGAGATACATCTTTTAAAAGTTCTGGTCCCTTGATTCTGGCAACAAATATAAGAGTTCGGCAGTAAGTGACTGCAAAATCTTTACTTCCCAGATCTCCTTGTTCAGCTTTTGTTTGTAAGAGGCCTGTAAGACGCGGAGACCCGATATCAAAGGAACTTATAAATTGGAGGCTGGGTAAACTTTGAGGGTATTTATATAAAAGCAAGTCCGTGGCTTCATCCACAACCTTGGGCTGGTTAGACGCCTTTCCAACCATCATATAATCCATCGCGATTCTTGGAGCTTGCGGGGAGTCAGGTGAGGTGGCTAAGAAGTGTTTAGCATCCTCAAGAAAGCCGATTAAATCAGACTCTTGCAGGTAATCTTCGTAGAAAGGAATCCGATCGGCCGAATACCCGCTAAGGTTGAAACCGAAGCATGAAACCAACAGGTAGCATAAATTTTTGGGAGACATAACTTATTCGCTTATTTCATTTCACCCAATACCTTGTCAACGAGAAGAATCTCAAAGAGATGAAAATGCCGTCTTTATCTTTTCTAGAGTAAGGGAGATAATCTCTTCATTATGTTGAGAGGATAGAAAGCAGGTCTCATAAGAAGATGGTGGGAGGTAGACTCCTAATGAGAGTAATTTTTGGAAGATGGTATTGAAACGTTCATGCTTGCAGGCGATGGCTTGATCAAAATTGTCAACGTGGCTTTCGCTAAAATAGAAACATAACATCGATCCAGCCTGCGGTATTTGTAGGGCAATTCCATGAGATTTGGCTATTTCTAGAATCCCAGCAGCAAGCATGTTTCCCATGTTTTCCATCGACTCATAAGGATCTTCTTCCTGCAGTATTCGTAACGATTCAATGCCTGCTGCCATGGCTAAGGGATTCCCACTCAGCGTTCCTGCTTGGTAAACAGGGCCTAGGGGAGCCAGGTAATCCATAATTTCTGTTTTTCCACCCAATGCTCCAACTGGCAAGCCACCTCCAATAATTTTTCCCATAGCCGTGAGGTCTGGCGTAACCCCGGTTCTTTCTTGTACGCCCCCAATGCCAAGGCGAAAGCCAGTCATGACCTCATCAAAAATAAGAAGTACCTTATTTTTGGTGCACAAGCCCCTCAGTCGTTCCAGGTAGCCAGGTTTTGGAAGAATGAGACCACAGTTCGCGGGGAATGGTTCGATGATAATGGCTGCGATCTCACCTTCGTTTTCCAACAGGGCATGCTCTACTGCTTGCTCATCGTTGTATGGCAGAACAATGGTCTCTCGAGCTAAGCTTTCTGGTACTCCAGCACTATCCGGGTTTCCTAATGTTAAGGCACCGGAACCAGCTTTTACAAGGAGGCTGTCGACATGACCGTGGTAACAACCTGCAAACTTTATAATCTTTGATTTACCTGTGTATCCCCGGGCCAATCTTATACAGGACATAGTGGCCTCAGTCCCACTATTGCACATTCTTACTTTTTCGACGGAAGGTACCACACTGGTAATCAATTCAGCCATTTCAACTTCTGCAGGTCCAGGTGTCCCGAAACTGGTACCCTTGTTTAGAGCGTTAGAAATTGCTTCGCGTATGCGGGGGTGATTATGCCCATGGATGGCTGGTCCCCATGTGCAAACATAGTCGATCAGTTCTTGTCCATCGACTGTGGTGAGGTGGCAACCATTTGCTTGTTTGGTAAAAAAAGGTGACCCTCCCACGGAGCGAAAAGCCCGAACAGGGGAATTCACTCCGCCCGGAATTAGTTTTTGTGCTTTTTCAAAAAGCTTTTCGGATTGGTTTTTCATAGAGATTGAATTCGTTAGTTTTGATATTTTTGCACGATGGGGATGCGCCGCCCAATGCCGAATGCAAGTGGGGTCGTTTTGAGACCAGGGGCCGCCTGATTCCTTTTGTATTCATTTAAGTCAACCAAGCGAATGACTTTGCGGGTTATTTCTTCTCCATACCCTGCCTCAATGATACTCGAGCTTGATTTTCCCTCTTCCACATAGGCTTTTAAAATGCCATCGAGGATTTCATAGTCCGGTAATGAATCACTATCTTTTTGGTCGGGCCTTAGCTCGGCAGATGGGGGTTTTTCAATGGTATTAACGGGAATTCTGAGTTGATCCTTATTGAGGTGTCGGGCCAATTCAAAAACCTGAGTTTTGGGAACATCAGAAATAACCGCTAACCCACCGCACATATCTCCGTAGAGCGTGCAATAGCCAACTGCTAGTTCACTCTTATTTCCTGTGGTAAGCAGGAGGGATCCAAATTTATTCGAAATCGCCATGAGCACCAGCCCCCTGGAGCGGGCTTGAAGGTTTTCTTCGGTCACATCGATCGCTTTTCCTTCAAAAAGAAAAGAAAGTTCAGTTGTTGCGGCTGAGACCATGGATTCAATGGGAATGGTATGGTATTCTATTCCAAGATTTGCAGCGAGCGCCCTAGCATCATCTTTACTGTGCTCACTCGAAATCGAGGAGGGAAGGCTGATACCCATAACATTATCAGCACCCATTGCTTCGACTGCGAGCGCCGCAGTAACCGCAGAGTCAATCCCACCACTTAAGCCGATGAGAACTTTTGAAAATCCACTCTTTTGCACATAATCACGAATACCCAAAGTAAGAGCACCCTGAAGCCTATCCATTTCAGTGCTATCCAAAGTTGCATACACTTGATCATCGGTAAGCTCATGAATACAAATGTGTTCCTCAAACGATTTGCATTCAGCTATAATTTTACCGGATTGATTGACTGTGGTCGAAGTGCCATCAAATATGAGCTCATCGTTTCCACCGACTGCATTGACATAGGTCACAGGGCAAGCAACCTTTCGAGCAACTTTTTGGATAAGTTCTTTCCGCTTCGTTTCTTTTCCCGAAAACCAGGGACTGGCGGATAAGTTGATGAGGAAATCCGGTGTATGCTTGGCTATTTCATCCAACGGATCCGCAGGGTATTTGGGGGCAGCAAGATTCCAAATATCTTCACAAATCGTAACCGCAATCTTCACCCCTGAATATTCTCGAAACAGAGAGCTGTTGCCGGATTCAAAATAGCGACTTTCATCAAACACATCATAAGTAGGCAAAAGCCTTTTGCAAAAGACTTGCTTGATTGTGGAGTCTTCACACCAGGCCGCGGCATTGAAAATCCCCCCGTTTCCTCCGGGTGCAGCTTCTGGGAAGCCGACAAGGGCAGGGGTCGGACCAGTTTGATTAGCAAATTGTTGAAGCACAGAATAAGAATCTTTGAGAAAGTTTTCTTTGTATAGCAGGTCACGTGGAGGGTACCCGCAAAGAAAGAGTTCAGGGAAGACCACAATATTTGCTCCTTGGCCAACCAATTGCTCATACGCGTCAAGTGCAAGCGACAGGTTTCCCTCTAGATCTCCGACGGTAGGATTGAGTTGTGCGATACCAATCCTCATGTGATTGCCTTCCTGTTAAAAGTATTCATAAAAGTTGAACCAAGTATGTTAAACGAAACAAAAAAAGCGAACCAGAAGGTGTCAGCACTTATTATTTTAGCCTCAAGTTCTCCTCGTAGGACCGAGCTACTTCTTGATTATAATATCCAGCATGAGGTTGTGCCTTCCAAGGCGAAAGAAATCTCTTTTCATCCGGATGGTCCTCTTGCTTTGGTTACAGAAAATGCAAAGAGAAAAGCAATTGAGGTTGCCGAACGCTTTCCAGACCGTTTTGTTTTGGGAGCTGACACGATTGTTTCTCTAAAAGAAAAGGTGTTTGGAAAGCCTGCTGATCTGAAGGATGCAGAGCAGATGCTTATGTCTTTATCAGGCAAAACTCACTTAGTAAGCACTGGAGTTTGTGTAATTTGTAAAAAAAATGGTTATTCTGAAGCCAAGGTGGAAAGCAGTGAGGTTAGTTTCGGTGAACTGTCTCCAGCGGCCATTCAAAAATATTTTAAATTCGTGAATCCTTTGGACAAAGCCGGGTCCTATGCCTTGCAGACAAAGTCTGAGCTCATCGTAAAAAAATTTACTGGTTCTTACAGTAATGTTGTGGGACTACCCATGGAGTTGATTGTGTCGTGGATGAAGGAATTATTGCCCAACTTTAAAAATTGTTGAACCAAATCATTTGCATAACCAAAGTAAAGGCTTAGGAGATAATTTTTCTATTTTTTGAGTTTTACGACTTCACCTGCACCTTAGAATTCGGTATAAATAAATGGTGTGAATTTAGATGTAAATAATCTTTCTTCCCGGTAACCAATCATCTCAAATAAATAATTTTCTTATGCTTAACCGTGCGATACTACTTCTGATTAGTGCTCTGATCATATCAACTTTTGGAGGCTGTGAGATAAAATCACAAGCTGCAAAACAGCTGGGTTTATTGTCTGGATTATCCAAAACAGGATATGAGTGGACAACGGACCATATGCATGTCGGGGTTAGGTGGCAGCCTTTTGGTTTGAAGCAATGCGAGGAATATGATGCAAATCGACCTCTCATCAAGGAGCATAGTAGTTATGCACAGTTTTGGGTCAGCTGGAATGCTGCCGAGCCCCACGAGAAAAACACTGATTATAAGAATAATATGTCAGGTCATTTGCAGGCCATCGATCATGCGGTTAATCTTTGCGTCGAACGGGGGGTACACGCGGAACTTGTAATGTGGCACTGTCCTTCTTGGGCAAGTGAAAGTGGACAGGGCGGGGCATGGCGTCCAAGGCAAGGAGAATATCCAAAATTTGTGGCTCGTATGGCCAAACATTTTAAAGGTCGAGTGGGAGCATACCAGTTATACCACGAGGTAAACCTACAGGGCATGATGGAAGATGGTGATATTAAATTCATTATGGATGAGATTTTTACAAACGGAGCTATGTCTATTCGTAAAATTTATGATGCTGAGCCCAAAACTCCTGTGCTTGTGTCTACTTCCGGAATTTCTCCTTGTGAAAACTGTGATTCACTAGAAGGATTAAAAGGAAATGGTGCGGCAGCAGTGGATGACTTTTACTCCCAAATGGTGGCTAATCAAAAAATGATGTCCCAAGTGGATGCCTTAAATCTTAACATCTCTGACCACTTTAACGGATATGGCATGATGGACGGAAAATTAATCCCTAATTGTTGGACGCAGTATGATTTGGCAAGAGATAAACTTGATGCAGCTAATTACCAATCCAAAAAAATCCTGTCCGCAGAGTCATGGATTTGCTGGGATGATTCCGGGAATAACCATGATGTGAATGGGGATGGTAAAAAAGACGAGCGTGATGCTTTTGAAAAAGCTATAACCATCTTTGGCAAAATTCTTGAAAGAGGGCTTAACACAGTCAACATGCCTTGGTGTGATAATTCAAGTCGGTGGTCCATGGGGTTGGTCAAGCGCGTCGATTACAGTGGCAAAATAAAACAGCAAAAGCCAGGATGGGTAATTCCATCCAATGATGGCGGACCTGATGTAGTAACACGAAAATTAGGGGTTCACGGGCCAGAAGATCGACTTAAGCCCTATGAAGTTCCTGAAAAAAATTTGAGGTTTACCGATAAAAATTACATTAACCCTGGTGACCCAAATCATTTACATTACTATATTTGGCGTTGGTATTCTCAGATTGCTGGCGGTTCGGATGAAGTTATTCGGCATGCAATTGCCGGTGAAAAAGGTAATGATATAACCGCCCTTGGGAAAGGGCTGACCGGCAATGAACAATATAAGATCTCTTCTTACAACCGAACAAAAAACTCCTTCACTGTTTTGGTGTATGCCAGCGGTGCAAATGAAAATGGTTTTGTAGAAATTGCGATTCCCTCCACGATTCAAGACGGTCAGTATTATAATAATGACTCTTCATCTAAAGACTTTCGTGGAGAAGGGTTTAGGAATGGCTCAAAGTATAAGGCAATAGTGGAAAGCAAAGACCTAAACCTGAGTACGGGAGCAGATGAAAACATCGAACGATCTCAAAGTCGGTCACTTGTCGTTAGCAATGGCACTTTAAAGTACCGAGTTTCCAAACTTCGCAAGTTTACAAAAGTTGAATTTGTTAGATCAAGGTAGCCTTAAGTTTGTCTTGGTACTTGGTATCGTTGGTCTTTTGTAAATAAAAATCAGTTGGTTATGACATGGGCTTCCACGGCCATGCAGTATTTTCCCTTAGTACCTATGCCGCACCCGTACCAGCCATTCTGTCGGTGGTAATTTCACTGTTCATTTGTCAGGAAAGCCCTGTGGTGAAGGTTTCGGGCGAATTGGTATAATGAATGTACTTTCAAGCACTCGGTCACATCCAATCCGCTGTCCTCACAGCGGTGGGATTTGGGCACTCTCATGTGAAAGATTTACCCGAAGCGGGAGTTTGCGTATCAAATTTCTCTAGATGCTTGCCCAGAGTGATGGGTTTTATTTTAGAATCAGGGGGTAGTATTCCTCATCATCGATGGTTTGGATGGGTAGCAATAGGCCCCCCTTGGCAGTAGGCCCGGAGGACCATACTTTGGGCCCCTAAACGATCGTGGTTGGGAGTTTGGCAAATATTATCCCCATAGGCGGGCAGAGCACTTGCCTTTAAATCATCCGACATAATCAGAAGGATGTTTTTAATTTGTCCTTCGGGCTTAGGAGAGCCAATGGATGCGGTTAGGCAGATTGAGGCAAGAAAGAGAGATAGGGACTTCTTCATAAAGTAGGATACCTGTCGCAGGTGAGGGTTAATTGACTTCCTTACGAAACAAGGTTTTCCAAAAGCCAAGAAAAACGAGCAGAGTACCGAAGCCAGCAATTACGAGTCCTATCCAAAATCCAAAACTATTTGTATAATTAGTTAGTTCATAGAAACCAATGTAAGTCGTCACCCAGCCATATGTGAGAGGATAACCAAAGAAGACGAGGGAAAGAAAAGATTTCCTAAAAACAAAAAAGATTCCCAGGCAGACGGATACAGCAAGCATGGGTACGATCTGTGGTCCTATCATTAAAAAAGATCCAACCATCAGGGTCAGGGTGAGTAAAGAAACGAGAATGCTTTTGATGATTCTGAATGGGATTACACCGAGATTTGTTGTGGATATCCTGTTTCGCTTGGATCTGTTCTCTAGAAGAATAAAAATGGAAACCACGATCATCGCGGCTAAAAAAAAGAGAATATTATTCGCTGTCATAGAAATTATTTTGTATGATTTCGAACAATTTTGTTATATTTTAAGCCCATTACAATCTGTCAATCCGTAAATTTTTGAACCAGGCAGGATCGCTGTGATCCTGCAAAAGAATTGGCCCGGTCCAGGAACCAAATCCTTTCTGTGTCTTGTACTTGCTCTTCTGAAAACAGTTTTTCCATTCAGGAGAATCGATTGATATCTCAACGATCTTTTCTCCATTCATCCAGTGTTGGACGAGATTTCCCTGGGCAATAATTTTTGCCTGGTTCCACTGCCCAACAGGCAAAAGAGGCTTGTTCTTCGGTGCGGAGACTAAATCGTAAAGCGAACCTGCCAAATGCGAGGAGATGTGATTGTCCTGATGATTTAAGTCATCGAGCACCTGGTATTCGAGTCCAATTTTTCCCTGGGTTCGGTATTTCACGCCGCTGTTTCCAGCCTTTGAAACTTTCCATTCAAAGGATAATTCAAAGTCCTTGTATGCTTTTTTGGTAATGATGTCCCCTCCTTTACTGAATCGATGGACCACACCTTCCTCGATCCGCCATCCTTTTTGTACAGGTTTTCCGTTTAGGGTTGTCCATTGAGAAAAATTATTTTTGGCAAAGAGATCGATTCGTTCTGGTTGTTTGCCCCGGTCAAATTGATTGAGTGCGTCCTGGAGCATTGCCCTGGTTTGCTTCTCTTCGGGCGATAATTTTTGAAGGGGATTTTTTTCCAGTCTGTCTTGTGAAATATCGTAGAATCTCCCTGTGTTGTAGAGTTTATACCGCTGGGTTCTCGCCCATTGCTGAAATTTGCCGTCTTCTCCTTTTACCCTGTAAAAACAGTGCACCCATTTTCTTGGGTTCGCTTGCTTGCCAGTGATTGGGGGAAGGAAACTCTGTCCATCCAAAGTGAGGTTAGTTGGTAGGGGAGATCGGGCCGCATCCAGCAGGGTGGGAAGAAAATCACTGAAGTCCACCAATTCATCTATGACCTGTTTTTCAGCTATGGTCTTGGGCCAGTTGGCGATCAGGGGAACATGAGTACCTGCATCCGTCATCTGTCTCTTACCTCCTTGTACGATTTTTCCATGGAGTTCGGATTTGATTGCTCCAGAAGTGCCATT
>JAQWWZ010000067.1 GCA_029254745.1 Opitutales bacterium | reverse complement strand
ATTGCCCTCCTCCTTCTGTCCACCTGTTACCTGGTAGGTCAGGACACCTTCACCCCGATAAGTGATCCAGCAAAGCTCTCAAGGTCCGCACGGGATCTATGGGAAGCTTATGATGCCCGGACAGAGGCTATGGAAGTACAAGTAATAAAAGAGTGGAAGACCGATGCTGTCACCACCCGCTACATCACTTATAAAGTCGGACGGTTTAAAGGGGAGGATGCCCGCATTGCTGCTTATTACTCCTTCCCCAATAAGCCGGGCAAACACCCGGCGTTTGTATGGACCCACGGTGGTGGCCAGCGAGCGGAACGAAGCCGAAGTATCCACTTTGCCGAACAAGGCTTCGCCTGTGTGGATGTAAACTGGTTGGGCCGCCCCATGGAAAAAGACATCGATATAAATACTGACTGGGGCAAAATTGACCCAACGCAAGGACCCAAGTTTTATGCCAAAGCCCTTCGCCAGGGATGGAAGCAAAACCTTCAACCTGATGAGTACACCATCGATCCCATTCCCAGCCCCCGTAATGCCAATTGGTTTCAGCTTACCCTGGCTGCCCGCCGGGCCATCACCTTCCTCGAACAACAGCCAGAAGTTAAACCTGACTGTATCGGGTTTAGTGGTTTTTCTATGGGTGGGATGATTACCGCACTATCGTCGACGGATAAAAGACTTAAAGCAGTGGTTCCCTTTGTCGGAGGAAGCGGTTTTAAGCATATTGATTTCCCTGGCGGTATCACCGGCAGTAGTTTAAGGCCCCACCTGAAAGACTTGGACATGTACAAAAACACCATTGATTCCCAAGCCTACTGGCCAGATGCAAAGTGCCCGGTTGCTTTTATCACCTCATCCAATGACTTCCACTCCACCTTTGAACGGATTTACCGATCCATGGATTTACTGCCTCACAACCAATGGCGGGTGAGCTCTAATATACATCACAACCACGGGCCGGGACCGGAGCAATGGGCAGTGCTTACCCTATGGTTTAAAAAATACCTTGCCGGTGAGGACATAAAAATTCCGGACACCCCACCCTCCACATTTTCTATTGAAAAAGAATGGGCCACTTTTTCTGTCCGCCCCAAGTTACTCGAAGATCTAGTGGATGTAGAAATTTACTACAGCTATGATCCCAATTCCCGAACCCGTTTTTGGCAACGGGCCTCAGCCAAAAAAAGTGAAAACAGTTGGGGCACCAAGATCGAGGTTTATCCCAAGCTCCCTCTTTATGTTTTTGCCCTTTGCCGGTACAAGCTAGACCAGGAAATAATCTTGCAAAAGGGGAGCACCCAAACTTTTTCGGTAAATTCGAGGGAAGCCATATACGAACCGAAAGATCTCGACCTACAGGCATTTGCCAACCTACCAAAGAGTGGGCTTCTCGATGATTTCTCAACAGGTATCACCGACTGGTCTAGCCGAAATGGGGATTCCATCAGTACTTACAAATTTCAAAGCCCTCTACTCGATCGCTCAAACCAGAAAGTTCTTGCCTTGACCATCGACCCTCAGGGCAGGGATCACACTCTGCGCTTGCGTACTGGTAGTGGCTTCCTAAGTCGCGAAAATAATCAAGGCACCTTTCTTTATAACACCAAGATCACCGGAAACGGGCCTCAACAAATTTTGGTTAAAAGAGCAGATTTTCAAGCAGAGAAGGAAAGGAAAGAAAAACTCGAGTGGTCGAAAATTGCCACCTTTTCAGTTACACTCGTAGACAACCAAGAAAATAAAATCGTCCGCCTCTCTGAAACCTCATCCCACAAAATCCTTCAAAGGATTGAACTCATCGATCGGCCCTAAGGCCTTTCCTCTGCCGGTTTCTTTTACTTCAGCGACACCTCAATATTCTGGATCAGATTCATTACCGGAATCATTGACTCGGTCAGGTCCTCCCCGGCAAGCGAGGAAACAGAAAAGGCAATACGATCTGGAGGACACTGGGCATACCCAAGGGCAGAGTCATAGTTTTTCCACTTCCCACTCAGATAAAACTGGGTCCACATGTGATACACAAGTACATGTCTTTTCCCCTTGAAAATCGGCGTATAAACTAAACCAGTAACCACCCGACTAGGTATATTGCATGCCCGGCCCAAGGCAGCGAGTAAGACGGAATGCTCGGTACAATCCCCCGCCTGATTCCGGGCGACTTCGCTGGCACTGGCAAAGCCCACCGTAAAATTTTTCGAGCTTATATATTGATGAACAAAAGCAGATAAACGACCCGCTATTTTCTCAGGGTCTGTCTCCTCACTCTTTGCTTCCTTGGCGAGGTCCTGGATAAGTAAGTCACCAGAGTCCAAGTAAGGATTTGGTTCTAGGCACTCCTTTCGTTTGCTTTCCAAAAGCACCTCTCTTTGTGCCAACGCATCAGTTTTCACAAGCACCTCCACTTCTTTTTTACTAATGAGATTCACCTGCTGAAGTGGACCTTCATGCAACCTCCCGTTCCATGGACCATTTATGCTTTTTATCATAAAGAGGGTGGATTTTTTTGCTTTTGATAAGGGCTTACCCAAAGAAATTACCGTATCCAAAAGAAACTCTTCCACCTCTGCTTCCATTTTTTTCGCTTTCTTTTCTGGTACCCTTACCAGACTGACTTGAATGCCTCCCATGTTCATTTCTGTCCGGAGAGCAACCCCATGATCATCAAACCATGACTTTGTCCGAACTGAACCCATTTCACTCTTAATCGTGATTACGACCACATAGGCATCAATTTGAGAGCCTCCATGGGACAATCTTTTTTTCCCATGCAATTCAATCAGTGCAGGGACTGCGGACCGCATGCTTATATCTGGGGAATATATCTTAATCGTATAATTGGTACCCGCTTTTTTAAATCCTTTCTCGAGGACTTCCTTTTGTAGCCCCCAACTCATGCGCCCGGCAGGATCAAAGGGATAGCGGTTTTCCTTGCCCTTGATAAATTGCCGCTCATAAACCACCAATTCCGTACCATCCACCCTTCCCTTTTTGATCATAGGAATACCTGCCATTTTCGTTTCCGTAGAAAACTCAACCAACTCACCAGACAACTTCTCCACCGTGTTTTGCTCTGCCTGGATCTCCACAACCTGTCCTACCCGCTTGATTTGAATGACCATTTCATTCCGGCTTTTGATAAGCCCCCCCTCTTGGGACATGGTATCATGAGCATAACCAGCCTTCATTTCCCCAAGAAATACTTCATACCACAGGTCATGGGATTGAAAGATAGGTTCTGACTTATTTATTTTCCCGCATAAAATACTGGCGGTTAAGACTAACCAGAAAAATAGAAAGTTCTGAAAATGCTTCATTCCCCCATCCTAAAGATAGGCAACCGAAGATGTCGAATCTGATTCCACCGGGTGGGCAGGATGATCTCACCCACCCCTGAAAAAAGGTTAAATGAATTCGTTAATTAGATTCTCAAGCATCTCTTGGCGTCCACTGGCCAGGCCCGGTTCACCATTGGCCATAGCATACTGTTCGAGCTCGGCAAAGCTGGTAGTACCTGCTTCGATCTTGGCTCCAATACCCTGATCAAATGTGGAATATCGCTCCTCTAAAAATTTTGCCAAGCGGCCATCTTCACGGATAGCATGGGCAACCTTTAAACCACGGGCAAAGGCATCCATTCCCCCAATATGTGCATGCATCAAATCGATAGGCTCATGGGACTCACGGCGCCTTTTAGCGTCAAAATTTAGTCCACCTGTGCTAAAACCACCCATATCCAGCACCACCCGCATAATTTCGGTGGTCATATAAATATCGGTGGGGAATTGGTCGGTATCCCACCCAATTAATGTATCACCGGTGTTAGCATCTATACTGCCAAGCGCATTAGCATTGGCCGCCACTGTAAGATCATGCTGTACCGTATGTCCAGCGAGTGTGGCATGATTGGTTTCAATATTTAATTTAAAATGGTCAAGTAGGCCATACTCTCTTAAAAAGTTCAGGCAGGCTGCGGAATCACTATCATACTGGTGGGTCGACGGCTCTCTTGGTTTCGGTTCGATATAGAAAGGACCCTCAAAACCAATACTCTTCGCATGGTCTACCGCCATGTGTAAAAATGCACCCAAGTGGTCGAGCTCCTTCTTCATATTGGTATTCAACAAAGAACTGTACCCCTCACGACCACCCCAGAAAGTATAACCGAGACCATGCAATTCATGGGTCACCTCGATCGCTTTCTTGACCTGGGCTGCCGCGTAGGCATAGACACGGGCATCCGGAGAGGTTGCCGCTCCGTGAGCATAACGGGGATGTGCAAACAAGCAGGCTGTACCCCAGAGCAATTTCACACCAGTCTCTTCCTGTTTTTCTTTGAGCCTGGCCACCACTTGGTCCAAAGCATCATTGGAAGCAGACAAGTCATTCAACTCCGGGGCAATATCGCGGTCATGAAAGCAATAATAATCAATCCCAATTTTTTCCAGAAATTCAAAAAATACATCCACTCGGGCCACAGCATTTTCTACTGAGTCACTCTTGTCATCCCAAGGCATTTGAGCGGTCCCCGCTCCAAAAGGATCCGCTAGCTCATTACGCATCACATGCCAGTACGCTGCCCCAAACCGCAAGTGGTCCTTCATGGGCTTACCGCCAACTTCCTCGCTTGCGTTGTAGTGCTTGAATGCAAGCGGATTTTTGGAACTGGGTCCTTCGTATTGGATTTTATCGCAGTTAAAATAGTTCATAGATTAAGAAATGATACAGAGGTGAAGGTTAAACAGAATTTTCTTAAAATAGAACAAATAAACAAAATTTAAAACCGCATTTTGCGTATTTATTCTGTCATTTTGAGCCAGACGGCGATCCATGCACCCTTAATAAACAATATAAACTAATCAAAAATCTTAATCTCTGCTCATCCTGCTTTTTAAAAGAAACATATCAGCACTACCCAAACTAGTGCCAGATATACAAGTTGTGACACGCAAAGTGTAACCACCCCCATAGAAATTCGGCGTACTATTCGTGCATAAAGCGAGAATATATCACTTCTTTATATGAACACGCATGCAAATTCGGCATGGTAGGTTTATCAATAACTTCTAGCTTCTGGAAGTGGTCTCCTCCAGTAAGAATCTCTAACTTTGTATTTCCGCTGAACATTTTCTAACTTCCCGACTCTGCCAGGAAATCCCTCCACTTTCACATCATAGGTTTTGAAAAGGAAGTAATTTTTCTCTGTGACATCATACATCGTGTAACCAAGGACATCACATTTATTTTTATCACAAGCATCCCTAAGAGCAGCTTTTTTAAATTGGTCTGAAGTTGAACCTATAGCAGCAAGGGGAGCGAGTGCCATACTCGCAAAAGAAGTGGCTCCTGCACTGCTCATACCGCCTCCGTCCATAGTACTTTCACCACGGTTGTTAATATCAACTCCATCTGCTGTTTTGCCTGCTCCTATGGTAATTAGACCAAGGATTTTCATTCCATTTGCCTTACCCATCACTCTTTGCTCACCCATAGGTACATCCACAACATAGTCACGCTTGGGCTCAAAAACACCAATTGTTCGGCCTTCCTCGACAACATCACGAGAGTTTTTTGCACAACTTCCAAGAAACACAACAATAGTCAGGGTGATAAATAATTTCATCAACTTTTTTTGTGAATAAACACAAAGCATGTCAATCTTATATAAGTTTAATTATAGAGAATAAGATACTTATGTGAGTCGTGATTTTAAATTTTCATTACCCATTTGGGTAAGGAAAATCAGCCCTCTACTGCTTCATCAATTGAGGCGGGCACCAAGGCCTCCGCCGTATCCCGCCAGCTCAAGGTAGGCACGACCAATCACTACCCCATCTTCATCCAGCACTTCACAGGCTCCCTCCCAATAAGCATTGTCTTCCCGATTGCCAAGAAACTCCTGATTCTGCAGCACAGGTCGTAAGCGATAAGAAACAGGCCCTCTCGTAGGGTGACTTGCTGAGATTTTTACCGACGTTGGATAACAAAGCTGGGTTGTTGGGCTGGTCCATTCATCTTCTTCGTCCCATGTAAACTTATCCGCATACACCCCTTGTACGCCAGCTTTCTTATCAATCCAATAAACTGCGGACCATCGGTCACTGGTTCCGTCATCCTTACGCAAGCGATAAGCTTTAACCTCAGTCCCATCGTCCAGCTGCATACATGTCCAATCCCAACCGGCCAGACCTTTTCCAAGTTGGCTCGAAGAGATTTCATGATCCATCCAGGCAATGCCGGTGACCGCCTGTTTTTTTCCCTTATAAAAAAGCGTTCCTTTCGCTAGAAGACGAGTGTACGACCAATACCAGCTCACGGAAGCAGGCCCATCTCCTTTGCGGCTTAGACCGCGGTCCCCAAAGCGGACAATGGGCTTGGTTGGAGTAAGTTCGAGCTCGAGTCTTCCACCATCCGGATATCGGGAGATTAATTGGTGAACACTCCCTGAACCTGCCATACTTGCTTCAATACCTGCAACCCGTAGTTCCAGACTGTCCCTGCTTGCCGAAGCTTGCCAGCCCACGCGAGCGACTCGTTCTGTATGCTCATAGCTTTGATTATTTCCATCGGTCAGGGCAGCATGGGCAAGAAAAAGTTGCTGATTACCAAAAGATGCAAAGCCTTGACCCTTCGGCTCATCCGGGTCTCCAGCCACTCGAAAAACCGTTGACTGGAATCCATACATTTGATTTCCACTCTCCGTCTCCAAGTGCCCCACCCAATACCACCACTCCAACCCATACTCTGGATGGGCTCCGTGATCCCGGGGGAATGATGGGGTATAGTCCGGAGTTGGTACCAGGTAGCCCCTGTGGGATCTGGCAGGTGGCTCAATCCATTCGGCATTGGCAAAAGAAATGGCCAGAAATAATAAAGTGGAGATTAATTTCATCGTCTTCGAAAGTTCCAATATGTGGCAGATATTACACCAGAAAATAGACCCACTCCGGTCAACAAAGCACCAAACCACAGAATACTTTCCACTGGTACCGTCCAGAGTAATGTCCAGCCAAACGACTGGACATTAATCACAAACACCAACAACCACCCGAGGGCCAATCCGGTTATAGAACCGGCCACCCAAGCGGCCACGCCGATTCCTGCCCCCTCTAATCCTGCTGCTAAAACAAAGCGTGATGTGGAAAACCCAAGATGCTTTAAAGTCTGCCAGGTCTGGGTAGATTCATCAAAAATTGAGAACAGGCCAAGGAGCAAGCCGGCAAAGGCCACGGCTAGCCCTATTAAGCTCAGGGCATTTGTCGCCTGAAAAGTTTGCTCAAAAATACCTAGGGCCACATCCCTCAACTCCCTCTCATTTCGAATATCCAAGCCTGGGTATGCAATTCGTAAACGATCCCGTGTCTCTTGCAACTTGGATAGATCCTTAAGGAAAAGGCTTACATTAATGGGTCGGTTTGACCCCGTCCAATCTGTCCAAACCTTGGCAGAAATGGCAGCCATGCCAAACTCATTACCATAATCACAAAAGATACCAAGAGGAGACACTCTTTTTCTGCCCACCGGAGTTTCCAATTCTACCACGCCTCCAGACAAAACACCAAAACGACGAGCAAATGTCTCACTTACCAACGCAGGCTCAGCACCATCCACCACCTTCAAGCTGCCCGGCATTTTCAACCAAATTTGTCGGGCTCGATCACGCCAGTGCTCCAGATCTACTCCCGCGAGTACCGTTACCCCCTTAGGTGGCTTGGCATAACAAATACGCATCACATCTGCATATTTGATATTCGGATCCTTTAAGAGTTCATCCATCAACTTCGGATCAATCCCGTTGACACTGCCTGCCCCCGTTACCCCGCTCTCGGAGATGTAGAGATCTGCTTGGAAGCGAACATCAAACCATTCCTCAATCGTACCCCGGAAACTATCAATCATTTGAAACATTCCCGTCACCATACTGACCGCCACCACTAAGCCTGCCACCGCCAACCGGTGCCGGCTCGATCCATCCCGCAGACGACTACATGCGAGCCGGGCCACAGGTCCCATACAAAACGGACGCACCCAACCTGCGAGTAAAACCAAGACATGACCGGATAATAAAGCAGACCCAAAAATCCAGCAGCCTGCTGCCAGAAACCCACCCACTGGCATGTTTGAACCAGCCTGCATCACAAAAGGAGGAAAGAGCAAAGCAACTCCTCCAAGCACAAGAAGTCCAATTCCGACTTTTGGCTTACGCAGCCAGGAAAACCCGGGAGACCAGTCCCCCCTGGCCAAGACCTGAGCGGGCGGGGTTTGGGTGGCATCCCGTGCGGGCAGCCAGCCAGCAAGCATACTAAACAACAAGCCCAACACTAGGCCAACAATCACATCAAGGGAGGTCAGAGTTAAGGCCTCCACTGATGTGGCAAAATAGAGTGCATTTACAGTATCCGCCAACATGCTCACTGCCCCCAACGCCAAAACCTGTCCGACTCCAACCCCGGCAATTGAGCCAACTAAGCCCAAAACAAATGCCTCCATAAGATAGGTGGCAAACAGGACTGATCCATCGACACCCAACGATCTAAGGGTGGCAATTTCTGCCCTTCTCCTTACTACAGCTGCGTCCAAGGCCTGCAAGATCAGGTAGGCTCCTACGAGGATAGCGATCAAGGAAAGAATAGTTAGGTTTAACCGGAAAGCCGCGGTCATGGCTGAGCGGTCAGCCGCCCGGTTCTGGGTCGGGGAAAGACTTAGGTTAACTGGTAGCAATTGGTTTAATCGTTTTTCAATATTGCCCAGGTAGGCGGTGTCCTCCCTTCGGTCCAATTGATTGATCACCACCTCCACCCGGTTCAGCTCTCCCGGTCTGCTTAAAAGGGATTGGACGGTTGGAAGATCTCCCAGCACCAGATCGTCAGGCAGGTTGCCATCTGGATCATTCAAAATCATCCGCACCTTCATTTTGGCCAAACGACCACTTGCGAGAAAAGTGATATTATCTCCCACCCCTACCCTCAATTGATCCGCCAATTTTTGACCAACCCACACCTCATTTTCATGCCCCAACCAATCATACCAATTTGCATCTTCATCTGAAAATCTCAGACTCTCCTGTGCCAAGGTTGGCAGATTGCCGAGGGCAAGCAGGTCCAGACCAATAAGCCGGAGTTGTTTCTTGTCCACGCCTCCGGTTTTTACCGCGGTCACAGATCCCTCAATTACAGGAACCAGGTGCCAGTCCGGGTCTAACCCCAAAGTGCTCAACTTGACCAGATCTGCCTCCAGTAACCTTTGCACCGGTGATTCGATCAGAAAATCGCTTTGTCCAGAAACGGCCTGATTAAATAGTCCAAAATTTTCAGAAGCCGACCGGCTCGCTTGGCGGATCCCATTAAAAGCACCAACACCAACAGCTACTATGCCGATAAGGAGGATATAATGCCCTCCCTTACTTCGCCAATGGCGAAAGGTCATACGGGTGAGCAACAGCCAAACCAGTTGGAAACGGGAAGGGGAAAGCATTAGATCAACTGGCAAGAAGGGTCCCATCCTTCATCGTGATCACCCGATCACAAATACGAGTGGAATCATGATCATGCGTCACTAAGAGAAGGGCTACCTGCAAGTCTGCGGACAAAGTCTTAAGTAAGGTTAACACCTGATTTCCGGATTCAGTATCCAAGCTACCGGTGGGTTCATCTGCGAGCACAAGTCTTGGTTGGTGGACCAAAGCCCGGGCGATAGCCACCCGTTGCCTTTCTCCCCCGCTTAAAGCATTCGGTAAGTGATCCATCCGGTGACTCAACCCAACTTGTTCAAATAATTCAGTTACTTTTTCAATCCTCTGCTCTTTGGGCATTCCCACTAATTGGGCGGCAAACTCGACATTTTCAAACGCATTTAAAGTGGGTAATAAATGAAAAGATTGAAAAACATAGCCCATATTTTCCCGCCTTACCTTTTCTAATTCACCCCGTTTCAAGCCGGACAACTCCTGCCCACCCACATGGATGGTGCCGCCATCCAAAAGCTCTATTCCACATACACAGTTTAAAAGCGTCGACTTTCCACTTCCACTTGGCCCCATTAAAGCCACTCGCTCACCGGCGAGAATCTTCAAATCGATTCCCTTGAGCACATCCACTTTCCCGAATGATTTTGTGGCACCACTTACATGTAGAGCAACTTTTTGTTTATTTTTTAAATGATCGTTCAAGAATGCCATCATATAAAAAAGTAACAAAAGCCCAAGGCGAACCCATCCCAATAGTTTGCCACGGTGGATGATTTAAATAACAAGGTGAATATCATGAATCAAAAACAATCCAAAAATCCAGTCACCCGGGTTAAAAAACCGGAACCATCCAAGGATAGCCCGGATTGGATTATTTGGGCGGCATGGGCGGACCGAATCACCTTTGAAGAAATCCGTAAAGTCACCGGACTCACTGAGAGTAAAGTGATCACCCACATGAGAAAGTCTCTCAAACCCTCCAGTTTTCGACTATGGCGCAAACGGGCATCCACCCAAAGCATCAAACACCAAAAACTATTCCGTCACCGCCGATCGCAAGAGGCCGAATATTAGCGTAAAGAAATCTATCTCATTTTTGGCCCTCGCTGTTTCTTCCCGGGAGCAATATCTGAATAATATTAAAACGAGCTTTCAGTTCGTCTGAGAGATTGTACCCCAAACGCCTACCAACGAGTAAGAGTCGCCTCGCAGGATTCTTGGGGAAACCATCATTACAATACTTGATCTTTTCCCAACTCTCATACTGGCTATGATCCAGCCAATCCCATATTTGTAGAGCCTTATACAAGTCGTAGGCCATCGCCGAAGGTGTTGGGCATTCATAAGGTTCACCCATTAAGCTTTCCCCTACTGGATCGCTCAGGTCTTCTAGCTCAATACAATCATCATAGTCCCACAAACGGTTTCGTAACTTCTTAAACTTAGGTGGTGGTAATACCCCCGTCAGGTTGAATGCCTCCAACCATTCGCTCTCGGTTTCCGGCAGGTATCCAAGTTCCTGAGTAAGGACTCCTCCCCAAGTCTGCCTCTTCTTTTTCCTGATTTTTCGATTGGTCACACTCACATTGCAGTAGTTTTGGTAAAAACCACCGCTTAACCTCAGGGGCTCTTCGATTCCCCACAACTCCTTCAACTTATTTACCTCCTCGAGGATTTCATCTTCCAATGCAGTCTTGTTCATTTGCTCCCTCCTACCTTTCTTTTTAAATAAACCGAATATTGCTTGGCTCGCCCGCCTCTCCCAGTGCCCACTGCAACCAGGAGGCGGTGATCGGTTCCACCAAGGATACATTGAGTACATCCGCCCCGGTAAACGAGCCCTCGTATCGCTTCAGGCTGCCGATCAACTGGCCTGCCTTGGTATCACTTGCTCCCAGTTTCAAGCGGTCGATCAGATGGGCACACTTCGCAGCCGGCAAATAATTATGAGCTAACTGGTCGTAGAAATACTCCGGATACACCGTGTCATTCAACTCCTCGATACTCAGCATGCTATCAATATCCTTAAGGTTTTTTTCCAGTTCCTCCGGGTCATAGTTTTCATACTTGGTATAAAACTCCCTCCATGTGGGCACCTCCGGGTAATGGCTCCATGGTTCTCCCAGGTGGAGGATCTGATCGTGATCGATAAAGATCTCGTGCTTGGCATTTTTGAGCTCCTGCAAATACGGGGCCCCGGTTTGTTTAAAATGTTCCTTCGCCCGCTCTGTAAAAGCACATGGGATTGCTCCCGGCAGGTTCTCACCCCCTTTCGATCGTATAAAAAAGTACTCACTCATCTTCTTCTTCCTCCTCTTCCAAAAATGCGATCTCCTCGCCCTCATCATTGTATCCCCAGCTTACCTCTTCCCGCCAGGCCCATGGGTCTTGGACAATTCCCGAATCGATCACCCCTTCCCAACCCTGTAGGTACTCGGCATCCCTACCCCAGTGCCTAACGATTACGGATTTTAATTCCTTCTCCACCCTTGCCCCTTCAGACAGTGCACCGATGGCCAGGTCCAGGTAGCCCTCCACCTCCGGACTATCATAGGAGACCGTTACCACATAGCGTTCATAATACGGAATCCATGAGATGTAATATTTAAGTGGCCATGAATACCCTGGCCCCGAACTTGCCCAGTTAATAGAGATCACATGTACGGGGTCACTTCGGTATCCACGCTCGGGCAATGGATTATCGGTTTCCTTTTGCCTGGTGTGGTAAACCTCTCCATTTGAATAAGTGCCCCATGTGGGAAGGCTCGTGCGCACGGGTGCCAGGGCAATCCGGGCAACCGCATTGTCTATGGCATTGAAATCATGGCCTCCATAACTCTTGCGGCACACAATCCCCTGCTCCGCCTCGTCATATGCTTCATCCTCTGGGATGATTCCCTCCGGTTCAATCTGCCTTGCATCTTCAGGTAGTTTATCTTCCTGCCCAAAAAACTTTGCTAGAATGGCATGTTCCCTAGGGTGGAAAAGCTCCACCTTCGCCAGCCTGCGTTGATTCTTGGTTCTTTCAATTAATCGATTATCACTCATCTCTTGGTTCCTCCTGTTTAATTTGAATTGGTCCGTCATTGGATACTGTTCATATCCTGAACCTTGGGAGGAACCATCGCCACTCAAGGGGGTGTCATAAGTGTCATAAGGGATGCTCCTTATTTTTGAGGCAATCTATTCGGCTATTAATCGTAAGCTTCTTTGCGGTGAGACACTCTGGTTACCAAAACCTGCTGGCCAAGAATGGCATAAATGATCCGATAATCCCCGACCCGGTATTTTCGAAGACCCGCAAACTTTCCTTTCAGTTCTGGAAAATCTTCAGGTCGCTTAAGTAGGTCATTTTCCAACTTATTGAAAATTCTATTCAGTACCGCCTTATGAATTCTCTTCAGGTCATTGAAGACGGATTTCTTGAATGCAATTTCAAACATCCAAGCTCTTCTTCATATCCTTCAACGACACCACTGGATCGGTTGAATCCTGCAACCGGTCCAAAGCAATCTGCAAGTCAGCCTGCTCCTTGAGGTATGATTTTAATGCCTGCTGAATATGAAAAGAACGCGACCGCTCCGTAGATTTTGCTAC
>JAQWWZ010000065.1 GCA_029254745.1 Opitutales bacterium | reverse complement strand
TTGTATTCCTTTTTTAGCTAGGAGTTTTTTACCACATGACCGTGTATACCAGTAAGGCGGAAGTCTCTTTTTTTAGAAACGATATGTTAAATGTTAACTTTTTATAATCAGTCCCAAGCAAGTGCATGATGGTGGCCATTCAAGTTGTGTACATGAACAGGACCTTCGGTGATATTGTAGCAATAGTTCATCAGTCGCCCCCAATGAAAAACCTTTTTTCACCCCAGCACCGGCCAAAATATACTAACGCAAAGGGGATGATGATCGCGTCCATAGTTTGCCTTCGTCAACTTTCCCTGCGAATAAATAGATCGTCTAAAGTCTTTGTAAAAAAATTTTTGACGAAAATATAATAAATGCCTCAAGTTTCTCCCCTCAAGAATAGGAAGTTGAATATTTACCCCATCCGAATCCTGGAACTAATCTGACCTCAACTGGAAAACAAAAGTAATTGATTCGGGCCTATTCTACAGTAACTGACTTTGCTAAGTTGCGGGGTTTGTCCACATCCAATCCTCGTAGTCGGGCAAAATGATAGGCAAATAATTGAAGAGGTAAATTTGCTAAAATAGGCCGAATCACTTCATGGGCATCAGGTAATCGAAGGATATCATCTGCCGCTTCTTCAGGGATTTCCACACTTTGTGGTGCGATTGCAATAACTGGACCTTTTCTAGCTTTTACCTCTTGCATATTGGCAATTGTTTTGGCTGAAAGTTCTGTTCCTTCGACAACAAAGACGGATGGGCATTCTGGACTAATTAAGGCAATCGGGCCATGCTTCAACTCAGCGGCAGGATAGCCCTCTGCATGAGCGTATGAAACTTCTTTTAATTTTAAGGCCCCCTCTAACGCTACCGGATATAAGCTTTGTCGGCCAAGAAAAAGAAGATGTTCAGCCTTTGAATACTTAACAGCTAATTCACGAATTTGTTCCCCCTGCTGAAGTACTTGTGCGACCAAATCAGGAAGAGCATTCAAAGCGGTTACAATAGCTTGACCATCCAAAGGCGAAAGTTCACGCATCCTACCCAAAGCAAGACCAAGCATCGCACACAAGCAAGCTTGGGAAGAAAATGCTTTAGTTGATGCAACCCCAATCTCTGGCCCCACTCTTTGATAAACTCCCCCGTCCGTCTCTCTAGCTAATGATGATCCAACTACATTCGTAATGCCAAGAGTAAGTAAACCTTTTGTTTTAGCTTCACGGACCGCCTCTAGCGTATCAAGTGTTTCCCCTGATTGACTTACCGCTATGACTAAAGACTTTCCTGCTTTCGGTGAATTACGATAACGAAATTCCGAAGCATGCTCGACCTCAACGGGTACTCGAGCCAATTTTTCAATCAGATACTCACCAACCATACAGGCATGCCTAGCAGTTCCACAAGCAACGAAAATAATACGGTCTAGGTTTCGTAATTCTTCTTCGTGTCCTTCGAGTCCGCTTAACTTAGCAGTGGTTCCATCATCACCAAAACGACCACGCAATGTATTTTTTAAAGCGGATGGTTGTTCGTAAATTTCTTTTTCCATGTATGAACCAAAATCTCCGAGTTCTACCTCTTCTGAAATCTGGTCTAAAGGTTGAGACACAGCCTGTGTTTCATGCCCTTCAAGAGTGGTTATTCTAAATTCACTACCATGTAAAACTGCGAGCTCACCATCATTTAAGAAAACAGCCTCCTTGGCACGCCCCACAAAAGCTGAAGCATCACTTGCGATGAAGTTTGCATCATCTCCGAGACCAACAACCAAAGGAGAACCTCTACGTGCCCCAATCATGGTATCAGGGAAGTCCAAACAAAGAACAGCTATACCATAAGCACCTCGACACTGAGGCAGGGTCATACGAATGGCATCAATGAAACGAGCTTCACTCGGTTCAATCTCAGAATAATTATACGCAATTAAATTACACAGTACTTCGGAATCTGTTTCCGAAGAAAATTCAAAGCCCTTACCAATAAGAAACTTTTTCAGGGTATTAAAATTTTCGATGACCCCATTGTGTACCATGACAAACTTACCATCATTGCTGACATGAGGGTGAGTATTTGAAACCGTTACCTCACCATGTGTAGCCCATCTTGTATGGGCTATACCAAGTGAAGAAGAAGAACTATTTTTCTGTACGGAAGTTGCTAGATTTTTTACACGACCAGTTTCACGGGTCATGGAAAAACTTTTACCTTCGTGAAAAGCCACACCGGCTGAATCATAGCCCCTATACTCAAGTCTTCTAAGACCATCAATTAGAGATTCTTGTGCACATCCTTTACCTAAATATCCAATTATTCCACACATATGATCTATCACCTAGAGAAATAAATTGATTCTATCAATTGTATTTCCATCAAAAGATACATAGCCAATTTCTCAGGTAATAGATGAATACATTAGAAAGCACGAAATTATTTATCAAAGTTTTGAATTGAGAAAAGAATGCTGCTGTACAAGTACAATTAGCTCGACCCGTTTGCGAGAATGCTTGAGATAAGAAAGGATTGATACATTCTAAAAAAATCAATTACATCACCTTAGTTATATCCCTACTCTTAGGGATGACACTGTGTGGCAAAGAAAATGTTTTTCTTTGTCTAAGCCAAACCCACGCAATCTCATCCATCTCCGCGTATGGAGGGAGATATCAAGAATTTAATGTTACTCCACATCTAGATCGTATTGCGACAGAAGGTGTACTTTTTAAAAATGCATTTACTTCTCAGGGATCAGCAAAATTAACTTTGGCAACCATTCTAACCGGAACAAAATCAACTCGCACACAATTAGCTCAAAATGGATTGAATGACACCCAAAGCGTTCAACGATTGTTTCAAGTCTTAGGATACCAAACTGCTTTTTTTGGTAAATGGCCATTTAAGCTCTTGCCAAAGAATTTTGATTACTGGGAAATCTTGGAAGATTCTACAGACATTTACAACCCAAAGATAATATCTCCGCACAGTACTCACGAGATAGAAGGACATGCTACAGATGTCATCACAGATCGTACAATTGCATGGATAAACGAACAAAATAATACAGAAAAACCGGTATTTCTGATCACTTTTTTTAATGGAACCTTAAAGCCATGGATACCGCCCATACGATTTTTAGAATTATACAACGATAGGCTGTTACCCGAACCAGAAACTCTACACACCGACTACTCAGGTAAGGCTCCCCCTTCAAGATATCAAGAAGTTGAAATCCTCAGGAACCTCGATTTAGTTTCGGATCTTTTTGTGGAAACAGATGAAAAATCACTCGATAATAGTGCAGCATTAAACCTAGATAAACCTACCCCTTTTGATCGATTGAATGATGAACAATTATCTGCATGGCAACTTGGAATCCGGCCACAAAATGAAGCATTTGTTCGACTAAATCGAGATTCAGATGACAACTTAAATTGGAAATATCAACGCTTCGCAAAAAATTACCTAAGATGTGTTCATGCAATCGATGAAAATATTGGCAGGCTTTATAATACGATTATTCAGGAAGGCATGACGACCGATTGGACCTTCATATACTCCGCATGCCAAGGAAACTTTTTGGGTGAGAACGGATGGTTTAGCGGAAGTTGGATATATGAACCCACTATACAAATTCCTCTAATTATTACCGGGAGTAAATACCCGAAGAATAAAAAATATAATGCATCAATCCAGGTTACTGACCTTTACCCTACACTCTTATCGCAAAATATAGAAGGTAACAGGCTCATACCGATACTAGACGAAAATAGCTCCGGAAATCAAAACATTCTCTATTTTGAACACTGCATCTTCCCAGACATCAACATGGTAGCCAAGCATTACGGAATAAGAACAGATAGACACAAACTGATTCATTATCACCAATTCAATGAATGGGAATTATTTGACTTAAAGAAAGACCCCAGCGAACAGAATAACATTTTTGATGGAACGGAAAATGAATCATTGGTAAGCCATCTTACAAAACTTCTTCTTCATGAAAGGAGGAAGCAAGGATACGATAAGCTTACGGAACCAATGCCGGAAGAATGGCGCAGAATTTACAGGGGTCCCAATGCACGAAAAAAAGAGAGAATCGAGCCACCCTAATTTTTTATTTATTTTTTGTTGATTTTTATTATATTTTTAAAAAAGGAATTGTATCCTGAGATAAAAGTTATGATAATCTAACAAAGGAATGCATATCCTGAAAGGCATCGTTTGGGAGGACGGTGCCTTTCATCTTTTTTAAACTTTGCCCAATTTTTTGAGCATGCATATTGACAATGAAATTAGATGCAGTGCTTCAAAGCACAGGGCTTCTAAATTAGACATTAAATTACATTATTTTGAGCTGATTTTGCGGTATTGGAATACTTTTGTGCTAATTTAATTGCGAAAGCTGAGATCGTTTTCAGCCAAGATTAAAGTTAAGGTACTCAAGGGAAGCCAATCACGCAGCGACCAATGTTTAGCAAGTACTCGATAACGGCTTGGCCTTGTATTGATGCAAGGTTCATAATCAGAATAAAAGGCTGTCAGCAGGTTACCCTTTTTATCTAAGCTAATTGTGGACGGATATCCAATATCTTTGGCATGATCTCCAAATTGATGTATCACCCAAGGAGGCATCCAAGTTTCCCCCCCATCAATACTTACTCTTGCCCCAATACCCATAAGTCCGAGATTTCGAATTCCATAGGTCAGCAACAAGCAATTGGTGGAAAGTACAATCAAATCTGCCGGGTGTTGCATGGGTAAGGTAAGCGGGCATTTTTCTTTCCATCGCTTGCCAGTCTTGGAGAACTCGCAAAGTTTCACATGGTGATCAGTATGAGTACGCGTAGCAGCCAGTACCGGACCTCCTTCCAGATTACATAATGTGGCTTCATTCGAATCTCCAAAGCCAAATTTTGATTTTTGAGTCCAAGTGCGTCCATCGTCGTAAGATGAAATCATCCAAGTCTGACTAGGGTTCCCTCTGCCTTGGGAACGATACGATGAATAAGCCAATTGATTTGGCCCGGTTTGAATGATTCGCCCAAATGGGATCGTAGACTCAATTCCTTTCGGTATCACAGGATTGGGTTCAGATTTCCAAGACTTACCTTGATCATTTGACCTTGATAGCCAGTGACCGGAAAACCTAACAAACTTTTTATCTTTAACAAAAAATCCGCTATTGAAACACAGAATATCTCCATTATGACCGAGTCCAACAGCTAAATGCATGCGATTTCCACCGTTAGGTCTCTTTGCCACAACTGAAAGTTTTTTCCAGTTTTGACCTTTACGGTCACTGATAGAGCAAACTAAGTCTCCTTCAATTAGCCCATGGCTAGGGGCATTAAAATATGTGCAGAGGATATGACCATTTTCAAGCTTCGTAAGGTTTGGCCAACCGCAACAGTCAGTCGCAATAACCAAAAGATCATTCATACAATGAAAAAGAAGAAATCAATTTTTTAGTGAGAATAATAATCAATAGACAAATTCAAACAAAACCAGCTCTCTCCATAAAGTAGTCAGCCGATTGTAGAAATATTAAATTACTTTGCCCAAAGATCGGCAAAACTGAATAAACTGCTCTGCCTGACTGCTAAGCCTGCTCTTTAAATCGATATCAATAATACCATTTTCGTGTGAAGCAACATTATGAACAGCTGGTACAAATACACGCTTGGGAAAGTTGTAAGCGTTTCGATATCCGAATACCTGCTGCAGATGCTCGACAGGACGCAACCCACCAAATTGGCCCGATGCAATACCAATGTAACAAATTGGGCGACCCTCAAAACTGTCAGGGTATGGAAGCAAATCAATAAAAAGCTTCAAGGCACCCGGCATGCTTCCATTGTACTCCGGCACGACAATAACCAAACCAGATGCATTTAGTATGTCTTGGGTAAATTTCAAAACTGCAGGTGGCTTATCAGTGTATGCGTTTGGTGAAAAAGTTTCTTGCGGCAAATCAGAAAGCTCGAGAATCTTACTTTTTATCCCTTTTTTCTGATAAATTTCATGCAGTAAATGCGAAAAAACGGATGATAAACTTCCCTCCCGATTTGTACCTGAAATGATAACAATCATGAATTTGGGCTTTCAATAAAAGACATAAGCTTAGTATAGTCTCTAGCAACCGGTATATCTGGATAATCTATGGTTAATTGCTTTGGAGGATTAAATAGCATGCAATGATCGGCGGTCTTCAACATGCCCAAATCATTGTAACTATCTCCAGCTGCAGTCACTTCAAAGTTTAGCTTTTGCAAATATTGCACACTTTTTCGCTTGTGGTCGTCGAGCCTCAATTTAATCGCTTCAATTGATTTACCCACTATTTCAAGTTCATGACAAAAAAGCGTGGGAAAACCGAGCTTCTTCATAAGCGGCCCAGCAAATTCACGAAAGGTGTCTGAGAGAATGAGTAACTCGTGCTTTGCTCTCAACTCATTTAAAAATTCGAGTGCTCCAGGCAAAGGATCAAGGGTTTTAATAACCTCTTGTATTTGATCAAGTGTGAAACCGTGAGACTTCAGAATATCAAGTCGATACTGCATGAGAACCTCATAATCTGGTTCGTCACGAGTAGTTCGGTTTAACTCAGAAACACCAGTCTTTTGAGCGAAAGCGATCCACATTTCTGGGATCAATACACCTTCCAAATCTAAACAGACTATACGCATTTTATTACAGTAACTTGCTCAGGGCAGAGAAGTTTCGCCCATTAGATAACGATCACATTCGCGTGCCACTGCCCTACCTTCATTGATTGCCCATACGACCAATGACTGCCCTCTGCGAACATCACCTGCAGCAAAAACACCATCTATATTAGTAGCAAACTTACCATATTCTGCATTAATATTTGATCTTGAATCTCTTTCCAAGCCTAACTCCTCAGCTATAATATCTTCAGGTCCTAAAAAGCCCATGGCAAGAAAAGCAACTTGTGCTGGGATTTCTTGCACACTACCTGGAACTTCTACAGGGAGAAATCGTCCATTTTCCTGCTTCCATTCAATTTCGTGAATAAGGATTGATTTCAAATTACCACTTTCATCACCGATAAACTTTTTGGTGGCCGTTAAATATTTTCGTGGATCAGCACCAAAAATTTCCTTGGCCTCTTCTTGCCCATAATCCATCTTGTAAACCTTTGGCCATTCGGGCCATGGGTTGCTTTCTGCCCTTTCCTCCGGAGGACGAGGCATGATTTCTAGCTGGGTGATACTTTTACAACCGTGACGAAGAGAAGTTCCAACGCAATCAGTACCCGTATCTCCTCCTCCGATAACAACCGTGTCTTTTCCTTGGGCAGCAGCTTCAAAGGCAGTGATGTCCTTCAACTCAAGAAGTCCTTGGGTGTTTTTGGTAAGGAATTCCATTGCAAAATGGACACCTTTCAACTCCCTTCCTTCGATGGGCAAGTCCCGAGGTTTAGTTGCTCCGCAACAAAGAATGACAGAGTCGAAATCATCAATTAGTTTTTTGGCCGGTAAATCTTTTCCAATTTCTGTAGAAACAATAAACTTAATTCCTTCCTCTGCCATTAAATCAACCCGTCTTTGAACGATTTGCTTATCCAGTTTCATATTGGGGATTCCGTAAAGCAAGAGACCACCAATACGATCTGCTCTTTCATAAACAGTAACTAAATGACCTGCTTTATTGAGTTGGTCAGCAGTGGCCAACCCGGCAGGACCGGAACCAACAACCGCGACCTTTTTACCCGATCTGGATTGAGGAGGATTGGCTTTAACCCAACCTTCTTGAAAGCCTTTATCAATGATAGAACACTCAATGCTCTTGATTGCAACAGGAGGTTCGATGACACCCAAAACACATGAACCTTCACAGGGTGCAGGGCAAACCCTACCAGTAAATTCTGGAAAGTTATTCGTTTTGTGAAGCCTGTCCAAAGCCTCCCGCCATTTATTTTGATAAACTAAATCATTCCATTCTGGAATTAAGTTATTGATCGGACAGCCACTGGCCATGTTACTCAATGTCATTCCAGTATGGCAATAAGGCGTACCACAATCCATGCAACGAGCACCTTGCTTGCGGACCTTATCTTCTTCGAAATCTTCATGGATTTCGTTCCAATCTTTAACCCGTTCCATAGGCAGGCGATCTGGTATTGGCTTTCTGTCGTATTCTAAAAATCCAGTTGGTTTTCCCATAGTAAATTCTCCTATTTAATTCGTATTAGTGACCAGCAGCAACATTTTCTTCGAAAGCCGCTTGGATTGCTTCATCACCTTCCAAACCTCTTTCTTCGGCTTTTTTCAATGCAAGTAACACTCTTTCGTAATCCTCCGGTAGAATTTTAAGAAATTTACCGCTAAAAGAGTCCCAGTTTTCGAGCACATCTTGCCCCCTAGCTGATTGAGTGTATCTGACATGATCGGAAATCAAATTTTTGACTTTTGAAATTTCATCATCATCGCATTCAACAAGAGGGTACACTTTTACCATCTCACGATTAAGTCGCTTATTAACAAAATCACCATCTTCATCGAATACATATGCGACGCCTCCAGACATGCCTGCCCCGAAATTCCTGCCAGTTTTCCCCAAGCATAAAATACTTCCTCCAGTCATGTACTCACAGGCATGATCGCCAACACCTTCGACAACAGCGGAAACACCGGAATTACGAACGCAAAATCTTTCGCCTGCAACACCAGCTATAAATGCTTCCCCTGCTGTTGCACCATAAAAACAAACATTGCCTGTGATTATGTTTTCGTGAGCAATGAATGATGCACCTTTGGGAGGGCGGACAATGATTTTAGCACCAGAAAGTCCTTTGCCGCAATAGTCATTGGTATCTCCTTCAACTGTAAATGTCATGCCTCTTGGGCAGAAAGCTCCAAGGCTTTGTCCAGCCGAGCCAACGAGGTTAACTCGAATGGAATCATCAGGTAAACCATCAGGACCGTTTACTCTGGACAGCTCAGCACCTGTTATTGTTCCAACCACACGGTCGGTGTTAACAACGGGAAGGTCTATAGTTACTGGTTGACCGCCTTTGATTGTAGATTGAGATGCGTCTAGTATGGTCCTCATATCAAGTGAACGATCAATAAGATGATCCTGTTTCACCTGACAATAAGTTCCAACTTCTGGTGCAACATCAGGACGGTACAAGATCTTTGAGTAGTCTAAGCCTTTAGCTTTCCAATGATCTACTGCTTTGCGTAATCTAAGCTTATCAACTCTTCCAACCATTTCGTTTATGGATCGGAAACCTAGTTTTGCCATTGTTTCTCTCATTTCCTCAGCAATAAAATTCATAAAATTAATCACTGCATCTGCACCACCTGCAAACTTTTCGCGGAGACGCGGATCCTGAGTAGCAATGCCAACAGGACAGGTGTTCTTGTGACAAACCCTCATCATTAAACAACCGAGTGTAACAAGAGGTGCAGTAGCAAAGCCAAATTCTTCAGCTCCAAGCAAACAAGCAATAGCAACATCCCGTCCAGTTTTAAGTTGTCCGTCTGTCTCCAAAACGACACGACTACGCAAATCATTTAACAGCAAAGTTTGATTTGTTTCAGCAACACCAAGCTCCCAGGGAGCTCCTGCATGTTGAATTGATGAACGGGGTGAAGCTCCGGTGCCGCCATCATAGCCAGACACAAGAATAACATCTGCTTTCGCTTTTGCTACGCCTGCAGCAACGGTGCCTACTCCTACCTCCGAAACTAATTTCACATTCACTCGGGCATGAATGTTAGAATTCTTAAGGTCGTGAATGAGTTCAGCAAGATCTTCGATTGAATATATGTCGTGATGAGGAGGAGGAGAAATCAAACCAACACCGGGAGTAGTCCCTCTTGTCTTGGCAATCGGAGGCAATACCTTATGACCTGGTAGTTCACCACCTTCTCCAGGCTTTGCACCTTGGACAATTTTGATTTGAATCTCATCAGAATTGACAAGGTAGTAACTTGTTACTCCAAACCTGCCACTCGCAACTTGCTTGATCGCAGATCTTCTTGAATTACCATCAGCGTCCGGTGTGAATCTATCCAAATCTTCCCCACCTTCACCCGTGTTTGATTTACCACCAAGTCGATTCATCGCAATCGCAAGACTTTCATGAGCCTCTTTGGAAATAGAGCCATAGGACATTGCACCGGTCTTAAATCTTTTGACAATTTCACTTGCTGGTTCTACTTCATCAAGCGGTACAACCTTCTGTTCATCAAAATTAAATTCCATCAGACCTCTCAAAGTGTAAAGGTCGCGGGACTGATCGTTTACAGCATTTGAGTATTCCCTAAACACTTCGAAGTTACCAAGCCTCGTAGCTTTCTGCAATTTGTGAATGGTTGTTGGATTAAACAAATGCTTTTCTCCCGTTGCTCTCCACTGATAAACACCGCCTGGATCGAGAGGAAGGGAACGCTCATCTGGTCTTGGGGCAAATGCAAAACCATGTCGGTGCCTGGCCTCAGACGCAATCGCGTCCATTCCAATTCCCTCAACTCGGGTAGCAGTTTTGGTGAAGAATTTATCTATAATAAGCTGATTCAACCCTATAGATTCGAAAATCTGAGCACCTCGATAGGATGCGACCGTAGAGATCCCCATTTTGGACATGGTCTTGATAACCCCATTGAGGTTAGCTTTTAGAAAATTTTTGCAGGCAACTTTAGGGTCTTCGTTAATATCACCGCAAGCGATCATGTGACGAACGGTTTCAAGAGATAAATATGGATTGATTAAATCTGCACCGTAGCCAACGAGCAGCGCGAAATGCTGAACTTCACGAGGTTCTCCGGATTCAATAACAAGAGATACTTTTGTTCTTGTACCATTTCGTATCAGGTGATGATGCAAGCCAGCACATGCTAGAAGTGCAGGCATTGCGGCGTAACCAGATGAAACATCACGATCAGATAAAATAAGAATATTCACACCTTCAATGATTGCATCATCTGCTTTCCGGAAAAGAGCTTCTAAAGCAATTTCCAAGTCCTCTCCATGAAGTTTAGCGTTATCAGGTTTGAATAAAATTGGCAAAGTTGAAGCCATAAATCCAACAGGTAATTTACCTCTCAATTGCGCAACTTGTGTATCGTCTACAAGGGGAGATTCATATTTTAAAAGTCTACAACTTTTTGGCCCAGGATTGGTAAGGTTTCCCTCTGAACCGACAAAACTTATCGATGCTGTGACTAGCTCTTCACGAATTGGATCAATCGGCGGATTTGTTACCTGGGCAAATAGTTGCTTAAAATAATTATAAAGCGATTGAGATTTGTCTGAAAGCACGGCGAGGGGTGAATCATTCCCCATTGAACCAAGTGGTTGCTTTCCAACTTGTGCGCTTGGCCCAATCAAAAATCGCAAATCTTCAAAAGTATAGCCGAAAGATTTTTGCTTCGTAACAATTGAGCTAAAATCATCTTTTTTGTTAGTCTCAGGAAGGGGCAAAGTTGTGGAATCTACCAAGGACTCTCTTAGCCAATCACCATAGGGCTCTTTTTGTGCAACAGATTCTTTGATCTCAGCATCATCAATTATTCTGCCCTGATTCATATCAATCATAAACATCCTACCTGGCTCCAGGCGACCTTTCTTTACCACATCTGACGGGTCGATTGAAGAAAGAACCCCAACCTCTGATGCTAAAATCACTTTGTCGTCCTTGGTAACATAATACCTTGACGGACGAAGACCGTTACGATCGAGAACAGCGCCAACTTGCGTACCATCTGAAAATGCAATCGAGGCTGGACCATCCCAGGGTTCCATCACGCAGGCATGAAACTCATAAAAATCTCTCTTGTATTGTGGCATATCCTGGTGTTTTTCCCACGGTTCAGGTATCATCATCATCATGGCATGGGAAAGACTACGACCTGACAGGGTTAAAAACTCCAAGCAATTATCAAACTTCTGGGAATCTGAACCGTCTTCCCTTATAATAGGTAATAATTTTTTAACATCCTCCCCGAAAGCATCACTTGCAAGCTGCATTTGACGAGCATAGAGCCAATTTTCATTACCTCGAACAGTATTAATTTCGCCATTATGGCAAAGATATCTAAACGGTTGGGCTCGGTGCCAACTAGGAAAAGTATTAGTTGAAAATCTCGAGTGAGTTAAGGCAAGGGCAGACTCCATGAGTGGGTTGCTCAGGTCAGGAAAGTAATCTGAAAGTTGCTGGGTAGTAAGCATACCCTTGTAGGTCATTGTCTTGGATGAGAAAGAACTTACATGGAAACTGACATCCGGGTCATCTGAACTAAAGCGTAAACGATGACTAATAATTCTCCGAATGAGATAGAGTTTTCTTTCAAAAGCTAGTCCAGCATCAATGTGCTTAGGTCGCTTAACAAAAAGTTGTTCCATCGTAGGTTCTGATTCTGAGGAAGCTTTACCTAAAATACTACTCTTGACTGGCACCGTCCTCCATCCAAGTAACTCTACACCCTCCTCACCAAGCACCTCTGCAATAATGTTCTTTTCATGAGCATAAAGATCTTGATCCTTAGAGAGAAATATAAAGGCGGCTCCGTAATCGCCCGATGATGGTAGGCGTAATGAAATTTCATCCGCACAGGCTTGGGTGAGAAACTTATGAGGTAACTGAATAAATATACCAGCTCCGTCCCCTGTTATGGGGTCGCAACCGCAACCACCTCGGTGATCAAGGTTAACACAAATTTCTAAAGCACCTTGAACAATTGCGTGAGATTTACGACCTTTGAGGTCAACGATAAGGCCAATGCCACAATTTTCGTGTTCGAGAGATGGGTTGTAAAGTCCTTGTTCTTGCGGGGATTTTTTCATTATAAATAATTATAGGCATTTGATGTTGAAGAAACAAACGCGGAATTAAAACATTTTGTTCTATGACGATATGCGGTCAAGGCTATTAGCTCAATTTAAGAGCCAACCTTCTCTCTTAGATTAGCGTTGAGTGGTGGAGACAAACAAATAGATTTATTTCTCAAAACAAAATTTTTACAGAACCTTTGAGGACCACACGGTAAGGAGTGTGATCCTAAATGGGTACTTTTACGGAAAAAACAAAAAAGGATTTTCATAACAAACTTAAAATAATATCCCGAAAAAGAACAGTTTTTCGGATCATAAAAATCTACATCAAACCAAAAACCACCGCTTTTTAAGAGATTTGTAATTTTGTCCCTACATAAATCACTATCAATTTGAGAAAAGCAGTCCAAAAAAAAACATGTCGATACAAAATCATAATATTTATCGATATTGAAATCTAAAAAAGATTGATTAATTATTGAAATTTTTTTTCTTTGATTTAAATTTAATCCTTTCAGGATTTCACACATTTCGGAAGAAGAATCAACTATTGTTATACAAGAAGTGGGTAATGATAAAAAGTAAGTAAGCAGCTTACCAGTCCCTTCCCCAATCAATAATATTTCTTTATTTTCTATGTTATATAAATAGGATTTCCTGATATTCTGAAGATAATCACCAAAACCAATTTTCTCTAAAAAATTATAAAAAGGAGCTATGCTATTAAAATCATTCATGCTATGTTAAATAGTATATATAGTAAAGGTATGAACCAAAAAATTGTGTCAACAAGTCTTCTTCGAAAAATTGGTGAAGAAAAAACACTTGTTAAATAACTCAAGCAAAATGTAATTTCCACGAAGATTAGAAACACCAAAAAAGAAAGACTAAACTCAAAAATAATTGCACAAATAATTGGAATATAAAATATATATAAAATTAATTTATTTAAAATTAAAGGATTTTTTTGTAATTTTGTTAGACTTGTTATACTGTCATTACTTTTATCGATTAATGAAATTAACAATAGGTTGAATAAAAAAATACTGAATATCAAAATAAAATGAGTTAAAGAAAAAATTTTAGACTTTTCGGATTCAATAATAAATAAACATACAAAAACTGTTAGCAAAATTGCATTTCTAAATTCTTTTCCTAAAAATAATGATTCACAGTATTTATGAAATATCTTTGGGAAAAGTAAGTTTACTAACGATATAATGCAGACAGTTACTACACTAATTATAAATTTTGAATCATAGAATTTTATCATTAAAAAAGATTCAAGGAGCAAGATAATGGAAAAAATGATAAAAGTAGTTTTTCTTGATTCTTTTGTTAACCGGTGCCTTTCTGCTAATACGAAACCATTCTCGTCAGGTTCGAAAAATCGATCTAACGAGTAACCTAAAAATATAGTTATATAAAGAACGGCTAAGCTAATTAGTTCACAGCGGAACCCACAAGCTAAACAAACGGCACTATACCAAGTACAAATTACAAGAGGAGGCTCAAGGCTGTAATCGTTCACAAAAAACCAAAATCTTTTAACCATGGAATAATGAATTGTTAGATTTGCAATTTGAAAAAAAAAGGAATAAAAATGCAAATATGGAAATTAAAGCATACTTAAAACCACAATGTGGATGGAGCATGGGCGTTCGTGCCATAATGGATAAATACTCCTTAGAATATAAAGATTTAGATATTATCAACAACCCGGATATATACGCCGAAATGGTAGAAAAATCAGGACAACCACTTTCCCCATGCGTCGAAGTTGATGGTGTTATGTTAGCTGATGTAAGCGGTGAAGAAGTTGAAAATTATCTTATTTCTAACAAACTTGTCGATGAATCTGCAAACGAAACTTCTGTTCCAACCAATTCTCCTTGCACCGACGAGGAACACGAAAGACAAAGGATTGAAAGATCTCAAACTTCTCCAGTAAGATTCTTTTAAAGTAAATTATACAAATTAATACCATGACATATGTAGTAACTGAAAAATGTGTAGATTGTAAATTCACGAGTTGTGTCTCTGTTTGCCCCGTTGATGCATTTCACGAGCTCCCAGACAGATTGTACATAAACCCTGAAAGCTGCATCGACTGTAATGCATGCATGGACGAGTGTCCTGTCGAAGCAATTTTTCCGGACATGGATGTGCCAGATGAATTACAAGAATGGATTGAACATAATGAAAAAGCAGAGGACTACCCTCAACTCATCGGACAAATTGATGCACTAAAAGGCCCAAAATGTGTTGACCCAAATGCTGACCAATAACCTTAGCTTAAGGCAAAAGACGCCTTTTTTATGTTATTTTACAATGTAAATAGATAAAGCAATAATTATTTGTTGACTTATACTCCTGCCCGTACAATATTGAGATTATGAAAATTCGTATTCTCTCCTTAGAAGTAGACAAAATCTTAAATAATAACTCTTCTATTGACCGCCCCAAGGGAGGCCTCTCGTATTCTCTCTACTTTTTTAAATCTTCCGGTTTGTTAAAGACTTCAATTGGGCTTAGTGATTTTAGTGCGGGTGACTGCATATTGTTAGACCCTGCCTTTCCAATATATATCAAATGCAAGCAAGACGATATTGCTTACGATGTTGTTTCCTTTAAAGGTGCTGATGCCACAAGACTAGTACAGCAAGTGGGATTAGAGCTTAACACCCTCCATACACCAATACAAACCTTCTTCATTGATTCGATTCTGGACAGAATCACAAAAGAAACGCGAGCTAGCGATTTACTTTGGGAAAGAATTGTTGCAGGTTGCCTAGATGAGTTGCTAAGCAAAGTATATCGTTTTTCAAAGCAGGATTTTGTACTCTCGATGCCCGATCATGCTCAAAAATTACGGGATTTAAGATCCGAAGTTCATGAAAGTTTCTCCAAGCCTTGGACTATCGGCCAAATGGCAGATAAAATGAAACTCAGCCCAAGTAGATTTGCCTCTCTGTATAAAAAAGAATTCGATACTAGCCCTACCGAAGATTTGATTCGTACGCGCATTGATCAAGCCAAAAGAATGTTATCAACCACTAAGGTAAGTGTTAAACAAGTCTCATTAGCATGCGGATTTGAGAGTGTTCATTATTTCCACAGAGCATTTAAAAAACGAAACAACATAACACCTAAACACTTTCAAAACCATAAACTCTCGATGAAAGGATCCATTCCATCTAAAGATAAAACCTTCACATTAGATGGGTTGTCTCTTGAAGCAGATTTTGTTGGCACCATTGAAATCGATAAAGGTGAAATATTTTTGAATGGTACAGACCAGCAGTGGAATGACTTTCTCGGATACGATGCTGATAGTATCAAAAATAAACCTTTCTTTAATTTTGTATCCCCTACCCACCTTGAAATTGCAAAAGAAGCGATAAATAACATCGTTGACGGGAAAAATGTTCAGGACATAGCAGTTGATTTAATCAATAAGTCCGGCGAAATAGTGAGTATTGAGTTTTCTGCACTAATTAAAGGTAAGGCATGGTTTTGGTTTGCCCGCAAAATTACTGTAATGGCATAATCCGCGATTGTATTTGGATTGAACAATTAAGAATTGCTAATTTCTTATGCTAGCCGTGTCACGTTTTTTTGTGGTGCTCGGTTAACATCTGACATATTACTTTTTAAGCCGAAGGGTTTTAGAAGTCGTATTAGAACAACATTCAAGAAAATACTAAAGTTCTAACATTGCTACTTCTTGCAATTGAATAATGCACTTACAACCGAAATTTTAGTAGGTGATTAGCCTTATAAAAGTGAATTTATTCTGCTGACCAACTAAAATTACCAGCACCAACACCCTGGGCTTTTTTCTCCAACCCATCGTCTACAGCAAAACGAAGACTTTCCAAGGATGAGCTGTAACATTTAAATGATTTCTTAAATTGAATGGTTATTTCCCAGCCTTCAGCTAAGGAGTTAAATTCGTGATATTTCTTAGGCATTTCACCTTCATCACAAACAATTAACCTGTCTATTGGACCAATTGCTGCTAAGTTAAGAGAATTTACATCAATCAAAACAGCGTTTGCAACAGGAACTGATAAAGGTTGTATTTTTTCCACAATTTGCTGAGATTCGTTTACGGCGGTTTCATCCAAATTATCCTCCGACAAAGCAGAACTGATGATTAGAGCAACAACCAGAATTAATGCTAGACCCAATGCTGAAAAAATAAGTTTAGGTACTGGAATACCTTTCGAACTTTTATTGGTACTGGATGAAGTAACTGCAGATACTTTTTTTTCAGTTTGATCATTTGACGCAATAGAACCTAGCGATTTCCTCTGATTCTTGGAACTAATAGAACCAAGTTCAACATCCAAATCAGTCATAATTCCTTCTTGGTCTAACCCTAGAAATCTTGAATAAAGCCTGACAAATCCTCGTAGGTAAACGACAGGCAGATTGATATTAAAATCACCAGATTCAAAAGATGAAAGATAATCACTTCTGATTTTGGTACTTTCAGTTGCTTCACGAATGGAAATGCCTTTTCGATTTCTAGCTTCTTCTAATTTTTGTCCTAATCCCATCTTATGTAATAATTTCAATGGTTATTGATGATTGCAAGAAGAGATTTTTACAATCAATAAATTTACTAGAGGTCCATAAGAATTTCTCTTCCTTGGCCAGGAACATCAGGACCTATCATTCCTCTGTCTTCGAGATCATCCATTATTCTTGCAGCACGATTATACCCGATACTTAATTTCCTTTGCAGGTTTGAGGTGGAAGCTCGTTTGGTTGTCCTGATTACCTCGATTGCTTTCCGTACCATTGGGTCTTCATCTCCATCATCGCCTCCTTGCCCTAATACATCATCTTCTCCTGCAGATTCAATTTGCTCACGGACTTCTTCAATAATTTCGGGTGGACCATTAATCTTTAGGTAATCAACAATCCCATTAATTTCATCATCGCTGACAAATGCACCTTGTGCACGAACAAAAGTCGCACTGCCAGGGGGTATAAATAGCATATCTCCTCTACCAATCAATGCTTCTGCACCTTTCCCGTCTAAAATTGTCTGACTATCACGATAAGAAGCGACTCTGAAAGAAATTCTACTTGGTAAGTTTGCTTTTATCACACCGGTGATGACATTTACAGATGGTCTTTGTGTTGCAATAATAAGATGAATGCCAGCTGCCCTTGCAAGTTGAGCAAGTCTGGCAATACCAGTTTCTACATCCGCTTGTGCAACCATCATCAAGTCAGCCAATTCATCAATAATACAAACAATATATGGAAGCTTATTCTCTGGGATCTCCAAGGCATCATCATCTCTAGGAACTTGTATATTCGACAATGCCGCACGTTCTTCAGCAGTCATCTCAGCATCAAGTAGTTGAGCCTTTTCCTTTTCTTCTTTGTCTTTTAATATTTTAGCATTGAAACCTGCAATATTTCTAACACCGACCTTTGAAAAGATTTGGTACCTTCTTTCCATTTCAATAAGAAGCCATTTTAGCGCACCTGGTACCTTCTTAGGTTCAGTTACAACCGGAATTAACATGTGAGGCAAATCATTATAGATTTTCATCTCTACAATCTTTGGATCAACCATTATGAATCTAACATCTTCGGGACTAGAATGATAACAAAGTGAAGCAATGATTGCATTGATGCAAACAGTCTTACCCGAGCCTGTAGAACCAGCGACTAAAAGATGGGGCATTTTTGTTAAATCAGCAACTAGAGCTTTTCCGCTTGCTTCTTTACCAAGCACAATTGGTATTTCCGCACCTGAATCAGCCCATGCCTTTGACTGTAATATCTCTTTAAGGCAAACTGCAGCGGGATCTGAATTTGGGACTTCGATCCCTACGCAACCTTTCCCTGGTACAGGGGCTAATATTCGAACGCTATCTGCTCGGAGAGCCATCGCCAAATTCTTATCTAAATTTGCAATTTTCTCCACGCGTACTCCTGCAGCAGGGTGCACATCATATCTAGTGATGACTGGTCCTGTGTGCACTTCACCAAGTTCAACATCTACTTTGAATTGAGCAAGGGTCTCTTTTAAATTACGAGCTTTCTCCATGTGGTCATCATCGGCATTTCCAACTTCTTCAGGGGGTTCCATCAATAAATCCAATGTAGGGAATTGATAGTCGCCTTTTCTCTCGGGAAAAAGATCACCTGCTTTTTCAGTTTTAGCTGCTCGAACAACTTTAAACCCATCCATTTCAACTTGATTAGATCTGGTTATTTCTGCTGGAACAAGGTTTTCTTCAAGTGATTCACTCGTTAAATTAGAATCTGATGTAACACCTTCCACAGCCTTAACTTCAATCGCATTATCATTATGATTTGCTTGCTCTTTATTCTTTGCCTTCATTGGCTTAAAGCTGGATTTGGGTTTAATTAGCTCTCCATGTACATTTGTCTCTTTGGCAGTTTGACTTTTAGATACATCACTAAATAAAAGATCGTCCTCTGCATTCACATTCAACTTTGGCATAGCAGACAACAATTTACTAAATAAGGATTTGGCAGAAGATGGTTTTTTTTCCATTATTGTAGTTTGATCCAAGGTTTCACTTTTGGCCTCTTTGCTTCGTGGCAATTTCAAAAGAGGGATTTTTGCATAAAGACCTCTAATTGTTGAAATAGACAAGGAAAAGTGGAGCAGTAACGAAAAAACAGATAAAATGATACTTAAAAGATAAGTGCCGAGTGGACCAAAGAAAGCTCCAATAATTCCCTGGGGAACACCAATTGTAGAAGTAAAAGGCAAACCCGAATATAAAAAGCACCCCAAATAGCCACCTGGTCCGGATATGAAATATTGTTTATTGAAACTTTCAGAAAAATTGAGATCTGAAAATGCACATATTGAAATGATAAAAAGTAAAACACTACCTACTTTTTTACATTTAAAAATAATACTAGTTTTGTAGTAAATAGAGTAAGCTAAACAAATCAAAGCCCAAGGCAGCAACCAGGAAGAAACTCCTAAAAGAGCTAAATTATAATATGCTAAGTAATTCCCAAATTTACCAAGAAGCGGTACCGTCTGATCATCACTTTGAACAACAGCATCCAAGGATCCAATAACATGGAGAGCACTAGGCTCAAAAGAAATTACTGATAAGAATAAACAAATTGCAAGCAATACTAGAAAGGCAGGTAAGAGGGGATTCTTATGGGCTTTAATTGAATCGGACTGTGTTTTCTTGCTTTCTTTTGTGTTTCGTTTCGCCATCTTTTTCATTTATTAATAAGGATTAATTTCCTCATTGAGTAACTCATCACACATAGAACAAAACTTTAGCATGATTTTCAAGTTTGAACCGATTTACCAAGAAAGAGTTTGGGGTGGCCAGTTGCTCAGAACAAAACTTCAGCGTAATATCCCCCGAAATGTTAAAATTGGCGAATCATGGGATCTTGTCGACCGTGATGATATAAACTCTATCCTATTACATCCTTTAAAAAAATCACAGTCTTTGAGATCATTAATTCAAGAAAATCCTAGATTAATGATGGGACCAAATTGGTTATCTGATCAAAAATTCCCAATTTTAGTAAAATGGCTTGATTGCACAGAGCGGTTAAGCCTGCAAGTTCATCCACCAAAACAAATTGCTCAGAAACTTTCTGGTGAACCCAAAACTGAAAACTGGTATATTGCCCACACTACTAATAAGGCTGGCCTCTTTGTTGGCTTTAAAAAAGGAACGACAAAATATAATTTCAGAAAAGCAATTGAAAACGGATCTGCTGAAAATTGTTGTCACCGAATCAGCTCAAAAGAAGGAGAATCGATTCTAATTGAAAGTGGTAGAATTCATGCAATCGACTCGGGGAATTTGATTCTAGAAATTCAGCAAAACTCAGACACTACCTTTCGAGTATTTGATTGGGATAGGAATGGCCTTAATGGAATCCCCCGAGAATTGCATATCGATAAATCGATGCAAAGCATCGATTTTAATGACTATGAACCAAGTACCTTGAAAACCACTACTAATTTAAAGTCTCAAGTTCTTGCAGATTGTAATGAATTTAGGATCAGAAAGTTTAATCTCATAAATGGTGAAAAAATTCAACTAAAAGACAGAAATTCTGACTGTTCGATTATTCATCTAATATCAGGCAGGGTCAATGTAGGTAAAGAAAAGATTGAAGTAGGTGAGCACGGACTATCCCCCTTTTCCGCAGAATGCACCATAAAAGCTACTCATAACTCAACTTTACTTGTTACAGACAGATTTAACAAACCTACGTAATTAACTCTACACAATTCAAATTAATGATATTGTGTTGAAAATAATTCCTAATGAGCGATACAGAAGAAAAAAATAATCTAAACGAAAACGAAAATCTGAATGAAAAGAAGGTGGTTGAAGATACAAATGAACCACCAAAAAATTCTGAGGATAATGATCTCCATACTAAGCTCCAAAATGCTTACGAAAAACATGAATCCGTTCAGAATAAATATCTACGTGCACTAGCTGATATTGAAAACATTCGCAAAAGATCTATACGGGAAAGAGAAGAATCAGTTGTAAGAACAAGGGTACAATTGTTTACGGACTTACTTCCCATTCTTGACGCTTTCAACCTAGGATTAAAGGAAGCTGAAAAAACAGAAAATGGAAAAGAAGTTGTTCAAGGCTTTGTTATGGCAATGAATCAATTCGAAGGTGCGATGAAAGAAAATGGACTAAACATCATCGAGCCGTCTGTCGAAAGTTTTGACCCTAGTTTGCACGAAGCCATTGGGTATGAAGCATCCGAAGGAAATGAAGATGGTATTGTTCTCAAAACCATTCGAACAGGTTACAAATTAAAAAATAATCTTCTCCGACCTGCTTCGGTAATTCTAGTAAAAAATCAAGTTAGTGAATAATTACCTAACCACTTACATCAAATTATAACATGTCTAACAAAGATTTATACGATGTTCTTGGTGTTGCCAGAGATTCATCAGATAGTGATATTAAAAAAGCTTATCGCAAACTAGCGATTCAGTATCATCCTGACAAAAATCAGGGTGACAAGGAAGCAGAAGAAAAATTTAAAGAAATATCTGGTGCTTTTGAAATCCTGAAGGACAGTGAAAAAAGAAGAAAGTATGATCAGTTTGGTCATGATGCTTTCAGGGGTGGCGGCCCATCTGGGCAAGGCGTAGACCCATTTGACTTATTTCGCGATGCTTTTGGAGGGAACAACACCGGTGGTGGTGGGGGTGGTTTCGGTAGCATTTTTGAAGATTTTTTTGGAGGTGGGCAAAATACAGGAAACGATCCTGGAAAAAGAGGAGCAGACTTGCGTGTGAGTGTTACCATCTCCTTAGAACAAGCTGCATCTGGAATTGAAAAAGAAATTAAATATCATCACCATGTGGAATGTGACCCTTGCTCAGGTTCTGGCTCTGCTCAAGGTTCAGGAAAATCGATGTGCTCAACTTGCGGAGGGATTGGACAAGTTGCTTCAAATCAAGGTTTTATAAGTATAAGAAGAACCTGCCCCACTTGTAGTGGGTCTGGAGTGATGATTGAAAACCCATGTACAAAATGCCGCGGAGAGGGTAGAAAGAAAATATCTGACTCAATAAAAGTTGATATCCCCGCAGGCGTTAGTGATGGTAATCGTCTTTGCTCAAGGGGCAGAGGAGATGCGGGTATGTATGGTGGATCGAGTGGGGATCTCTATGTTGATATTAATATAAAAGAACACGAACAGTTTGATCGTGATGAGGATGATCTTTTCCATGAACTAATGATACCGTTTACCTTGGCGGCGTTGGGTGGGAATGTTAATGTACCTACCCTGCAAGGAAAAGTTTTATTAAAGATTCCAAGTGGGACCCAATCAAACAAGACTTTTCGGATTCGAGATAAAGGTATGCCTAACCTTAGATCTAGGGGAAGAGTTGGTGATTTGTATGTAAAGATTTGTATCCTTGTACCTTCTAAACTTACAAAAGAACAAAGAAGTAAACTCGCAGATTTTGGGAAGTCTTGCGGGGAAAAAGACATTGAGGCAGATGAAGGATTTATAGATAAAATGAAAAAAATCCTCTAATTTACGCTGCAATGATTGCGGAGTGTTATATCTCAATAGATGAAGCGGTTCAGAAAAGGTCAGATTTAAGAAAAAGGAATAAGACTCTAGCACTGACAAATGGATGCTTTGACCTTTTACATGCAGGGCATGTGCATAGTTTAAAGGAAGCAGCAAAATATGCCGACCATTTATGGGTTGCACTTAATTCTGATGAGAGTATCAAAATTCTAAAAGGTAAACTACGGCCTATTATTACCCAAAAAGAGCGAGCATATATGCTATCAGCATTAAGTTGCGTGGATGAAATAGTTTTATTTAGTACACCAAACCTAAAGTATGAAATTCTTAAACTTAAGCCTGACTACTATATTAAATCTGCAGATTATTCCCTAAATTCAATAAACAAGGAAGAAAAGCATGCATTGAAAGAGGTCGGTGCCGAAATAAAATTTGTCAGTATGTTGGCGGGAAAAAGTACAACGGATGTTATTTCTAAAATCACTCAATCAATAAATCCACCCTCATCTTGAAAATTTCAATTCTTGGGTCGGGTAAAGGTTCTAATGCAAGATATCTGCTATCTGAATTTAAAAGCGGCAAACTTAGTAAAGTCCAAGATATTTCGCTTTTTACCGATTCTGAAGACTCACAGTTTTTAAAGCTAGCTTCAGAATTTCGATGCAACGCAAAACTTGTGCCTTCACCTACGACAAGTGCTTTTATTAAAGGACAACATGAGGCTGACTGGATCAGCACACTATCAGGAACCCAACCCGATCTAATCATTCTTGCTGGTTTCATGAAGATTGTAGGCATAAATTTCATTAACCACTTTGATGGTAAAGTAATTAATTTACATCCTAGTTTACTTCCAGAGTTTAAAGGGCTGAATGCCATTGAAAATGCATATAAAGCGAAAGCCACCAGAACCGGTTGTACAGTACATTGGGTTGATGACACCATTGATGGGGGCGATATTATCGCACAAGCTGGCGTTCAGATCCTGGAAAATGATTGCTTACAAAGCCTTACCTCACGAATGCATGCAAAGGAACATTTCTTATTATCACAAGTTGTCTGTGCAATTGCCGACACTCACACATACAAAAACTCATGATCAAGGTAAGTATTACCATTAGTGCTGATTCTGTAGATCGATTGGAGGATTGTCTTTATGAAATTGCTCCATCTAGATGGATTATCTTACAAAACAAAATAAAATTAGATTTTAAATTGGAAGGCTATTTTGAAAACGACATATCCACAGATGAAATAAACAAAGAAATAGACTTATATTTTGCGGATATATTAAGCTGTAATAAGAACATAGAAATTCAGCAAATCTCGGATACTAATTGGACTGAATCCTATAAGATTCACTTTAAACCATGGAGTCATAAAGGATTCCATTGGATTCCAACATGGCTAGAAAATGAATATTTAATTCCGGAAGGGGGAAAATCTCTCCTATTAGATCCAGGTATGGCCTTTGGAACTGGAAATCATGAAACTACAAAACTTTGCTTAGAAGAAATAGTTGAATTGAATTTAAATCACTCTTCTAAACAAAATGTACTTGATATAGGATGCGGATCTGGAATTTTATCAATCACTGCAGCAAAATTAGGATACAAAAACATTCTCGGCATTGATAATGATGAAGATGCCGTGAGAATATCTGCAGAAAATGCAATTATCAACGATACGGGGCACAACATCATCTTTATGAACCTCGGTATTGAATTACTTAAAGCAAATGTTAAGTATGATCTAGTCGTTGCTAACATACAATCAGATGTTTTGATCGAAAATAAAATTTCGATCGTTAATACAACCAAAACAAATTCAGCTCTTATTTTATCAGGTATCTTAACGATGGAAGCCAAAAGTGTTGAAGAGGCATACTCCCAAGAACTTGAAAAAAGAAAATTGAGCTACAATTCAGTCATCAAGGCAGATGGCGAATGGAGTTTGATTAGATTCTCCATTTCTGCGTAGAGTTCTCTATCCCCCGAGATAGGTAAGGGCCTTAGGGATAGGCAATGTGTAAAAAGCGAATTGCTTGATACCAAGTGAAGATATCTTGCTCGATACCACATCCCTTAACGACTCAACACTATCAGGTCCAACTGAAGTATAAACCAATGCCCATTCTTCATTTTGTTGCTGCTCATTGTCATCAGACTCCGCATCAATCATGACACCGAAGTTTGTACTAACACCGGGTGCACCTGTTTCTAAAATAGCATCATACACTTCATCGTAGTGGTCTCTAGGTACAATGCAATAGAGTCCAACTAGGTCATTCAGGAAAGTGGATTTGAGAGACTTCGATTTGGATACATCAGGCGTTACTCGCCAATCCTTACCGCCTTTCAAATCGTCTAAAGCAGAAATGACCTGCTCCATATTCGCTCCATGCGTAGAGGAAGAAACTGTGCTTGATACATTAATAAGACCGGAATGAACTGGGATTGAATACATAAACCCACGACCCGGTTCTGTAATTCTTCCCGCCCTCGCCATGTTGCTAAATATGTCATCTGCTTCTGACTTATCGACAACACACCAAACAAATTCTTTTTCAGGACCTTTAGTAATACGAAGCATTGGAATTTTATCTCGAACACCACCACCTTCTCCAAAAGTAACTGTTGGCCCAGGTGCACCGCTTTGAAGGGCTGCCTTTGCAATATCATCGGCAATACCTTTTTCGCAAATACAGCATATTGCCTCTAAGCTTGCAGCACTTTGATTGTCTTCACTATTGTTAGAATCGGACGAAATATTAGTAGGAAAAGATTTTGAAACTTGAGCATCATTACAACTCATACTAAATACGGCACCTGAGCCCACCTTATCGAGGCTTCCAGATTCGATGGCGGCTTCAGTAACTTGGTTAATAATGTCGTCAGGTACAAGGGCTTGTAAAAGCAATTGTTCTGGAGCAGGAGGTGGAAACATTCTTTGAAGAAATCCACCTTCAGTGAGAACAGAACCACGTGCAGATATTTGAAAAACGCCTTTCGCACCAGCTTTAGAAACTGCATTGGAAACGCGTACAACTGATTCCTTTGGAAGAATTAAGTTTAAAAGGGAAACCCCAGATGATTTTACTAAGTCAGTCATGATTATGCTTTCTCCATTTCTAGTTCTGTTGCGTCATCTACTTTGGGTTTTTTGCGAACAAGCAGACCAACTGTGAGGACTGTAATGATAGGCCCGACTGAGGCCAATGAAAGAACTCCAAAGCCGTCAATAGCACCAGTCTTGGCCCCTATGCCTAACCCCATAGCAAGAACAAGAGGCACGGTAATTGGTCCTGTTGTGACACCCGCACTGTCCCAGCCAAAGTTAACGAAGTCTTCACTTGAAAAGAAAGTTAATACTAGGAGTAAAGCATACGGAGGTATCAACAAGTACCATAATTCTAAGTTAAAAGCGATTTTGGCAACACCTGTGGCAATTCCACACGCAACTCCAGTTGCAACTGCTTGCATCAATAGGTTTTTCTTAAACGCACCAACCGTTATTTTTTCTACGGTAGATCCTAGTGCATTTAACGCTGGCTCTGCCAAAGTTGCTCCATAACCTAATATGAAGCCAAAGAGAATAGCAAGGCACTTGCCGGCGGTGGATGACTTAAATAGAGGATCAACAAATCCTTCGCTTTGCCAAGGTTGAATTGAGGTAAAGCTAGACACTACATTTCCACCTAACTGTTCACCCAACGGAGTTAAACCCAAGGCTATTCCGAGATTAAAAAGGCACATCCCAATGACAGCACATCCAATCCCGATAAATAACTCGTCTAAATATTTTGGTTTCTGCCTAAGTCCCACCATTAACACAAGTAGTAAAATAGAACACAGTGGAACTATCGCCCAAACCGCCCCTTCTAATGCTCCTCTGTCCTGATCAGGACCATCAAGTTCACCATTTTTTTCATTATAATCAACGCTACCGTCTTGATTGAAACCATAAAAGTCTTCTCCAGGATCAAGGATGCCGTTTCCATTTTTATCCTCTTGTGGTTTAAAAGTGTTGGGGAAGAAATCGAAGTTATTAGTAAACGCAGTCGCAATATCTGTCCCTTCATCCCACACTCCATCTGGTGCTTTAAACCCCTCTCTCACAACATAAGCTTTCGCACCTTGGACTTCCACATTCTCGCGTACACCATCACTATCGCTAGGCAACGCACTCGGTACAATCTTCCCTTCTGTGATTCTGGTTTTAATTGTGTAACCCTCAGGAAGCTTTTTGTTTTTCTGTAAGTATTGGTCTACATTCTCTCTTTCAACTTTCGAAAGAGACCAAAACAAAGCATCTTCATCAACATCTCCAGAGGCTGCCATCCTTTCAGCTGCTACAATATCGCCAAACTTCTGGTAGTTTTTAGGGTAATTTTTTCCGTATTCTCCTGCATTCAAATGCCATTCTGCTTTGGAGAGTTTGGCCATGTAATAATTATCTCCATTAAATAAATAAAGGGCATAGCACATTACAGCTAAGATCGGAAATAATGATGCTAAGGTTACCACACCAAATCCCGTATTGCTAGAACCTCCTGTAGATACAATCCGGCACACTCCTATGCCTAGTGCAAGAACCAAGGGTACTGTAACCGGTCCAGTCGTGACTGCACCGCAGTCCCAAGCAAGTCCCAATACATGCCTCAGCCTATCGTCTGAAAACTGCATATATAAAGTAATGCATGAAAGTATAATTACACCCGCATATATAAATGGTTTAAGAGACCAACCTTTGTAAAATCTTAACACTCCGAGTAGGACGGCGATGCCTACCCCTACCCCGACACAATTTACAAGCATAGCAGCTCCAGTATTTAAAATAGTCCACAGGAGAGGTGCTGCAGTTGGGTCCACGCCAGAACCTGCGGCTCTCAGCACTCCAATCGCTGGTTCAGCAAAAGTTGCAAATGCTCCCAAAACAAAACCAAACGCCAAACTTGCTGGCAAACAAGGAATTCCAAAGATCTTTTTTCTAGGTAAAGTAGATCCTAAAGTCTCGCCTAGAGGCATCAATCCAAGCCTGAGACCTTCCATAAAAAAAGCCAAACCAACTATAACAATCATGATGCCAACGGCTATCATTAGAGAATATACAATAGGCAACCCGAGGACAAGTACTTGGAAAACGATGAGGTATAAAATGATGAACCATACACATTGAATTTGTTCTACAACCTTATCTTTCGAAAATGACAGCAAAATGCTAATCTTCTGTTTTAGGGTAAGTTGGAGTTTCTTTTGGTCAGATGATTGTTGTGCCGTCATAATACTAAAGTTTATATGGTGTTAAGATTATCTAATAATTATTAAAAGTATTTTAAGCAAAAGGGAAAGCTTATTCCTCGATAGATCACATACTCCATGATGCATTTGCAAGAGTCAAAGAGACTTTGTTCACCCCTTGGTCTAAAACAATTGGAACATTCCATGTTACCCCAATTTTACCAAGAGCTGCAGTACCGATGATAAAATAGTTACCTTTATTAATCCCTGAAATAGATGCCGATCCGTTTATATCGGTTCTAACTCTCCTACCATTGCCCTTCTCGACCTCAGAGAGGAGCAAAGTTCTGATATTCTTTTGGAGTTTAGGGTAAAGAAAAGAATTTTTTCTAGAACGTGCCCACAACTCTGAAAATGATTCGAGAGCTGAAAATTCAGATAGGTTGAGATTACCGGCGGATAGAATTGAATCAAGGTTAGTGTTTAGCACAAAAAATTCAGTGTAAAAAGCTTCCTTACTTTTTCCATTGTACGAAGTGACAACTGCATCAAAGTTTATTGAACATGTTCCGAGGAACGATCCTTTTGATACCCTTTCGTAATTCTGACTGAATCGGTTTTCCTGCGAATTGAGTTCTGGATCAGCAAGAAATATCTTCGTTTTTGGGCTATTTTCAAGGCTGGAAATCCGAGCTTCTAGGGAATCATTTCGATACCTTAGATCTTTGATTTCATTAGACTTTAGAAACAGACTATTTTTAAGATTATTTATCTCTGAGTGAAGCCCTGGATCTACAACTTCTTCCGAGGCAAGTAACTCGGCAGGAGATGAAATAATTTTGGCTTCTCTTGCAGGCATTCCTTTCAATCGTCGAACCTCAGCGAGAAGTTCGTCATTAATTGAAGAAAGTGAAGCGATAGTTGTATCTTTATTTGCATTAATTTTCCTCAATTCTTCGATACTTCTTCGATGTTCAATCGTGGATTCTTCAAGGTTTTGTAAGGCAACCTCGGCTTCGGTATTAGTTGGAATTTCAAGCACTTCCTCAGCTTCAATGATTTTAAAATTTACTGGAAGTATGCGCTCAGAAATGGGTTCTGCTCCTTCAACGACAAGAGAAATGGACTCATCGCTGTCGTTTAAAAGATCCTCAAGGTCACTCACATTACTCGCAGAGGACATTAAAAGATTTGTTACTTTTCTGTCTGCTGGATTATCTCGTGAGCTCTCACTCACCACTTGAGGGTCAGAATTTCCGCAAGAATAAGTCGACATTGCCAACACTAAAACAATGCAAATAAATAAGGAATCTTTGAGCTTTGGGGACATAACTATCACTTACCAAAATATCTGTTCAATTCTTTGCAAGCACAATAATGGAGATGCTTAACTTGTTATTTACAAAATGTTTATTTCTGAAATATTAAATGAGATGTCTCCGCACACACAAGAAGAGGCCGATTTACTCAGCCATGAGAATCGTTTTCTCAAGCAAACAATTTTATCCCTTAGAGATGAACTTGTTAAAAAGGAGACTGAATCAGAGGAATTAGTTCAATTTAAAGAAAAGGAGCTGCAACTGGAGATTAATTTCTTAAAGACCTCAATTGAAAAGCAAAGGGACGAATTGGACCATAAAATTGTAACTCATGAAAAAGAAAATCATGAAGTTATCCAAAAGTCCCTTGATGAACAAAAGCAGCTAAAAAAACTTATCCTTGATTTAAGGTCTTCATTAGAGAAGAAGTCTCAAACTGCGGATCAACAAAAACAACAGTTGACCTCCGTTTTTAATGTTGAACTAAATAGTTTAAAAAAACAGGTAGAGGTGCTTCGAGAAGCACTTGATAAAAGCCAGTGTGAAATTCAAGACGCTGCTCAGGCATCTACAAGAAATGCTTCAAATGAAATTACCGAACTTAAAAACTCTCTATTAAGACTACGGCAAAAAATCGAAGATTTAAATAATTCAAATGATCAAAAAGCACAAAAGATTAAGACAGAGTCAGAAATTGAAGGCAGAGCTCTTAAAACTACGATCGCAAACCTAAGATATGAATTAGAAAAACTTGAGAACTCGAGAGATGATGCGGTTCAGAAAGCGATTTCAAGTAAGTCTAAGGAAATTTCTTCTCTTAAGCTATCAATAACTAATACACGAGAAAAACTAGTCAAAACAAGAGAAGAGGAGGAGGACAAAGTTCGAACAAGATACTCTACTTACACACTCGAAATCAAAAGTCTTAAAGATACTGTCACGAGCATTCGTAATGAACTAGAAAATCAAAAAAATAAAGCAGCAGAAATTGCCCAATCAGCAAAAAAAGAGACATACGACGAAATTAAGCAGCTTAAACAGACTCTCTCAAAGACTCGTGATAATCTCGAGCTTCAGAAGAATTTAGAAGAGGATAGAATACAGAAAGTAAAAGCTAATTCTGAGATTGAAGTTACAGTTTTGAAGAATTCGATGCAAGAACTCAGGGAAGAACTAGATAAATCATCTTTTGAAAAAAACTCAGCTATTCAAAAGGTAGAAAACGGATACCGCTCTGAAATTTCGTTATTGAAACAATCTTTATCAACAGCACGTGGCAATCTTGAAGCCCTAAAAGCTAAAGAGGAAGAAAAAATTCAAAGGGCAACCTCAGCCATTAATAGCGAAAACAAATCCTTTCAAAATACAATTATTGAATTAAGAGAAGAACTGGAAAAGGAATCCTCGGACAAAGATAACAAAATACAAGAGTTCAAATCTTCAACCAATAGAGAAATCCAACAACTCAAATTTTCACTGAGCCAAACTCGTGAATCACTTGATCAACAAAAGGCTAGATACGAGGATAGCGTTCAAAAAGTTAAGGCTTCGAAAGAAAGTGAGGTTTTTACTCTTAAAAGTTTAGCACAAAGCTTAAGAAATGAATTAGAACATTCTAAAGTTGTAACTGATGACCTAGTGCAGAAGGGCAAAAGTGAATCTCAATCCGAAATTAATCAGCTTAAATCGTCCCTTTATAGAATGCGTGAACAGCTTCAGAAAATGAAAGATTATGAGGCGGACAAACTTCAAATGTCAGAAGCTCAAAATGAGAGAGAAAACGCGAATCTTAAGAGCACCATTTCAACTTTGAGAACAAAACTTGATGAGACCGAATTTAAATTTCAAGATTCATTACAAAAAGCAGAAGCCAGTTCAAATGCCCAACAAGTTTCACTCAGGAAAAGTCTCATCCAAACTCGAGAAAAAATGGACCGCCTTCAAAGTGAAAAAGACATTGGAGTGCAAAACGCTATTTCTCAAAGAGAATCTACAATTCAACAATTACAAAAAAGTATATCTCAACTAAGAAAAGAAATAGAATTTCAGAAACATCAAAATTCCGAAGCTATCCAAAAATCGATATCAACGCATTTGGATGAGCACTCCCATTTAAAAAAGTCAATTTTAGATTTGCGGAATAAACTTGAAGCAATCAAAGTTTCCAAAGAAGTAGAGCTTCAACGGTCAAAACTTAAACGAGAGAATGAGATAAAAGCTTTGCAAAAAAATCTAGCGGAACTTCGATTGAACTTAGAAAGTTCAGAAATTAATAAACAGGAAGCAGTCCAAAATATTGTGAGCTCGAATCAAAATGAAATTAACCATTTTCGAAGAATGGTTTCAAATCTCCGCGATGAGCTTGAACAAAACAAAGCACATTACGAACAATTAAGGCAAGACGATCTGCAAAAAAAAGAATCGGAAATGTTGCAGTTACAGTCGACTATAATTGACTTACGAATTAAACTTGAAAATTAACATGGCAGAAAAAAAAGATAATAAATCTAAGAGAACATCTAGATTCGCTGAAATGCTCCTGCAGGTAACCAACGATCTAGCAAAGACCAAATCACTAGATGAAGCTCTTGAAGTTTTAGTAAAAATAACCACTTCAACCATCGGTGCAGAAAGAGGAACAATTTTTCTTAATGATGCATCCACCGGTGAGCTATACTCCCGAATTGCTCAGGGAAATTTCAGGCGTGAAATAAGAATTCTAAATACGAAAGGCGTCGCCGGATGGGTCTTTACTCAAGATGAAGGTGTTATTATTCACGACGCATACAAAGACGAGAGGTTTAACAAAGCAGTTGATGTCAGAACGGGATTTCGAACGAAAAGTATCCTTTGTGCTCCCCTTAGGACTGTTTCAGGTGAAGAAATTGGCGTATCTCAGATACTCAACAAGATAGACGGTGAATTTGAACAAGAAGACCTAGACTTACTTGAAGCTATGACGGAGCAGGCTGCTATTGCCATTCAGGGAAATATTATCGTCGAGCAAATTGAAGCTGCGAGAAAGCAAGAATTGGAATTTCTGGATGTTGTATCTCAAGTTTCCTCTGAACTAGAACTCACTCCCCTATTACAGAAAATTATCACCACAATCTCTACGATGCTTGATTGTGAGAGAGCTACTCTTTTCATCAATGATGAAAAAACAAATGAATTATACACAGAAGTTGGCGAAGGGCTTGACGAAAAATCTGTTATAAAATTCCCTAACCACCTCGGCATAGCTGGCACTGTTTTTACTTCGGGAAAAGCTGTAAATATTCCCCATGCCTATGCAGACCTTAGGTTTAACCCAAGCTTTGATAAACAAACTGGCTTTTTTACAAGATCAATTTTGTGCATGCCGGTATTTAACAAAGAAGGTAAAACCATTGGAGTCAGCCAAGTGCTTAATAAAAGAGGCGGATCTTTTAACGCAGAGGATGAAAAAAGACTAGCAGCCTTTACATCTCAAATTTCAATGGGCATAGAGAATGCAAAATTATTCGACGATGTTCAAAATCAGAAAAATTATTCTGAGAGCATTTTATCTAGTATGCACGATGCCGTTCTTACCTTAGATGAAACCGGTATTATCAGAACATGTAATACGGCTGGACTCCGCATTCTTAAATCTCCCATTTTGAATGAGGTTTTAGGAAGAAAAGCTTCTGACGTACTGACTGATGCAAATTCATGGTTACTCCAAAAACTAGGTTCAGTCGAAGAACAGGAAGACTTTTTAGATGCTGAAATAAAAATTGAAGATGAAACACTTTCAGTAAATGTGTCAGTGATGCCATTAGTAGGTCAAAAGAGAGAAAGTCTCGGAGTAATGCTTATGATCGAAGATATCAGTTCCGAGAAAAGGATGAAGTCCACAATGTCAAGATACATGGACCCAGAACTTGCCGACCAGCTTATGATGGGTGGAGACGGGAATGACATAATGGGTGGAAAGCAAAGCGTGGGGACTGTCCTATTTTCAGACGTCAGAAGCTTTACTACCATTACTGAAGAACTTGGCGCGCAAGGAACAGTCAAGCTATTGAACGAGTACTTTACAATCATGGTGGACTGTATAACAGATGAAGGAGGAATGCTTGATAAATTTATTGGCGATGCAATGATGTGTATTTTTGGCACTCCAGTTCCCCATGATGACGATCCTGATCGGGCAGTAAGGGCTGCTATCAGAATGATGACAGATTTAATTGTATTTAATGAAAAAAGAGCGACGGAAGGGAAAATGCCCATTGATCATGGAATGGGTATTAATACGGACTCTATTGTTTCTGGAAATATTGGTTCGCCCAAAAGGATGGACTACACTGTTATTGGAGATGGGGTGAACTTGGCAGCTCGTATTGAAAGTGCATGCAAGCAATACGGCGCACAAATTCTGATAAGCGAGTTCACCCAAAAAGCTGTAAAAGCTACATACAGAACCCGCCAAGTCGACTATATGATCGTGAAAGGAAAAACAGTGCCCGTTGGGGTATATGAGGTCTTAGACTATCATGACGAAAATTCGTACCCAAACCTAGCAGACGCCCTTGGAGTCTTTAACGAAGGGTATAGATCATGGACAGACGGAAAATGGGATCAGGCCATAAAATCTTTTAAAAATGTTCAAAAAATAAACCCTAACGATAAAGCCGCCCAACTCTATCTTGATCGGTGTGCTCACATGAAAAAAAATCCCCCCAAAGGGGATTGGTCTGGAGTTTGGGTTATGACAACTAAGTAAATAATTAGGAAAAATGAACCCGAGAACACATTTGGAGAAAGCGATTAATTTAGATCCAAATTATTCAGAAGCATACTTTGAACTTGGTCTGTTAAATAAGCTGGAAGGTAATGAGCAAGATGCGCTCTCTTTATTCCAAAAGGCGGTATCGATAAATAAAAATTTTGCCGAAGCAGAATGCGAGTTGGCTGTCTCGTTGATGAAATCAAATGAATTAGAGGAATCTAGAAATCACTTTCTTAACTCACTAGAAATAAACCCTAATTTTTCTGATGCTTATTTTTATTATGGAAAGCTATTAACTAAACTTAAGGATATAGAGGAAGCAAAAAATAACTTTGATAAGGTAACCGAAATTGATCAGAACTACGCAAAGGCATATTTTCATAAAGCTAGATTACTTACTCATCCTGACGATTTTGAATCTGCCAGGAAAAACTATGAAACAGCAATCGATATCGACGAAAAATATACGGATGCTCACTACTACATGGCAAAACTTTTAACAGGAGGAATAGCCACGGACAAAGAAGGTACAATTATTGATCGAACAAATATTCCCGAAGCTAAGAGTCACTTTAAGAAGGTCTTAAAATATAAACCTGACAATTTTAAAGCACTCTACAACATTGCTAAAATTGACTATCAAAAAGGTGAATTAAATTCTGCAAAAAAAAATCTCAGTAAAGCAATAAGACTAAGTCCTAAATATTGGAAAGCACAGTACTTGCTAGGAATGATTTATTTAAAGATTGATGATATCAAAAATGCCGAAAAATACTTTCAAGAATCTATTATTAATAATGAATGTAATCCGAAATCATACTTCCAAATTGGGAAAATTTATTATTATCAGAATTCACATAAAACAGCTGCAGACAATCTAGGGAAATCGATCACCCATGAAGATGAAAACGCTGAAGCACATTATTATCTAGCAAAGATTAACAGCGAAAATGGTGATTCCGCCACAGCAAAGAAGCATTTTTACAAGTCACTCGAAATTGATCCAGAGTATGCAAATGCGTACTATGAATTAGCCCATCATTGTCTAAACTTTAACGAAGTTAATGAAGCAAAAATTCATTTCCAAAAAACTACAGATATAGACCAAAATTTCTCGAAAGCATATTATCACTTAGCAAAATCGCTAAGAAACCCTTCAGAATTTGATCAAGCTTTCCGGAATTATGAAACTGCCCTTGAAATCGACCCTGGTATGTCTGAATGTCACTATAATTTTGCTTGTTTATTAATTAAAGGTGAAAAACTGAAAAATGATGGGACTTTGGTAAAAGAACCAGATTTAATTTTGGCGGAAAAACACTTAAAATTAGCTATAAGAGAAAATCCTAATTTTTACAGAGCTTACTACAAAATTGGCAAGATACAAAATATCCAAGAGAAATATTCACAAGCTTTAGCAAACTTTCAGAAAAGCATCAAGATTGACAATGAGTTCGCAAAAGCACATTACGAAATCGCACTCCTACTTATCAAAAAAAAAGATCAAATACTTCCTTAAAATAAAAAGTTATAAATGCTCGTATGCAAGTATGTGAAAAAGAAATTTCTTATCACTTAGAAAAAGCTCTTACTAGCGACCGAAAAAACCAAGATATATTTAAACTATCTTGCATGTTTCATCTAAGTAATAACGATCTTGCTAAGGTAGAAGATACTCTTCAAAAGTTTGAATCAGAAACGGAATGTGAAAATGTTTGCTTTATAAAATCTCTTCTCGCATTTAAAAAAAAGGAGTATGACGAAGCATCTTATTACATAGCACTGTCAATAAGGTTGAAACCCACCGTTGAATTTCTCACCAAAGGACATGAGATTGAAAGTTGTCGTGGGAATACAGAGAATCTTTTCACCTACCTCAACCTACTTGTAGAAAATGACTCCAGAAATGGTTGGCATTACTATGAGCTCGCTAAATCTCTAGATACTGAATCTGATTTCCGAAGAATATTTTACTTAATTGAAACAAGTATTTCTCTGCTTCAGGAAGTCGAAAAACCACTAATTCTTAAGTACAATATCTTAATTGAATACAGTGATTTCCTTCGAGGAACTCCGTTTTATAGAAGTGAGTGTCAAATATTTGAAGATTTTGGTAAGATAATCAAAAAATATCCTTTTAATAACGAGTTACGATTCTACATTGCTAAAATTAGTTATCGAAAAAGGCGATTTGATGAAGCGATTAAAATACTAGAACAGCAAGTTGAATCAAATAAATCGCTCAAATTACTCGGAGATTGTTATTTTAAAAAAAAGAACTTCCAGCTAGCATTTGAATATTATAATAAGATTGGGTCGACTGGAAAAAATTCTTTTTTCCTGAATGAAAAGAAAGGTATTTGCTTTTTAAAGCTAAATAAAAAATCCCGAGCGAAAAAATATCTACTCGAATCATTTAACCAGTACAATAATCTGCTAAGTAATATTAATGATGAATATGATCTTTTTATTTCAAGAAATCAATTTAGGAAAGCAAAGAAGCTTATAGTCAAAAAAAATAAGGCAAAGCTTTGCATGTCAAACATATGCCTAATATTTCATAGTTTTAAAACCATGCCGATTCAGAGAGACTTCCTTCAATTGGCGTTAAATATAAATAGTCAAAATAGCGATGCCCTTCTTAAAATGGGTTTGTTGCACAAAGATAATTGTACGCAAGAGGCACTGGTTTATTTTTTAAAGTCTGCACAATATGATTGGGATAATAAAAATGCACACGAGCAACTTTCACTTGCATATAAAGAACTTGGTCAACTTCAAAACTCTTTACTTCATGAGCAAATAATTAAACAAATTCTCAAAGACTAATTTAGTAAATCTCTTTTGTAAGATATCAGAGACACTGGAATACTGCACAAATAAAAGATTCCTACAGCAAACAAAGATAACCACATTTCTTTAAAAAAAACTGCCACAAACAAGCAGACAACAAGCAGCACAATCAATGCTTTTCGTGACGAAACACTCAATCGAATATTTCTGAAGGAAAATGTTGGGATTTGGGAAATCAACAAAACTGAAATAAAGCCTACCCAAAATAATAACAAAGAAGAGTGATCAAGAATATTATAATCTAATTCAAAACGATCACAAATAAAACTAAATGCTAAAGGTAATAGGACCAAGCCTGCACCAGCGGGGGCTGGTACACCGGTGAAATATCCTTTCGGAGACAAAGTATTGGAGTTGTCCTGAGCCATGACATTAAAACGGGCTAAACGGAATGCACAGCACATTGTATAAAACAAAAAGGGTATCCAATACCAACCAAGAATTTCGCTACTGTTATCTATCATGAGGGAACTTTTTATCCACAAAAAAGAGATTATAGAAGGAGCAACGCCGAAACTAATGGCATCAGCAAGGCTATCAAGTTCGGCACCAAATTTTGAAAATGCTCTTAACAGTCTTGCAGACAACCCATCGATCATATCGAAGCACGCTGCAACAAGAATACATATGACTGCATTTTCCCAATCAGAATCCAAAGCAAACCTTATACCTGTCAAGCCTGTACAAAGGCCGATCGTTGTAAAAATATTCGGTAAGAGTTTTGTGAAAGAAAGACTTTTTGCTCTCGGACTGATGACTTTATTTAAACTAGGTATGCAATAAGTTGCAAGTCCGCAAATGCCTGCGAGCAACTCTATGCTCTATCCCATATGTTCTGTTTATAACCCTTTGCCATAATTCAGCCCAGCTTTTATCGTGGGGATCAGATATACCGGCAGCGACACAATCAACCGAGTTTGTGAAAAATAAAAAAAAGTGCGATGATGAAGGAGAATCCTGTAAATCATTACATAAATTTTCGCTTTTCAATCTTTTAAATTCACTAAGTAGGTACTCATCTTTGCTAATGTATCCAGTTGAAATTTCAACTTTTGGAATGATTGCCAGATTCGGATCCATGATTTTTTGCCGCAATGGAGATAAAACCCTAGAAACCCTCAACATAACTCTGTTCCTGCAGTCGACAAGGTCAATGGTGGTCTCAAAGCCCGAAAGGGGAAATCGACAAAGTCGAAATAAAAATTTGCCTGATTTTGGTGTCGGCAAATCTAAGTTAGCAATTATACTTGCATTATATCTTTCGAGTTTTTTGGGGAAAATCATGACTATAAAGCGAAACAATATAAAGCACGAACGATGCCAAGCGCTAACAATTTGGCATTACTCATTTTTTATCTCGGCAATACCAGCTTTGTTACTTCTACTCGGTTGTCGTCAGCAATGGGACCCTGATAAACAATTCACAAACGAGGTTAGTGAAATTATTCAAAAAAGAGAAGCTTCGGTTTTATTAAACGAAAGTCTCGCAAAAGATAAGCTAAGATCTTTGGATAGAGAACTAAAAAGTTCCTTGTATCCAGGCCTAGAAATTTCTGCATTTAATAACTTAGTAGGTTCTATTGGAAATACAATTGCCCGAAAAATTGAAGGTGACAATGAGTGGGTGACTGTAAGCTACAATTGGCATGACATTGTAGCTTATCATTTCAGTACGGACTCGCCAGAATACAGATATTCATCGAAGGCAAAGCCTTATGTTGAAGTCACCGCCAATGAGATAAGAATCGTCTCAATCAATTGGCCTTAACATTTATTTTTTCTCTATGTAGAGTAACGATTAGTTTAACAACTGACCCTTCACTCGTCATCGTGGGAACTAATTTCGCAAGTTGCCAACCCTTTTCTGAGTAAAAATTTAGTTTTTGGTTTAATAGCTTTGAAATTACATCCGAGTTATCGTCACCCTTAACTCTTAAGCCTTCCGGACCAATCACAAAAACTTTATATTCTTTTGTCAAAATAAATTGTCGGGTATGTAGCCTGAAAACTTCAATGTAAATCTAACTTTTTTCACTATCGGAGCCGTAATATTTGTTGTAGTATTTGTATCGGAAATAACCGTACCCGTAATAACCGGAATAATAATAACCGGGTGTCTTTTTTTGAGGCAAATCATTTAATACAACACCCAAAACATTTGCCCCAGTTTCTTCGATATTCTCGATTAAATTTTTAGCAATTTTTCGAGAGACCTTACCATATCTTGTGACGAAAAGAACTTCTTCAACCTTTCTCGCGATGGCAAGTGAATCGGGAAAAAGTCCAATGGGTGGACTGTCGATAATAATAACCTCAGCCAATGTCCGTACATGATTAATAACCATTTCAAACTCGTTACTTTCAAGCATCTCGGTAGCTGCACGAGTTTTACCACCAGAGGGTAGTAAAAATAAATTATCGTGAATCGGATGCAGAGTTTTCTCTGTAAGGTCTTTAAGGCGATCAATTCCGTGTTTAGCTTCATTAATTAAAGTTACTAAACCTGTGTTATTTTCAATACCACAAAACTTGTGTAACCCTGGTCTTCTTAGATCAAAGTCTATAAGAATTGTTTTTCTTCCATGATTCGCACAACTATAGGCCAGGTTCGCTGAAATTAAACTTTTGCCTTCACTTGGTATGGCAGAAGTAACCAAAATGATTTTGGGGTAATCTGCGTTGGAGTTCATTTGAATCCGACTATACATGCTCCTGAATGATTCTGTGAGTCCATCATCCAAGTCATTTCCTACAATGAGGGGCCGTTTAGTTTCCTCAACCTGAGAAATTTGAGGAATACCGCCAATTAAATCTTTTCCAATAAAAACATCGACATCCCAAGGCGATTTCACCCGATTATCAATAAATTCTAGTAGAATGGGGATCGCTAAAAATACTGCAAAAAATAAAATAATTCCATTTTTTCTAATTGCCATTTTGTCTGGCGTATAAGGGCTAGAAGCTAAGGACGCAAAATTCTCTCTATGCAAGGGATCATCTTGTTCTGAAGGGAGAGATTGCTCAATCTTCACATCATTTAATCTTTTATGTATTTGATCTGTACTTCCCCTAACAATACTGAGTTCACGGCTGTAATCCTCAAGTTTTTCTTCAACATCCATTAGGTTAGCTGACTGAAGTTGCATCGACTCCATAGCTTTCGTGAATTCGCTTTCTTGGTGCTGGAGTTCTACTAGCTTGTCCCTAAAATCATCAATAGCAGATTGAACTTCTTTGGTAAGTGCCTTTTTAACATCTTTTACTTGTCGGGCATTGTCTAGCATTTTTGGGTGCCTTTCCAGATAACCAGGGGCAAGTTCTTGAAAATCCCTTCTTTTTTTCTCTAAATCGAACAGACTCTTACGGAGAGAGGGAACATTCCCATAAGATTCTATCGCATCAATTTCAAAAAATTGCTTAATAATTGCAATTTCAGATTCAATATCTTGAGATTTAAGAGAATCATTTTGAACACCAATATTAACGCGGATATTGAGAATTTGTTTCAATAAAGTTGTAATTTTTATTTGGGCAAGCTTAGAGCTTGTTATTTCACTTTGGTACTGACTCTTTCTGCCAAAAATACTTTGTTTTGCGTCTTCTAAATAAGGTATATTTTTACTCTTCTTAAAAGACGATATCGATTGAGCGATCCTCTTTTCTTCGGACTGTCTATTTTCAAGCAATAACTCTAACAAATTTCGTGCTGACTCTACTTTTTCACTTTTTCTGCTTTTGTGAAGTTTTTCGTATTCAGTTTGTACAGTATCTGCTATAATCTGAGCTCCTCTCCCACTCCTAGAGTTTGCAGTGATGGTAATTCTTGGGTTTCCAGCACTTGGTGGGGATATATTGACTGAGAAATTAATCGTGTTAGCAACACCGATCGGAATACCGTCCTTGAGGAATGGTGCCAAAAGAATGGATTTATATTCTGGGTTTTCTGCAATTTTCTGTACTACATTAACACGTAACTCTTGGCTATTTATCCCATCTAAGTGTCGTGTAATCAGTGTCTGGACTTGATTGTCTCTTTCTACTTTTTGTAAATTAAGCAATGAAGGAGGGGGTATCAATCGGAAGGTAGCACTAGAACTGTAGTATTCTGGGACTTGGAGTTCATTATAAACATAACCAAGGGCAATGGGTAAAGCTAAGGTAATCGCAAGTAGCCACCTATCCCTGATAATAAGTAAGAAATCAGATATGCCACGTATCTTTCCTTTAGGCTTAATTCCAGGTCCTTGATTGTTTCCATCGAAGTTTTCGTCCATTATATTAGTCGCTCGGGGACCTGTATCCGATCACCAGGATAAATCCAAAATCTTTTTTTAGTACCAAATTTGATAAGACCTTTACTCAAGGCTTCTACATCTACGGTGTAAGTTTCAGTTTTTGTTGCACTTCCACTCGAATCATAAATCGTTCGCGTAACATACACTTTATTTTTCCTTGCAATATCTGAGAAACCACCCGCTCTTGATATCACTTCCACTATGTTCATTGCCTCTACTTCAGGAGGAAAATTGTAAGGGCCTTGCCTGTTAACAGACCCATTTAGAAAAACGACCCTTTCAGAATATTTTGCTACAAAGACATTTACCTTTGGATTACGAAAAATAAGTTCAGCTTGGTACCTGCGAGTAATTAACGACTCAATCGACTTAACATTTAATCCACTTACCTTAATTTCCCCAACATATGTAAGTCTGATTAACCCTTGATTATTTATCTTTACTTCCGTGGAGCAATCGGGTTGGCCGAAAATGGATATACGAATTCTGTCACTAGGTCGAATTTTGTAACCCGATGGATCCCTTAAAACAGAGGGGTCATTACTGTATTGGCTTTGTGCAGAAACCGTAAAAACTTTCATTAAAATGAAAGCAAACCATATAAAGGGCAAGAATATCGCGGGCATATCCTAAAATCTACCCGATATCAGAGCTTGGATTATGTGCCTTCCGTAGGAGTCAGAATTCCTGTCTATTATACTAAAGTCATAACCTCCACTAGCGGTCAAAAATTTATTGATATTTTTATTGATCGAAAAACCCAAACCGTAAGTATTCATAGAACTTGATTCACCAGCGACAGAGACTGTACTTGCTGGATAAGTGTAGTCCACGGCACTAGCACTCAAATAAGCTGAACCAGAAAGACTTTCGACAAATCGATGCGATAAGCCAGCACGGGCAGAAGTCGTAAATGAGGAAAATCCCTGCGCAGAGGGCGAAAAAGAGCGGTTGAGGGAAAAGGTAGATGAAGTTTTCGAATTATACTTATATGACAACCCGAGTCCAAGGGTGAGGTTGTCCTGATTCGGATTACCACCTTGGTCAAATGTAAGGAGAGTATATCCCACGCTAGCATCACCAGACAGTTTGCTTGAGTATTCCCCATTCGCACCGAAAGAAATAGAATGTGATGTACTATCGATTAAATTGGGTTGATTACTTTTACTCTTAGACTTGGAGAATATGTAATTCGTGTAAATATCAAGCTTCTCTGAGTAAATGTAAAACGCTTTGAAATTCAGAGGTAAAGTCGAAAAATCTTGATAAGGTCGAGGTCCTGTTGATCCAGCCTGGTATTGTTGAAGACTATAGTTCGTACCCCCACTTACCCCAAATTTAGGGCTATGGTTATACCTCACATTCATACCCGCTGTAAAATATGTGTATGAAGTGAGATCTTGCTCAAGAACACTCGCAGAAACTGTCTGCCCTAAGTCAAAAACAGCTTCGAAGCGAATTTTTGCATTATTTGAAATACGCTTATTTTTTGATAAGGTTTCGTCAAAATCTATGCTAAAGGTTGTAACTGGAACAACATAGCTTTTGTCATCGTTTTTTATGTACTGGGCGATCTCTACCCCTGCAGATCCAGAAAACTTAAGAAGACTAATTTTTTTTGCGAGGTGAACAGCAGGAGAAAATTTCAAGATGAAATCGTCTTCGCTTTTCAATTCATTAACCGGAACACCGGCATTATTACTGCCAGGATTTGTTTTAAGTTGATTGTAATAAGAACTTGGAATACCGAAAACTCTAGAGTCATAGGTTGCGGATGCAGATGCAGATGTCTTGATTTGCCCGAGTATGGGACTATCCCACTCAGCCTCGAGGCTGAGGTGAAATATACAAAAGCTAAGCAGTAGGATGTTGGATAGTCTAAATATCATAACATTGAGTATATGATTGAATTTAACGAATTAATACTTGTCAATAACATCGTTAGCGTGCTTTGGATTGAAAACTGAATATTTTTCAAAAAATTCTACTTCTCTCAATAATATGCATTGCATGGTTTCGTGCTGGGCTTGGCTTACAATGGGTACAAACCACCTGGATATCAATCATTGCATTCCTATGTTTGTGCCTTTTGATAAAGGTAAAAAGGGTATCCTACAAAAGAGAAATATCATTTATTATTTGCGTAGGCATTTTACTAACTATTTTTTATACTTCTACAAAAAATCAAACTTTTAACCAGTTAAGTATTCAAACCTTCGAAGAAGTACAAATAGCCAAATACCTTTCTACTGAAAAAAATCTGGCGAAAACACTCATGATTTCAAAAGGGATCAAGCAAATACTTCCCTTTACTTCAAGCAATCCAAACCAGGCAATAAGTGTTTTTTTAGATTTTAAAAACCTTTACTCAGATAAATATGGGTCTTCTGATGAAGGTGCGGTACTGCTAAAAAATATCAGTAAGCAAATTGAAGGTGACCCCAATCCCTACTTACCCACAGTTCCTCTTACAAATACAGAGAGTTGGGGTAGTTTTTTATACTTTATAAGTCAAATAAGTGTAGGTTTTCTTGCCTTTCATTACTTGAAACAGAGAGTAGAAATTAGAAAATTTGCTCTTTTACTTGGAATTTCCGCTGTAATTTTAGCAATTATCGGAATTGTACAAAAATTAAATTATATCCCAGCTGAAAACATGAAAGAGATTTTTGGTATTTGGGACACGCCCGAACCTAGGTATTTTTACGCAAGCTTTACCTATAAAAATCACTGGAGTGCTTTTGTGATACTCATCATCTCCTGTCTACTCGCTTTGAAAATCAGGGTCTCTCTAAAATATAATTTTTTAAACAATTACAACTTGAAAAACTTTTCTTACATTCTGGGACTTGGCATATTAATTATATCAATCCCCCATTCTGGTTCTAGATCAGGAGTCGTTGTTTTATTATTTTTATTAATTCTAGTTTTGTTGAAACAAAAGATTTTAAGGTTTAAAGCGAAAACATTTTCAGGTTTATGCTTAGTCGTTGTAGTATTTATTATCGGGGGCTTTTTTCTCAATAAAGAGACGACTAAAGAAATGCTTTCAAACACCATTTCTCAAATTCAAAACAAACAACCTCCACTTAGATTACTCCTATGGAAAGATCTTACTAGGCAAATATCGAAAAAAACATTTTGGGGTTATGGTTATAATTCATACAGCACAATTAACCCAATTTTTCAGTCTAAAGAGATTAGAGAACAACGGGCAATTGGACTAGCAAATGCCCATAATCCGTACATTCCGCTCATTGGATATGGACATAGTGATATCCTTGAATGGATAAGTGAATTTGGATGGTTTGGCTTATCTATATTTGTTTTGCCAGTAATATTGTTGGTTTGCAGGAATTTGATTTTGTCCAAATCAATATTTTCTCAAATAATTTCAATCGGGGGATTATCTTTTCTACTTTTCTGTTGCTTCGATTTTCCAACCAGATCTCCAACCTGTCTAATTATATTTTCTGTAATTGTCGGAATATCTTCAAAATATACAGAATTGAGTCTCAATAAAAAAATTTGAGAAAATTCTATTGCCAAAAACACCCTATTTCATTCACATTATCTAAGTGCCCCCTTTCATTTCAACAATGGCTAAGTATTTTTTGGCGGCGGTTAATGCATTGGTATTGCCTTTAGCCGCAAAGTCACTTGATTCTTCCCTGATTGAGAGTGCAATTTTAATTAATATCAATTCTTTAAAGGAAGGCAAAAACGGTTTTATTTCACAACGAAGATTGTCCGAGATTAATCAATCATTGGTAGAGGCATCCATCTACCAAGATGACATTAATATTCCTGAACTAAATCCAGATTTGACGGTGGGGATGAAAGAAACTTTTAGTAGCATTGGGACCGATCAACCAATAGAAGCATTTTCACATGCTGTGGATTATTTATCGGATAAAAAGATAGATTTCTCCCTGTCCGACCAGGAATTCTTATCAGGATTAACATCGATTATAAAAGCTTTTGCGGAAACTTTTCCTGAAGATGACCAAATTAAAAAGATTCCTCAAGCTGTCTTTAGCACATTAATACCTGATAGAATTTATGAATGGGGTGGTGGAGCAAACACTTGGGGCGCGAAAATTGCCCAATCAATTATATCATCTATCCCTTACACAGATAATATTTCTAATGAAGAACAACTGGAATCACTCTCTGAAACAATTATTGAATCAACCTTAGCTTTTTATGAAAGTGATAATCCACTATTTGTAGATATTGGAATCTACCCTGGAATCGAACCGATTATAAATGATGGAACACCCAATACTTCCATGAAATTCGATGGTGAATTAGATCAATTCATGAAATTTGATCCAAGTAAAACCGAAATTATTAAATCCGTAACTTACGGCATTTCAACTGCGATTTTCTCGGGCTCATTAATTAATGAAAATAACTTAGAGAAATACTCTTCATCCTTATCGAATGCCGTTATCAACGGTGCATTTTCATTTATTGACCGCGTTGAAAATGAAAATGATGGGGCGAACCACATTTTTTTTGTGAATGAAGTAACGAAGGTCATCTCTAACGGATTACTTCTAGGTGCGGTATCATCATTGGCAAGAGACGAAGAAAGCAATAAGCAAGAACTGCCTGCGGCTACCGCGAAATTATTGTCTGAACACTTGGCATTTGCATCGATCAACAAAGCTTTAGAACTAGAAAAAGAAGATAGTTGGGAATTGAAAAGAATTGCTGAATCAACTGCGTTTGGTAGTGCTACTGGTGCACAATTGGCAGCGGTTCTAGACAAATCTTTAAATTATACAGAAAGTTGGGAGAGCTATGAAAGAAAACAGTTGGCCAAGTCTACCGCTGAAGGTAGTGCCCTTGGGTCGACTATTGCAAGAATTAGCATTGCTAAAGAGGACTTAGATGCTGCCACCAATGAGGAAGAAAGCCTAATCATTGCAGAGAGAGCAAGAGTCGACCTGCTTTCAATTTCTCAGCACAGCTCAATGGGCTCGTTAATTGGTAATGTGGGCATGTCGGTGTATTATCCAAACCCGATGGATAAATTAGCTCTCATAAACTTTGCTGCACAGGGTGCTACTACAGGAAGCATATCAGGGACAAGTGAAATAGACTTAAAAAGACAAACATCTACAGAAACTTTTGATATTGAAATCGCCCGATCCAGCACGCAAGGAGCTTCCTTTGGCGCTGTCTTTGAAACAGTTGCCCTAACAGATGCAAACCCGAAAGACTTCTCAAGCGATATTACGACAACTTCCGTGGTCCAAGCAGTAACTTATGGGTCTACCTATGGTGCTATTACTGCTGGAGATGACAATGATGCACCTGTTGCTGATGCTCTCGTCTTCAAACAAGCTACGAAACAAGGGGCAATAGAAGGGGCTCTCAGCGGGGCAAGCCTTGGAAGCGGCATGTCGGAAGAAAATGCGGATGTCAGCGAACTACGGGCAAAATCTTCTATAATCAAAACCGTTGCTGAAACCAATGCACAAGCTGCTGCTAACGCCAGTAGTTCGATGGCAACAAAAGCTATCAAGACAAGCACTTCAGATATGTTATTACTAATGCAAAAATTTGGCATTAACCCCCGCCTCACAAATCCAACTAGAATTTTTAACAAAAAAACTACAAAAAACGAAGAGGATGATTTTCTTTTTAAAGAAGAGTTAAAAGTCGCCTCACCTATCTAGTTCTCATTGGACATTTGATTGTAAAACTATTACTAAGAGTATTTCCTCTTAGTAAAACTCACTTTATGATACAATGAAAAATTCTGACATAGGTTTAATTGGTCTTGCCGTAATGGGGCAAAACTTAGCACTTAATATTGCAGATCATGGTTTTCACATTTCTGTCTTCAACAGAACATTTGGTAAGACTGAACAATTCCTCCAAAATAATAATCACGCTAATTTAGATGGCTTCGAAAGCCTGAAAGATTTTGTTGAATCAATTACCAAACCTCGAAAAATCATTATCATGGTTCAAGCCGGTAATGCGACCGATGCAGTTATCGAAAGTTTAACTCCTCTACTCGACCGGGGGGATGTCATTATCGACGGTGGTAATGCTAAGTGGACAGATACGATAAGGCGTGAAAAAGATCTTGACGCGAAAGGCTTTTACTTTGTCGGGTCTGGAGTAAGCGGTGGCGAAGAAGGCGCCCGTTTAGGTCCTTCCCTCATGCCTGGTGGAACCTTAAAGTCATGGGATTTAATTAAAGACATTTGGACAAGTATCTCTGCAAAAGTTGATCAAAACTCAGGAAAGCCGTTAGCAGGTGGTAAGCCAGGTGCTCCAGTTTCTGGTGGATTTTCATGTGCTGCTTACATTGGAGAAAATGGTGCAGGCCATTATGTGAAAATGGTTCATAACGGTATTGAATATGGTGATATGCAAATGATTTGTGAAGCCTATCACATTCTTTCCTCAATTGGGGGGATGGATTCCTATAAAATTGGTGAAGTTTTCAAACAATGGAATGAAGAAATTCTTGATTCATTTTTAGTCGAAATAACTGGTGATATCTTATGCCAATCAGATCCAACAACAAATAAACCTTTTGTTGATATTGTACTTGATACCGCTGGGCAAAAAGGAACAGGAAAATGGACATCAGTAAATGCTTTAGATATGGGCGTTCCAGCACCCACAGTTTCGGAAGCAGTATTTGCTAGATGTTTAAGTGCTGTTAAAGAAGAACGTGTGGCGGCATCAACGCAACTAACAGGTCCCACTGTAGATAATTCGAATGTGAATATCGAGGAGTTGGTTAAATCTGTAAGAGATGCATTGTATTGCTCTAAAATTTGTTCCTATGCACAAGGGTTTCAACTTATGAGAGAAGCTCAAAATGAATACCATTGGAGTTTAAACTTTGGGGAGATTGCTCAAATATGGAGAGGTGGCTGTATTATAAGAGCAGCCTTCCTACAGAAAATTACTGAAGCGTTTGAAAGAGATAAAAACCTGCCAAACCTACTCTTGGATCAATATTTCAAAGATTGTATCACAGAGTACCAACCAAACTGGAGAAAAGTGGTTTCAATGGCTGTAGAAAGTGGAATCCCTACCCCTACTTTTTCCTCTGCCCTCTCCTACTACGATGGTTACAGGTCCGCTCGCTTACCTCAGAACTTACTACAAGCTCAAAGAGATTATTTTGGTGCACACACATACGAAAGAACAGATCAAGATAGAGGGCAATTTTATCATTTGGATTGGCCACACCCCAAAAGGCCAGAACATCAAGTTTAGCCCTTTTGCTTATTGACTTCTACAGGCCAACAGATTTCACGAAAAAGTTTTTAACTAAATTGTAATCTAAAGCTTTATTTGTTGAATCGATTATAAAGTCAAACGAGTTGGCTTGAGCTATTTCTTGCTTGGCCGTTTCCATTCTACGATTGATTTCATCTTCTTCATCCGTGCCACGATTCGATAACCTATCTTTTAAATCTTCTATCGACTTTGGTCGGATAAAGATACTCAGGGTCTGAAAACCCTTCGCCTCAGAATTGGATACAATATTCTGTATCGATTGTGCTCCGTTTACATCGATATTGATTAACAAGTTTTTATCAGAAGAAGATTCAAATAAGGAGTTTTTTAATATTCCGTAATAATTACCATGTATCATCTCATGCTCAACAAATTCATCTTCACCAATTTTTTGCATGAAGTCTTTTGAGGATAAAAATATATAATCAACTCCATCGACTTCGTTACTTCTAGCTTGCCTAGATGTAGCAGTAATTAAACGATAAAGATGAAGTGAAAATTCCTCAACTAATCTGTCGCAGATCGTTGTTTTACCAACACCTGCAGGACCAGAAATGATAATAATATACCGGACCATTAATACTAGTAACTTAGCACAGAAAAACCTACACTTAATCCACAGAGAATGAAATAAAATCCGACATATTTGGGCCGGTTTTTTTCACTATAAACAAAGGTTAAAAAATCTCTCATTCTGTATGGATAAGCTCCTAGGTATAAAGCTACAGAGATTAAAATGTAAATTATAGATACCAAAACAAGTCTAGCACTTGGTTCCTGCAGAAATGCAGCGTCTAAGACCTCTCGGGAATACAACAGGATTAAGATTGAAAGAGCACGAACGGCAAGGAAATCCTTGGTTAAAAAAAAGGACAAAATTAATATGCAAACTGAAATCAACACAATGATTGTTTTGAACTCTCCAAAATCCGCTTCTCCTAAATGCATAACATGACCAAAAATAAACCAGCATGTTCCTGTAATCATAAGAATAAAAGCAAGTAATCTTGAGCGAGGAAATGAAAGCACTTTTGCCCGAATAGATTCTTTTTTAGATAAAAAGGGGGTCCCAAAAAGGACAAGGAAAAATCCGGTAAGAATCGTGAAATCTGATAAATGCATGATGCTATGTAATTAAATCGCCAAAAAGCGTATTGGGTGAAATGCGGGCTATACGAACTGTTACGATGTTACTAATCAACTTATCTGGACCTAAGAAAATTACTTTCCTAAAGCATGGAGTGCGACCAATCAAGTTGCCCTCCCCTTTTCGTGCCTTACCTTCGACAAGAACTTCTAAATCAGAACCAACCAGTTTTTCATTTGATACCGTAGATTGTTGTTCTAATAAATGCAAAAGTTCTTGATTACGTTTTTCTTTTACATGCTGAGGAACTTGGTCACTAAGCTCAGCAGCAGGGGTGCCTGACCTTTCACTGTATTTGAAAATAAAAGCCATTTCAAAGCCAGCTTCCACAAAAAGATCTTTAGTTGCCTCGAAGTCTTCTTCTTCCTCACCTGGATAGCCTACAATGACATCGGTACTCAATCGCATTTCGGGATTAGAAGCTCTTAACTTTTTAACAAGGTCTATAAATTTACTTCGCGTGTAAGGTCGGTTCATAGATTTTAAAATCCTATCTGAACCGCTCTGAACTGGAATGTGCGCATGACTTCCGAGTTTGTTTAGACGCGTGAATGCAGCAATTAAATCATCACCAAAAGCAACAGGGTGAGGCGAAGTAAACCGAATGCGTTTAATATCATCAATTGCATGAAGTTTATCCAACAGTTGCACAAAAGGAGACTTATTATCAATACGTGCAAACTCACCTCTACCATATGCATTTACTATCTGCCCTAGCAAAGTTACTTCCTTTACCCCGTTACGAGCGAGTGCTTCGACCTCAGCAACAATTTCATCCATCGCTCGGTACCTTTCATTACCCCTTGTCTTCGGAACAATGCAAAAAGAACAATTCATATTACATCCCTGCATAATTGAAACAAAGGCAGAGACAGTTTTACTTGAGGAATCTAAATGATTTTTGATATGACTTTGAGAATTCGCTTCTTCATCAAGATCAATAATAGGTAACTTATTGTTGGAATCTTGTTTTGTAAGTGTATCTAAATAATCAGGAATGTGGTGAAATTTTTGGGTGCCTGCTATTAAACTAAGTTTAGGCAGAGATTTCAAAAGGTCAGCCCCTTTATTCTGAGCCATACACCCCATGATGCCCAAAATGAATTTCTTATCTTTCTTTTTTTTGGATAATACATGACCTGCTTTCCCAATTGCTTTGCTTTCTGCTTGCTCTCTCACACTGCAGGTATTGAGCAGAACAATATCCGCTTCCTTTTCATTTTCAACTAAAGAATAACCACGCTCAATTAAACTGGAAGCTACTTCCTCAGAATCTCTTTCATTCATCTGACATCCATAGGTCTTTATAAATACACGGTTCATAGTTAGCTCAAAAAAGTTTCTTAATTATGAAATAAATTGTAGCAGTTTTTCATAACTATTAATAACACGAGAAGTTTTAGCCAATAAAACATCGTGACTATTATGCCCATTTGAAAATAAAATACAATCAATACCTAAATGATCTGCAATCTCAAGATCATGAACAGTGTCACCAATAAGCAAAATCTTATCGGTTGAGCACCGGATCTTTTGCCGATGAGATTCAGAAATTTCCTTCTTACCAGATGCTCGGATATTTCGTACTCCTGAAATAGTTGAAAAACAATGCAATAACTTAAAGTATTTCACAAATTCGATTATATCGGTCTCTTTTCCGGCAGACAAAACAGATTGTGCAACCCCTGCATTTGTTAATTTATTTAATACAAATTGGACATCTGCATGTAAATTGCAGAAATAACAATATTTTTTATACTGGGTAATGAATACAAGATTTAATTCCTCGTAACGAATTCCCATGCTGGGTAAGCCGATTTTTTTATAAAACAAATTAACTGGAAAACTAAAATTTTCTTGATAGAACTCAAGATTGATGACGGGTAATCCCCTCTTTAAAAGTTCATCGTTAAGAATTTGTACGCATAACCGAGCGTCATCAATTACAGTGCCGTTCCAATCCCATATAATGTGTTCATAATTCAATTTTAAAACTCTATGATCACATTCTTTAATCTAACCTAAAAAAGGCAATGGATAAAAGTTCAAAACAACTTGCTTATCGGCGAAATGATTACAAGGTAGAGGTTTAAACCCAAATTTTAATATGTCCAAACAAACTCAGAGCAAAACCCAAGCAGACACAAAAACTTCAGATTTAGATCTAGCCTTTCAAGGCATTAATAAAAAATTCGGTGATGGAGCACTCATGAAGCTTGGAGATGCTAAGAAAATGAATGTTTCGGTTATCTCAACCGGTTCCCTGGCTGTTGATTTATCGCTAGGTGCCGGAGGACTACCAAGAGGAAGAATTGTCGAGATCTATGGTCCTGAATCATCTGGAAAAACCACGTTTTGCCTGAGCGTTATTGCTGAATCACAGCGCAAGGGAGGGAATGCAGTGTTTGTGGATGTAGAGCACGCATTGGACCCAAGATACGCAAAAATTGTTGGGGTAGACCTTGATAACCTCATGGTTTCCCAGCCTGAAAGCGGGGAAGACGCCCTAAATATCACAGAAACACTGATAAGGTCAGGTGCAATAGACGTTATCGTCTTAGATTCTGTCGCCGCACTCGTTTCTAGGCAGGAATTAGACGGTCAGATGGGAGATGCCACGGTTGGACTACAAGCTCGTATGATGAGTCAAGCTATGCGTAGATTGACCGCTGCCATTTCTAAAACAAATTGTGTGTGTATATTTACGAACCAAATCAGAGAAAAGATAGGCGTAATGTTCGGGAGTCCTGAAACTACACCAGGAGGCCGAGCTTTGAAATTCTTTTGTTCAATTCGAATGGATATAAGAAGAATTGGACAGATTAAGGAAGCAAATGGCACGGTAACAGGATCAAGAACAAGATTAAAGATAGTAAAAAATAAAGTAGCACCTCCATTTACTGCATGTGAATTTGACATAATGTACAATGAAGGAATTTCAAGAACAGGTTCGATACTTGACCTCGGAATTGAGCATAATATTATTACTAAAAAAGGTGCTTGGATTTCGTTTGATGGAAACCTAATTGGACAAGGTCGAGAAGCGGCAAAAATAGCACTTTCTGAAGATTCAAAATTGATGGAAAAAATCACCGAAGCAATTCTAGAGAAAGTTGAAGTTTCAGTCGGTTCAGTCCTAGCGCAAGCTAAAGACGAAGATTCTGATTAAGGAAATTGAAGGCAATAATTGATGACTGACACGATTGTTGCGATAGCGACTCCACCAGGTGAGTCTGCTCTGGCAATTTTACGATTAAGTGGTGATTTATGTTCAAAGATTACCTCCAAATGTTTTAGTGTACCCTCCCCTACCCCAAGGCACTCATATGTCTCAGAATATAGAGACTTATGCGGGGAATGCCTGGATCAAGTTGTTTGGTGTTTTTACGCACACGGAAAGTCGTACACGGGGGAAGAGATGCTTGAAATCTCCTGTCACGGCAACCAGTTTGTTCTAAAGGCAATCATGGATGATTTACTAGCCTATGACATCCGATCGGCGGAACCAGGTGAATTTACAAAAAGAGCTTTTTTATCAGAAAAAATTGATTTAGCCCAAGCTGAGGCTGTTGCACAACTAATTTCTGCTCAAAGTACAAGAGAAGCCAGACTTTCTAAAAGAAACCTAGAAGGAAACCTATCAGAAAAAATTTCGCTTATTCAGCAAAATATTCTGAATTTGATTTCAAAAATTGAAGCTTTTATTGATTTCCCTGAAGATGATTTAGGCGAAAGTAAAAGCGACCTATTAATATCGGAAACTACAGATATTGAAAACTTTATAGAAACACTAGCGACGGCTTACCACAGAAACTCATCTTTATCGTCGAAACGAAAAGTGGTGTTGATAGGTTGCCCGAATGCAGGAAAAAGTACACTTTTTAACTGCATTGTTGGTTACGATAGATCTATCATCAGTGCAACTCCAGGCACTACAAGGGATTATGTCTCCCAAGAAATAATTATTAATGACTTTAAGATTGATTTAATTGATACAGCAGGATTACGAGACACAATTGAAAAAATAGAATCAGCTGGAGTTCAAAATACCATTAATCAGTTAGAAAATGCAGATGTTATTTTTATAGTAGTTGATGTTTCCCTCCCCTACCCTTCTTCAATTTTTCAATACACACACAATAATATTGAAAGTAATAAAATAATTATCATTGAAAACAAAAATGATTTAAATCGTGAAATATCGAATCAGGATTATCCAGAAAGCTTTCAGGTTGTAAATATAAGTGCAAAAAAGAATAGAGGTATTAATGATGTAATTGATGTGTGTGACAAATGCATACAATCTCAAAGTCATTCCGATCACTGTTTTGATGTTTTGATAAATTTACGGCAATTCGACTGTCTTTCATCAGCAAATGAATCTATAAAAAAAGCAAAAAATATATTATCTGATTGTGATGATTACTTATTGGCTTCAATTGAATTGAATGAAGCTCTTAGTCATATTGGAGAAATCATCGGACATGCGGACAACGAAGAAATGCTCGATAAATTGTTTAAGAATTTTTGCATTGGTAAATGATTACTATGATTGGAGAAAAAGAGGACTATTCATTCGATGTTATAATCTGCGGTGCAGGACATGCAGGATGCGAAGCCGCACTTGCATCAGCAAGACTAGGATCTAAAGTATTAGTACTAACTGGTAACCTTGACACAATAGCCCAAATGAGTTGCAACCCAGCAATTGGAGGGCAAGCTAAGGGACAAATTGTGAGAGAAATTGACGCCTTAGGCGGTGGTATGGCTTTAAATACAGATGCATCTGCAATTCAGTACAAACTGCTAAATACATCCAAAGGAGAAGCGGTCCAAGCACCGAGAGCCCAGTGTGATAAAAAAAGGTATCAATTAAGGATGAAACATATTCTTGAACTCGAGAAAAATATTTCGATTTTCCAAGGACTAGTGCATGGCTTGATTATTAAGAAGGATAAATGTATTGGAGTTAAAACCTCTATTGGAATCAAATTCTTCGGTAAAACCACGATCGTTACCACGGGGACTTTCTTACAAGCATTAATGCATATTGGTCAACAGAAAAGTCAAGGAGGGAGGTTGGGTGATCATGTAGCGACAGGACTATCAAAAGACTTTATCAAATACGGGATTGAACTGGGTAGGTTTAAAACAGGAACACCCCCGCGTCTTCATGGAGGAACTATAGATTTCAGTAAACTAGAGAAGCAATCTGGAGATGTGAATCCTACAAAATTTGCCTTTTATGATACAAGGACCGAAGAAGAATTGTTCCACGTGGAACAAAACTCTCGGTGGTTCCATGTGGAACGCAAACCATTTATGCCTAGACAAATTGATTGCTTTGTTAGTAGCACGCAAAAAGAAACAAAAGATATTATTGAGGCAAATATACATCTATCACCTCTATATAAAGGCGATATTATTGGAACAGGTCCGAGATACTGTCCAAGTATCGAAGACAAAACAGTCAAATTTAGCCAAAAAGATAATCATAAAGTTTACCTAGAACCTGAAGGACTTGACACAGATGAATGGTATATCAACGGTCTTTCGACAAGCCTGCCTTTTTCTGTACAAAAAGATATACTAAAGACAATTCCTGGTCTTGAAAACACACAGATACTTAGGCCTGCCTACGCTGTTGAATACGATTATGCTATGCCTACCCAATTATCGTGTTCACTTGAGTCTCTCAAAATTGAAAATCTTTTTTTTGCAGGTCAAATCAATGGTACATCTGGTTATGAAGAAGCGGCGGCTCAAGGGCTTGTTGCTGGTATTAATGCAACACAAAAGAGTAAAGGAGCTAAATCTGTTAGATTCCATCGCAATGAGGGCTACATTGGAGTTTTGATCGATGATCTGATAACTAAGGGCACTAATGAGCCTTACAGGATGTTCACAAGCAGAGCTGAGTATCGTTTATTATTTAACCACGGTAGTAGCGAGCTTAGATATATAGAAAAGTTACAAGCAAACAGTTTAATATCACCACAAAGATTAGAAAATATTTTACTTAAAAAATCTCATATTGAAAAATGGTTTTTCAAGGCAAGTAGTGAGAAGTACAGAGGTAACGACTCATATGCCGACTTAATTCGAAAGGGGAGGGGAGAAACAGCATTTTACCCAGAATTCACAAATCTTAGTGACCAAATAAAGAATGAAGTACTTTATCGAATAAAATATGATGGTTACCTGCAGCGTGAGACTAAAAATATTAGTAAAATGAAAGCAGCAGAAAACATTAAAATTCCAATTGATTATGACTATTCGAGAGTTCCAGGTTTAAAGAACGAATCCTCTTTAAACCTTTCGCGTATTCGTCCCGAGACAATAGCCCAAGCATCAAGAATACCCGGTGTTAACCCCGCTGACATAAATGTCTTAATGGTAATGCTTGGTAGATAACTTATGGGTACGCCAGAGGATATACTATTACGGAAATCGGAAAGGATGGTTTTATTAAAAAAAACCATAATCACTTCTTTGGATGATTTAAATCACGACGCCACTAAACTTTTAGATTTAGAAATTGGATGTGGGCATGGTCACTGGTTGACATCATTTGCAGAACAGGATCAGAATAGAAATTTCATTGGGATTGATCTAATTACAAAAAGGATAGAAAAAGCTAGGAACAAAGCTTCTAAACGATTGTTGCCTAATGTTTCATTTCTCAAGGCGGATGCTTTAGAGTTTCTACATGCTCTACCACAAACAGCACTATTACAGGATTGTTTTGTGATGTATCCAGATCCATGGCCAAAAAATCGTCATCATAAAAAAAGATTAATCAATTTAGATTTTTTAGACTTACTTTTCAAAAAAAGTACGAATTCTTCGAAGTTATATTTCATGACTGACCATACAGAATACTTCGTTTGGTCAAAATCATTAATTCTACAGTCTAAGTATTGGAATCTTACAACCGAGGAATGGCCACATATTGAAACAAGCTATTTTCAGGATTTATTGCCTAAGAACAATTTTTTAGTAGCTATCAGACAAAAATGAAAAGTTTAGCTTATGAGCTAAGTAAGATATAATTAGAGATAGCTGCTTTTAAATCTTTTTATATGTTGATGTTTGACCCAGGGTGTTTGTTTAACTATAAGATTTGTTTTTTATCTTGAAGCCATTAGCTACAGTTATTGCTTTACTTTTTTCAACCGTTCCTCTTTTGGCGGCTGGTGATGGTGTACATCTAAAAGCTGATTCCATTTTCGAAATTGCTGGTTTTCCTATCACGAACTCAATGGTTACCAGCTGGATTGTTTCTCTTTTCATTGTTGTTCTAATCAAACTTTTAGCTGGTAAACCACAACTTGTTCCAAGTAAAGGTCAGATTTTGGTTGAATCCGTTGTCTCTGGTTTAAGGGGTATGTTGGAACCTATCGTTGGCAAAAAGGTCTTCTTCCCATCCTTTTGGCTGCTAAGCGGTTTATTTATATTTATCATCGTCCAGAATTGGTCTGGTCTTATGCCAGGGGTTGGTACAATTGGTTATGGAAGCATGGTCGACGACCATTTTAGTATTTCGAAACCACTAATAAGACCTGGCAATGCAGATATAAATATGACCCTAGCATTAGCCTTGGTTGCTAATTTATTTTGGGTATATTTTATCGTTAAATACGCTGGACTGAAAGCTATCATTAAAGATTGGTTTGGAAACAAAGCAGATAAAAAAGAAGTTCATTTCCTCATGTTTTCCGCCCTGTCTTTAATCTTTATCGCCGTTGGATTCATTGAAGTACTTTCCATTGTTTTCCGACCTGTATCCCTCACATTCAGATTATTTGGCAATGTTTTTGGGGGCGAAAGTCTTCTTCATAGCATGTTTTATTTAGTTCCTCAGATAAATTGGATTCTTCCAGTACCCTTTTACTTCATGGAAGTGTTAATTGGGCTCGTACAAGCTCTTGTCTTTACACTCTTAGTAGCTGTTTACATTGGCTTAATCTGCAATCATGAAGAAGGGGATAATCATTAATTTTTCGTATCGTGACTATAAATCAAATTGTAGGCGTGCGTTCACCATCATAAACTCAAATTACAACAAATTATGTACGATATACTAGCACAAGCAGATCAAGTTTCACAAATCACAGGTAGCATTCAAGGGGCACTTGGTTGCTTAGGTGCAGCAATAGGCGTTGGCATTGTAGGAATGAAAGGCGTGGAAGCCGTTGGTCGCAACCCAGATGCAGGCGGTAAAATATTAGTTCAATCCATCCTCGGAATGGCTCTTGCAGAAGCCGTAGCTTTTTACTCCCTATTTCTATAATTTTTACCTGGATAGGGCATGAGCACATTAGCAAGCATTACAGAAACCGCTCAAGGTATCGCTGATACCTTTGGCGTCGATTGGCCAATGCTTATTGCCCAATCCATTAATTTTTTATTAGTTGCATTTGTTATTTGGAAATTTGCCTTTCGAAATGTTCTTTCAACAATTAAAGAGAGAGAGCAACAAATTGCCGATTCTTTAAAGAATGCCGATCGTATTAAACTTGAACTAGAAGAAACGGAAAAAAAACAGCATGAGACTTTGCAAGAAGCCTCGCTTTCTGCGAAAAAAACCGTCTCAGAAGCCCAAGTAAAAGCCAAAGCTTTCATAGAAGAGCAAAAAGAGAGTGCCCGCAAACAAGCGGAGGAAATTATAGCTAAAGCTAAATTAGCAATGGATTTGGAACGTGAGAAAGTTCTTGCTGAAGCAAAAGACGAAATTGCTTCTTTAGTAATTCTAACCACGACTAAAGTCCTTCAAAAAGAATTGAGCGAAGATGATAGATCGAGGTTTTCTCAATCCGCCATCGATAACTTAAATCTTACTAACTAGATTTGTGTCTCGCTGATGACTTTTTCCTCTAAACATAAAAGATTAGCTAAAAGTCTTCTTCATTTATCACTTAATGAAGAAGGCCACATCGTTGAATCCAAGATCGAAGAAATTCTCAGCTCTCTGAGATCATCAAATCCTACTGGTCTAAAGTCTCTCTTAAGATATTTTTACACTGAAGTTCGTAGACACGAATATACTTATCACGCAGTGGCAGAAATTGGGTGTAAAGATGATCCGAGTATAACCAATTCAATTGTTAAAAGACTTGAAAGTAATATCGGCAAAAATATCAAGCTTACCGTTATTGAAAATCCGCAAATCATATCTGGTTGCAGGATCCGCCTAAAAGATGATGTTTATGAAGATTCTCTTCAAAGCAGGCTTCAAAAACTTGAAAAATCATTTCACTAACCGACATATATAAAATATGAGTTCCATCACTGATCTTATCCGTAAGGAAATTGAAAACCTCTCTACCGACGCTACCCGCACAAATGTCGGAACCATTACGACCCTCGCTGATGGTGTTGCTAAAGTTGACGGGCTATCAAAGGTCATGTTCAATGAGATGGTCGAATTCCCTAATAATATTTTAGGGATTGCCCTCAATTTAGACGAAGATTCCGTTGGCTGTGTTTTGCTCGGAAACACGAGTTCTCTTAAAGAAGGGGATGAAGTTCGTACTACAGGCAAATTATTATCAGTTCCAGTTGGAAAGGCATTACTCGGCAGGGTAGTGGATGCAGTGGGAAGGCCGATAGATGATAAAGGAGCCATCGATTCCGACCTAAGCTCCCCTGTTGAAAAAATTGCTCCTGGTATTATTCCAAGGAAATCTGTAGATCAACCACTTCAAACTGGTATAATGGCCGTTGACTCAATGGTGCCAATTGGTAGGGGGCAACGAGAACTCATCATCGGAGATAGGTCGACAGGAAAAACTACAATTGCGATTGATACGATCATCAACCAAGCCAAGATTAACAAACAGGGAGAAAAATCAGGAGACCCAGATTTTCGAGCTGTTTACTGTATCTATGTTGCCGTTGGCCAGAAAAATTCAAATGTTGCAAGAACCATCAAGATCCTCGAAGAGGCAGGGGCCCTTGAATATGTAATTATAGTCTCTGCTCCGGCAGCAGATAACCCAGCCAATCAATATCTTGCTCCATACTCTGGGTGTGCCATGGGAGAATGGTTTATGGAAAACGGGATGGATGCACTGATCGTTTATGATGACCTATCCAAGCATGCTGTTGCTTACAGGCAAATCTCGCTCATTCTAAAGCGTCCATCCGGAAGAGAAGCATACCCAGGTGATGTATTCTATCTTCATTCTAGGCTTCTTGAGCGTTCTGCCCGACTCAATGAAAACAGCGGAAATGGCTCGCTCACTGCTCTTCCAATTATTGAAACCCAAATGGGAGATGTTTCAGGGTACATACCAACCAATGTAATTTCAATTACAGATGGACAAATTTTCCTCGAAACTGATTTATTCAATAAAGGAATAAGACCAGCAGTATCTGTTGGATTATCTGTTTCTCGGGTTGGTTCTGCTGCTCAAATTAAGGCCTATAAAAAGGTAGCTGGTAAAGTCAAGCTTGAGCTCGCTCAGTTTCGTGAACTTGCCGCTTTCTCTCAATTTGAATCTGACTTGGATGCTTCTACTAAAGCTCGGCTGGACCGCGGTGCTCGTATTGTTGAAATGTTCAAGCAAGGTGCATATTCTCCCATACCTGTTGAAGTACAATCCGCAATTATGTGGGGTATGCAAAATGACTTCTTTGATTCCGTTGCAGTCCAAGACATCCAACGGGCAGTTGAAAGCTTAAAAGAGTATCTTTCTGCACAAGGAAAAGAAGCTTGTGACGAAATTTATAATTCTGGGAAGTTGGAAGATTCAACAGCCCAGAAACTCCGAGTTGCTTTTGAAGACTGGAAGAGAACTTTTGCCTAAATTTCTATAGATTTATAAGATGGCCTCCTCCAAAGACATTCGAAACAGAATAAAGGGTGTTAAAAGCACGCGACAAATCACGCGTGCTATGCAGATGGTAGCCACATCTAAAATGAAAAAGGCTCAGGATAGTGCAAAATCAGGAAGACCTTATGCGTTACTGCTGTCAGATATTATTGTCTCTATCGCAGACGAATTCGAGGAGATTACTAGCTCACATTATATTCAAAAACCAATTAAACATAGAGGTATTTTGGTTATTGGTACAGATAAAGGCCTCTGTGGAGCACTTAATGGAAATTTGTTTAGGAAGTTATCTGATATTGAAAGTTCCGCAAAATTTGTAGCAGTTGGTAAACGAGCTACCCAATATTTGAGTCGTACTCGAAAAGATTTACTCGCAGATTTCACTTTACCAGATAAACCAACTTTTAATGATGTTAGAAAAATTGTAGATTTTCTTCTTCGCAGTTACGATGAAGGTCGCATTGATACGATTGAAGTACTTTTCACAAGTTTTATTAATACCTTACAACAAGAACCTGAACTTGTAAGACTATTTCCACTTAACAGCCTTGATGAAATGAATGAAAAGCTTCATCAAAGATTCGGGAGTTTAGAGCATGAAGTTCCTAAAGATAATCGTGAGATCTTAATTGAAGATCGAGACAAAATTCTGTCCGAAATATCCTCGCTTTATTTAAAACAAGAAATATTTCAACTTATTCTCGAAGCACAAGCTTCAGAACACAGTGCCCGAATGGTTGCGATGAAAACAGCAACAGACAATGCTGGTAATCTTATCGATGACTTAACCCTGCAATACAACAGAGCAAGACAAGCTGCGATTACTCAGGAAATTCTTGAAATATCTGCTGCTGCCTTCTCTGATTAATATCCACTTTCTGCTACCACCATGGAAAATAATAACTCAAAATCCGGAAAAATTATTCAAGTAATTGGCGCTGTTGTAGACGCTGAGTTCCCCGAAGGAGCTACCCCTGAGATTTACGACGCACTCGAGGTATCTTTCAAGATCGCAGATTCCGATTCTGAAAGAAAGCTCGTACTTGAAACTCAACAGCATCTAGGAGGTAATCGCGTTCGCACCGTTGCCATGTCTTCAACTGAAGGGATTGTCAGAGGAATGGTTGTTGTAAATACAGCAGCTCCAATCTCGGTACCGGTTGGCGAAAAAGTTCTCGGTAGGATTTTTAATGTAACCGGCGATACCGTAGACAATAAGGGACCTTGCGGGAACGAAGAAACTCGGCCGATTCACCGACAAGCACCAACCTTGATGGATCAAGATACTGAAGCAAATATCTTGGAAACAGGTATTAAGGTCATTGATTTAATTTGCCCATTTATCAAAGGTGGAAAAGTTGGTGCCTTTGGTGGTGCAGGCGTTGGCAAAACTGTTGTTATTATGGAACTTATCAATAACATCGCTAAAGCCCATGGAGGATATTCTGTATTTGCAGGGGTAGGGGAGCGTTCTCGAGAGGGGAATGACCTCTATCAGGAAATGTCTGAGGCTGGGGTAATTGATCAAGAAGACATCTCCAAATCAAAAGTTGCTTTAGTTTACGGTCAAATGAACGAACCACCAGGGGCCCGTATGCGAGTGGCCCTTTCTGGTCTCACCATGGCCGAGTATTTCCGTGATGAGATGGGACAAGATGTTTTGCTTTTCGTCGATAATATTTTCCGTTTTTCTCAGGCAGGTTCTGAAGTTTCTGCACTTTTGGGGCGTTCCCCTTCGGCTGTGGGTTACCAGCCAACTTTGTCGGAAGAGATGGGTAACCTACAAGAGCGGATTACATCCACTCACAAAGGGTCTATTACTTCATTTCAAGCTGTGTATGTCCCGGCTGATGATCTAACTGACCCTGCTCCTGCTAACACCTTTGCCCACCTAGACTCAACAATTGTTTTGGAACGCTCAATTGCTGAACTTGGTATTTACCCTGCTGTTGACCCATTATCTTCGGTTTCCAATGCTCTATCCCCCGACATTGTCGGTGAAGAGCACTTTAGTGTTGCTCGAAGGGTTCAAGAAGTTCTTCAAGCCTACAAAGATCTTCAGGATATAATCGCTATCCTTGGATTAGACGAATTATCTCCCGAACAAAAACAAACAGTTTTCCGCGCAAGAAAGATTCAAAAATTCCTCTCACAACCTTTTCATGTTGCAGAAGTTTTTACAGGAGTCTCCGGTGAATATGTCTCAGTCAAGGATACGATCCGTGGGTTTAAAATGATTCTCGATGGGGAACTTGATGAAATTGAAGAAAATGATTTTTACATGAAAGGTGGTATTGACTCTGTTCTTAATCAGGAAGAATCATAAACAAACTTTTCAAATGCCTATTTCCCTAGAAATTGTTACTCCGAGCGAAGTAATTTACTCCGAGCAAGTTGATCATGTTGTCATTCCTACATCTAGAGGGAAGATCGATGTTCTCCCTCATCATGTTCCCATTATAGATACCCTTGCTGCTGGAGATATCAAAGTTGAAAAAGACGGATTAACTAATTACCTAGCAGTTGGATCAGGTTTTGTTGAAGTTTATGCAGAAAAAGTTTCGCTTTTAACAGACCAAGCTATTGATGTTAAAAATTCAGATGAATCCGAAATAGAAGAAGCGATCAATCGGGCGGAAATAGCACTTAAAAAAGCTAAAAATGACAACTTTGATCAAGCTAAAATTGACAGATTAGAGGCAGCTTCCCGCTTTGCCTTTGCTCAAAAAATTGCAAAATCAAAGACAAGGTAGCATCTTGACTGTCCCTTTCCTTTTGTTACTCTATTTTTTAGGGCCCGTAGCTCAGTGGTTAGAGCAGGGGACTCATAATCCCTTGGTCCTCGGTTCAAATCCGAGCGGGCCCACCATTTAATTACTTTTGGTTTGTTTT
>JAQWWZ010000058.1 GCA_029254745.1 Opitutales bacterium | reverse complement strand
TTGTCCATAACTCTCTGGCTTGCCCCATCGGAAGGCAAAGACTTAACCCATTGAGCTGCTCCAGCTATATCTTTACGGGCGATACGAGCTCCAACTTGACCCAAAATTGTTTCCCGCAGCCTTGGATCATCATCCGGGAATTGGTTTGCCCATGCTATGGCTTCCTGGGCAGATTTTTTTGAATATTCCTGGGCAAGAAAAGTGGAGCTCTGCCACTTCGCATTCCCAGGTGGTAAATTCCAAAGTAGACGATCTGCTTCCTGCAAGTCTTTTTCTGCAACTCCTTTGATTACACCAACAATGTAAGGGTTATTTTCAGGGGATTGGCTTACATTACTCGATTCAGCCCATGCAAGGGCAGCCTCTGGGTCCTGGGTGGCCCAGCCAGCCAAAGCCTCGGAAATACCGAATCTTTTTTCACTTTTTTCATCAAGCTTTTCCGAAGCATATCGCAGAGCCGCTTCCGGATCGATGGCAGACCAGCTCCTCATGAGTAATTTCATTTCCAAGTGCCTCCCATACCCAGCCGGCAATGCCTCAAACGCACCCACTACATCCTGTACATTTGACTTATCCATGGAGCGCAATGCATCCAGGTAAGAACCCATACGTTCAAGGATTCCCGAACCTTTCATGATGCGAATTAAGTTTGGAGGAAGAGGAGGGGATGCAGTGTGAAGGCTTTTAGCAACATTCTTTTCCATTACAGTCCTTGATTCTGCCAAACTGATATGGAGAGAGGGAAAGCGAGCGTCAGTAGTTTTTTGATCCTTCTCAAAAAGGTCAGGATTCTTGAGGGTATCAGGTTGCTCATCCTTTCCGGTTTTAATGCCAAGGTAAAAGGCTAGCCCCAAGGACACAGCCCATGGCAATCCAATTTTATAAAAAGACTTCATTTGAAAGTCTCACGATACTTCCCTGTATAAAAAAGATCAAGATAGATACTGAAAGCATCTTTTAATGAATTATATTCATTTTAATAATGAATATAAATATACTATGAAAATTATTCATTATTTTAAATTTTATAAAAGTAAAATATTTATAAATTAAAACCATTTTTTCGTATTTGGCATGGTTCTAGCAAACTCAATTATGCCTGCATTTAGGCAACAAACTAAAACAATAAACTTATATGAAAAATAAATTATTATCCTTGGCAAGTTTACTTGCCGTGTTTAACGCAAACGCTATTGAGATCGGACCCACAGGCAGTGGAGTTGAGCTTGGTGGGTTCATTGACATTGCTGGTCAAAAACAAGGTGCTGACACAGAAACCTCGTTTGTCGGCCAAGTTGAAGTCAATCTTGATTTTAGCTCAGGTCCTGTATCCGCATCAGTTGATGTAGATTTTACTGACACACAAGGAGTTTCCGACACTGATTCTGATTCTTTTGCTGATACGACTGGCGGAAATTTAGAAGAAGCTGTCGTAACCTATGATTTTGGCAACGGATTGAGTGTTTCAGCTGGTAAGATGCTTTCTTACATGGGTTTTGAGGCATATGACCCAACCAACATGTATCAGTACAGTTATGCTTACGATGTGGGTGGGCAAAACGATACGGGAGCTCAAATGATCTATGACGCTTACGATGTTGGGTTCTCAATCGACTATGGTACTGACCTTTTCAGTATCGGTCTATGGTCAAGCATGGAAGCTGATGCAGGTTACGAGTTGGCATTAGCGTACACCGGAATAGAAAACCTTACTGCTAAGGCAATTTTTTCGGATTTCAGTGCACCTGGCTCCGAAGCTTACGAGAAATCAACATATTGGGTCAGCTATCAATTGGACAAGTTACTCATTGCCGGTGAAATTGCCGAGAATGATCAACTTGATACGGGTGAAGATGTAGAAGGCTTCCTGATTATGGCAAACTACGCCTTGACAGACGCAGCTGGACTCACTCTACGTTATTCTGGTTTGGAAATTACTGGTGCAACAAACAACACTATCCAATACGAAGGATCCAAATTCACTATATCTCCAAGCTATGTTTTCAACGATAACTTTTCAGGTTTGATTGAATACAGCAGTTATGACGCTGAAACTGTATCTGCATCATATGCCGAGCCTGAAGAACTTATGGCAGTGGAATTGATTTATACCTTCTAGTCTTTCAGTCTAGTATGTTTGTTTGACGGGTGGGCACATGATGCCCACCCGTTTTTTTGCGTTCAAACATTTTCATTTAAATGAATAAAATAAATGAAAATAATGATAATAATTTATATATAATAAAATTTTTCTTTTTGCTTAAATTTAGTTTTTTGGCACAGAAAATGAAATACAAATTTAAATACCCTTGATCATATTATTTTCACGGGAAAATACTAATTACTAATAATAAAAAATTAATGAAAAAAAATAAATTCAAACTTGTATTGGCCGCCACCCTAGGTCTTGCATTTTCAATCCCACAACTCCATGCGGTGAAAATAGGGGTACTGCATTCCCTTAGCGGTACCATGGCCATTTCTGAAACATCTCTGCGGGATGTTGTCATGATGGCGGTGAAGGAAATTAATGAATCCGGCGGGGTTCTCGGAGAAAAGGTTGAAGCTGTTGTCGTGGACCCTGCCTCGGATTGGCCTTTGTTTGCAGAAAAAGCAAAGCAGTTGATTACCGAAGATAAGGTGGCAGTAACCTTCGGTTGCTGGACTTCAGTGAGCCGTAAGTCTTGCCTGCCTGTTTTTGAGGAGGAAAATGCCTTATTGTTTTATCCTGTTCAATATGAGGGTGAAGAACAGTCTTTGAATGTGTTTTATACAGCGGCATCTCCCAACCAGCAACTTGTTCCTGCAGCCGAGTACATGGCCAAAGAAATGGGATGTAAAAAGTTTTACCTCTTGGGTACAGACTATGTTTTTCCCCGCACCGCTAATAAGGTTTTAAAGGCTTACCTGAAAGCACAAGGGGTGCCGGATGAGAATGTCATGGAAGAATACACTCCGTTTCATCATCAGGATTACCAGACAATTGTTTCCAAAGTGAAGGAGTTTGCTGCTTCTGGTGATGCCTGTATTTTATCCACGATCAATGGAGACAGTAATGTCCCTTTCTATAAAGAGTTTGCCAATCAAGGCTTAACCTCCGACGACTGCCCCATCATGGCATTTTCGGTTTCCGAAGATGAATTGCGTGCCATGGATGTTCCTCCGCTTGTGGGTCACTTGGCCGCCTGGAATTATTTCCAAAGCATCAAGACCAAGGAAAATGCTGCATTTGTTAAAAGTTTCAAAAAGTACTGTGTGGAAGCTGGCTTGCCAGGAGGGGCGAAGCGGGTAACCTGTGACCCCATTGAAGCGGCCTATTTTGGGGTGTATGTGTGGAAAGCAGCGGTTGAAAAATGCGGTTCATTTGATGTCGATAAGGTAAGGGAAGCGGTGTACGGCTTGGAGTTTGATGCCCCCGGTGGGAAAAAATCCATGCATCCCACCAATCAGCATACGCTCAAACCAGTCTATATCGGGGAAATTCTCAAGAACGGACAGTTTAAGATCGTTTATTCAAGTGACGGGTTAGTCTCACCAGACTCCTACAGTTCCTATCTCTGGCCTGATGGAAATTTCCCGAAGCCAACGGGTGGACCTAACGGAGATGGCAGCCTTTAATTTTTAATTTACTGTATAAAAATTAACATTCCAAGCGGACTCGGTGCGAAGGGCACGGGCCGAGTCCGCTTTTGTTTTGACAAAAAAATAATCTGCGTTGAATAAGTTTTTTTCAGTCTTTCCATCTATTTTATTCATATCTGTTTTCTTTGCCTTCTCATGGCTTAAGGTGCGTGCAAGCCAGATTGAGACTGCTGTATCAAACACTGATCTTGATAGGTTAATCAAGAACTTGGCATCTCCCCATGCCGATCTTGTAAAGAGTAGCATTGGTGAACTCGCTAAAACGGGTGATCCCCGTTTGGAGAAATTTTTTGAACTTTATCGTCAAGGGAGCGTTTACAACTGGCCAACCGAGTCTGGAGATGTCCGGATTGTTGTAAATGAGGAGACCATTATGGATGATGATTTTAATGAATTTGCCCCATTACTAGACCCATTGTCTGGAGAGCCCTATTTGGTGTCTGATGTTCAGGCAACGCCTGATCTTCTTGAGCTTGAAGATATAAGCCCAAGCAGAAAACTTCGGTCCTTAGTCAATTCCTCAAAGTTTCTCCTTCGTCTATTTTCAACGGATTACACAGTAAGGCTTTCGGGTGTGAAGAAGTGTGGTGATCCCTCTTTCTTACCTGCTGCCATTCCCTACCTTGAAGAAATTGCAAATGATGAAACCGAAGATGAAAAAATCCGATTTACCGCCAAAGAAAGCATCGGGTTAATGATTCTCAGTGGTGCTGTTGAAGCCAAGAAATCTCCGGAAGACAGACTTTTTGCCTTAAGTCAATTAGGTGACCTAAAAAGCCTTCGTGCATATGCCAGGCTTGATACTTTTGAAGGTGAGCTTGAATCCATGCCAGAATTGTCATCGCTGGAATTGTCAGAGGCAAAAGCTTCCATTTCATTTATTCGTAATAAAATACAAGACCATAAAGATACCGTTGAATTATCGGGTAATTTATTTCGGGGGGTTTCTTATGGAAGTGTTTTAGTGCTCATAGCCTTAGGTCTCGCTATTACCTTTGGCCTTATGGGTGTAATCAACATGGCTCATGGGGAACTCATGATGATCGGTGCATATACCACTTATGAAGTACAAATGCTTTTCGGGCATACTCCCGACAACCCAGTGAACCATTACTATTTGGTTGCTTTACCTATTGCCTTTCTCGTCGCGGCTCTTGTTGGCCTCATTATGGAGGGATTAGTTGTTAGGCATTTGTACAACCGCCCGCTTGAATCCCTCCTGGCAACTTGGGGTGTTGGTCTTCTTTTGATTCAGGTAGTACGGATTATTTACGGTGACAATATTGGAGTAAACTCCCCGACATGGGCTCGGGGTGGGTTTGAAATATCTCAAGATATCGTTCTTCCTTATGCCCGTCTCTACTTGCTGGGTCTTAGCGTTTTGTCAGTAGCTTTTATTTATTTTATCATACGAAAAACCCGATTTGGTATGCTGATCCGTGCCACGATGCAGAATCGAGATATGGCCAGTAGTCTCGGGGTCAGGACGCGAAAAATTGACCGACTGACATTTGCCCTCGGCTCAGGAATTGCCGGAGTGGCAGGTTATGGCTGGACTATTATTGGGGGTGTCACCCCGGACATGGGGCAGACTAATTTCATTGTCGATTCATTTCTTGTCGTGGTTACCGGAGGAGTAGGGGAGTTGCTTGGTGTGATCTGTTCTGGCTTGGGTATTGGTGTTTTAACCAAATTAATTGAACCATTGGAAATAGGCACCTTCACGGTTGGTCCTGTTTGGGGTAAGGTTATCCTTTTAGCCCTAATCGTCGCATTTATTCAGTATCGGCCCTCTGGGCTTTTCGCACCCAAAGGTCGGCTGGCCGATAAAAAATGATTATCCATAAGGACAGACTTGTTGAATCCAGAAGTACCTTCATCTTCATCTGCCTACTTGGTTTTGTTCTTATTCCAGCTTTGTACTTGGGTGGGATTCTCTCGATTGGAGATATCAATATGCTGGGGCGATTTATGACCTTTGCCATCCTGGCCCTTGGTCTTGACTTGCTCTGGGGATATGTGGGCATTCTTAGCCTTTGCCAATTTACTTTTTTTTGCATGGGTGCCTATGCGATGGGGATGCACTTGGCTCACCATGGTGGACCCGAAGGGATTATTGATAGCAATGGGTGGAAAATCCCTGCCTGCCTTTTTGTGGTTTATCCCTATGAAGTTGGTGAGTCATCAGGGGACGCCTTGGTTCCTGGATTCTGGAAACCTTTCTGGAATCTTCCAGTTACGATAGTTCTTGGCCTTTGCATTCCTGCCCTTGCTTCCTTTGTTCTTAGTTTTTTTGTTTTTCGGAGTCGGGTCCGGGGCGTTTACTTTGCCATTTTAACCCAAGCGATTGCGGTGGCTTGCTGGTTGGTTTTATGCCGGAATGATGTGAAGCTTTGCGGTACGAATGGGCTAACCCGATTTGATGTGATTGCACCTTCAGGTTCACTCTTCACTTTTAATCCCGTAGATGCGACCAATGATTGGAAAGGCGTCCATGCAGATAACCCCAACATGGACCTCAATCAGGATGGATTTGTTGATCAGCTTGATTACTCGATTGCGAATGTTGGTTTTTCTCTGTCCGATCCTGGGGTTCAGCTTTCACTTTATCTTATCACGGTTACTTGCTTGCTTGGATCTTACTTGCTTTGTCGGTGGATTGTTAATTCTCGGTTGGGTAAGGTTTTGGTAGCCATTCGGGATGATGAGCCTACCCTGAATTTCTTCGGTTACAAACCTTACAAGTTTAAGATTTTTGCCTTTTGCATAGCTGCTACGCTGGCAGGTTTGGCTGGTTTGCTCTATGTCCCCCAAATGAAGATTGTTACTCCTTCCAACATGGAAGCTGTTCGTTCCGTTATGGTAGTTGTGTGGGTAGCCGTAGGTGGGCGCGGGAGCCTGGGTGGTGCGATCCTGGGCGCGTTGGTGGTTAATTTACTGTATAATTACTTAACATCCGAGCATGACTATGGCTTTTTTCAGTGGAGCCCCGACTACTGGCCTATCTTTTTAGGGCTTATGTTTGTCGTCGTCGTTCTCTTTCTGCCCAAGGGGTTGATTGAATTAGTTGATCGGGTAAAGAGTACAACATTTCTGAAATCAATCAAGAAGCAGGAGGCTGAGTCATGACCGAAGAAAACCTGCTCTTGAACCCTGCCTTGGCTAAGTACCGGGATTGCCGGCCGAGTCAGGTGCAGAAGGACTATTGGGCTTCAAGGTATGTTTTGTTTGTTGAGAATCTATCGGTTTCTTTTGACGGATTTAAAGCTGTGGATATTCCCAATTATGGTGTTAGTCACGGAGAACTACGTGTTATTATAGGGCCAAATGGGGCGGGAAAGACTACCTTTTGTGACCTAGTCAGTGGTAAAACTCCTTCTTCAACCGGCAAGGTGCATTTTGATGGCCGTGATATTTCAGGTTTGGATGAATCCGAGATTGCACTACTTGGGATTGGGCGGAAATTTCAAACACCTACCGTTTTTGATAGCCTATCCACCTATGAAAATCTGCTTCTAGCTTTACCTGGTAATCAGGGGTGGAGGAAAAATTTACTGGAAAAGGAAAAAGAGGAGGAGACTGTTCAGGTGTTAGAAATACTCAAAAAAGTGGGGTTGTTTGAACAAAGAAATGAGCTCGCTAAGTCTTTGAGTCATGGGCAGCGGCAATGGCTTGCAATCAGTGCCCTGATTATTTCCAAACCCCGACTTTTACTTGTGGATGAGCCTGCGGCCGGTTTGACGGATAAGGAAACAGAGAAAACCGCTGATCTGTTGCTGGAGCTAGCCCAGGATCATACATTGATTGTGATTGAGCACGATATGGATTTTGTGCGCAGACTGAATAGTACAGTCACAGTTTTAAATGAAGGCAAAGTCCTGGCCGAAGGGACTATTGATGAGATGGAAGAGAATGAAGAAGTAATGGAAGCTTATTTAGGAAGATGATTTCAGAGGTAAAAGACTTTCCGTTTCTTAAAATCCAAGGGTTGGAATTTGCTTACGGAGAGGTAAAGGTTTTGCACGGTCTTGATTTTCACATGGATGAAAAATCGGTGGCCTGCGTAATGGGCCGAAATGGGGTGGGTAAAACCACTCTTTTACGGAATTTGGTGGGTTTGGAAAAACCGACAGCCGGATCTATTCATCTTGCGGGCCATGATATTACAGATAGTGAGCCCTTTGTTCGTGCCACTTCAGGTTTTGGTTATGTACCCCAAGGCCGCCAGATTTTCCCCTTACTCACTGTGGAAGAAAACCTTTCAGTTGCTCTTTCCGCAGCAGGTGTAGACCAGCAACTCATTCCATCATCGGTTTATGAGACCTTCCCTGTCCTTTACGATATGAGGAAGCGTCGTGGAGGTGATTTATCAGGTGGGCAGCAGCAACAACTGGCGATTGGGCGGGCGTTGGTAACTCGCCCCAAACTTTTGGTTCTGGATGAACCCACGGAGGGTATACAGCCCAATATCATCACTATGATTGGAGAGGTCATAAGAAACCTGGTCGAGGAGCACAATATGACCATTCTTTTGGTCGAGCAATATGTGGATTTTGTCAAAAAATACGCAGACACATTTGCGGTTATGAACCGAGGCCGGTTTGTTGCCCAGGGGGCAGTGAGCGGGCTTGATGCTACAACCATTAATAAACACCTCAGTATTTGAATTACCATGCACCTTACACCCAGAGAAAAAGATAAGCTCATGATCGTGGTGGCCGCCGACCTAGCACGCCGCAGAAAGGACAGGGGGGTTCTCCTGAACTATCCAGAATCGGTCGCTCTCATTAGCTATGAGGTAATGGAAGGTGCAAGAGACGGGAAAAGTGTAGCTGATTTAATGAGCTATGGTTCCACGATTTTAAAAAAGTCAGAGGTCATGGATGGTATTTCTGAAATGATTGATGAAGTGCAGGTCGAAGCGACTTTTCCCGATGGCACCAAGCTTGTAACTGTACACCACCCGATACGATGAAGCCCGGAGAAATTATTACCAATAAAGGAACCGATTTTATAAACGCCAATGAAGGTCTTGACACCATTGTGGTCAAGGTCAGTAACTCGGGCGACCGGCCGATTCAGGTGGGAAGTCATATGCACTTTTTCGAGGTCAACCGGGCACTTGAATTTGATCGTAATATAGCTCGCGGTTTCCGGCTGAATGTTCCTGCAGGAACCGCTGCCCGTTTCGAACCTGGTGATTCAAAGGAAGTCGAACTGGTTGCTCTTGCTGGAAAACGCGAGGTTTATGGGCTCAATAATTTAACCAATGGGAGGGTGGAGCCATGAGCCTCAAACTTACACCCAGACAATATGCAGAAATGTACGGCCCCACGGTTGGGGATCAGGTCAGGTTAGGGGATACCGAGCTTTTTATCGAGGTCGAAAAAGATCTCATTGCGGAAAATGGGGGCTATGGAAATGAGATTAAATTTGGCGGAGGTAAAGTCATTCGCGATGGTATGGGGCAGTCCCCACTCGCCTTGGATGCTGATTGCCTCGACCTCGTCATTACTAATGCGACCATAATCGACCCCTTCCTTGGAGTTATCAAGGCCGATGTGGGCGTGAAGAACGGAAGAATCGCAGGGGTCGGGCATGGTGGTAATCCTTTAATCCAGGATGGGATTGATCCCAGGATGATTGTGGGTGCGGGAACCGAGGTAATTGCAGGTGAAGGCATGATATTGACGGCTGGTGGCTATGATTCGCATATTCACTTTATTTGCCCACAGCAAATAGAGGAAGCCCTTGCCAGTGGGGTGACAACCATGACCGGAGGGGGTACGGGACCGGCAACAGGAACCAACGCCACAACCTGCACACCGGGTGCGTGGAATATTGGAAAGATGTTACAGGCTGCTGATGAATTTCCGATGAACCTGGGCTTTCTGGGAAAAGGGAATTCCTCTAATCCGGAAGCATTACGGGAGCAGGTAAGGGCGGGAGCCATTGGATTAAAACTGCATGAGGACTGGGGCACAACCCCAGCCACCATTGACACCTGCCTGACGGTTGCGGATGAAATGGATGTGCAGGTTGCGATTCATACGGACACTTTGAATGAGGCAGGTTTCGTGGAAGATTCAGTCGGGGCAATCAAGGGACGGGCGATTCATACCTTTCACACAGAGGGGGCAGGGGGTGGGCATGCACCCGATATCATCAAGGTTTGTGGAGAGCCAAATGTGCTTCCATCTTCAACCAATCCGACACGGCCATTCACAGTGAATACCATCGATGAGCATTTGGATATGTTAATGGTTTGTCATCACTTGGACTCAAAAATCCCCGAGGATGTTGCCTTTGCCGAGTCTCGGATCAGACCTTCCACCATTGCGGCGGAGGATATCCTTCACGACCGGGGAGCTTTTTCTGTGATGGCTAGTGATAGCCAGGCAATGGGTCGGGTGGGGGAGGTACTATGCCGCACCTGGCAGACCGCAGATAAAATGAAGCGACAGTTTGGCAAGCTGGAGTCATCAACGCATGGGGCTTCTGATAATTTTCGGGTTCTCCGTTATCTGTCAAAGTATACAATCAATCCTGCAATCGTTCATGGTATGTCCGATGAAATCGGGTCCATAAGTGTGGGTAAGCTAGCGGATTTGGTTTTGTTTAAGCCTGCTTTTTTTGGAGTAAAACCAGAACTGGTAATCAAGGGTGGTTTGATTGCCTATGCAAATATGGGGGACCCCAATGCTTCCATTCCTACCCCTCAGCCGATGCATTACCGGCCCCAGTTTGGATGTTTTGGAAGAGCGAAAACAACGACTTCTGCAACTTTTGTAAGCCAAGCAGCATCAGGAAATCAATCTTTACAGGAACTGGGTTTACAAAAAGCACTCATACCGGTTCGTAATACCCGGGATATTGGGAAGCAGGATTTGATATTAAATGATGCCCTGCCCAAAATAGAAGTCGACCCAGAAACCTACATGGTTAAGGCCGACGGTGAGGAATTATATTGTGAGCCTGCCAGGGTGGTTCCTCTCGCTCAAAGGTATTTTCT
>JAQWWZ010000036.1 GCA_029254745.1 Opitutales bacterium | reverse complement strand
AAAAACACAACCATCGACCGCCCGGGTAACACTGATGCTAGTTGGTCCCAGGCACGCTCATGCTGACTCGTTCCCTGGGCATTAAGCGAAGAAATTCCTGCGATTACACGCTGAAGGTGTCCACTGCCAGTCGCGGGACGAATCCATTGCTGCGTCTCGTCTCCATATCCAAATAATCCGACCTGATCTCCTTGTCTGCTAGCAAGATAGGCAAAGCATGCGGCCAACATAGACGCATACTTCAATTTTGAGCAGGCTCCGCGCTGGCTTTTGTACCCCATGGATGCACTCGCATCTAAAACAATGAAAACGGTAAAGTTGGTATCCTCCTGAAATGTCTTGGCAACCAACTCATCTCGCTTTGCAAAAACTTTCCAATCAACCACTTTTATGTCTTCTCCAGGCTCATAGGAACGATACTGGAAAAACTCGTTCCCTCGGCCTTGCTTTAAACTTCGGTGCACACCTGGCATCGCTCCTTCCACTACCACACGGGCAAGCAGAGACAGGTCATTCATTCGATTCAGATGAACCGGATCGAGGAGTGACTCTTTCTCGGTTGTGGGCACGTTATCCGCTTAGGCGGTTACGGTTTCAAGCAAATGATCGACGATATCATCGGAGCCCAAACCTTCGGATTCAGCAAAAAAACTGGGCAATATACGGTGACGCAAGGCAGACTTAGCCAAGACTTTCACATCTTCACCCGATGCATTAGGGCGTCCATCCAACAAAGCACGGGCTTTTGCCGCGAGGATAAGGGCTTGGGCACCACGAGAGCCAGCCCCCCATCTTACCCGCTTGTTCGTCCACTCATCACAAGCATCCAAACCTGGTCTGGATGCAGAAGTTAATCGAACCGCATAAGACACAACGGTCTCGGGTACCGGTAATTGCCTGGTTAAATCCTGCAATGCTTGAATATCATCTCCTGAAAGCACGGGCTGTGGATTGGGCCTCTCCACGCCCGTAGTCTCCCCAACCATTCTTATTTCTTCCGCCTCAGACAGATACTGAATGACCGGATTGAGTAAAAAACGATCCAATTGAGCTTCGGGCAAGGGGTAAGTCCCCTCGAGTTCTATTGGGTTCTGCGTAGCCAAGACAAAAAAAGGTGCATCCAGAGGACGAGTTTGACCAGACACTGTAACTTGTCTCTCTTCCATAGCTTCTAGCAGTGCTGCCTGAGTTTTGGGAGGCGTACGATTAATTTCGTCAGCCAGTACAATATTGGAAAAGATGGGACCGGGAGCAAAACGAAAACTTTTTCGTCCGGTGGATGGATCTTCATCTACCACCTCAGATCCTACCACATCTGCCGGCATCAAATCCGGAGTAAATTGAATACGCTTAAAATCAAGGCTTAAGCATTTAGAAATTGTTTTAACCAGTAAAGTTTTTCCTAAACCGGGAATCCCAGTAAGCAAGCAATGACCGCGAGCTAAAAGTGTAATCAGTAACTCATTGATAACTCCGTCCTGCCCAATGATTCCCTTGCGAATTTCTCCAAGCAGGAGATCGCGCGTTTCATTCATGCGCCCCAGGGCGTCCTCAGCTTTTTCTTGCGTAATCATATTTATCTATCGTTATGTATCGGATCCGTGATGCAGGCAAACTTCACTTGCGCCATATTTTCTTCAATCGGACAAATCAAAAAGGAAAACCTGAGGTAATTATTTCTGATCAGTAATAGACTGCAATCTTTCCCACTCAGCCACAAACTTCTTGAGGTGAATTTTGCCGCTATCAATTTCAGTTTGTAAAAGTGAGCGCACTAAGTCCTGTTCAGCTTGATACTGATCAGTGTTTAACAAACCTGAAAAATGGGCAACCCGAGCCCACAAAAGGTGTGTGGTAAAGGCATCAAATTCATTGTAGGCCACGATTTCATCAAGCTTACCGGTTAACCACATTTCAGCAACAGAATCACCACTTACATCGATTTTACCGGGAATTCCGCTCAATGTAGCCGCCTGATGGAGGGAGGGCCGATCACGATATTGTCCCATGGCATCAGCTAGATCAACATTGTACTCCGAGTTACGGGCATCAAAATAATCAACCCCCTCCCAGGGTTTCGCGGGTCTTTCTGAGAAGCCGGCCCCGGGTAGACCATGAACAATCGCCCGTTGAACAATAATCGGTACATCTGCCTGGGCAGAATTATATCCCACAAGTTGAGGCTTCCGGCGCCCCACAGCGTTCATAAAGCTGGTAAGAATTACTCGTTCTGAAGACTTGGTCGGATCGTTTGGATCAACGGGTAAAGATACAAGCTTAAGGCTCGCTCTCCCACCAGGCAGACCTTCTCGAAGAATGCCAGCCAACGATACAATTCTGCACAAAATAGTTTTGAGATAGGGTTGAAAACCTGCAGGGTCACTATCTTTCCGGGCACCTGCCCATAAAGCTTCAAACGCGGCACGGGCATTATCTCCAGGACCGGAAGAGGCCTCAACATCATAGAGAATCTCCCCAGCTTGGGGATCCGGTATCCATTCCACATCAAAGGAGAAAACATTGTCTGCAAGAGTCTTAAGCATGCCGGGTATTAGAGTGAAGCGGTGGCACGATGGGCAATAAATTCTTCAGCACAAGAAAAACCATCTGGAAAAGTAAGGATTTCTGGGCTTTCTTCATCCACCAGTAATGTGTGCTCGAAGTGAGCTGATGGCATTCCATCTACGGCAAGGGCCGTCCAACCATCAGGTCCCATACGGATTTGAGGCTTTTTCATATTCACCATGGGCTCGATACAAATAGCCATTCCCTTCCGGAATCTTAGACCTGTGCCCGGTTTCCCAAAGTTTGGAATTTGGGGTTCTTCATGCAACGAGCGCCCTACGCCATGACCGACAAAGTTGGTAATGACCGCAAAGCCAGCTGCCTCAACATGCTGTTGTACTGCTGCGGAAACATCTCCCACCCGATTCTTGTGTACAGCTTGCCTGATACCCTCATACATCGACTGCTCAGCTACACGCAGCAGTCTTTCAATATCAGCTGAAATTTTACCGACAGAAATGGTACGGCAATTATCCCCGATCATGCCATCCTCCCGAATACATACATCGACGGAAATGATGTCGCCGTCCTTAAGCACCCTTGCTTCCACACCTATACCGTGAACAATTTCGTCGTTCACCGACAAGCATGTGTAGGAAGGGAAGATCTTGCTACCTGAACGATACCCTTTACACGCGCTCTTCACTCCCATTTCCTTCATGATCTCACCACCAAGCTCATCGATTTCAAGGGTGTTCATCCCCGATTTGACCGCACCGCACAGACGGTCAAGTACGGTTGCTGCCGAGCGACCCGCTTTTCTCATTTTTTCTTTATCTTTGAAGCTTTTACAAATCACAAACCCTTCATCCCCGAAAAATCAATTTCATTCAACCTTAAAGCGCCAAAGTGAAAAAGTTCAGCTCCTGTCAATTCTTCTTAAGAGATGAAGGACGGGGATACCGAACAGTAACTGAATAAAGTGAAAAAGGATAAGAGGGAAAACCCAGAGAACAAAATCCTGATTTTCAGCACCCACTAAAATTTGTATCATAGGTAAACCGGTAGCCAGTGATTTTTGGGTAATACAAAAAAAAGAAGAAATCCTTCTTTCCTGATCCATCTCTTTTCCCTGAGACCAAAACCAAGCAATTATTGCCAAAGTTCCCCACCCGAGACTAAGAGGAAAAAGTAATTCTTTAAATAACTGTACACAAACATGAGTCTCGACATTAGCAAGCACTTCGCTCATGGCCAGATAAGCAAGCCATGCAATACAGACTACTGGTATCTTTCCAATGATCCAACTACCCCATGATTTACGCTTCAAGAGAGGATAATTCCCTGCAACCCATGATCCAATCAAAAGGGGTAATGCGGTGAAGCAAAAAATTTCAATCAAGGTAAACCCGATATGATCTACCAAATTATTTATAGATAAACCTGTATGGTTTCCATGTAAACAAACCCACAAAAAAAACACGATGGCGGGCCCGAGCAAGTTGGATAAGGTTGCCTGTCCCAAAGCAAACCCAGGGTCTCCACCTGCCTTCTCACTAAACACTACACCGCTCGCAATCGTAGTCGGTAAAAAGGCCAGTAAAATAAAAGGCGACAACCACTGCGGCACAACTAAGCCCAAAAACCAGCAGCAAAAGACCACCAAGGCGGGGCAAAGCAATATACCCACCTGTACCCTGATGGTCTGCCCGGATTGATATCGAACCTTAGCAAGCTCACCCCGGTTCATTTTATACCCCTGCAGGAAAAAGATGAGGATGATAGCAGCATCGCTACAAATCCCCCCTCCCCACCTAGCGCAGTCATAGGCAAAATCCTTAGAGGCCCAGGCCAATGTAAGACTCGTCGCAAGCAGAATTGAAAAACCCAGCCCATTTGGAAAAACTCGCATCCCGCCTATCCCTAGTTTAGAATTTTCACTTTTACCGATTTTGTCCCCCCACCTTTTCATGAATTCGAAATACCGACTGCTTACTGTGGATGCCGCAGGCACCCTCATTCGACCCTGGCCATCTGTGGGCGCAGTTTATGCCCAAATTGCCCGCGAGCATGGGCTTGTTGTTGAAGATAATGAAATTGATACCCGTTTCTACAAAATTTTTGGGCAAACGCAAAAGAACAAAAAAATCACGATGGGGGAAGAGAAAGATTTTTGGCGCTCCGTTGTCTGTGAAACATTTCAGCCTTATGGCGAAGAAAAACAACTTCATCCCATTTTTGAAAAACTCTGGGATTTATTTGCCCATGGTGATCACTGGAAACTTGCCGAGGGGGCAGAAAGCACTTTAAAAACCCTGCGAAGCAGAGGGTATGAGATAGCCCTGCTCTCCAACAACGATAGCAGACTTAGGCAGGTTATTTCTGAATTAGGCATAAGCTCCCTTTTTGATCAAATTTTCATTTCGGCTGAAATCGGTCATGAAAAACCGGAGACCGAAATTTTCAGGCATGTGGAAACATGCATGGGAAGAAAGCCCCATGAGATTTTACATATCGGCGACAGTCACTCCCGAGATTTTGAAGGAGCTTTATCTGCGGGTTGGTCTGCCCTGCTCTTCGGGAAGCCGAAAATCGAAGATGATCAAATCATGAACTTCCCTGAACTACTTGACCATCTGCCATGATTACGGTCCCAATACCGATTCCTACAGGCTTGCTTGATGAAATTGAAGTCGAAAACCTCGTGGTCCAAGCTGAAAAAGATCACATCGTTGCTTATTTCGACTTCGATAAAATCCTATTTCCTCACCGCCAAGAAACTTCTCTTTTTTTTGATCAAATAAAGTGCCCACCTGTCACGCCCTCCGAATCACTCAGTTTTTCTGGATGGGTTGGCTTTTGGGGCTATGAATTTCTTGCTTCGAATCTGGGCGTGGAACTGCATGCAGTGAAAGACCTGAATCTTCCAGATGGCTGGTTTGGCAGACCCCGTTCACTAATCCGCTTCTTCCCTGATCACACCATAATCGAATCGCTCTCTTCTGCGAGAGAACAAGAGCTCAAGTCCGCTCTTGGCAGTCCCAAGCTCCCAAGCACTGAAATTACCAGCGATGCTTCCAGACATCCTATTGCCTGCAACCTGGATTTTGGTCGCTACAAAGAAATTTTCAGCCAAGCAAGAGAAGCCATTCTTGATGGAGAAACCTATCAAATCAAAATTTCTCAACGCTTTGAGGATCACACCCAAATCAGCCCGCTCCACGCATTTTTGGAATTACGCAAAAGCAACCCAGCACCCGAAGCTTTTCTGCTACAAACCCCTGACTTCGCCATCATTAGTTGTTCTCCTGAAGTGGTGATTGAAAAGAAAGGATCCCAGATTACTACGAGACCCATCGGAGGCACCTACCAGCGAGACCATGCAACTCAAGACGGCTCAGTGATTGAATGTTTTTTACGAGACTCCAAAGAGGTCGCAGAGCACAATATGCTTGTCGATTTGGAGCGCAATGATTTGTCCACCATCTGCCTTCCCGGAACCGTACAGATTGATCGTTTCCGGGAAGTCGAAAGCTACTCCCACTTACATCATCTGGTGTCGACAATTTCGGGAACCCTCCAACCTCACAAAAGCCTGCAAGACATCATTCGAGCGATGCTTCCAGGGGGAAGCATAACTGGTTGCCCGAAAATCCGAACCATGGAATGGATTGACCGTCTTGAGCCTTGCTTCCGGGGACCGTACACCGGGAGCTTTGGAACGATCGAGGATGGGGGGAATATTCGTCTGAACTTAATCATACGATCCATGATTAGATTGCAAGGGAAAGCTTATGTCCAGGCGGGTGGAGGCATTGTGGTAGAATCCACCCCTGAATATGAATTCAATGAAAACCAGATCAAGGCACAGGCCCTTCTCGACCTACTTCAATGATTTTACTCGTTGACCATCAAGATTCCTTTACCCGGAACCTAGAGCATTTATTATCTCGGTTTGACAGCGTGGAAGTACGAGACCGATTGTCCTTACCTGCCAGCTTGGTAAACTCCGCAAATTTCATTGTACTCTCGCCCGGGCCCGGTACCCCCTCAGATTATCCTGAAACGCTGGAGTTCACTGAAAAAGTTAAAGGTAAAACCCCGATCCTTGGAATATGTCTAGGCTTTCAATTACTCCTTCAATCCGAAGGGGCGAGAATTGTTCGCCAGGCTCAAGTCCTCCATGGGGTTGAAACTGAAATTGCAACTGTCCCAAGCTCCATGACCTATCAAGGACTGCCTCCTTTACTCCGGGTGGGACGTTATCATTCTCTTCAGGTTGAGAACAAAAGTATATCCGAATTGCCATCCAGTGTACATATCACCGCCCACGATCCTATCCGGAAAGTTCCAGTTTCATTTGAAGACTTGGAGAGAAAACTCTTTGGCTTGCAGTATCATCCTGAATCCTTTCTAACCAGTGAAGGTTCTACACTGATCAAAAATATCCGCCATGCATGCTTGGACGAAATCGGGTAATCCCATCAAACACCCCACGCCCTGGGGCAACTACGGTGTGTTCTCAACCCTTCGGGTATTACCTCAGCATAAAATTCTCTTTAAAAAACAACACCTCCAACGAATCTTGGAAAATTCGGTAACCCTTGACCTGCCATGGGTTCCCAGCCTGCAAGAGCTAGACAGCCGACTAAAAGAGTACTTACAGCAATTGCCAAAAGATCAGGATCAATTACTTCGCATCTGCTTACTGGAAGACTGCCTTGGCTTATCAGCACGCCCAGCCCGGTCAGATGGAAACCCAGTAGAGGGCTGGTTGCTACCTTATCGAAGACCCGAGCCCTCCATAAAATGTACTGCAGAAAAAAACCTCTACGGCAAGCTAGCTGAATTAGTTATCGAACGCGATGATTGGATCATTATGGATCCAAAAGATAATGAACTCCGTGAGACTGCGACCTCTAATTTGATCTTTGCCAAAGACAACAACCTGTTGATACCCGAAAAAAAGATTCTTCATGGCATTACGCTTCAAAACCTGATGCCATATTTGAAAAAAAATTTCTCGATCTCCCGAGGTACTCCCCGAGATCAAAACATTACAGAGTTCGATGAAATTCTTCTTTGTGGAACTGGTCGAGGCATTGCCCCTCTTGAGAAAATCTCCGCACTTGGGTGGTCGATGAATGGCCGGGAAAATTTCTCCAAGATTCGCTCTCTTTATGAGGAGATGATAACATCTAAAGATGCCACCTTATCACTTTAACGGCACAAGCCTTAATCTTGAATACCCTGCGGTCATGGGGATTCTTAACCTAACCCCTGACTCTTTTAGTGATGGGGGTGAATTTACCGATCCCAATATCGCCGTCGCATATGCCCGGCATATGGTAGCCCAGGGTGCCCAAATTATTGATATCGGAGCAGAAAGCACCCGCCCTGGAAGTGAACCAGTTAGCGAAAAAGAAGAGCTTCGCCGTATCCTACCGGTCCTTGAACAGCTTCCCAAAAATGAGTTTATTTTATCGTTGGATACGACTAAACCAACAGTTGCAAAGGCAGGACTAGACGCAGGAGTACACATTATTAATGATGTTTCCGGTGGATCTGCCCAGCTGTTACACTTGGCGTCTGAATACAGTGCCGGGTTTATTGCCATGCACACACAAGGCACCCCCAAGATGATGCAAAAAAAACCTCAATACCAAGATGTGGTCGAAGAAGTTAAAAGGTTTTTCTCCCAACGAAAAATAGAATTCAATAAGCTGTCCTTGCCTAGGTTGTGGATTGATCCAGGCATAGGCTTTGGCAAAGACTTGGAGCACAATCTTCTTTTAATGAAGGAAATTGACCAGTTTATAGACCCCGCTTGGGGTGTGCTCTTAGGCTCGTCAAGAAAGTCTTGGATTAATCACCTCTGTACCGCACCCTCTACCCTCGACCGCCTTGGTGGTTCTATCGCATCTGCAATAGATGCGGTATCAAAAGGAGTGGAAATCATCCGGGTCCATGATGTTCAGGAAACGGTACAGGCAATAAAGGTTTCTAGGATTCTCCAAAAAGATTGAAATTTCCTACTCTACTTAGTAAAGAAAAAATATGTCTTTCATGAAATTTCTAACGCTAGCTTATATTACTTCATTTTTCCCTATTTTACTTGAAGCAAAAACTGCAACTCTTAAAATATATTCACCACTCATTGACTATGAAGCTTTGTTTCGCGATGATGATGCTCAACTGCTCAGTTACAATCTCTTAGACGCGGGAATTCAAAATAATGAAGTTCGAGTTTCAGGCTCGATGATGATTGAAGGAGTTTACGCTACCTTCACAGGTAATTTCACATCCCCCTTCTCAAACATAGATACTAATTTTAATGGAATCTATGATTTTTTTGAAATTGATAATAATTTCAGAATTGATGTGACGGGCTCTGCTTCGTACTCCCTTCAAGGGTACGGTGACTTCAACGCTAATATTTTTGCGTCGATTTCCCGTACAACCGGTCAGCATTCATTTAACCTTAATGAAACCGTAACGGTCCAATCTTCAAACATTGATGGTATTTACGCTGGGCAAACTGAATATATTTCTGAATCTTTAACCGCAGTACATGCTTTGGGCACAATTTATTACGATGAAGACCAAAGAACTTACACTTATTACTTAGGCCATCATGGGACAAGTGGCACAGCGTCAGGATCTGGCAGCTACCAAGTGAATTCGGATTCATCGATTACTTTTTCAGAGCTTTCGTTTCCAAGTATTAACGACAATACATTCAGCCGTACATTTCCAGCATTATCAAAAAAAACACTAACCTCTTCATTGACTATTCCATACATTGAATCGAATAAGTTTCATGTTATGACAAGTATTCAAGATGTTCCATACTTCATCATTATTGAAGATAACAACGATGGTAACGCGGACAACAAACCAGATCTTCTTACTTTCAAGAAAACAAGTGTTGAATCTGTTGATTTAAATGGATGGAATTATCACGCTTGGCCATGGATCTTTAATGTACAGGATCAGGACTGGCTTTATTATCACTTTGCTGACACAGGTTGTTTAGTATGGAGAAACAAGACACAATCTTGGCTCAGCTTCAACCCCCAGACCAGTTCTTGGGTCTCTTTATCCTTATAATTTATCTTTAAGGCTTATTTGTACTATGGGTAAGATTATACTGAAAGAAATCGAAGTGATGGCTCGAATTGGGCTATTGGAAGAAGAGCAATATGCGCCACAAGACCTGCGGGTATCATTAGAACTCACTTACAATTTTGAAAATATTCGTGAAACCGATGATATATCTTTGGGAATCGACTATTGTGATGTGGTTTCTTCGGTTCGAGACTTTTGCTCCACCTATGACGGTAAGACCCTGGAACGCTTTGCTCACTTGCTTTCCATTCGGCTCAAAGAAGGATTTCCCCTGGATCATGTAAAGCTCACGGTTGACAAGCCACGATACACAAAAAAATTAGGCCTCCGGGAAATTCAAGTCGAAGTTGAACGCTGATATCTATCTCGGCCTCGGGGCAAACCTTGGGGAGCCCAGCCAAACATTCGAGCTCGCCTTGGCTCTGGTGGGAAGATTTGCCAAAATCCATCAAGTTTCCAAGTTATACAAATCCTCTCCTTTTGGCTTTTCCGACCAACCTCCATTTGTAAATGCAGCAGCTCAAATCTCCACTTCTTTGGAGCCTTTGGACTTACTCACCAAACTACAGTTTATTGAGGGTGCTCTAGGTAAAGAAGTGATCCGGAAGAATGGGCCCCGAATCATTGATCTTGATCTTCTCATCTACGGAGACCGAGTTATAGAAGAGCAAGATTTAACCATCCCCCATCCTGGCATTCTTACTCGAGACTTTGTACTCCGGCCACTTCTCGATATCAGTCCTGATCTTTCCCACCCATCATGGAAGCCAAAAACATTGAAGTCCGCACTTGGCGGACTTCAAGAAAACTTTATCAGGGAAAGCCCTGAGGAGTGGAATCTACAATTGTAACCGGTCAATCATCTCCACCACCACCCATGCTCATAAGAACTTGTAGGATGTAAAAAAACAACAGGGCAACAGAAGCAAAAAGAGAAAGGGCGGCAGCCACATGCTGGTCAGTTCGATATTGGTGAAGTATATTGGAAGTGGTGTAAAGAACTGAACCAGCGGCAAAAAGTACCATAACCAAGGCAAATACAAGCCCGAGAGAGAATCCGAAAATCATACTACATAGGATAAATCCTAGGGCAACAAATCCTCCGATTGATAAAATACTACCCATAAAGGAAAAATCTTTCTTGGTTATAAAAACCGTGGCAGTAATGCCACCTACAAGGAGCAGGGTCATCAGCCCAGCCGTTTGAATAAGTCCGCCACCGGCATAAAAAGTGGCAATAAAGAGTAAGGGCAAAAACACAATCGCTTCTGCGATCACGAAAAGCCCGAGTCCTACATACTGCATTTGCTGAGAAGTTTGAGACAGAGCTAATTTATTAGCGATATAACTTACGCCCATAAATAGACCGATTACAACTAACCAACTCATTCCACCTGTCATACTTGATGCCAATTTTGCAGCAAAAGGCGAATGAACAAGATAATATTCAACGCCTATGAAGCCAAGAATCGCAACCGCCAAATGTGAGTAGGTGCGGCGAATAAAAGCAGCCCGTTCTGTGGACGAACTAGTAGCAACTGAATCCGAAAGCTTAAATGTTTGTTCTCTCATGTAAAAATATTCTCCAGGTTAATAAGAATTAATATGTCTCTATACTTTTCATTATGGTCTGAAATCTTGTTTTTTTCAAGAGCTATCGATTACATAATTCCACTTTGCTAACCATACAGGCAGGCATATTTTTAAAAATTACTCTTTTGGGTTTCATAACCTCAATCGTTGTAAATACCCAAAATAACAAAACCATCATGGTCTTTTACTTGTACTACCAAAGCTGGGAGCAATAGATATTTTTTGGCTCCAGCGGACGAGAAACCATAGGGATTTATTATGCGACTTTAGATTTAAGTGATAAAAAACTTGGCGATACTATACTCGCTCCTTAGCTAAATCCTACCTGCTTTCTTGTTGTGCTTCCAGGCTGGTACAACCCTTTATGCAGTAGCTCGATAAAACTAGTGGAGAAGGGAAATAGGCTATCACCTTAGTGCCCTGAAACTGACGAAGGTATTGCCAGCGTCGAAGGTTTTTTCTTTCCCAAGTCTGCATTATCCAGCCGCTGTCTCCCGACCGACGGAACCGACTTACTGGAGGATAGAAAAAGGTTAAGCCCTACGCTGAAAAGAAAATAGACCAATCGAACTAAAAATTCCTACCTTCCAAAACTGACATTGCAAGGAGGGAACGGAAGTGACTGACGCGGCAATCCACTGTATACAATGGATGCGTTCGGATAATGTGGTTCGCTTACTGGTTTCTAGTGGATCGCAACGGGCTACGCCCTCGCGATGACAAGATGGAGGGGAAACTCATCCCCGCGATTGGGGATTTGGAAAAAATTATATTTGAAGGATATTTTTCCCACTTCTCAATTGAAATGATTTTAAAGTAAGGATGCGAACTTACGCCGGGGCTCCGCGTGCCTGGCATGGCCCTTTTGGGCTACCGCCCTTTTGGTCCAAGCCTGCCCCGCTCCGCCTTCCCCTTCCGCCATGTCCGTCATCCTTCCGTACATAGCTCCCTTACTACTGCTGTTGGAAACC
>JAQWWZ010000027.1 GCA_029254745.1 Opitutales bacterium | reverse complement strand
TGGATCTATTTAATTACATCGCACCCGATCCTAACTTGGGCAATCCAGGTGGAAATAATAATCCGTTTGACAACCCTGATCAGGCTCCGGTCTTCGTTCTTGACCACTTCATGCTTGATCAGATAACCGGCAACCCAGGTGCCATACCTCGTGATTATGCGATCGTTGCAATCGAGCAATTTGATCCCGCCAGCGGTTTGTATAATAACCAGATCATTCTTGAACCTGTCACTCAAAATGGAGCCATGGGTGCGAGCTCATTCCAACTCACATTTGATTCCAGTGATGCCATCCTCCTTGATCCTGCAATCCACAATGACCCGGCCCTGCTTGTTTCCCAGTTTCAACTACTGCAACCTCTCGGATTCCTGGATCTATTTAATTACATCGCACCCGATCCTAACTTGGGGGAGGGGCAAATAAATCCGCCGATAGTTCGAACGCTAGAACAGCATGATCATATATACCAAGGGATGGTTAATTTATCTGCAGAACTCCTAAGCGATGGAAATATGCCCATATTGGAGAGAGGATTTTTAATCAGCGAAAGTTTACGCTTCGATTTCCATGAACGTATTCCCTCTTTTTATCATGATCCTGTAAATCCTATCTTCGAGGCTCAACCTCATCATTTAATTCCAGGTAACACTTACTACTTCAAAGCATATGCGATCAATGAAGCAGGAGAAAGCTTTGGTTCAATCAAAAAAATAAAGATTCCTAACTTTTATGACTATGACAATCCATGGGAAGCAATACCTCCAATGGATGGTGGTTGGCGTGAATCTTTTTGGTTCGGTGCTTACCTTTTGATGGAAAATGATTGGATGTACCACAGCGAGCTTGGTTGGATTTACACCCAGCCTGACTCTTTTGGCGGGCATTGGGTATGGAAGGAGTCCTATGGCTGGCTATGGACACAAGAAGGTACATGGCCATTTCTTTACTCTCATGAGTCAGGCAGTTGGTTATATTTCATCAAAAGTTTTGATGGTGCTCCGATATTCTTCAATTATGAGAACCACGGGTACGACCACGTTCGTTTCTAATTCGTTCGGGTAGTTCCAATCATCGTTCGCACTACGAACCTGTTGAAAAGATCTTTGATGATTTAGCTATCCACCCTAAGTAGATGATATTTTGCTTAGTCAAGAAATCCATTTTTTATTTGGGGCTTGCAGATAGACCACTGCTACTTTGTTCACTCATACTTGCGTTACTACCATCCATCTTATTGGATCAAAGCTTTGGACAGAAACCGACCAAAAACATTCCACTGGTTACGGTAACTCAGTCCCAATGGGGAGATGTAAGTACTGAAGAGATCTCAGCCGTTCTTCAGTCCACAGCCAATCAACTATTTAAAGAAACTAGCCAAAAAAAATGGAGTCCTATACTTGTCAGTCAATCCAAGGCTGGCCCGATTGTTTTTTTTAAAAAAGGGAAAAATAAACAACACATTGTTCATCTCAAAACAAAAGGAAGATACTGGTGCCAGTATGTATTTCAATTCGCCCATGAGCTTGGTCACATCTTATGCGGTTACAATGCCATCAACAAAAAACATCTGTGGTTTGAGGAAACTATTTGCGAGATGGCTTCCTTAACAACTCTGAAAAAACTTTCAAAAGAATGGATGGACTCTCCGCCCTACCCTCACCTTCGATCTTTTGCTCCAGAGTTTGATAAATATGCAAAAAAAAGGATAAGCTCACACTCTTTTCCTAAAAATATTGATTTCTCTGCATGGTACCAAAGGAATAAATTAACACTGGAAACTGTCCCTCTAGACTACGAACGAAACTTAAAAATTGCAGGAATCTTACTTTCTGTTTTTGAAGAAAATCCAATATTGTGGGAATCCTGTGAACATTTAAGTTCAATCAGTAAAAGTAACCAATTAAATTTTGAAGAATATCTTAAGTTATGGTTAAAAAAGTGTTCCGGTGTAAATGCCCAAAAAGCTATTAGGGAAATAGCGATAAAGTTCGATTTTGTACTGTAAACCAAACCCATTAGCCCCCGATTTTATTAGCGGAAACCTGTGTTTTGGGTGAAAATTAAACTTTATCATAATATATAGATTCATCTAGATTACTTTAATGGTAAAAAATCATTTATCCCGCAGATCTCACCTTAAAGTACTCACATCCAGTCTGGCATTTCCTTTCATTGCTCGCGAATCTTGGGCAAAGATATCTCCAAATGAAACCGTTAACCATGCAAGCTTTGGTGGTAGTGGGATGGCAGGTACCGACCTCGGACAAATTAAAAGGCACCCGAATGTAAAAGTCAGGGCTATCGCTGAAATTGATCCCACTCGCAGAAAGCGGGCAGAAAAACAATTCCCAGGAATAAAGATTTATGCCGACTGGAGAGAATTGTTACAGAAGGAAGGAAAATCTTTAGACTCGGTCAATATATCTACGCCGGACCATATGCATGCAATCATGGGCATGTCAGCGATGCAAAGAGGTATTCATGTATATGGACAAAAGCCTTTAACCCATGGCGTTTCAGAAGCAAGAGCTTTGTCTGGTTTTGCCTCTGAAACAAAATTAATAACCCAAATGGGTATTCAGATACATTCGAGCAAAGAATATAGAACGGCCGTTGGTATCGTACACAGTGGAATTATTGGAAAGGTTAAAGAAGCTCATTTATTCAGCGAGAAGCGTTGGGGCGACAGTACCCTGAAACCAAACCGTAAAGACCCTGTCCCTGATGGCCTTGATTGGGATGCTTGGGTTGGGCCCGCCCCGTTCACAGATTATATCAAAGGGTACTACCACCCCGGTCAATGGCGTAAAAGGTTACATTATGGAACGGGTACATTTGGGGATATGGGCTGCCATATTTATGATCCAATGTTTAAGGCTTTGGGCTTAACCTACCCGCTTTCTGTACACTCGGAAGGTCCACCACCCAACCGAGATAATTGGGGATTTGATTCTAAAATCCACTACCTGTTTCCTCAGACTCAGTATTCAGCTGGTAAAGAGCTTCCGTTTACCTGGTATGATGGCAACGCCTCCCCTCCACAGAAAGTTGTCGACTTACTCGAGGGCACAAAAGTTCCAAGCCAAGGCTCAATTGTAATTGGTACCAAAGGTGTGATGCTATTACCTCATGTTGGTATGCCATCTCTATACCCTAAGAAGAAATTTCCTGGTACTCCCTTTAAGGTCGTGGAAGGGGTCAATCATTGGCATCAGTTTATTGATGCCATTCGCGAACCTGGAAAAAACCCGTCCGCCCATTTTGGTTATGCTGGTCCACTTACCGAATCGGTTCTGTTGGGTGGGATTGCAACAAGATTCCCAAATCAAACTCTAACCTGGGAAGCTGAAACACTGTCTTTTAAAGGCAATGAGAAAGCTACTGGATTGATCAGCAAAAAATATCGTAACGGTTGGGAAATGGATGGCCTAGGCTAAAAAAGGTTCATTCCCATCGCAGCTTACTGATAAGTCCGGATTCTTACACTTCGGAACCAAATATAATATGAGTTCACCTGCTCTTCATGAGATGAACTCGGCTTACTTTGATGTTATTTTCATCGAACAAGAACCTTCAATAAAATACCCTTGTTCTTTTGCCATCATAACCGCTAGCAATCCCAAAGATATAATTTTGCCAGTATCAGAAAACGAGGAAAGAAATCAAAGTCTAGTAAAATCAGCAGGAAAAACAATGAGGTTGGGACCGGGTATTATAGGTGCATCGAGGGACCTAAAGCACCAGGAAATAAGTGTGATTATCGAAGGAACATTTGATGATCTAATTACTCTAGGACTAAAATTTGATCAAAATGCAATTTTTATGGTCCAGGATGACAATCTTGAGTTAATAAATTGCCTTTCCCAGGAACGTTACGCTCTTGGATCTTTTCGTAAGAGAATCAAGAAATAAACCAAGCAAACAGACTCACTAATCCAGGAACATAAAGATTATCATTTACTGTAAGATTACCACATCGTATCGGAAACAGTTCAAGCAAAGCGACAGAGGCTGAGACCATAACCGATGCCTGTAAAGTCAGTCCCGCTCCCCAGCAATTTAAAAACTGAGGAACTATGGGGAAAACAAAATAGGACAAAAGAAAGCAAAATATAAAACAGCCCAGGGCCCCTTCCAAAGTTTTATCTCCAATTTTCACTCTTCCTATCCCCTTACCTACAATAGCTGCCGCTGCATCTCCAAGAATAAATAAAGTAAGGCCGATAAAAGCTGATGCGGCGAATGATTCGCTTATTAGACTAAGTCCACTGCAAATTAAAGAGCCAGCCACCACATAGGTGGCCCCAGTTAGCTGGTTACTTTCTGCAGATCTCATCATTGAACCCAAGTAATGAGAAAAGATAATATTAACGCGCTTCTTCTTCAACCTCAGCCCATCAATCAGCAGCGATACAAGAAAAAGCAAAAACACAAGCCACATAACCAGAAATCTGGTATGGTCCGTGAGCATAGGTATGTAGAAAATACCAATTGGCAAAACCACCGCGACACCATGAAGTAATTTTCGGTTTACTTCCTCTTTTGTAAGCCCAGTTGACATTATCCGCTAGTTGTAATCCTTTTCTTTAAGGAAGAATCTAAATTTGAACCTATTTTTTTAAAAATCAAATGTAGCCTGTTCTTTCTCAGACGGTGAAGCTCCAGAAGGTGGCTCAGATTCATTTGCTTCCCCCTTGCTTGGTTCTTCCAAGGCTTTCGTGGCAGATTCTGTTGGGGGTTTCGGATCTGGATCTTTCGTTACCGCAGGTGGCTTAGTGGTAGGGATCATTGTATCTTTTACACTGGTTGAAATCTCGCCGTCTCCGTCTTCAGTCTTGGGGGCATTAACTACACGGTCTACTTTATGTGCCGTCAGTGTGCTGCCCTTCACGGATCTCCCCTGCACTTCCAACCAAGCAAAATCAAACTCAATTACCATCTCCTTAATTCTTTTAAGATCAGGATCGAGGTGGACAAGTACACGGCTATTTTTTTTCTCAGTGTCATGCACAGTGAAAAAGAAAATCCTGGATTTTGCGTGCGTTTTGAAAAGTGGATATTCTTTGTCCCGGGTGACGCCGCCAATTTTAAATTTCTTGGCATATAACCGGCCACTTTGACCATCCCGGTAGACTAAATTATAAACCTTTTGATCATCTCGGCGAAAGATTGAAACTTTGAGAGGATTTTTACCGACAAACATTTTATCCGCAATTTTCATTACCTTCATGACTCCATCTTTGCCAATCACAAGGACATCATCTAGGTCGGAGCACTTCTCAATTGACTCGTCTTTTTTAAGGGCATACCCAGCAAAGCCATCTTTTCGGTTTAAGTATAAAGTCTCGTTCGCAACCACTACTTTAGATGCCACAATTCGATCAAATGGAATTAGGTTTCCATCTCCATCGACTGAAAGTTCTGTCTTACGCTCCCGTTCTTTGCCATAATTCTGTTTAAGGTCTTTAAGGTAGCGGATGGTGTAGCGTGTAAGTTGGGATAACTCCCCTTTTACCTCTTCGATTTCTTCCTCAAACCCTTTAATAAGCTCATCGGCGCGAAACGAGTCAAATTTTGAAATTCGTTTAATTTTTATCTCCAAGAGCCGGAGTATATCATCCTGAGTGATCTCTCGTTGAAAGACTTTCACATAGGGTTTTAATCCTTTATCTACAGCAGCAATCACCCCTTCCCATGTCTCTTCTTTTTCAATATCGCGATAAATTCTTTTCTCGATAAATATCTTTTCTAAAGAAGCAAAGTGCCATTTTTCCTGCAACTCATGAAGTTTAATTTCAAGCTCTTGCTTAAGCAATTCCCGGGTGAGTTCAGCGGATGACTTAATCAGGTCATTAACAGCAAGAAACTGCGGATGATTATGTTGAATCACGCAGGCATTTGGGGCTAAGCTTACTTCACAGTCTGTGAATGCATACAGAGCAGGAAGAGATTCTTCAGCAGATACAGTGGAGGGCAGGTGTACCATAATCTCAACATTTTCAGCTGTATTATCTTCAATCTTAGCAACTTTAATTTTACCTTTATCATTGGCACTCAAAATCGAATCAATCAGGCTAGTGGTGGTCGTACCAAAAGGAATTTCTGTAATTTTAAGTAGATGCTTTTTAACTTTTTCCATTCGGGCTCGCACTCGAACTCTTCCCCCCCTCGCACCTCCATTATAATCGGTACAATCCGCAATCCCTCCTTGAGGGAAATCAGGAAGTAAGTTCACAACATTCTTCCTCAATGCATCAATCATGGCATCTAGGATCTCATTGAAATTATGGGGTAGGATTTTGGTCGATAACCCGACCGCAATACCTTCTGCACCCTGTGCCAAAAGTAGCGGAAATTTTACCGGGAAAGTAACGGGTTCTTTATTTCTTCCATCATAAGAAGAAGCCCAAGTTGTGATCTTTGGGCTAAAAATGACTTCCAGTGCAAATGGGGTCAGACGTGCTTCAATGTATCGGGGCGCGGCCGCTGAGTCTCCAGTCAATAAATTCCCCCAGTTTCCCTGTGGATCAATCAGTAAGTCTTTTTGCCCAAGCTGAATCATGGCATCACCAATGGAAGCATCACCGTGAGGGTGGTATTTCATGGTATTGCCAATGACATTTGCTACTTTATTGTAACGGCCGTCCTCAAGCTCACGCATGGAATGAAGAATCCTGCGCTGAACTGGCTTTAGACCATCATCTGCATGAGGGACTGCCCGTTCAAGAATAACATATGAAGCATAGTCCAGAAACCAGTCTCCATACATATCATCAACATAAATGGCATCGTCCCCATCTGCTCTTTCTGTATTTGCACTTTGGGCCAGGGCTTCAGGATCAAAACGACGAACTTCTTTGACTTCTTCAGGCTCCGTTTTCTTATTTCCTGGATCCTCTTTGTCTTGCGCATCCTTTGCTTCTTTTTCTTCAGCCATGACCTAGAAAATTAAGCAGCTTCGCTTTCATCGGATTTTTGGTCCGGGGTCAGCTCTGGTTCTGTACCTTTACTTTTTTCGTCTTGAGCTTTCGCTTTCGCTTGTTCACCCACAATGTCATGCTCAAACCGGAGGTTTCGGATTATATACTCCTGTCTCTCAGGGGTATTTTTACCCATAAAAAACTTGAGCATTTCTTTCAACGACTCCTGAACATCAATTTTCACAGGGTCTAGACGGATATCATCTGCAATAAAATGCTTGAATTCATCAGGCGAAATCTCTCCCAACCCTTTAAATCGAGTAATCTCAGGATTACGGCCGAGAGTTTTGATCGCGGCCTCACGCTCGGCATCGTCGTAACAATAAAAGGTTTTTTTCTTGTTTCGAACCCGAAAAAGTGGAGTTTGCAAAACAAATAAATGCCCCTGCCGAATCAGCTCTGGGAAGAATTGTAAAAAGAAAGTAATCAATAACAGACGGATGTGCATACCGTCTACATCCGCATCAGTCGCTATGACAACTTGGTTATAGCGAAGGTTTTCCAAATCATCTTCAATACCAAGGGCTGCCTGCACTAGATTAAATTCTTCATTTTCATAGACAACTTTTCGGGTTAAACCAAAAGAATTAAGCGGTTTACCTTTTAAACTAAAAACACCTTGGAATTGTACATCCCGTGCCTTGGTAATTGATCCACTGGCGGAATCGCCCTCGGTGATAAAGAGTGTACTCTTGAAGCGATTTTTGTCTTTTGTATTTAAATGAACCCGACAATCTCTAAGTTTTCGGTTGTGTACTTTACTCTTTTTTGCCCGCTCACGGGCTATTTTCTGGATTCCTTTTAATTCTTTTCTCTCTCGCTCACTGCGTTGAATTTTCTCGAGCATCGCATCCGCAGTCTGCGGATTCTTATGGAGATAATTGTCTAGCTTTTCCTTCAGAAAGTTTCCGACAAACAAACGAATGGACTCCCCTTCTGGAGCAACGGTCAAGGAACCAAGTTTTGTTTTGGTCTGTGACTCAAACACAGGTTCCTGTACCTTAACACTTATTACAGCAACCAAACCTCCTCGAATATCGGGAGCGTCAAAGTTCTTTTTTGAAAAGTCTCGTATTGTTTTAACTAACCCTTCACGGAAAGCTGCCTGATGGGTGCCCCCTTGGGTGGTATGCTGCCCGTTCACAAAGGAAAAATAGTCTTCTCCGTACTGCTCAATATGGGTAAACGCGACCTCAATGTCGTCTCCTTCAATGTGGATAATTGGATAGAGTGGATCTTCGGAAAGATTTTCCTCGAGCAAATCCTTTAGACCATTCTTGGAGCGAAACTTTTTGCCATTGTAACGAATAGTAAGGCCCTTATTAAGGTAAGTATAGTAGCGGAGCATTCGCTCAACATACTCATTACGATATCGATATTTTTTAAACATCGTATCGTCAGGAATAAAGGAAATGAAGGTCCCGTTTTCCTCCGAAGTCTTCTTGTTTTTCTTATCAACCGATTTAGGTTCCCCACAAGAATACTCAATTTGTCGAGTATCTCCCTCTCGGTATGACTGAATATTAAACGAGGTCGACAAGGCATTAACTGCCTTGATACCAACTCCGTTTAGCCCCACTGACTTCTTAAAAGCTTCCGAGTCATACTTCGCTCCCGTATTTATTTTGGATGAGCAATCCAGTAATTTCTCTAGGGGTATACCACGCCCGTGGTCACGAACTTCCACTGCATGACCATCACAAACGATGTCAACCTCTTTACCGAAGCCCATGACAAACTCATCGATACAATTATCGAGTACTTCTTTAAGAAGAACATAAATGCCATCATCATCCGATGAGCCATCACCGAGTTTCCCAATGTACATACCCGGACGAAGCCTAATGTGCTCTTTCCAGTCGAGCGACTTTATGCTGTCTGCTGTATAATTGTGATCAGCCATCAATCCCTTTCATCCATTCCACAGTCTATTAATGGGCTCCCCTTCCTGATTTGTCCACTGGAAAAAATTGCATTTTCATAAAAACATTTCATTATTGAGAATTCTCCCCCTCTGGTACGATTCTAATGATCACATCCTACTTGCTGACTCTTTCACAACTTAAAGACCAAAAAATCTTTAAACCGCTCTGCTATGCGACTCTGCTTACGATTTCCAGTATCGTACTCTTACTCGTCTTAGGGGCAGGTGGCATAAGCTGGGCTCTCGATTTATTAAATCATACTCTCCATGACTGGTTTGGGGATGCAAAGGGTTTGTTCCGAGGGGTGATACAGTTGATTGGTGCATCTTTTATATTAGTGATCGGGTATTTTACTTTTGCCGGTATTCATGCAGCTTTTCTCGGTGTCTTTATTGATGATATTTTTGATGCGATTCAAGTGAGACATTACCCGGACTTCACCTTACATCCCCCTCCTACTCTTGCAGCGGGAGTTATTTTCTCAATGCGGTTCATTCTCTTCACGCTTCTCATTAACTTTCTTGCTCTACCGTTCTACCTTCTTGGCTGGATTTTCCCACCCGTTGGTATTTCGATCCAAATAGGGATAAACGGATATCTTCTGGGTAAAGAATATGGTACCCTTTGCAGGATGAGGGTGAGGAATGATCCATCCAAAAAAACAGCACACTTTGCAGAAGGACTACTTGCCTCCTGTATTTGGATGATTCCCGTTATTAACCTGACCGCACCTGTTCTTTTGGCTGGATCGGTATTACATTCTCAGATAAAGGCATCCAAGTGACTGCTTGGCTGACATTTCACCGAACCTATTCCCACTTATCTTTCCTTTATCACCTGCCTAAGCTGTTGATGATGTAAGCGTGCCACTTGCCACATATAAGTGACGGTAGTCCTGCCATATTGGTTCAACACTGCTGCACTCAAATACTCTTCGGCAAGCCCAATGTTGCCTTCAACTGTTTCCGTATAAATCCCCGCATACAAATAGGCATGAAATAGAACTCTTTCTTTATAATCTCGATCGAAACCCGCTTGCTCAATCAAACGAAAAACATCAGCCATTTGAAGCTTTCCACGAAAGAGATCGTAAAGCCAGGGATAAGGAGGTCGGTCAATCTTTACATAGGGTAATAAATTTTTCCGTGCCTGTACCACCCCGACTTCCTTTACTTGAGACATAAACCTCCAAATTCCATTTTCACGGTCTACGGAATCATACTGGTGATAAATTTCAAATTGATGGGCAGCTTTCTTGCTAAGTCCAAGATAAAAATAAGCGATACCAAGTCGCCAATGAGATATTTCTGTAGACGGATCTAGTTGAATCATTTTTTCATAATCACGCCGGGCTCCTAAAAAATCGCCCAAAAACATTCGAAGATCACCACGCGTGGAGTATAAGGCAACCGAGCCGGGTTTTTGTTGAATGTTTTTGGAGATTTCCTGCTCTTTGGCAAGATACTTTGCAGACCACAGAAAGTGCTCATCTTTGGGCAGCTTGGGCTCAGCCAAAAGAAAGGAAAATGAAAGAAAAAAGAGTGCTCGACACTGCAAGGAAGTCATTTAAGGAACTCATCCTTAAAAGGAGTTCCCAACTTCGTTCCATTTTCGTCCCATTCCTCGATCAAGCCGTAAGCCACACCTTCTTTTACTTTGGTGCGGGATCGGAGACTTCCATTGGGATAGTAAGCTTCCGCGAATCCGGAAAAAGAAGCATTGGAGTCAATTTCATACCAAAGCCCATTCTTCCTGAACTCTAATTCTTTATCTTGGTCAAGTTTACTGAAGTTATTTTCTTCTGAATTACCCCGATCAGGAACACCAAGATCATCCAATGCACATTGGGAAGGTAACCAAACAACAGTGACCCCTAGTAAAGCAAACGCCCCCATCCACCAATAGTAAACAGGTGGAATCCTCTTAAACCAACGAAGATCTGGGGCCTCTGGTGGATCTGGAAATGGATAGTTTTTCACGATAACATTCTAGCAAAGACAAACAGGTCAATGGAGGAAAGCATAAAGAAACACATTCATGCCCAACCTCGCATAAAAGGCATGAGCATAATTACTAATTTCTTCCCCCGTGTAGTATTTAAAAATGCGCCATCGGCCATTGGGCTCCTTTACCCACAATGGCCTTTGTCCTTGCACAGAGTAAATGACATCTTTCAGCCCGTCCTCTCTCGTCACTTCATAAGTTTTCCCGGAAAAAGATGCTAGTTTTAATTCCTGGTCAAAATTTTCAGCTGATTCACGAATGCGGAAAGAGATCGGTGGAATCCATGCACCAAACTCATCTTTCCCCCAACCCATCGCACAAATCGGAGATGCAACACAGGCAAGACGCCCCTTTACCTTCAATCCGACAAAGGAATAAGTTCCTTGAGGCCATTTTTCCTGCTCTACGAAAGTTAGTACGGTCTCCGGTAATCTTTTTTGGTCTTGCTTGATCTGTAGATCATCATTTTTGGGCAGACCTTTAAAAAAAGATCTGAATATTTCGTGATTCCGAGGGAGTGGAAGAAAAGATTTATCGGGATAAATGAGAGAAAATAATTCTCTTACCTCGGGCCTTTCCTCCCAAGCCGCATAACTATGTCCCAAATCTCGCCCGAGAAAGGAAGCTTTTATTCCTGCATCCAGGTAAACAAAACCACCTTGCTCCATGTATCTCCGTAGGGCCTCTCTTTCCTCTTCGGGAAACTCCATATTTGGCTGATCATCGCAATTAATGTAAAGGATTGGGTTTTCAAACAGCCTCTCATCTGTTAGCTCCGAGATGTAAAGAGGGTCGATGTCAAAACAGGCCGAGGTTTGCTCGTTCATCATTTTAAGCAAACTTGGTAAGGCATCTGGATACCGGCGGGAACCATTATCTACTCTCATGAGTTGCATGATTCGAATCCCTCCACCTTTAAGTTCCTCCTCAGCTTGTCCGTTTAAAGGAAAAAGGAGGCCCCAAGATATCAGCAAGCAAAAGTAAGGTAAAATTATTTTCATCGGCCAAGTCCTATTCGTTGTAGCTCGCTCCTAGCCAACGAACTAATTTTACTAGCTGGGTTTTTCGACACATGGGAGAGCAAGACTGGCACGCCCTTTTCCTTGTCTCCAAGCAAGGCATCCATTGCTGCACGTTGGACAACATAATTATCATCCAGCAAGGAACGGGACATGATTTGTAGCCAACCAGGTGGTTTCCGCACCCCCAGAGCCCGGATGGTAGTGGAGCGAACAATTTCATTTTCATCAATTAATAATTCAAAGCCAAACTCCTGAAACGTCTCATCAGAAACATTCATCAAGCATTGGCCTGCAAAAATCCTTACATTGGGATAGGAGCTGTATACCAGATCATTCAATTGATCAGATTGTAATGAGCCGACACGCCCACGCAAGTTGACCAGTACGGCATCTCTTACCCCTTTGGCTTTATCTTCCATAGCAGGTAACCAGGTGGATGATTTTTTCCAACCAGAGGTTAGACTCAGCAATCTTTGCCAAGCAACTGTTCTCATTTTTGAGCTACTATGCTCGGTTAGAGATTTGTAAATATTGATCCCATCCTTACCCATTGAAGAAACCGCATAAAGAATGGTCGTTACCTGAGCAGTCATACCCCGCGAGTTAAGTAAATAGGTCCTGACTTTCTCGACAGTTGCAGGAGGCAAACGCTCTCCCAACCGTGATAATTCAACGGCTGCCATCGCGGTAACTTCCGGTTCTTTATCCTGCGTCATTTGTCTCAAGATTGAGCGATACTTTGAGTCATAACGGTTACAATCCCGTGCAACATCTATGACCTTCAAGCGAATACCTTTATTGGGGTGCTTAGATAATTCATCTATCCGAGTGATGACTCTGGGCTCACGAGCGTTGACGGACACTCGATTTAGGGCGGCCAGTAAAACTCCTTGATCTGTGTCATTCAGAAGTTTTTCAAAAGTAGGCACCGACATGGGTATGCGAAGATATTGGTAGTATTTCAGCATGTTTTGCCTGACAATAGCATCTTCATCAAGCATGGCCTTTTTGGCTACAGCGTAAAGGTCGGGGCGGAGGGAGGCGGGAATGGAACGATAAACTTTCCGTCCATTGATCTCGACCATTTTCATACCAGAGCGCATGAGTCCCCCTACTAGACGAGGTATCATAGCCGATACCTCTCTCCTCACTTCAACATCCTTGTCCCCCAACTTGGAAAAAACTTTTTCGAGCAAAGAGCGGTCAAATATAGGGAAACCATTATTCGCTTGCTCGGTTAAGGAGACAATCGCCGCCCTTCGAACCAATGGACTTTTATCATCGAGAGCACCAACCAACATCAAGGCGGACCCTGACTCCGGGTACTTGCCCAATAACTTTGCCGCACCTACACGTAGGCCTTCTGCACCACTCCGAAGATCATCACCCGCTTTTCTAATCGTCTCCATTTTGGAAGTGCGGACCAGACCTTTTTTTACGGAGGAGTTCTGATCTGGTAGCATGCTTTCATTTACTTCCAACCCTCGAGGGATAAACTCGGTGGGTAAGGGACCAGAAGGTTGGCCAACTACCACCTGTGAGGTAATGTAAAAATACAGGATACAGACAACGAAAATTTTCATCATCTTAATCCTACCTGCCTTCGAAGAACCCACTCAAATCCAGCAGCTAAAAAGAGCATTATGAAAAAGGGCCAAAGATCGGAGAGGCTGGCCCGCTTTTGAAGGGTGGGAATGGATTCTGCAAAAGTAGGAACCCAATTATCGTTCATCTTTTGGATCGATAAAAATTGGCCTCCGGTTAATTTTGCCAGCATTTTCAGCTCGCGCTCCGCATAGGATAGATCTTTGGATTCTTCACCTGTCTCTGAAACCCGGATAAAAGACTCAGAATTTAACTCTTCTCCGTCCGGAAACAGCAGGTTGTACTTCACAGCATATGCACCCGGTAGCTTTGGACGAAAGGAGCCACTATACTGCCCGGCTGTTGCACCTTGAGGGTAGAGTTGAATCGTTTTAGAAAAGCCGTCAGGTCCCATCACTTCAGCTTTTACCATTGCATCCATCGCGGGTTCAAAGTCCGCCCCTAATGCTTCGACCTTAAGTGTGGCATCAATTCCACGAGGCAGGACATCTTCCCGCTCATCTATCTTCAAGCGGTCCTCCCCGCCTTCCCCCAGCCATTGAGTTACAGTTTGCCAAAATTTCCGAAATTCTTTTGCCCCGCTTTCATTCCCAATCGCACGACGCCAATCGTCAGGGACTCCCCAATAAGCAGATTTGCCCGCACCATACGCCTGCACCGATAATACTGCCTTCCCATTAGCCTTGGAAACGACAACTCCCCGGGCTCCTTTGTTCTGCGTAGTTACAAAATACCCCGGCAAACGATCGGGCATAAAAGGTTTCATTTTCTCGACCCGATCCTTTGGAGTAAACAACGGTTGCTCATAAACCCGTAGGGAAAGGTTATCTTTTGCCAATACTCGTTCTGTGCTCTTTGCGGGGAGTAATCCACCCAGTTGCTTCCGAGCCTCTCCCAATTCCCCAAATGCCAACAACCCACCCCCTCTTTTTTGCACAAAATCTTTCAGCGATGAAACAACCGATGCATTTAATTCTGCTAAACATTCAAGGTCTAATAAAACGGTGTTAAATTCCATCCAATCATTGGGATCCTGGGGATAGTCGGGTTTCACCTTTTCACCAAAGGCATGGAAAACATTTTCCCCAAGTCTCACGATCGAACTCAGATTAAACCTTTCTTCATTCCCCAAAGTTCTCTTCAAAAAAGGATATAGTGGCCGAACTTGATTGGAGAGGTATAAGACGGAAAACTGCTCAGGTGGGTTGATGACAACAAGAAGGGAATCCGAATCATTTGAAGGGTCCGAATCCCCCTCTGGTGTGACCACCACAAGTCGATACCTTTGGGAACCGGCAAATTTTGGAAACAAGGGAGCAAAGGATAAGACCTTAGATTCTCCTCCCTCTAAATCCACTGTAATTTCTTCCACAACTTGATCTCCTTTCTCAAGCGAAACCCGAGCCTTTTTACGACCAGGAAATTTGTTGATAACTTCTGCCTGGAATAAAAGTTCCTCTTTGGCCACGGCCCGGGGGTTTCTATCAGCAAAAGAAACACCAATATCTCCACGGAGTAATTCTTTGCCCACGCCAATTACATTAATCGGAATACCCCTTGCCCGGTATTCCTTGGCCACTGCTAGCATATCCCTACCCTGATTGTTAACCCCATCAGAAAATACAACGACTGACCCGAGCTCAAAATCCTCAACCTCTTGAGACAAGCCTGAATGTAAGGCATCCCCAAGAGCAGTCTTCTTCCCAAGTTCAGGCACCTGCCAGGAGTTTCTGCTTAAACGAGAAACTTCATTGGAAAATCCAAAGCGATCAACTTTCCCATAATGGGAACGCATTTGGTTTATCCATGCACCTTCACGATCCACAGCAAAAAATGGGGCTACTTCAGAAATTCTACGAGGACCCTGTTTTTCATCTTTAGCATCCATACTCCCGGATAAATCTGAAAGAGCCAAGAGTTTCATCCTCGAGACATCAGGTTCTTCCGTGGACAAAAAAGGCCTAACCAATAACAACAAAAGTAGGCATGTAGTCAGCACCCGTAGTCCGACAAGCTTCCACGCTAATCGTGGTAAAGTCGAACGAAAGAGAGCTTTTCCCTGCAACCATAAAGCTAAGACGAGAAAGCAAGCGATAAGAAGCAGTAAAAGAGGAGATGCAGGCCAATCAATACCCATAGTTTATTCTCCCTCAGCGATACGCCGAAAATACTCCTCCACTTGCCTTTTATAACGGCTTGGAGCAGAAGTGGCAGACTGGTTCCTTCGCAGCAAGTTCTCCTTCGCCTCTTTCCAAAAAAATTGTTCAGCTAATTGCAGGGCTTCCGCGATAGCGGCTGCGGCCATAGATTTTGACTGGGAAGGGTCTTCACTAATGGCGACTTGCTCGAAGAATTGGGTAAGGTTGATGAGTTTTTCATTCTGTTTTGCATTGGGCATGGAACCAAGAGCCTGTGCAATCTCATTAGTACTCTCCTTCATTTCTTCTGATCCCATTCCAGGAAGGTCATCCTGTGCTTTTAGTAAATTTTCAACTAAGTCCTGTAGTTCCTGATTCCCAAGATTACGCAACTTATTTGCCACACCTTCAAGGCTTTCCTCTAGGTCTTCCAGATTTTCAGCTACTTTCCCCTCCTCCTTCTCTGCGGACGGAAAATTTTCGTAAAGAAGGGAATTTGATGCCCGCTTCCCCGACCGCTCTAAGCCACCCTCTCTAGAATCCCGGGCACTTTGTAACAAGTCCTCCATCGCATTTTCATTAAATTTCCCAAGAGATCGAGCCATTTGGTCAATCTGTTTAAGAAGATCAGCTGCAGCCTGATTTAGCTGATCTTGTTTCTCTTTCAGTTTATCTCCTTTACCCGAACTTGCTCCCTGCGTTTCCGATTGTATTTCTCGCTGACTTTCAGCTATGCCACCAGCTCCCTCACTCAGTTGATCCACCATGCTGCCGGCGAGAGAAGCCATTTTGGATTGTAGTTCCGAAATCGCACGGCCCATGGCTTCTTCCGCAAGCTCACCATGAGGCTGAGCTTCTCGGGGGGAATCTCTTCGCAGGTCACCTGCACCTTCCTTCATTTCTCTTCCTGCCTGCTTTAGGTCCGCGACATCCCCCAATTTACCTGCCCGCTTATACCACTCATCTTCGAGGCCCGATAGATCCCTGCGGATATCTTCCTGTGTCTGGGCAGACTTTTGATTGGGAGCACCCTGGGTACCCTGTCCTGCAGCTCGCCCGACTTCATTATTCAGCTCACGCTGGCGATCTTCTAAATCTTTTAACTTATTTAAATCATCCGCCATGCGACTGAGTTGCTCCGATTGGCTCTCAGACTTCTCCTCGCTTTCTTGGGGTTCTTCACTTTTGCCCGAGGATTCGCTCGGCTTTCCCGTCTTACCTTTTTGGTTCTTCTTCTCCATCTTTTGAAGCAAGGCATAAAGCTGTACAAGCTTCCTTAATGTTTTCTCGGAAGGTTCCAGTGAATCTTCTAGCATGATATCACCCGCAAAAATTTCTGTTTGCTCGATGTGGTAAGTGGCTTCATTTAGTAACTCCCCCAAATCAATACCATCCACAATGGGAAACATGCCTTCATTTTCATCGAAAACCTTGGTCATTTCGTGCTTTAGACTCAGAGCATCATTGGCGATATCGAGGGATAGTCTTTCTGTAACAAGGTCATTATCTTCAAGTAAACCATCATAAGATTCTCGGATGATTTTTTTGGTCTTATTGATAAAATCCCGGATGGGAATTTCTTTGGTTTCTGACATACCCTCACCGCCTCCATCGGAATCAGTGGAATTCCCTTCTGCAGGTAATACTTCAATAAAATAGATTTCGGAGCGAGCTAGCTGTCCTTCGGGTTCTTTATTGTCCATAGCGAGAGCCATATAAGTAATTACATCCCCAATGGCCAGGGGGTGATCATTGAGGTCAAAGACATAAGTCTGTGCCTTTTCTCGCTCCATCGGTTCAACAAATATTGTCTCTTCTATTTTTTCTCCTGCATGGGAAATATGAATCCTTACATCCGCTACTCCATGGTCATCGGAAGCGTATACTTCGACAAGAAATTGTGCGTCAGCTGGGAGTTGTAAATCCTTAGCAGGCTCAGTGATTTCAACGATGGGCGGATTATCAGGTATGGGAGAAAATATGACAGGATCATAGAAGACCTGAGGCCGACTTGGTTTATCTAGATCAGCTAAAACCAGTTGGCCCTTCCACTCTGTATCCAAGGTGAAAGAGAACCGAAAGATTCCATCGGTTCCCTGCTCCAGGCTTTGATTAACATCTTTGCCATGAAGGCTGGCACGGATGTTTTTGGGCACATCACTCACCTCCAGTGCAAGTTCTACCAAACTCCCTTCGGGGGCCTTTACATAGCCATAACCCTCATGAGAAAAATTACTCTGTTTCAAATATTGAGGAGGCTGGATATTCCAAGTAATACTTTTGACTGATGGAGGATCGTAAGGTGCCAGGTTATTCCAATCTGATGTAAGGCTCGGAGTGACAACACGATATGTGAAAGGGGTAGTTAGGGAAGGAACAACAAACTCAAATCTTCCCAAAATAGGAGTGGTCAGCATCTCCATTCGGGCCATGCCCCTACCATCCTCTGCAAATTCTATAAATGCCTGCTTCTGACCACGGTGACCCCGAGTAATGTCTGCAAAAACTGAGATATCAGCCCCTCGAGTAAATTCCGCAGAGGCTGCAAATACCTCCTCCAGGTTCGAACCGGATTTGGAGGTAAAAAGACTCAAGCCTGGCTCATCGGAGTGTGCATCCAAAGCTTTACGAATCGGGCTTGTACCCGCACTCCAGACTGTCAAAATAAAGCCAAAGATAACCCCTGCAACTAATCCCCCCCAAAATCGCCCACCTGGTCGTATACCCTGCCCCCATGCGATCGATGAAATCCTTGCGTTGGTGGAGTCAACAACCCGCTGCTCCATAAATGTAAGTTCTTTTTCCTTAGCTTTTCCCTCCAACTCAACGGCACAATTCAGGGAATCCATTAAGTCAGGATTGGCACGTTCAACCTCTTGAGCAATTTGGGAAGCCTTGGGTGCCCTCTTCCAAAAATAAACAAAACAAATGGCTAAGGTCAGCCCAGAAACCGTAGCTAATAAGGATAACCATCCTCCTGCTTCGGTTTCCAAAATGGGGAAAAAGCGGTCGTATAAATCGACAAGAAAAACAAGCACGGGCCAAACCAATAAACCAATGGTCAAGGCGAGCATGCTTCTGGAGTAAAGAAAGACCCGGGCCTCATGCTTCAGCTTTTGTAAGAACTTAGGCATTTTGCTTATCCTCTTCCCCAGGCATTTTCAATTTTGGTCGGCACCAAATCATTTCTACAAATAAGAGGATCGATGTAGCGATGGCAAACCACAACCATAGAGAATGCTGGTTCTCTATACTTGACTCGCTTGTAGCTGTTGACTGCCCCCTTGCTTCATTTTTTCCACCAAGTGCCAATCCTATTTCAACAGAGGTACTCACTTCAGGAGAAGATTCAGCCAACGACGGCACCACCTCGATCCATTGGTCTTCAAATCGAAAAGTCCCGGGTCGCTCTGCCCGAAAGACTTGAGCCCCTGTCCAAGCGTCTCCTGGTTCCAAGATAGGCCAGGCCCTTGAAGTTGCTTCCATTCTTCCTTTTTTCACCAACTCCATAAGCAAGGGGAGGAAAGAATTGCGCAGAGGTAAATCTGTCCAGCTTGGGCTCACCCGGAAAGGTAAAAATACCAACCTCCCCCCACTTTCATACTCCCTGATCACCGCCAATGCATGCCCTTCCCGGTCCCGCAAGGGAACTTTTAATGTATCCTTAATATTTTTTAAGACCCCAAACCGTTGAAAAGATGTGAGATAAAGGTCGCGGGCAGAAGTACCTGAAAACAACTGACTTAGTGGGCTATCCTGAGAAAGTGCCGCGATTCGAAAAACCTCACTTGATCTAGAAGCCGCTCCTGCAACTTTCGAAAAGCTAAAGTCCAACAAATCAGACTTGTTTATAGAAGAAATAGAAGCTGAAAATGGTACACTTGGAGTCATTAAGCACACGCCCCCACCCTCTAAAAAAGACTTCAAGTTTGAAGCTAGTGCTTCCTGGTCAAACCAGTCCCAAACACCCAAAGCAAAGAGAAGTTCCAGATCAGAGGAAGCATCCCCCATTCTTTTCGCATCAGCAATATCTTGGCTTACTTCCCAGCGGTTCCAGCCACTGTCTCCCGCACTAAGCACAGCAGTCTCAAGAAAATCTCGTTCCTGTGGGGTATCTTCTTGGTTTTCGTTCCCGATCCAAAACCCAAACCTCCGGGGAGGTGGAGCTTTCAACCATACACTTCTTTCATTATCCAGAGCGTAATTATCATTCGATTCCAACCGAACCAAGGCTTTTGAAAAATCTCCCGCTGGTAAAATAAATTGTGCTTGTGCAGAACCCAACGGGTTAAGTTTCAGATCTTGCTTTTCTCTGATTTCTCCACCTGCTGACAATGAAAGTTCCAAATCCTGGGGAGCATCATCCCAATTGCGTACAACGACCCAGACACGAATATTATCTGCTCCAACGGGTACAGCTTTTGCTTCCACGATGCCTTGATTTCCCGAACGACCCCCGATCTCTTCTCCGGCACCGACTTGCAAAAGTTCAAAATCGATACCTTCGGATGCAAGGTCTCGATACGCTGCCTGCCAGTCACTGTTTTGAAAATCGCTTATTATCACAATCTTTCTGGAAAGCGCCCCTTCGGAAAAAAGTTCGGGGAGGCGGTCCAGAAATACTTGGGCGTTCCCTTTACGCCAATCATGCTCTAGACCTTCAATCGCTTCTGCTATGATCTTTGGGTCAGTACCTATCTTCAATTTTTGCAAAACATCTGCACCAAATGAAACTAATCCAAACTCAGAACCTGCATACCCCAATCGTTCTTGGGCTCTCATTTTGGCTTCCGGCAATCCGTTCCAGCCTACCATGCTCGGGCTTACATCGATCGCAATCATTGTTTGATTACGTTGGTCAAAAGAGGAAGACGCACGGGGATCCTGCCAATAGGGATCCGCTAATAAAAGGGTAATAAATAAGAAGAGCAAAATCCGCAGTAAAAGAAGAAGTATATCGGAAGGACTCTTTCGGCCCGTACGGGGTATACTTGCAGGTTGGATAAAGCGCAGGGAAGGAAAGGCATGCTTCCGAGTGACCGTTTGATAAGCCATGTGAGCGAAAATCGGAAGACCGATAGCCAGCCCCGCCCACAGTGCAGCCGGTTGTCCAAACTCAATCATATCAGCTTGCTGAAGATCATCACTTTAACCGGTTCCTCACACGCAGAAAGCGGCGCAAAGCGTGGCCCAAGTCTTGATCACTTTGAAAACTTTCAAATTCAGCTGAGATCAAACTCATATTATTTTTCAGCCGGTCAATAAAGCTGTTCATATTTTTCTGATAATCCGAGCGGATAGCAGATGGAGATGTAGAGATTTCACGAACACCTTCCATCTCTGAAAATCGTAAAGCCTCCTCCTTTGGTAAATCAAGCTCATCCGGATCTAAGACCTGCAAGCATAAAGACTCATAGTGCGAAGAGAGAGAAAACCGCAGTCTTTCTACCAGAGTATCTTCTGCTTCCAAAAAATCAGATAAAAACACAACCATCGACCGCCCGGGTAACACTGATGCTAGTTGGTCCCAGGCACGCTCATGCTGACTCGTTCCCTTGGCATTAAGCGAAGAAATTCCTGCGATGACACGCTGAAGGTGTCCACTTCCAGTCGCGGGACGAATCCATTGCTGCGTCTCGTCTCCATATCCAAATAATCCGACCTGATCTCCTTGTCTGCAAGCAAG
>JAQWWZ010000014.1 GCA_029254745.1 Opitutales bacterium | reverse complement strand
TTTGGAGTGAAGCCTGAAATGGTAATCAAGGGTGGGTTGATTGCTTATGCAAATATGGGAGACCCCAATGCTTCCATTCCCACTCCTCAGCCCATGCATTACCGTCCCCAATTTGGATCGTATGGAAAAGCGAAAACAACCACTTCTGCAACTTTTGTAAGTCAGGCATCATCCGAAAATCAATCACTTCAGGAACTGGGTTTGCAAAAAGCACTTATACCGGTTCGCAATACGCGGGATATTGGCAAGAAGGATTTGGTGCTAAATAATTCCCTGCCCAAAATAGAAGTCGACCCAGAAACATACATTGTGAAAGCGGATGGTGAGGAATTATATTGTGAGCCTGCCAGGGTGGTTCCTCTCGCTCAAAGGTATTTTCTTTTCTGATAATGAAAATTATCAAGAAGCTTTACTCTGATGATTTCGAGGAATCCGAAAATGAAATTTCGCTTTCAGTTGATAGAAGGGTTCTTGCCAAGAGGAGGTGGCGCGGGCAGGCAGAAGATGGTACCGACTTTGGCTTTGATTTAGAAATCCCTTTGCAGAATCGTGTTTGCTTTCATGTAGAAGGTAATCGGAATTATATAATCGCCCAAAAACCCGAACCGGTTTTCTTGGTATCTTTTTCTACGCAATGGGAAGCTGCCCACCTTGCATGGCAGGTAGGCAATCTTCATTTTCCGGCTCAGTTCAAAGATACTTATTTGATGGTCGAAGGAGATCTCGCGGTTCGGCTCATGCTCGAGCGTATCAAAATTCCTTTTGAGGAATCAATTGAGGTATTTCAGCCGATGGTGGCCGCGGCATCCCACCATCACGGAAATGGTAAATTACTAAAGTATTTCAATATGTGGTAGGAGATTTCCTCTATGTTGACCTGTAACCCTGTCATGAATTCTGATAACGAGTATCAACTCGCCCCAAAGCATTTGCAGTGGCTGGGCGGTTTACTGCAAACTACGGATACGCTTTTCCCAAGTGGTGGTTATGCCCATTCCTATGGGCTCGAGGAAATGGTTGCTTTGGGTAGAGTGAAGTCAAAGGAGGACCTGGAAGATTTTCTTATGCAGGAAATTTTACCCAGTTTGGGAAAACTGGAGCTTCCTTATCTAAGGTATTCTGTGAAAGCAGTTGAGACGAATGATTTAGAAGAGTTGGTAAAGATTAATGAAGAAATATCAGCGTGGAAACTGACCCGTGAAATTCGAGATGCGGGCAGTTCCCAGGGGGCACAATTACTGAGGATGATACTCGAAATCTATCAGTGCCCGATATCTAAAAAGTGTAAACAATTACTTCAGGATAGGGGGGAGCAATGCCAACAGATTATTGCCACCGCCCTCCTTCGAAATGCACAAAAAACTCCTTTGGCTTCATCGATGATTGCTTGGGTCTACCAGGTCATTTCCAATTTCTGCTCGGCATCCGTTAAATTGCTAAGGCTCGGTGAACTTGCCTGTCAAAAGATTATTCATCGCTGTATAAGTGGTGAAAAAGTGCAACGATTGCTTGCCAACTCTTTGGAGGTAAAGAGGGAAGATGCGGGTTTTTTTAATCCTGTGCTCGATCTTGCGTCCGCCCGTCACGAACTTGCTTTTTCCCGACTATTTATATCATGACTGAAACAAACAAAAATGAATTCAGCCGTCCCGTACGGGTTGGAATCGGAGGTCCCGTAGGCTCCGGTAAAACTATGTTAACTCTACGCTTGTGTGAAGTGCTCAGGGAGAAGTATTCCATGGTCGCGATCACCAATGATATTTACACCGTGGAAGATGCCCAGTTCCTCGCCCGAAACCAGGCACTGCCAGAAGACCGGATTATGGGTGTGGAAACGGGGGGATGTCCGCATACCGCCATTCGGGATGACACCACGATGAACGCGGTTGCCGTCGAGCAGTTACAGGAAAGGCACCCGGATGCCAAGTTGGTATTGATCGAAAGCGGAGGTGATAACCTATCAGCAACTTTTTCGCCTGAATTAGTGGATGCGTTCATCTTTGTAATTGATGTTGCGGAAGGTGATAAAATTCCGCGCAAAGGCGGCCCTGCCATCCGTTATTCTGATCTTCTCATCATAAATAAAACCGACTTGGCACCGTTGGTTGATGCTGACCTTGATGTTATGGACAGGGATGCAAAAAAAATGAGAGAAGAGCGTCCTTTTATTTTTACGGATCTTAAAACGCACAAGGGTTTGGATGAAGTCGTGGCATGGTTAACAAAGGAATTTTTATTCTGAAATGATCGGGTTCATTTTATGAAACCATTAGGAATACAAGGAGGGGTGCAACTTGGATGCCGCACGGATTTGCATGGCTTTCCCTATCTATCTCACCAGCGTTTTTCTCCCCCCGTTCATCTTAGTAAGCCTTACTTCGATGAGGATACCCGTTCATTATTGATTAACCTATCCTGTCCAACCGCCGGACTGCTTTCAGGTGATCGGATGATTTGTAATATTAAAGTGTCTGGAAAAGCTGCTATGGTGGTGACTACACCTGGGGCTACCAGATCTCATTTTATGCGCTCCGGAGTTGCCAAAGTTAAGCAGGAATTTCAGGTCAGCGACCAGGCTTTCTTGGAGTTCAATCCCGGTTCGTTAATTCTGCAGAAATCAACCTCACTGGAGCAAAATACCTGGGTGGAGGTCGAGGATGGGGCTGAAGTTTTGTTTGTTGAGAAAATGCTTCCGGGCAGAATAGCTTATGGCGAATCATTTTTGTTTACCAAATTTTCGAATCGGTTGAAGGTTTTGAAAGATGGAAAGCTCGTTCTTTTGGAATCCTTCACCCTGAAGCCAGAAAATGAATCAGTGAACCCATGGAGGAATTCATTCCTTACTCCTTTTTACGGATGCTTTTACTTGGTGTCCCCAAAGGTATCAGACGAACTTCCTTGCCGACAGAAAATTCATGATATGATGTCGGAGAGTCTGCTTGTCGGATCCACTTCCATGCACCGCAAGGCAGGGTGGGTAGTGAAAATCTTGGCTGGAGATCCTTACCAATTCCGAAAAGCAATGGATAAAATTCGCGTGACTCTTTATCAGGCTATCGGGCGATTGCCCCCAAGTTTTCGCAGGTATTAAAAAAAGATGCATTTTTGATTATGATTTCCGAAACATTTCTCATTGCCGGGAGCGCAGCCTCTGTTGGCTTTATTCATACCATTTTAGGACCCGATCATTATTTACCTCTTGTGGCGATGGCTAAAACAAATGGTTGGAGTGGGCCTAAAACCGCCACCTACACCCTATTTTGTGGGTTGAGCCATGTCCTGGGTACGATCCTTGTAGGTTCTTTGGTTTTCCTTCTAGGGTTAGCTTTTTTTAATATGGATACGGTTCAAAGCTTTCGTGGGGATTTTGCCGGTTGGTTCCTTTTGCTATTTGGTGCTATCTATTTTGCCTGGGGGACAAGATGGGCGATGCGAAATAGCAGCTTGAAACAAAAACCAACACAGATAAATACCATTTCCAGGTGTGCCCCTTTTGCCCTGTTAATATTTTTTATTCTTGGCCCTTGTGAGCCTCTGATCCCACTGATGTCATTGGGGACAGCTAATACGGAAGTTCTGTCGTCGATCTTGGTGCTTTTGGCATTTTGCGGAACCACGGTTCTAACGATGTTACTCTGCGTTATGTTCTTCTATTACGGGATCTCCCGATTCTCCCTGTTTATGAAGTTTGAAGACTACATGCATGCAGTCACCGGACTGATCATTTTTCTTTGCGGATCAGCGATCCAGTTCCTGGGTGCGTAAGGTTGAATGAGGAATCCCTCATTCAACCTTTCCTCAGAATGATTGAAGCTCAGAATTCCTTGGATATACTCAAACCGATTGCACGAGGAGATCCTGCTACTCCGGGTGCAGGACCTGGAGTCAATCCTCCATTCGTAGATGTTAGAGGTTTTAGACTCGATACTAAGGAAGTATAATATTTTTCATCTGTAAGGTTAGTACCAAAGAGATTAAATTCCCAATCATTAAAAGTGTAGCCAATCTGTGCTTCAAGTAATGTGTAAGAATCAATTACATCCTTTGTATTGCCCCCCGTATTGTCCCAGAAAAATGTCTTTCCTGTAGTACGACTTCCTACTTGGTAAGATAATCCATTATCTAACTCGTGGCCTAAAACTAGAGATAAAGAATGATCTGGTACAAAAGTAAGTTGTTTGCCAACTAAAGCGGGTAAGGTTGAGACTTTCTCAAATTCGCTATCCGTCAAACCATAGGATGCAGCAAAAGTCCAACCTCCGCTTAGGTTCCATAGAGATTCAATTTCTAACCCATAAACGGATGCTTCTTCAGCATTTTCTAAATAATAGTTTGAACTTCCAATGGCTGGCTGTTCGAACTGAAAATTCTTAATATCATTGAGAAATCCTCTGATGCCAAAATTCCATGACTTTTCACTCAAATGGAAACCAATCTCGTAGGATGTAATTTCTTCGGTTTCAAAAGCAGATTGTTCTTTGTTTGTAAACGCAGAGAATCCTCCCGGTTTCTCTGTGTATCCAATAGTTGCGAATGTGGAAAAGTTGTCAGAAATCTTGTGCTCAATTGAAATTGTTGGAGAAAAAATTTCAAAGGATTTGGATAATGTATAATTTCCATCCGAACTACTACTGTTCTTTCTAGCAATATCTTTTTTGAATGAATCTATTCGCAGGTTGAAAGAAGCGATAGTTTTGTCCGAAAAATTCTTCGAGTATGTAATAAATCCACCAAGAGTATGGGATTCAATAGAGCTAGTAGTTTTATTTTCATCAGCACCAAAACCAGCAAAAAAGGGGTTGTCTTCGAGGACAAGTCTAGTTGAATCTCCCAAAATTTCAGAATCCTCGAAGAAAAGACCTAAGCTCCATTGATTACTATTTATATCTTGGTTTGAAATGGAAAAAAGTTGTGTCCACTCCGATAGGTTTTGTGAAATAGTTGTTTTTAAGGTTCGAGGCATTCCTGTTGCTGCGAGTGACAAATCCCCGTCTAAAACATTAGGGTTCATATCCCAATCATTCCTTGATGTTACGGAAGTAATTGTTCCTAGTTCTGTCTCATGCTCGAGTTTTAGAAATTGTTGATTCTGGTCAATTTTAGTGAACTCATCTTCATCTACAGACCGGGCATAAAAGTCTGCTTGGTTTCTACGAACCAATGGTTGTGCTCCTAATTCATGAGAAGCGAAGGAAGCTCCAAGTGTTGCTTTTGTTCCGGTGCCTCCATCCCAGTGAAAGCTTAATCGCCCATTCCATGTCTCAGAATCATTGTCCCGTCCAGAAGTGTTGTTTAAATATCCATCACTTAAAGATCTCTGAACGCCTAACGAGTAGGAAAATTGGTCATCCATGGGACCAGAACTCGAGATGTTGTATTTTTGAGTGTTGAAAGTGGCGTATGAAGCAGAGACTTCACTGGTCTGAGTTTCCCCAGGTTTTTTTGTGATCAGATTAATCGCACCTCCAGGTGCAAGTTTCCCAAATCGGCTTCCTTGGGGTCCTTTGAGAATTTCGACTGCTTCCAGGTCATAAAGATCAGAGCCATAGGAAAAAACATTCCCTTGTGGGACTCCGTCTATATACATTTGCACTCCCGGTGATCCAAAGAATTGAGTGTTACCAATTCCACGCATCGTTATAACATCGCCGAAAGATTTGATGCCGTTTCCACTGACATGAAGATTGGGAAATAAGCCATTTAAATCTTCGAGTGAGTGAACTTGACGGGTTTCTAATGTATCCTGGCTTAAGATCGTAGCTCGGGATAAATCAAGGGATGTAAGTTGAGTGTCTTTAACACCAATCTCGTCAAGCACGGGTGCATCCGTGTTTGTTTGCTGTGTCTGCCCAAGAATAGACGCAAAAGGAAGGAAGCTTATACTGAGAATATTTTTGTAATTCATGAAAGCGGTGAAAGTAATTTTAGAAAAGTAAGGGGCAATCTAAAAAACCTATTTGAAAGAAATTAATCTTTAAAGGCATAGGAAATTGAATCTCCGGGTCCTTGGATACGGTTGGCGAGCTTGGCGAGAATAGTTTTACCAATATTGATCGAAGCAGTGGCAGCAGGAGAGGGGGCATTGCAGACATTGATGATGCGTTCATTTTCCTCAATCAGGAAGTCATCAACCAGGGCACCTTCTGGAGATACAGCTTGGGCCCGTATACCAGCTGGGGCACAGGTTAAATGATTGGATTCGATTTCAGGAATGAGTTTTTGGAGTGCTTTCACGAAAGCACCTTTGTTGTATGATCGCCACATCTCTCCCCAGCCCATTTTCCAATGCTTCATCGCTATTTTCTGAAAACCCAAATAGGTCAAGGATTCGAACAGGTCACCAAGATTGAGGTCAAATTTCCCATAGGCTTCCCGCCCTAAGGCAAGTACAGCATTTGGGCCGCACTCTACACTCCCATCTATCATCCTGGTGAAGTGCACCCCGAGAAAGGGAAAGGCGGGGTCGGGGACCGGGTAGATCAAGTTTTTGCAAAGGTGCTTGGCCTGTTTTTCCAGTTCATAATATTCCCCCTTGAAGGGAATGATTTTGGCGGGTGGTTTTTGACCTCCCAATCGGGTGATCCGGTCGGAGTGTAGACCCGCACAATTTATTGCATGTTTGCATTCAATCTCAGCTTTGTTGGTTGTAATGATCAGGCCTTCTGTTCGGGTTTGCATGCCGATAACAGCATGCCCAAGTAGAAGCTTATTTTCTTCTTTTTTGGCAATGATTTCACCAAGCCGTAGGCAGACTTGTTTGTAATTTACAATCCCGCATTCAGGGACATGAATTCCCTTGATTCCAGCAACATGAGGCTCAATCTCAAGTATTTCTTCTCTCGAAATAATCTTACACCGTACACCGTTTTCCTGACCTCGTTGGAAAATGTTTTGCAACCGTGGGACCTCTTTATCGTTAAGGGCTACAATAATTTTACCGCAAAGCTCATGCTCAATACCCTGCTCTTTGCAGAATACTTCCATGGCTTTCTTCCCATCTTTGCAATTGATCGCTTTGAGGGACCCCGGCTTGTAGTAAATACCTGTGTGTAAAACTCCAGAATTATGCCCGGTTTGGTGTTTGGCAAGTGAGGATTCTTTTTCAATCACCGCAATGCTCAGCTTGGGATAATTTTGCGATACCTGATAGGCTGTAGCCAGGCCCACAATACCTCCCCCTATAATACAGAGATCAAAGTGCATTTATACTATATTGATCTTTCGGGAATTATCCTCTGAGTCAGGTTGTGGTAGACTACCTCTAGTTTCCCGGTTTACAGAGTGGTGAGAGCCTCGAAGTATGCATATGCAAAAGGACGCACGACGCACGACGCTGTATGCACACAGCGTGTATTATGAAGTGAACACCCCTTATTTAGCCGCAAGCTGTTTCCAACTTTTCAGGGCAGTAGAGGGAGACTTGGTGACATCTCCTCGGCCGTTTTTGGAAACAACTTGCCCATCCGGGGAAACAATTACGAGAGAGGGGATACCGCGAATACCAAATTTCTTGGCAATGGCTGAGCCAGCTTCTGATCCATTGGGTAGGGTAAGCCACTTCATATTTGCTTTTTTGATGTATTTAAACTGATCTTCTTGGCTACCATCTGAGCTAACGAACACAACTTCAAACTGGTCCTTGTTTTTATCCCTAAAATCAACAAGTTTTGGGCTGAAAGTTCGGCAGGGAGGGCACCAGCTTGCGGAGAAATAAATGCCCACGAATTTATCTTTTAAAGTCGAGGTTTTTACTTTTTTGGCCTCATAGGAAAGTAATTGGTCTTTAAACTCTGAAACAGAAAAGGAAACATTTTCAGTTCCCTGCCCAGAATCCTTAGACTCCAATGAGCAATTACAGACTATTAAAGCAAGGATTAGAGAGGTGAAATAGCGGAAGTAGTGATTTAATGTAGTAGTCATGTTTCCAACTTAGCTCTTATTTTATGTCTTGCGAGTGATTTTCTGACAAAGTGTGATTTTTCTTGCTTACCTCTGTTCTTTGTAAAAGAAAGTTTATTCGCGTAAATTAACCCCTTATAGGAACAAATGTAAATGAGCCTCTCTAATTTAAAACTTCATAATGCAATGTGGCCAGGTCTTGTCGGCAAAGGTGATGGCGAAGGTGAAGAACCTCCTATCAGCTTGGAGCATATGTTAGATCTTACCGCGAATGCAGAAGTTGGCGGTCGTAAGTTTGACGGAATAGATTACTTTCTCTTTTTGCCACACACTAACCCAGAAGCTAGTGACGATGAATTAAAGCAAACAGCGGACCTCATCGCCAGCAAAGGATTTGATATCGGATCCCTTGTGGCTCCCATATGGCCTGGGACCGTGGGTGACTCTGCAATGGGCACAGACGAACAGCAGGAAAAGTTTTTGGATGCGGTCAAGTTTGCATGCCGTGTGGCTAAGATCTTTAACGATCACGGTTCACGCAAAGGGGGAGTTATTCGAATTGATTCTGCAGAGTTCGGCGTGGAAAAATGGAAATCAAACCCGGATGAAGGTACCGCCCGTATTATTGATACTTTTAAAAAATCGGCAGCGATTGCGGCCGATCACGGTGAGCGCTTGGCCGTTGAAGGAGAAATCTGCTGGGCGGGTATGCACAGCTGGAAGGATGTATTGGATTTACTCGAAGGTGTAGGGATGCCAGAAACTTTGGGTTTTCAGGCAGACCTAGCTCATACCTATCTTTACCTCATGGGGTACAACGCCCCTGAGCATGCTTTGTTGCAAGATGGTTATTCCGCTGAAGAGTTTTATGCGGCGTACGAAAAAATGACGGATAAACTTCGTCCTTGGACGATCGACTTTCATGTAGCTCAAAATGACGGTCAGGTACATGGTGCAGGGTCACATGACAAAACCGGAAAACATTGTCGTGCGGATGATCCCAATGGAAAACTAGATATTACCCGTTGCTCCGAGTACTGGTTGAAAGATTTTCAGGATCGTGGAATGAAGCATATATGTTGGGATGGTTGCATGTTTCCGAATTCTACCTTGGAAAACCCTGCAACATGGAATGCAATCCTCAAGGCGATGATTGATGTGGTCTCCAACTAGTCTAGACCGCTAGTTTTTTAGTCAAAGGGCTTCACAGTAATGAGGCCTTTAAATTAAATAATTCACCACCAATTAGCTTCCTGTATTTCTTTTTTTAAAGATTGTTTTTATTTAGGTTAAAAATCGATTAAAATTGCTCATATCCTAAATTTTGAAATATATAACCTTTGCATGTTTCAAAAGTTTACAAAGCTCAGTCTGTTATACCTTAGTTGTGCATTCACAATTATTGGTACGGATGT